>NZ_JBBHJY010000001.1:0-1057259 GCF_037572715.1 Novosphingobium aquae | reverse complement strand
AATCTTGTCGTAGTTCATGGGTAGAGCAAATCCCCAGCGGCTTCGCAGCCGGTTCCTCGAAACGCAGCGCCTCTAGACCATCGCAGGATCACTTTCCAGCGACTTTCTGTGGCAAACTGTCACGCAACTGGACCAGCAGTGTTTTGTTGCTTGGGTCGATCAGCCAATCAAGGTCATGTCCCGGTATAAGGTGCAGCCTCGGTTCCGCCCGGTCCAGATCGTGCAAGCCGTTAAGCCAGCCAATCAACGCGACCCGGTTCTGCGGCGCGGAGAAATCGGTGATCAGGCGGGCCGGCGGTCGGCGCTCAAGCCAGCTGACTTCGCGCGGCGCAGTATCGCCGACGAACAGGAATTCCGTGCCATTGGCGAGCTGCACATAGATCATCTGTGAACCCGGAGAATGCCCTGGTGTCGGGATCACGACCACGCCCGGTGCCACCAATTGCGGTCGGTCATGTGTGATTGTAGCCGCAATCTTGTGGACGGATACCCATGGCAGGGTAAGCTTGCCTTGGCCGCCTGGGACCTGAAATCTGTTCAGCCGCGCCTTAGCTGCGATAGCATCGCCACCGGGCGTGGCGGTTATCGCGGCCGGGCCATCCGAGATGGTCGGCGTGTTTGTGAGTCACAAGGATCAGGCTGGCAGAGCGCAAAAAATCGTCGACTCGCGCCTGAGCAGCCGCATCGAAATTCTCCATACCCAGTTCTTACGCATGAGCCGGTGTGGGCCCTGTTTCGATCATAATCGGCGGCGCGCCCGGCACGTCGAGGCGATAGGCCATCACGCCAGCCAGCTGCGGCCGGAAACTCGATCCGGCGGCCAGCAGATTGCCGGTCGAGCTGCGGAAGCCGATGAGTTCGAATGCGACCTAGTCAGGTTTTTGCCCGCGCCCTGCGGCCACAAGCTGACGCGCGCCAGCTATGTCCAGCCGTGCCGGCCTGCTCGACCAAGGCGAACTGTCGATAAACAGATACCACACCGGCGCGCCGACGAAGACTAGCAGGATCATAAGCAGTAGGTTGATGCGCCGTGTCATTTGTGGGCCCTATAGCATGGCGATTTGGTGAAGTCCCAAATCGGCAAGCGCCGGGGCGAGCTGGTGGGCTACCGCCTCATCCTTGCCGGTGAACAGTGCGAGGCCCTCCGTGACGCGGTCGAACCGTTGTCCGCCGACCAGCACCTGTACCCGGCGCGCGATCCCGCTGCCGCCGTGGACGAAATTGACCGCGCCGCCGAATGCCTCGGCCAATTCAGGCTCGACCAGCGGGAAATGCGTGCAGGCCAGCACGACCGTATCGATCTCTGCCCCGCGAACCTGCGCGGTGAGACCGGCTGCCGCGCGGGCAAAGACGGCGGGATCGACCGGTTGGCCGCGCAGCTTGGCTTCCGCAGCGGCGACCAGTCCGGGGGCGGCATGGCGCAGCAGCACCTTGCCCCGGGCGAATGCCGTCTCGAGCCGGTCGACATAGGGCTGACGAATCGTGGCGGCGGTTCCCAGCAGGCCGATCACGCCGGTCTGGGTGATCTCGGCCGCCGGTTTGATCGCCGGCACCGTGCCGACAATCGGGATTTCCAGAACGTCGCGCACCATGGCCAGCGCGATGGTCGAGGCGGTGTTGCAGGCGATGCAGACGAGCCGTGGCTGATAGCGCTCGGCCAGTCGCCCCAGCAGGCCGCAGACCCTTGCGGCAATCTCTGCCTCGGACTTATCGCCATAGGGCAGGCCGGCGTGGTCAGCGACGTAGATGACCGGAGCATCGGGCAGAACTTTCCGGATTTCCGCCAGTACGGACAAGCCGCCAACGCCCGAATCGAACAGCAGGAGGGGGGCAGCGGCGTCGGGAACTTGGGCCATATCGGCGGCATAGCCATTTTTCCGTTCCGATAAAGAGCATTGCCGCGCTAAGGGTTGATGCAGAGTTCGGGGGATTGTGATGGATCTGGCCACCTTGCTGCCTGTGCTGCTTGCCGGTTACTTGCTGGGCTCGATACCCTTCGGCTTGCTCCTCACTAGCCTGACCGGAGGCGGGGACTTGCGCTCGGTGGGTTCGGGCAACATCGGCGCTACAAACGTGTTGCGTACCGGGCGCAAGGGGCTTGCAGCCGCCACGCTGCTGCTTGACCTTGGCAAGGGCTTCGCGGCGGTGTGGTTGGCGCGGCATATGCTGGGCGGCGATCCGGCGATCGGCGGTCTCGCTGCCGTGATAGGCCACTGCTTTCCGATCTGGTTGAAGTTCAAAGGTGGAAAGGGTGTAGCCACGCTGATGGGCGTTGCACTCGGTCTCGCCTGGCCAATTGGCGCGATCTACGCTGCCGTCTGGCTGGGGATGCTGGCCGGCACCCGCATTTCATCGCTCTCGGGGATGAGCGCGGCCGTGTCTGCGCCGATTGCAGCATGGGCGCTGGGTTACACCGGGTTCGTGCCGGTGCTGGTGGTGCTCGCCGTGTTGGTAATCGGGCTGCACCGCGCCAATATCTCCCGGCTGCGCGCCGGGACCGAACCGAAAGTGGGCAGCAAGGGGTAAGCGCGGAGACGGCGCTGGACCTGGCGCGGGAAGAGGCATTTTCGCGAATCCGCTTGTTGCGTTCGCCCAATGTCGGGCCGGTCAGCTATGCGCAATTGCTGAGGCGGTTCGGCACGGCGGGGGCAGCCCTGGAGGCTTTGCCCGACATCGCTGGCAAGCGCGGCAGTCCCTATCGCGCGGCCCCAGCCGACCGCATCGAGGCGGAGATTGCTGCTGTCCGCCGCTCAGGCGCGCGCTATCTGTTCCAAGACTCGCCAGACTATCCCCCCTTGCTGCGCAGATGCGATTCCGAGCCGCCAATCCTGACGGTAAAAGGCGATGCCTCGCTCGGCGCGCGGCCTTGCGTGGCTGTGGTAGGGGCGCGCAATGCCTCTGCTGCAGCGATCAAGCTGGCGCGCGATTTCGCTGCAGAACTGGCCGGGCAGGGCGCGGTTATCGTCTCCGGACTGGCGCGCGGGATTGATGGCGCGGCGCACCGGGGCGCGCTGGCCGGGGCTTCGGGAGGCGGCGGTACGATCGGCGTGATCGCCAGCGGTATCGATTACCTGCCCGCCTGAACATGCGGATCTGCAGGCGCAGATGGGCGAAGAGGGGGCTGCTGATCGCCGAACAGCCCTGCGGGACAGAACCGCTCGCCCGCCATTTCCCGGCGCGCAACCGCATTATCGCCGGGATCGCGGCAGGCACGCTGGTCGTATAAGCCGCGCCCAAGTCCGGCTCGCTGATCACCGCGCGTCTTGCCGGGGAAATGGGACGCGATGTGATGGCCATTCCCGGCTCCCCGCTCGACAGCCGCAGCCACGGCTGCAATCAGCTGATCCGCGAAGGCGCCGTTCTGGTGCAGCGGCCCGAGGACGTCCTCGAACTGATCGAAGGCTTCACCGGCGCCCCGCGCAGTTTCCTGCGGGAAAGCGCCGAACCGCTGTTGTGCGACACGTTCGATGCCGAGGCTGAGCCTCCCGACATCACCGGCCTGCTGACCACGGCGCCGGTGGCGGTTGACGAATTGATTCGGCAATCGGGCGCCTCGCCGGCGGAAGTGCAGATGGCGCTGCTGGAGCTGGAACTCGCCGGGCGATTGGTGCGGCATGCGGCGGGCCGGGTGAGTTTGTCCGCTTAAGTCACCAATCAAGGCTGCCAGCGCGCTTCCCGGATCCAGCGGTTGTAGATCAGCTTCGTCCCACGCTTCACCGGCAGACCCGCGTGTTCGGTCAGCAGGTCGAGACTGCGGTCCGGCAGGGTGTTGCGGAACACCATTGCGTCGCCCTTGCGGCCTTTGACCTTGAGGCCGGTCTTCAGGAACGCGGTCTCGCCGCCATCATAGCCATCGTTCAGCCAGACCAGCGCGGTCATGGTGCGCTGGTTCTCGGCGGCGCGGACGAAATCGTGGTGCGGCTTGTATTCCTGCCCGGGTTTGTAACGCAGAACCTGCGCCGCCTCGCCGTTCTCCGCCGGCAGCCCTGCCGCCGCCGCGATGCGCTGGTTAAGCGCGTGGATCGCCGGGTCCTCAATCAGCCAGTGCAGCACCGAGCTATCGGAAGACCGGATTGGATCGCGCACCAGCTGGCGCTGGGCATTGTAGACCATCGATGGCTGGTATCCCGGCTCGGCAACTTTGAGCGCATAGTCACACTCTGCAGCGGTAAAGAGCCCGCGATAGATCGAGACCCACGGCTGATCGCTCACCTGTTCGCCTTTGGAGAGGTCCAGCGGATTGCCCTGAACGTCGATCATCATCGTCGCAATCAGATCGAGCGCCGCCTTGCGCTTCGCATCACGCGCCGCTTCCTGCTGCAGTCGCTCGATCGCGCCCAGCCAGTTGCGCTCGCCGGCAACACCGCTTGCCAGCAAGTTGGTCGCCGCCACGGCGCCGTCATGCGATCCCGCCGATCCGGCGCGCTCATAGAGCCGGCGTGCGCCAACCGGATCCTGCGCGATGTGGCCGCCCCACTTCATGTGGCCGAGCATCAGCATCGCCTGAGGCATGCCGCGCAGCACCATACCCTCGATTTGGGTCACGGCCCGCTGGCGCTGCCCGGCGGCAAACAGCCGCATGGCCTGATCAAGTTCGGGTGGGTTGCCGCTCATCACCGCAGCCTATGCCAGAGCTGTTCGCGCAATTCCAGAACCCGTCCTGACGAAGGTGGTTGACGGGGGCCAGCGAACCCTCCCACCCTCGCGCGTGTACATACACGTGAAGGAATACCCTTTCGGCCATGCAACTTGTCATCGTAGAATCCCCCGCCAAGGCAAAGACTATCGAGAAGTATCTCGGCAAGGACTACAAGGTCCTCGCCAGCTACGGCCACGTCCGTGACCTGCCGCCGAAGGACGGGTCGGTTCGCCCCGATGAAGACTTCGCGATGGACTGGGAGCTGTATGGCGACAAGGCGCGGCAGGTTAAGGCGATCACCGATGCCGCCAAACTGGCCGACCGTCTGATCCTCGCGACTGACCCTGACCGTGAAGGCGAGGCGATTTCGTGGCACGTGCGTGAGCTGCTGGCAAAGCGCAAGGCGCTGCCCAAGGATGTCCAGCGCGTCACCTTCAACGCTATCACCAAGGCCACCGTGACCGAGGCGATGACCCGCCCGCGCGAGCTGGATCAGGACCTGATCGACGCCTACCTCGCCCGCCGCGCACTCGATTACCTGTTCGGATTTACTCTTTCACCGGTGCTGTGGCGCAAACTGCCCGGCGCCAAGAGCGCGGGCCGCGTTCAGTCGGTCGCGCTGCGCCTGATCTGCGAGCGCGAGCGCGAGATCGAGGTGTTCAACCCGCAGGAATACTGGTCGGTCGTTGCCCAGATGGAGCAGGGCGGCACCGAATTCACCGCGCGGCTGGTCAAGTTTGGCGGGCAGAAGCTCGAAAAGCTGAGCCTTGGAGAAAAGGGCATTGCCGAGCGCGCTAAAGCCGCGGTCGAAGGCGGCGCTTTCCGGGTTGAGGAAATCGAGACCAAGCCGACCCGCCGGCATCCCTACGCTCCGTTTACCACCTCGACGCTGCAGCAGGAAGCCGCGCGCAAGCTGGGATTCTCGGCCAGCCACACGATGCGGATCGCCCAGACGCTCTACGAAGCGGGCGCGATCACCTACATGCGTACTGACGGTGTGCAGATGGACCCCAGCGCCATCCAGGACGCGCGCAAGGCGATCAATGACCGCTATTCGGGCCACTTCCTGCCTGAAAAGCCGCGCATTTACGAAACCAAGGCGAAGAATGCGCAAGAAGCGCACGAAGCCATCCGCCCCGTAGATTTCGCCGTCGACAAGTACGGTTCGGGCGACGAAGCGCGGCTCTACGACCTCGTCTGGAAGCGCGCGATCGCCAGTCAGATGGCCTCGGCAAGCCTTGAACGCACAACCGTCGTCATGCGTGACGGCACCGGTATGCACGAACTGCGCGCCAATGGGCAGGTCGTCAAATTTCCCGGCTTCCTCGCCGTCTACGAAGAAGGCCGCGACCAGAAGCAGGACGCAGAGGACGATGAAAGCGGCCTGCTGCCGCCGATGGATAAGGGCGATATGCCGCTCAAGAAGGGCGTCGAGGCCAGTCAGCACTTCACCCAGCCGCCGCCGCGCTATTCGGAAGCAAGCCTCGTCAAGCGGCTAGAGGAGCTCGGCATTGGCCGGCCTTCGACCTATGCTTCAACACTGCAGGTGCTGAAGGATCGCAATTACGTAAGAACCGAGAAAAACCGTTTTTTTGCAGAGGAATCCGGGCGACTTCTTACCGCGTTTCTTGAGCGCTTTTTCCCGACTTATGTCGCCTATGATTTCACCGCCGGGATGGAGGATGAACTCGACGACGTGTCTGGCGGACGCGAGGCGTGGAAGACCGTGCTCGCCAAGTTCTGGAAAGACTTCAAGCCGAAGTCCGACGAGGTCATGGAGCGCAAGCCCAGCGAAGTCACCGAGGCGCTCGATGAGTTCCTGTCCGACTACCTGTTCCCGCAAAAGGAAGAAGGCCACGATCCGCGACAGTGCCCGCAATGCGGCGTTGGCCGACTGTCGCTGCGCGGCGGTCGTTACGGCGCATTCGTCGCCTGCTCGAACTATCCGGAGTGCAAGTTCACCCGCAAGTTCGCCCAGCCGGGCGGCGCTGGTGACGGTGAGGACGGCGAGATCGGCAAGCATCCCGATACGGGCGAGCCGATCACGCGCAAGGTTGGGCGATTTGGTCCCTACATCCAGTTGGGTGAGGGCAAGGAAGCTGCGCGATCATCGATTCCGAAGGACATCGGCGAACTGGATCTGGACTGGGCGGTCAAGTTGCTGAGCCTGCCGCGCACGGTCGGTAATCACCCGGAAACGGGAGAGCCTATCACTGCAAGTCTAGGACGTTACGGACCATACCTCGCGCACAATGGTAAGTATGCCAAGCTGCGCAGCACGGCGGAAATCTTTGAGACCGGCATGAACAGCGCGGTCGCCAAGCTGGCGGAAGCAGCTGCCGGCGGCGGACGCGGCGCGCGCACGGCGGCCGAACCGCTCAAGGTCTTCGGCTCGCACCCGGAAAGCGGCGGCGAGATGAAACTGATGGCGGGGCGCTATGGCCCGTACGTCACCGACGGCGCGACCAACGCCACCCTGCCGCGTGACAAGAAGCCCGAAGACCTGACCGAGGAAGAAGCGGTCACGCTGATCACCGAGAGGGCCGCAAAAGGTCCGGCGAAGGGCAAGGGCCGCAAGAAGGCTCCGGCCAAGAAGGCCCCGGCGAAGAAGCCTGCTGCCAGGAAGGCGGCTCCGAAGAAGGCGGCGGCCAAGAAGGCCCCCGCCAAGAAGGCCGCTGCCGAGGTCGTTGCGGACGAGGACGTCCCTTTCTGATGGCCGAAAGCTTCACCCGCCATCGCCAGGCCTGGAAGGGCGAAGAGGTCGCGAAACTGCGTGCTCTCGCCGCCAAGGGCAAGGGCCTCAAGGAAATCGCCAAGGCCCTGAACCGCAGCGAGGAATCGACGAAGGACCGCGCCAAGGAAGACGGTATCGGGATTGCGAAACTGCGTTAGCTGATTTTGCGGAAAGCCAGCAGCGAGCCAATCTGCATGGTTGAACCTTTGTGGAATCCGGCGGTTTCCTGCCATTCCTCCGGGTTGCGGAAGGTGCCGAACAGCATATCGAACAGCGGAATATCAGCGTAGTTGTAGGCGTGGACGCCGCGTTGGTGGTGGATCGAATGGCTCTCCGGCCGCTGAACGATATAGCCCAGCCAGCGCGGGGTGCGGATGTTGACGTGCTGGAACATCGCCGGAAAGGTGCCCAGCACAGCGATAATAAGCGCAGCCTCGGCTGAAACGCCCATGACCAGCACCAGCGACAGCGAACCGAGCAGGGCCCAGCCCAGCGAATCCAGCGGGTGAAACCAAAACGCACCCCAGATATCGACCCGCTCGGCGCTGTGATGCATCTGGTGCGTCAGCCGCCACAGCCAGTCCACGCTGTGCATCGTCCGGTGCCAGAGATAGACCCCGAACTCGTAGACAAAGAAACCGCCCACCACTTGCAGCCAAAGCGGAAACGTGTCGGCCGGGATAAGCCGGTACTGTCCGAGCCAGGCGTCCCAAAGGAACGGCGCGTAGGTGATGATCGCGAAATAACTGAGGGTCGAGACGATTCCCAAGAGCGGCCAGTAGGGCACGCTTTCTAGCCGGTGCCCGCGTCCAAAATAGTCGAGAATGGCGAGCGCGACGAACATGCCCAAGGCGATGTAATGATAGGTACCCATCGGCGGACTTCCCCCGAAACCTGACGCGACGGGCGGAGGCTATCATGGGTTGGAAATCCGGGCAACTTGGGAGCCAGATCGAGATTTTCAAACGATCAATATGCGTGGCAAGGAATGCGAGAACGGAACCACGAATCTGTGTCAGGCACTCCAGTCGAGGAACATATGCGCGGCGGCGCTGGCGGCTACTGCCTCGTCGTTCATACGCTCTAGCATCATGCGCACCCAGGTGCGTTCGGTTTCGGTGTCAGCAAACGCGGCTTGCGGCACAAAGAAACTGCCCAGGTCATTGCCCACCACCCAGCCGCCGCTGGTGCGGGTGAGTCGATTCACGCTGATCCACTTGGCCAGCCATTCGCCCCGCGGGGTACTCAGTCGGAAACCGGCGTTCTCGATGGAGTAGGTGGCGGAAACACTGTCCGGAGTGCCATTCTCCGTAACCTGCCGCGCGTGCCGGTCAGAAGCGATCCGGTTATAGGTGGTGTTGACAGTCCACAGTCCGAACACGAACAGCAGGGCCGGCAGAGCCATCGACAGGAAATGGTGCGCCAGGACCATGTACGGAAGGGGTATGCGCTGGCTTGCCATGAAGGCCAGGCCCAGCCCGATCTCCATCGCGGCGAGGAAGACGAAAACCATGGCCAGCATATACAGCGTTGGCGAAGGCGCTGCCTGCTGCCCCACCTCACTGGTAGCGGCCATGACGTCGCGGTGATGCAATTCGGCGGAAAGCGGGGGCAGGGTGCTCATGGCGCTCACATTGGCCGCAAACCGCTGAACAACTGGTTTCGTAATCAGCGGTGGGTGCGGCTTCCGGTGACCAAGGCTTCCAGTGCCGCCGCAATGGCCGCGTGGCCAGCAGCTGTCGGGTGCCACGGCGCAGGAGCCTCGATGCCGCCCGGCTTGGGGCCGACGCTCCACTTGTCCGCATCGCACAAGGTATGCCCGCGTGAGAACTGGTCGGCGGCGAGCACTTCGGCGCCTTCTGCCAAGGCAGCGCGCGTCGTTACCCGGGCAAGCTGCTCGCCGATGTCGCGCGTTACCAGCGCGCCCTCGGGCGAAAGCTGGCTGGCAGCGCAGGGCGTATCGGGGATCAGCTTGACATATTGCACGAAGACCAGCCGCGCTTTCGGCGCACGCCGGAACACTTCACGGGCAACTGCGCGCAGGCTCGCTTCCAACTTGACGTAGTCTTCAGCCTTTGGCGGGCGGGGCGTTGTGCAAGCGCGCCTTGTGCCTTGCACGATCATGCCTTCGGGCGGGCAACTCGCGATAAACAGGTTCATGACATAGCCGACATCATTGCCGCCGATGGTGACGGTCACCAGCCGGGTATCGGCGTTCACTGCATCAATCTGGGCCGGCAGTTCGTTCCACGGGCCGAGAATGTGCGCCGTGGTCGCCCCGCCGCAGGTCTGGTCATCCAGCGCAAGGCCAAGCTTGACCGCAACCAGCGTGGCATAATTGGACGCACTCCGCCCGCACCGCTGCGGCGTTCCGGGCTTGATGCCGTTGATTCCGGTTCCAGCGGCGAAGGAGCTACCCATCGCGACGTAGCGGGCGTTGCTCGGCAGGCCGGCGGGAATGTGCGCGCAGGCAGAGAGTGCCAACGTGGCGAGAAGGGTCGCAGCGACCCTCACTTAACCCACTCCAGCCCCATTTCCTCGTAGATTTCCTTGTCGTCGCCCCAGCGCTCGTCGACCTTCACGTGGAGGAACAGGTGGACCTTCTGGCCGAGCAGGTTGGCCAGTTCCTTGCGCGCAGCCTCGCCGATCGACTTCAGCTTCGATCCGCCCTTGCCGAGCACGATGCCCTTCTGGCTGTCGCGGGCGATAACGATCTGCTGGTGGATTTCGACCGAGCCATCCTTGCGCTCGGTGTAACTTTCCGGGCGGACGATGGAGTCGTAAGGCAGTTCGTCGTGAAGCTGGCGATAGAGCTGCTCGCGAGTGATTTCGCAGGCGAGCAGGCGTTCGCTGGCGTCGGAAACCTGATCTTCGGGATAGTGCCAGGGGCTCTCAGGCATCAGGGCGGCGAGACGCGCCTTGAGTTCGGGAACGCCGTCGCCGGTCAGTGCGGAGATGAAGAACACCTCGTCAAACTGGCCTTCTCCGGCCAGCGCCTGCGCTGAGACGAGCATTGGCTCCTTGGCGGTTTCGTCCACCTTGTTGAGCACGAGGATCTTGCGTTCCGGGCGGCCAGACAGGCTTTCAAGGATCGATTCGAGGTAATCGAGCTTCTTCTTGCGGCCATCGACCACCAACAGGATCGCGTCTGCTTCCTGTGCGCCTTCCCATGCGGCGGAGACCATTGCCCGGTCGAGCCGGCGGCGCGGGGCGAATATGCCGGGGGTGTCGGCAAGGATGATCTGGGTGTCGGCGGTGTCGCTTTTGTCCAGCGCAATGCCCATCAACCGCGCACGCGTGGTCTGGGCCTTGGCCGAGACGATGGCGACCTTCTGGCCGACCAGTGCATTGACCAGCGTGGACTTGCCCGCATTGGGCGCCCCAAGGACGGCAACGAGGCCGCAGTGCTGCGCTTTGGGCTGAGTTTCAGTCTTCGTGGTAGGCTCGGTCATCCGAATTTCCTCAAGAATTCTGCGGCGGCCAGCTTTTCGGCGGCCTGCTTGCTGTTTGATGTCGCTTGTGCGGAGCCGACGTTGTGGACGCGCACCTCAACCGTGAAGCGCGCGGCGTGATCCGGGCCGGCGCGTTCCAGCAACTGGTATTCGGGCATCTTGCGGCGGTTGCCGGCGGCCCATTCTTGAAGCGCGGACTTCGGATGCTTCGATTGCCCAACCTTGCCGAGCACCTGATCGCTCCACAAGCGCCGGACAAGCGCGGACATCGCTGGGAAGCCGTGGGTCACGAAGCCGGCACCGAGCAACGCCTCCATGACGTCGCCAAGGATGTTGTCGCTTTCGCGCCCGCCATCGTCATGGGCCTGCTTGCCCAGCCGGATGTGATCACCAAGTCCGATCTCGCGCGCCACTTGCGCGTTGGCATCACGGCTGACCAGAGCGTTAAGCCGCTGCGAAAGGCGTCCTTCATCACCGGTGCCCAGTTCGAACAGCCACTGCGCCATTGAGAGCCCAAGTACGCGGTCACCCAGGAATTCGAGTCGCTGGTAATGGCGGCTCTCACCCGTGCTGCCATGGGTCAGCGCTTCGAGCCACAGCGCCTCGTCACCGAGCGGCGCGCCGATCAGGTCGTCGAGAAATGCCTTTGTCTCGGCAGAAAGTCGCGGCTCGCTCAAATCCGGCCCCCGATGCGGTCCCAACGCGCGGCATTGAACCAGGTCCACGGCAGCAGCCATGAGGATGATCCGTCGGTGGAGAACATCATCACCTGGGCTTTGCCGACAAGGTTTTCCTGCGGGACGAAGCCGATGCCGCCGCCGGGCTCAGCCTCAAACCGGCTGTCTTCCGAATTGTCGCGGTTGTCACCCATCATGAACAGGTTGCCTTCGGGCACGAGGAAAACCGGCGTGTCGTCCGCGGCGAAAGTGCCCAGATCGAGCACGTAGTAGCTCACGCCGTTGGGCAGTGTTTCCTTGAAGCGTGGATAGCGGCAGACAGGCGTTCCGTCTGCGCGCTTGGCCTGGAACACGGTGTTGCACTGGTTGTATGGCGCGACTTCGTATTCGGCATTAGCAACACGCTCCTTGGGAACTGCAGTGCCATTGATGTGCAGCACACCGCCGATCATCTGGATCTGGTCGCCCGGCAGGCCGATGACCCGCTTGATATAATCGACATCATTGCCCGGTGGGGCCTTGAAAATGGCCACATCACCGCGCTCTGGCTGGCTGGCCAGCAGGCGCCCCGGGATCAGCGGCAGGCTGAGCGGCAGCGAGTATTTTGAATAGCCATAGGACCACTTGCTGGCAAGCAGGTAGTCGCCCTTTTCAAGGCGCGGCAGCATCGATTCACTCGGGATGTTGAACGGCGAGAGGATGAAGCTGCGGAACACGATGACGATGACGAACAGCTTCAGCAGGAAGACGGGATAGCTGTCTTCCTTCTTCGCCGGCTTGGCCGGAGCGGCTTCGGCGGGCGGCGTGGCAACGCTGTCGATAGGTTCGGTGGTCATGGTTCCCCGTTCGTGACTGTATTAATCAAGTAACACACTATGCGCCATGTCTGCCTGTATCGGAGATGAATGACACCGCTAAGGGCGCTCTCCGGCTTGGCATGGCGGCTTGCGGGCGGCATAGGGCAGGGCGTGCAAAGTGAAAAGGGCCAGTAATGAGCGAAGCGGAAACCCGGGTATGGAATGCGCTGGAAAACCTGCCACGGCCAAGTCTTGCGGACCTGTTCGAAAATGGTGGCAGGGTAGATGGCTATTCTAAGGCGCTGGACCTGCCGGGCGGCACGATCCGGTTCGACTGGTCGAAGACTCACCTTGATGATACCGCTGTGGCCCTGTTCGACGAATTGGCGGCAGCCTGCGACTTTTCCGGCAAACGCATGGCGCTGTTCAGCGGCGAGGCAATCAACGTTACCGAGGGCCGCGCGGTCCAGCACACGGCCCAGCGCGGCGTGGGCGATGAGGCGGCAGTTGATGAGGCCGGCGTGTTTCACGCCCGGATGCGCGCGCTGGTCGAGGCGATCCATGGCGGCGCGCTGGGTGAGGTGAAGCACCTGATCCACATCGGCATCGGCGGTTCGGCGCTTGGCCCGGCGCTGGCGATCGATGCCCTGACCCGCGAGGGCGCGATGTGCGACGTTCATGTCGTGTCGAACATTGATGGCTGCGCGCTTGAAGCGGCATTCGCCAAGTGCGATCCGCAGGCGACGATGATTGCCATCGCTTCCAAGACCTTCACCACGATCGAGACGATGACCAACGCCGCCTCGGCGCTGGCGTGGTTGGGCGAGAATGGGGTGTCAGATGCCTATGGCCGTGTGATTGCGCTCACGTCTGCGCCGGAAAAGGCGGTCGAATGGGGCGTTGATGAAACGCGCGTGCTGCCGTTCTCGGAGTCGGTTGGCGGGCGTTATTCGCTGTGGTCATCGATTGGCTTCCCGGTGGCGCTGGCGATCGGTTGGGATGAATTTGCCTCGTTCCTTGATGGTGCGGCGGAGATGGACCGGCACTTCCTTACCGCCGAGGGCGCGGAAAACATGCCGTTGCGCGCGGCCTATACCGACCTGGTCTATACCCGTCTTCGTGGTTGCCAGACGCGTGCGGTCTTTGCCTATGACGAGCGCCTGCGGCTGTTCCCCAGCTACCTCCAGCAGCTCGAGATGGAATCGAACGGCAAGCGGGTGCGCACCGATGGCACTCCGGTCAGCGGGCCGACCGCGCCGATCACCTGGGGCGGTGTGGGGACGGACGCGCAGCACGCGGTGTTCCAGTTGCTCCATCAAGGCACGGTCCTGACTCCGGTCGATTTCATTGCGGCGATCCAGCCGGGCGACGCGCTCGATCCGGCGCATCACCGCATCCTGCTGACCAACTGCTTTGCCCAAGGTGCCGCGCTGATGGCAGGACAGGATAATGCCGACCCAGCCCGCGCCTATCCGGGCGACCGGCCGAGCGCGACGATCCTGTGCGACGAGATCAATCCCGCCACGCTTGGCGCGCTGATTGCCTTCCACGAACACCGCACCTTCGCGGCCGGCGTGCTGATGGGCATCAACTCGTTCGACCAGTTTGGCGTTGAACTCGGCAAGCAGATCGCCAAGTCGATCGAAACGGGCGGAGCAAGCTTCGATGCCAGCACAACGGCCCTGCTGGAGGTTGCTGGCCTGACCTGAACGCCAAAAACGTTAGGCCATGCAGGTCAGCGTGGTCGAGACGATGCGGCTGTTCGCCTTGTACTTGGCGGCGAAGGCCTTCCATGCGGCGTCTTGCTTGTCGCGTGGGACGTTGCTGACGCCGGTGTGGATGGTGACGACGCGCAGGCCAGCGCCGCGTCCTTTGCCGGATTCGCGCAGCACGGGCGAGAACGTCAGACGGTCTGCCGTGTAGCCGTGCGCGGCATACCAGCGGGCGTGGTCGGCAAAGGCTTCGCGAAACCCGGCGAGTGAGCCGCCCGGCACAATCTCGCTCACCCGCACACGCTGCAACTTTCCGGCGGGGCAATTGTCGGGAGCGGGGGCCGCCAGTGCGGGCGTGGAAACGGCAAGGGCCAGAGGGGCGGTGAGCATCTTTAGCATGGCGTCTAATCCATCAGGGAATGTCCTGAGTTCGTGATACGTTCCGATGCAGAAGCCGGCAATCACCCTACCGGCCAGTTAGTTCCGTAATGGCGCTAACTCGCCCCCGATGACACTGATCGCGAAAAGCGTTTGGCAAGGCAGGCCTGCTCACCCCATATCGCGCGTCAACAGGAGCATTTCATGTCTGAATTCGACTACGACCTTTTCGTCATCGGTGCGGGATCGGGCGGTGTTCGCGCCAGCCGGATTGCGGCCGGCTACGGCGCGCGCGTGGCGGTTGCCGAGGAACACCGCATCGGCGGAACCTGCGTGATCCGCGGCTGCGTGCCGAAGAAGCTGATGGTCTATGGCTCGGACTTCGCCCACGGGCTTGAAGATGCCGCCGCCTATGGCTGGATGATCGGCGAGGCGAAGTTTGACTGGAATGTCCTGCGCGATTTCGTCGCCAGCGATGTCGACCGGCTGGAAAAGGCCTACACCTCGACGCTCGACAACAACAAGGTCGACCATTTCCACGAACGCGCGGTTGTGATCGGGCCGAACTCAGTGCGGCTCGCCTCGGGGCGCGAGATCAGCGCGAAGATCATCCTCATCGCGGTTGGCGCCTGGCCGGTCCTGCCCGAATTCGAGGGCAACCAATATGCGATCACCTCGAACGAAGTGTTTGGCCTGCCGGAATTCCCGCGCCGCGTCGTGGTTCAGGGCGCTGGCTATATCGCGCTGGAATTCGCGGGAATTTTCAATTCGCTCGGCGCGGAAGTGACCGTGGTCAACCGCTCGGACCAGATCCTGCGCGGTTATGACCTGTCGCTGCGCGAGCGGCTGCTGCAGATCATGCAGGCGCGCCACATCAAGTTTCGCTTTTCCAGCCCGATTGAGAAGATCGTCAAGGAGGGTAACGGCACATTCTCGGTCCATACCGAAGGGCATCAGCCGATTGCTGCCGAAGCCGTGCTTGTCGCCACGGGGCGCAAGCCGAAGACCGAAGGGCTGGGGCTGGAAACCGCCGGAGTGGACCTCGGCCCGCTCGGCGAAGTGCTGGTCGATGACTATAATCAGACCTCATGCCCCTCGATCTATGCGGTGGGTGATGTGACCAACCGCGTGCAGCTCACTCCGATTGCCATCCGCGAGGGCCATGCCTTTGCCGACACCGTTTTCGGCAACAACCCGCGCACCACGGCTTATGATTGCATCCCCAACGCGGTCTTCTCGCAGCCGCCGCTGGCCGGGGTCGGGCTGACCGAGGAACAGGCGCGGACGCAGCTGGCCAACGTGAAGGTCTTCACCTCGGACTTCCGCCCGATGAAAAACATGTTCGCCGCCGTGCCAGAGCGCGGGCTCTACAAGCTCGTCGTCGATGCAGACACGGACAAGGTCGTCGGCGTCCACATGATCGCGCCCGAGGCGCCCGAGGTGCTGCAGGCCGCTGCAATCGCGGTGAAGGCCGGGCTGACCAAGGCCGATTTCGACGAAACCGTTGCGCTGCATCCCTCGATGGCGGAAGAACTTGTCCTGATGCGCTGACCTGCGCGCAAGAAACTTACTGGCGATATGTTTTAACCGGTCGCTTAAATCGGTTGACGAGGCCCGCGCAAAATGTCTTAGCGACCAGACCGATTCCGCATCTGCGAAGGGGTCCCGCAAGCATATGTCCGCCAATATCGCCGAAATGGAAAGCCGCCGCGATGCGGCCAGGATGGGAGGCGGCCAGCGCCGCATCGACGCTCAGCATGCCAAGGGCAAGCTGACCGCGCGCGAAAGGCTGCTGATCCTGCTCGATGAAGGCTCGTTTGAAGAGCTGGACATGTATGTCGAGCACAACTGCGTCGATTTCGGCATGCCGGAAAACGTCATCCCGGGTGACGGCGTTGTCACCGGCAGCGGCACGATCAATGGCCGGCTGGTCTATGTCTTCAGCCAGGACTTCACCGTGTTCGGCGGGGCCGTGTCTGAACGCCATGCGATGAAGATCTGCAAGGTGATGGACAACGCGATGAAGGTCGGCGCGCCGGTGATCGGTATCAACGATTCCGGCGGCGCGCGCATTCAGGAAGGCGTGGCTTCGCTCGGCGGTTATGCCGAGATTTTCCAGCGCAACGTCACGGCTTCGGGCGTTGTGCCGCAGCTCAGCCTGATCATGGGGCCTTGCGCGGGCGGCGCGGTCTATTCGCCGGCGATGACCGACTTCATCTTCATGGTGAAGGACAGCTCCTACATGTTCGTAACCGGGCCCGACGTGGTGAAGACGGTCACGAACGAGATTGTTACGCAGGAAGAACTGGGCGGCGCGATCACGCACACCACCAAGACCTCTGTCGCCGATCTCGCGCTGGAGAACGACGTCGAGGCGCTACTCGCCGCGCGCGATTTCTTCGATTACCTACCGCTCAACAACCGCGAGGATGTTCCCCAGCGGCCCAACTCCGATCCGTGGGACCGCCGCGAGGACAGCCTCGATACGCTGATCCCGGCGAACGCCAACCAGCCTTACGACATGCACGAAGTGGTGCGAAAGGTGCTCGACGAGGGCGACTTTTTCGAGATCCAGCCAATGCATGCGGGCAATATTCTGTGCGGCTTCGGACGGATCGAAGGCAAAACAGTGGGTGTGGTCGCCAACCAGCCGATGGTCCTCGCCGGTTGCCTTGACATCAACTCGTCAAAGAAAGCCGCGCGGTTCGTGCGGTTCTGCGATGCGTTCAACATTCCGATCGTCACTTTCGTCGACGTTCCGGGCTTCCTGCCCGGCACCTCGCAGGAGATGGGCGGCATCATCAAGCACGGCGCGAAACTGCTGTTTGCCTATGCCGAGGCGACCGTGCCGAAGATCACCGTGATCACCCGTAAGGCCTACGGCGGCGCATACGACGTCATGGCATCAAAGCACCTGCGCGGTGACTTGAACTATGCCTGGCCGACGGCTGAAATCGCCGTGATGGGGGCCAAGGGCGCGGTGGAAATCATCTTCCGCGGCCTCGACGCTGCCGGCATCGCCGAAAAGACCAAGGAATACGAGGACCGCTTCGCCAACCCCTTCGTGGCGGCGAGCAAAGGCTTCATTGACGAGGTGATCTACCCGCACTCGACGCGTCGGCGGATTGCCCTGGGTCTGAGGAAGCTGAAGAATAAGCACCTCGAGAATCCGTGGAAGAAACACGATAACATTCCGCTGTGAGGTAATCCTCCCCGCTTGCGGAGCGGGGTACCAAACGCAGCTTGGTGGAGGGGGCTCTCCCCATGCGCCGGGCCAAACAATAGTCCCCTCCGTCAGTCCTGCGGACTGACACCTCCCCCGGATCGGGGAGGGAACTGGAAGGAAGTAGGAACATGGAAGACATCTACATCGTCAGCGGCGCACGTACCGCGATCGGGGACTTCGGCGGAACGCTCAAGGGCTTTATGCCGGCGGACCTTGGCGGCATTGTCGTCACCGAAGCGCTCAAGCGTTCGGGCGTGTCGCCTGACGACGTTCAGCATGTCATCATCGGCCAGGTCATGCCGACATCGGCGCGGGACTCGATGCTCAGCCGCGCTATTTCGCTCAAGGCGGATATTCCCATTCCGGTCCCTGCGCTGACGCTCAACCGCCTCTGCGGCTCCGGCGTTGAAGCCATCATCAGCGCCGCTCGATTGATGATGACCGGCGAGGCTTCGATCACCGTCGCCGGCGGCGCGGAATCGATGAGCAATGTTCCTTATCACGACCACGGCGTGCGCTGGGGCAAGAAGATGGGCGACAACCCTGTCGAAGACGCGCTCACCGTCGGCCTGTCGGACGCGCTCGGCGGCTATCACATGGGCATCACGGCTGAAAACGTCGCCGCGCGCCACTGTATCAGCCGCGAGGACATGGATGCGCTCGCCGTCACCAGCCACCAACGCGCCAGCCGCGCGCAGGTTGAAGGCCGCTTCAAGGAGCAGATCGTTCCGGTCGAAATCAAGACCCGCAAGGGCGTGGAACTGTTCGACACCGATGAACACGTGAAGGGCAACACCACCATTGAAGTTCTGGCCGCGATGCGACCCGCCTTTAAGAAGGACGGCACCGTGACTGCTGCCAACGCCAGCGGCATCAACGACGGTGCAGCTGCGGTCGTGCTGGCAACCGGGGCCGAAGTCGAAAAGCGCCGGTTGAAGCCGCTGGCAAAGATTGTCGCCTGGGGCCACGCCGGGGTCGAGCCTGATCACATGGGCGAAGGCCCGATCAAGGCCGTGCCGATCGCGCTGGAACGCGCCGGTCTCAGCCTTGACCAGATGGACGTGATCGAAAGCAACGAAGCCTTCGCTGCGCAGGCTGCTGCCGTCGCCAAGGTGCTCGGGTTCGATCCGGAGAAGGTCAATCCCAATGGTTCGGGCGTCGGCCTTGGCCATCCTGTCGGCGCGACCGGCTGCATCCTTACCATCAAGGCCGCCTACGAACTGAAGCGCATTGAGGGCCGTTATGGCCTGATCACCATGTGCATCGGCGGCGGGCAGGGCATTGCCCTGATCATCGAAAGGGTTGCCGCATGAAATTGGGCCGGATGAACCACATCGGCGTTGCCACGCCCGATCTCGATGCCAGCATTGCGTTCTATCGCGACGTCATGGGCGCGACCGACATCACCGAGCCGTTCGTGCTGGAATCGCAGCAGGTCCGCGTCTGCTTCGTCAACACGCCAACCGATAGCGGCATTAACGGTACGCAGGTCGAATTGCTCCAGCCGACTTCGCCCGACAGCGCCGTGGGCAAGTGGCTCGAAAAGAACCCGCTCGGCGGCCAGCACCACCTGTGCTTCGAAGTGCCCGATATCCACGCCGCCAAGTCCGAGTTCGAGGCGCTGGGCAAGCGCGTGCTCGGCGAACCGCGCGTCGGCGCGCATGGCACGATGATCTTCTTCGTCCACCCCAAGGACATGGGCGGGATCCTGACCGAGATCATGGAATCCCCGAAAGGAGCGCATTGATGAGCTTCTCGAAGATCACCCTCGATCGCCAGGGCGCCGTTGCGGTTCTGACGCTGAACGATCCCGCGACGCGCAATTCGCTGTCGTGGGACCTGTGCCGGGAAATGGGCGATGCGCTCGACCAGCTTGGCGATGCGCGGGCGCTGGTGATCACGGGTGCGGGCAAGGGCTTCTGCTCAGGCGGCAACATGGCCTCGGAGACGCCCGAAGGTATGGGTTTTGGCGACATGATCGCCAAGGGCCTCGAAGATGCGGTGAACCCGATGCTGCGCAAGCTGGCGGGTCTGAAGATCCCGGTGGTTGCTGCGGTCAACGGCGCGGCGGCAGGGGCAGGGGCGCCGCTCGCGCTTCACGCAGATTTCGTGATCGCCGGCGAGTCGGCGTTCTTCTACTTCGCTTTCGCCAATGTCGGGCTTGCTCTCGATGCCGGGGCGAGCTGGATTCTGCCGCGCTTGGTCGGCCTCGCCCGCGCAAACGAGGCGCTGATTCTGGTGGAGCGTATCCCGGCGGCCAAGGCGCTCGACTGGGGCATGATCTACAAGGTCGTGGCTGACGAGGCTTTGCTGGCCGAAGCCATGGCGCTGGCCGCCCGCCTCGCGGCAGGTCCGACTGTGTCGTACGGCCAGATCCGGCAGGCGCTGCAGTTTGCGGCCAGTTCGACTTACGAAAACGCGCTGCGCACCGAGGAAGATGCCCAGCGCACCTCGGGCAATGCCAAGGATTGTGCGGAGGCCGTGCAGGCTTTCCTGGAAAAAAGGCCCCCGGTTTTCCGGGGCGAATGAGGACTACCATGGCGAAAATCGAAGACTGGCAGGCAGCCGCCGCGAAAGAGGTCAAGGGCCGGGACCTGACCTGGAACACGCCCGAAGGCTTTGCGATCAAGCCGCTCTATACGGCGGAAGACGCTGGCGATCCCGGCCTTCCGGGCTTCGCTCCGTTCACCCGCGGCGTGCGTGCATCGATGTATGCCGGGCGCCCCTGGACGATCCGCCAGTACGCCGGTTTCTCAACCGCAGAGGAATCGAACGCCTTCTACCGCCGCAACCTTGCTGCCGGGCAGAAGGGCCTTTCGGTCGCTTTCGATCTGGCGACGCACCGGGGTTATGACTCGGACCATCCGCGCGTTGTCGGCGACGTTGGCAAGGCCGGCGTGGCAATCGACTCGGTTGAGGACATGAAGATCCTGTTCGACGGTATTCCGCTCGATCAGATGTCGGTTTCGATGACCATGAACGGCGCGGTGATCCCGATCCTCGCCTTCTTCATCGTCGCGGGACAGGAGCAGGGCGTCGCCACCGAACTGCTCGACGGGACCATCCAGAACGACATCCTCAAGGAGTTCATGGTCCGCAACACCTATATCTATCCGCCCGAACCTTCGATGCGGATCGTTTCGGACATCATCGCCTATACTTCGGCCAACATGCCGAAATTCAACTCGATTTCGATCTCCGGCTATCACATGCACGAAGCCGGCGCGACCGCCGTGCAGGAGCTGGCCTTCACCATTGCCGACGGCAAGGAATACGTGAAGCGCGCGGTGGAATCGGGCCTTGATATCGATGCTTTCGCCGGCCGCCTGAGCTTCTTCTTCGGCATCGGCATGAACTTCTTCATGGAAGTGTCGAAGCTGCGCGCCGCGCGCACGCTGTGGCACCGCGTGATGGACGGGCTGGGCGCGAAGAGCGAACGCTCCAAGATGCTCCGCACCCACTGCCAGACCTCGGGCGTCAGCTTGCAGGAGCAGGATCCCTACAACAACGTCATCCGCACCACGGTGGAAGCCATGGCGGCGGTGCTCGGCGGCACCCAGTCGCTGCACACCAACGCGCTGGATGAAGCGATCGCTCTGCCGACCGATTTCTCGGCGCGCATCGCCCGCAACACGCAAATCGTGCTGACCGAGGAAACCGGCATTACCAAGGTCGTCGATCCGCTCGGCGGCTCGTACTACATCGAGGCGCTGACCCAGCAGCTGGTCGACGATGCGTGGAAGCTGATCGAAGAGGTCGACGGCATCGGCGGCATGACCAAGGCGGTCGCTACCGGCATGCCCAAGCAGCGCATCGAGGAAGCCGCCGCCGCCCGCCAGGCCCGCGTCGACAAGGGCGAGGACGTGATTGTCGGCGTTAACAAGTACCGGCTTGCCGAAGAAGCGCACCTCGACACGCTCGACATCGACAACCATGCGGTGCGTGAATCCCAGATTGCCCGCCTGCAGAAGATGCGCGCCAACCGTGACGAGGCGAAGTGCCGCGCAGCGCTGGATGCGCTCACCGAAGGCGCGAAGAGCGGGGGCAACCTGCTCGAACTCGCCGTCGAAGCCGCCCGCCACCGTGCCTCGCTCGGCGAGATTTCCGACGCAATGGAAGTGGCTTTCGGCCGCTATGGCACGCAGCCGGTTCCGGTCACCGGGATTTACGGCAAGGCCTACGCCGATGACAGCCGCTACGCTCAGGTCATCGAAGGCGTCGAAGCCGTCACCCGGCGCCTTGGCCGCGCGCCGCGCCTCTTGGTCGCCAAGATGGGTCAGGACGGCCACGATCGCGGCGCCAACGTGATCGCCTCTGCTTTCACAGACATGGGCTTTGACGTCACCAGCGGCCCGCTGTTCCAGACGCCGGAAGAGGCGTGCAAGCTGGCGCTCGACAACGATGTCGATGCGGTCGGCGCAAGCTCGCTCGCTGCCGGGCACAAGACGCTGATCCCCGAATTGATCGGCCACCTCAAGGCCGCCGGCCGTCCCGACATCAAGGTCGTCGCAGGCGGCGTCATCCCGCCGCAGGACTACGATTATCTGAAGAAGGCCGGCGTCCAAGGCATCTACGGTCCCGGCTCGAACGTGGTCGAATGCGCCGCGGACATGCTGGTCCTGCTGGGCCACAACATGCCGCCGTTGGATGCTTGAGGAGTAAGCGAATGTTCAAGAAAATCCTCATCGCCAACCGTGGCGAAATCGCCTGCCGCGTCATCAAGACCGCGCGCCGAATGGGTATCCAGACAGTTGCGGTCTATTCCGATGCCGATGCCCGCGCGCCGTTCGTCAAGATGGCGGACGAGGCGGTACATATCGGGCCCTCGCCGGCGTCCGAAAGCTACCTGATCGCGGACAAGATCATCGCGGCGGCCAAGCAGACCGGCGCCGAGGCGGTCCATCCGGGTTACGGCTTCCTTTCGGAGCGCACCTCGTTTGCCGAGGCGCTGGCCAAGGAAGGCATCGAATTCATCGGCCCCCCGGTGAACGCCATTGCCGCGATGGGTGACAAGATTGAATCGAAGAAGCTGGCCAAGGCTGCGGGCGTCAATGTCGTCCCCGGCTTCGTCGGCGAGATCGAGGATACCGAGCACGCAGTGCGCATCTCGGACGAGATCGGCTACCCGGTGATGATGAAGGCTTCGGCCGGCGGCGGCGGCAAGGGCATGCGCCTTGCCTACAACGAAAAGGACGTGCGCGAGGGCTTTGAGGCGACCAAGCGCGAGGGCCTCAATTCGTTCGGCGATGACCGCGTGTTCATTGAGAAGTTCATCCTCAACCCGCGCCACATCGAAATCCAGATCCTGGGCGACAAGCATGGCAACGTCCTTTACCTCAACGAACGCGAATGCAGCATCCAGCGCCGCCACCAAAAGGTGGTCGAGGAAGCGCCTTCGCCCTTCGTTACCGAAAAGATGCGCAAGGCGATGGGCGAACAGTGCGTCGCGCTGTCGAAGGCTGTGGGCTATTACAGCGCTGGCACGGTGGAACTGATCGTATCGGGCGCGGACCCGAGCGGCGAGAGTTTCTACTTCCTCGAAATGAACACCCGTCTGCAGGTGGAACATCCGGTTACCGAGTGCATCACCGGGGTCGATCTGGTCGAACAGATGATCCGCGTTGCTGCAGGGGAAGAGCTGGCCTTCACGCAGGACGATGTGAAGATCGACGGCTGGGCGATCGAAAACCGCGTCTATGCCGAAGACCCCTATCGCGGATTCCTGCCCTCGACGGGCCGACTCGTGCGCTACAATCCGCCGGTTGAAGGCTGGACGGATGACGGCGCCGAAAATGGCCGCCGCGGCATCGATGGCATCCGCGTGGATGACGGCGTCTATGAGGGCGGCGAAGTCTCAATGTTCTATGACCCGATGATCGCCAAGCTGATCACCTGGGGCGAAACGCGCGACGAAGCAGCGGACAAGCAGATCGCCGCGCTTGACGCCTTCGAGATCGAGGGGCTGGGCCACAACATCGATTTCGTCAGCGCCATCATGCAGCACCCGCGCTTCCGCTCGGGCGAATTGACCACCGGTTTCATTGCCGAGGAATATCCGGACGGCTTTACCGGAGCGGCCAGCTCGGACGAGCTGAAGGTGCAGCTTGCCGCAATCGCCGGGTTCATTGCTTCTGCCGATGCCGACCGTGCGCGCCGGATTGATGGCCAGCTGGGTGATACCCTGCCGCCGCCGCACAAGTGGCAGATCGTGGTAGATGGCGCAGCGCACAAGGTGAAGATCGGCCACAAATCGATCAAGGTTGACGGAGAAAAGGTCGACCTGAGCCTGGCCTACACACCGGGCGACCGCTTCGTGGAAGCCGAGATCGGCGATGGCGTGCTCGGCGTGAAGCTCGCCCGCACCCGCGCCGGCTGGAAAATGACGACGCGCGGCCGCATCCACGCCGTCCGTGTGCTGCCGCACCATATCGCGCATCTGGCTGATCACATGATCGAAAAGGTCCCGCCCGATCTTTCGCGGTTCCTGATCTGCCCGATGCCGGGCCTGCTGGTGTCGCTCAACGTTCAAGAAGGCGACAAGGTCGAGGCTGGCCAGCCGCTCGCCGTGGTCGAAGCCATGAAGATGGAAAATATCCTGCGCGCCGAAAAGTCGGCCACTGTGAAGAAGGTCAATGCCAAGGCGGGCGAAAGCCTGGCGGTGGATGCGGTGATCCTCGAACTGGAATGACGATGCCGACGATCTGGACCATCGGTTACGAACAGACGAAAATGGCGGACTTCATCGCTGCCTTGTCGGAAGCCGGAGTCCAGACCGTGGCTGATGTTCGCGCAATTGCCGCATCGCGCCGTCCGGGTTTTTCGAAGACCGCGCTGGCGGCGAACCTGGCCGAAGCGGGCATCAGTTACACCCACTTCCGCGCGCTCGGCACTCCGGCTGCGGGGCGCGAAGCAGCGCGCGCAGGCAAACTTGCGGACCTCAAGCGCATATACGCCGGGCAAATGGAACTGCCCGAAGCCATGGCGCAGGGCGCAGCGCTTGCCGACCTCGCTGCGAAGGATCGGACAGCGCTGCTCTGCTATGAGCGCGACCCGTCGTGCTGTCACCGCACATTGCTGCGCAAGGCCGTCCTGGCCGAATTCGACTGCGTTGATATTTTGCCATGACCTTTGCCGATCTGCTTGCGTGCGCCGAAGAATCTGAGGATGACTTCAACGTCACCGTTCCGGAAGGTTGGTTGCAGGGGCGTACCGCCTATGGCGGATTCTCGGCGGCATTGGCCTTGGCCGCCGCCATGCGCATGGGGGGCGAGGGGCTGCCGCCGCTGCGCTCCGCCTCTGTCAGTTTCGTCGGGCCGGCGAGTGGCGAGGCCGAAGTCCGCGCACGTGTGCTCCGCAAGGGGAAGAATGCGACCTGGATTAGCGCCGAGATCACTTGCGGCGGGGCCTGCACGCTGAACGCGACGTTTGTCTTCATGGGCCCGGTGAACTCAGCCGTGCATCTCAATCGTCAAGTGCCGCCCGCCGGGCTACTAGTGCCTGAGGAAGGCCGCGAGTTCGAACCCCATCCGCATATGCCGGTGTTCCTGCGCTGCAATTTCGAGGTCCGTTTTGCCCTGCCGAAAGCCGAGGGCAAGAGCGCGGAAATCTGTTGGTGGGTGCGGTTGAAGGACCGTGCGGCGCTCGATCCGATGGTCGAGGTCCTGCTCGTCGCCGATGCCCTGCCGCCGGGAATTCTGCCGCTCTTGACGCCGGCCACTCCGGTCAGTTCGATGACCTGGATCGCCAACCTGCTCACTCCCGCGCCAATAACGCGCGACGGGTGGTGGTTGCTGCGATCGAGCGCTGACTATTCAGAACGTGGCTGCTCCAGCCAGCACATGGGCCTGTGGAATGCCGATGGCGAGCCGGTGGTGTCAGGAATGCAATCGGTCGCCGTATTCGGCTGATCAGACTGCAAGTTCCGCATCGAGGAACCGAGCTACATCTGCCAACTCGACGTCCTTCGCGAGAAACGCGGAACCGATGCCGCGCATCAGGACAAAGGGCAGGGTGCCCGCGTCCATCTTCTTGTCGTGCAGCATGTGCTGGACCAGCGTTTCGCCCGCGCAATTGAGCCCTAGCGCGGACAATCTGTGCGGCAGGTCGGTCGCGGCGAAATGGGCTGAAATGCGATCAGCCTCAGCAGCCGCCATCAGTCCGCGCCGCGCCGAATAGCGTGCCGCCAGAACCATGCCCATGGCCACGCCCTCGCCGTGCAGCAGGCGGTCGGAAAAGCCGGTCTGTGCCTCTAGCGCGTGTCCGAAGGTATGACCAAGATTGAGCAAAGCCCGCGCGCCGGTCGTCTCGCGCTCATCCTCGGCCACAACGCGCGCCTTGGCTTCAACCGAAGCGGCAATGGCGGTTTCGCGGGCCTGCGCATCGCCCGCAAGCAGCGCCGGTCCATTCGCCTCGCACCAGTCAAAGAACGCCGCATCGCCTAGCAGGCCGTATTTCACGACCTCTGCATAGCCGGCGCGAACTTCGCGCGGGGGCAGGGTATCGAGTGCATCGGGATCGGCCAACACCAGCGATGGCTGGTGGAACGCGCCGACAAGGTTCTTGCCCGCTGCCGTATTGATCGCCGTCTTGCCGCCGACACTTGAATCGACCTGCGCCAGCAGCGTGGTCGGCACCTGTATGAAGTTGCAGCCGCGCTTGAGGATGGACGCGGCAAATCCGGTGAGATCGCCGATGACGCCGCCGCCCAGCGCGATGATGTGATCGCCGCGCTCGACTTCGAGTTCAAGCAGCCAGTCGACCAGCGCGGACAGCGATTCCCACGACTTGGTTTTTTCGCCCGGGGAAAGCACGCGCCATGCGGGCTGCTTTCCGGCGGCGAGCAACGACGCTTCGACCGCTGCGCCCCATGCGGCATGGACATTGGCATCGGTCACGATTGGCACCACGGCCTTGCGCAAACGTGGCCCGCAAGCCTGCGCAATGTCGCCGAGCAAGCCGCGCTGGACACGGACGTTATAAGGCCGCCCCGCCAGCGAAACCGCGATCACAGCCATGCGTCGATCTCCTTCACCACTTGCGCCAGTGCGTGCGCATGCGGGACATTGCCGCTCTTCACCCGGATCGGGGCTTCGGCATAGAATTGTTCGCGCTCCGAGCGCAGCCGAGCGAGGATTTCGCGCGGATCGCCGCCCCGCAGCAGGGGACGGTTATCCTTGCGGCCAACGCGTTCGACCAGCACGTCAACATCGCTGTCGAGCCAGACGGTTATCGCCCGGTCCAGGATCAGCGCACGGGTTTCCGGGTTGCAGAAGGCGCCGCCGCCGGTGGCGATGACCTTCGGCTTTTCGCCAGCCTCGCCGATCAGGCGGGCGATTACGCGCCGTTCGCCGTCGCGGAAACTGGCCTCGCCATAAAGTTCGAACATGTCGCTGATCGTCATGTGCGCCGCTTCCTCAATCGCGTCGTCAGCGTCGACGAAGGCGAGGTGCAGCAAGCTCGCAAGCTTGCGGCCAATCGTCGATTTGCCTACGCCCATCATGCCCACAAGCACGATTGGCCGGTCAATCCGCTGGACCAGCGCCGAAATTTCGGCAGTTCCGGGCATGATTGTTTCATGTTCCATTGCAGGCCCGCCTATAGATGCGATAGGGAAGGGCGCAAGCTTTCCGGGGAGTGGTTCGGCGTGGCGATGCTCGCAGGCAGGGATCGAATATTGGCTGTAACAGCGTTGGTCGTGCTGGTTCTGGTGATCTGGGCCTGGATTGACGGCGGCAAACGTGAGCTGCGCCCGATGTCGCAGGACGTCACGGTTCCGGAGCAACCCAAGTGAAACAGGCCCGTATCGCGCTTGCAGCCTCGCTGCTCGTCACTTCGGCGATCGCCATTGCGCAGCAAGGCCCCGAATCGCTGCTCCCGCCCGGTTTTGACAAGCCGCAGCCCAAAGCCGCGCCGCAGGCACCGGCCAATTCCGGCGGGCCGACGACGATCTCCTCGCCGGTTGTACAGGCGATCCCGGGGCGTTCGGCGCCTTCGGGTGGTAGTGTAACGCTTCCTGCCAACATTCCTTCGCTCGACCGCATCGAAAAGATGTCGCCGGAAGAGCTTGCCACGCTGCTTGGCAACAAACCGAAGTTCGACGTTCCCGCCGGCGCACGCCGTGAAATGAAGCGGCTAGGTGTTCTGGATGAAAGTGAGGGCGGCCTGCCTTCGTGGACCTTTGCCGGGCAGAACGCCTCGCTGGTGCGTGCGGCCCTCGCGGGCAACAACGGCCAACTGGTTTCGCGCTGGGGCCACATTCTGCTCCGCCGCGCGCTGGCCTCGCGGCTTGATGCGCCCGCCGGCATGGCGCCCGCTGAGTTCGCCGCTCTGCGAGCCGCGTTGCTGGTGCGCATGGGTGAGGGCGCGGCGGCGCGTGAATTGGTTCAGGATATTGACGCGGCGAATTATTCTCCGGCGCTCAGTCAGGCGGCACTTGATGCCTATGTCCAGACCGGCGATTTTACGGGTGCCTGCCCGGTCGTCACCTTTCAGGGCGGCGTGCGCAAGGACAACCAGTGGAAGGTTTTCCAGGCGATCTGCAGCGCCTATTCGGGCGAAGGCAGTCGCGCGATGACCGTGCTCGATCGCCTGACGCCCGGTAGCGGTGTGGAGCGGATCGACGTGCTCCTCGCTCAGAAATACGCCGGCGCCGCCAACCGCGGTCAGCGCGCGGTTAAGATCGAATGGGACGGCGTCGAGGGGATGACTCCGCTGCGCTACAACCTCGCGCTCGCCGTGGGGCTAGAGCCGCCGGCAAGCCTGACCGCCTCTTCGCCTGCCTCGCTGCGCGCCAATCCGGCGAGTTCGCCTTTTGCGCCGCTCGAACTGCGCGCCTCGGCTGCCGATTTTGCCGCAGGGCAGGGCGTGCTGTCGAGCGCGGCAATGGTCGACCTTTACAGCCAGGTCTTCGCGCTTGGTGGCTCGGGCGACTGGGCAAGCCGGGCGGGACAGTTGCAGGCGGCCTATCTCGCGGCGTCCGACAAGGAAAAGGTCGCGGCGATTACGGCGCTGTGGGGTGATCGCTCTACGCCGCTGCAGTTCTATTCGCGGCAGGTCCTTACCGCCTATGCCGCCGCCCGCCTGCCGGTTTCGAGCGAGTTTATCGAGGAATCACCCGGCCTGATCGCATCGATGCTATCCGCCGGGCTTGATGAAAACGCGGTCAAATGGGGCGCAGTCGTTCCCAATGGCAGCGAGGGCTGGGCCTTGCTCGCGCTCGCTCAAGCTAACCGAACGGCCGAGGTGTCGCGCGATCAGATCGATACGTTCCGTGACGCTGATGAGAGTGAGGAGCAGGCGAAAACCCGGATGTTGGTCGCCGGACTGGCCGGATTGCGGCGCATTTCGCAACAAACCGGCAACGATCTCGCCAGCGACATGGGCTTCTCGCTTGCCGCTGACAGCCGCTGGGCGCAGGCGATTGAACAGGCGGCCGCCGTCAACAATCCGGGATTGGTCGCCTTCCTCGCAGGGGTCGGCATGCAGGGGCCGACGTGGAGCAAGATGACCTCGCGCCATCTCTATCACATCGTCGCCGCGCTTGACCGGGTTGGCCTTCGTGCAGAGGCCCGGATGATCGCTGCCGAAGCCGTGGCGAGGGCCTGATCACGTCCGATCCGGTCGCATCCTTCCTCGCCATGCTCGCCGCCGAACGCGGCGCTGCGGTGAACACGATTGCCGCTTATCGCCGCGACCTTGAAGGGGCGGAGGAAATCGTCGGAGACATCGCTGCTGCCAGCCCCGAAGCTCTTGGCAAACTGGGCGCCGCGTGGAGCGCGCTGGCCCCGTCCAGCCTCGCGCGCAAATGTTCTGCGCTTCGCCAGTTCTACGCCTTTCTTCAGGACGAGGGCCTGCGTGAGGACGATCCTTCACCAGCGCTTCCCCGGCCCCGGACACGGCGGCCCTTGCCGAAGCTTCTGGGCCACGGCGATGTCGATGCCCTGTTCGCGCTCGCCGAAGTTGAGGCCGAATCAGACAAGCCCGAGGCCGTGCGGATGCTGGCACTGCTCGAACTGCTCTACGGATCAGGACTGCGCGCCACCGAATTAGTATCTTTGCCGCTGAATGCCGTGCCCCGCGATGCGCCGTTCCTGCATATTACCGGCAAGGGCGGCCAGCAGCGGCTCGTTCCGGTCAGCACCCGGGCCAAGCAGGCCCTGTCCCGTTGGCTCGACTTGAGTGTCGACGGCGGCAAGCACCTGTTTCCGTCGCGCGGCAAATCGGGCCATCTCACGCGGGTTCGGCTGTTCCAGATGCTCAAGGATCTGGCCTTGCGGGCAGGTCTCGCGCCCGAGAAGGTCTCTCCGCACGTCTTGCGCCATGCCTTTGCCACGCACCTGCTTGAGGGCGGGGCCGATCTGCGCGTGCTTCAGACATTGCTGGGTCACGCCGACATTTCGACAACGCAAATCTACACGCATGTTGACGCCGCGCGACTTGTTGCACTGGTCAATGGGCGTCATCCCCTTGCCGCGCATCGCAGCCGCGATTAGAGGCGAGCCATGGTCTCTTACCTCGAATTCGAAAAACCGCTCGCCGCGCTTGAAGCCCGCATCGCTGAACTGCGCACATTGGCCGCCGATGGTGACGTCGACCTGGCCAGCGAGATCGCCCGGCTCGAGAAGAAAAGCGCTGCCCTGCTATCGAGCACTTATGGCGCGCTGACCCCTTGGCAGAAAACGCAGGTCGCCCGTCATCCCATGCGGCCGCACTTTGTCGATTACGTGCGTCTTGCTTTCACCGAATTCATGCCGCTGGGGGGAGATCGCTATTTTGGCGAGGATGAGGCTATCCTTGGCGGGTTTGCCCGGCTCGATGGTCGCCGCGTCATGCTGATTGGCCATGAAAAGGGCCACGATACGGCTACCCGCATCCGCCACAACTTCGGCATGGGCAAGCCCGAGGGCTATCGCAAGGCGATTCGCCTGATGGAGTTGGCCGGACGGTTCGGCCTGCCGGTCGTGACGCTGGTTGATACTTCGGGCGCATTCCCGGGTGTCGAGGCCGAAGAGCGCGGGCAGGCCGAGGCCATTGCCCGTTCGACCGAAGCCTGCCTGTCGCTGCCGGTGCCGATGGTCTCGGTGATCGTGGGCGAGGGCGGTTCAGGCGGCGCTGTGGCGCTGGCCTCTGCCGAACGCGTACTGATGCTCGAACACTCGGTCTACTCGGTGATTTCGCCCGAGGGCGCGAGTTCGATCCTGTGGCGCACGCCCGAAAAGGCGCCCGACGCGGCCGAAGCAATGAAGGTAACTGCCCAGCACCTCGAACGGCTTGGCGTGATTGACCGGATCGTTCCCGAGCCTGTCGGCGGCGCCCACCGCGACCCCGCGCTTACCGCCCAGCGGCTTGCCGGAGTGATCGGCGAGGAACTTGATACACTTGCAAAAATTCCGGGCAACGACCGGATCAGGCTGCGCGAAGAGCGATTTCTGCGTATTGGTCGTTCCTGAACCGGGTTCGCTTTTGCGCGTCCCGGCAGGCTTGGGGCTGCAACTTTTGAAAAGTTGCGGCGTTTCGCCGACTCGCAGAGGAGATACCCCATGACCGTCCAAAAGATGACTGGCCGCGAAACGCTTGTTCTCATGGCCAGCGCCGGCGCGCTCGCCCTTCTGCCAACTGTGGCCAGCGCCCAGAACGCCCAATCGATCAGCCAGTCTGACAAGGAACAGGGGGCCAAGGCGCATCCGCAACTGCTTGAGGAATTCGGCGGCGCGGTAAGCGGTCCGCAGGCTGCCTATGTAGAAGGCATCGGCAAGGACGTCGCGATCTACTCCGGTCTCAGCAATGCGCGGTCTGACTTTACCGTGACCCTGCTCAATTCACCGGTGAACAACGCCTTCGCCATTCCGGGCGGCTATATCTACGTTACCCGCGATCTGGTCGGGCTGATGAATAACGAGGCCGAACTCGCCGGCGTGCTGAGCCATGAAGTCGGCCACGTCGTCGCCCGTCACTCGAACAAACGGCAGAGCGCGGCGACGCGTAATACCGTTATCGGCGTGCTGGGGTCTGTGCTTGCTGGAGCAGTGCTGGGGAACAATGCCATTGGCGGCGTGGTGCAGAAGGGCCTGTTGCAGGGCTCGCAGCTTCTGACGCTCAAGTATTCACGCAGCCAGGAAACCGAGGCGGACAATCTCGGCGTCGAATACCTCAAGCGCGGCGGTTACGATCCGCGCGCCATGGGTACGGTGCTGCAGGCGCTGGCCAACGAAAATGCGCTTGAAGCGCGCATTCAGGGCCGCGCGGCGACGAAGGTGCCGGAATGGGCGTTGACTCACCCGTCCGATGCCCCGCGTATCAAGGCGGCACTGGCAAGGGCCGGGTCGGCCACCGGCAAGACCAACCGCGATCGTTTCCTCGCCGGTGTCAATGGCATGATGATGGATGACGATCCGAAACAGGGGATCATCGAAGGTCGGCGCTTCACGCACCCCGATTTCCGCTTCAGCTTTGACGCACCCCAGGGCTTTTACATGACCAACGGCACGCGCGCCGTTGCGATCACCGGACAGTCGGGCCAGGCGGAACTGACCAGCGCGGCCTATGGCGGCAATCTCGACAACTACGTCCGCTCGGTATTCAGCGGACTCGCAGGGCAGGGGCAGACAATTGATCCGCGCACCGTCCAGCGCACGACCGTGAATGGCATTCCGGCGGCTTACGGCGCTGCGCGGGTGAACTCGTCGAGCGGCCAGGTTGATGCCGTGGTCTTCGCCTATGAACTTTCAAATTCGCAAGCGTTCCATTTCGTCACACTGGCCAAGGCCGGTGCGGCGCAGTCGTTCGATCCGATGTTCGCATCGATGCGGCGGATTTCGGCAACCGATGCCGCAGCAATCAAGCCGCGCCGGCTCTCGGTGGTGACCGTGCGTTCCGGCGACACTGTGCAGTCGCTTTCCGCCAGGATGGCCTACACCGATTACAAGCTCGACCGGTTCCTGGTGCTCAACGGGTTGACCTCGACATCGAAGCTGACCCCCGGCCAGAAGATCAAGCTGGTCGTATACTGATAACGCAAAAAAGGGGCGCGGATTGCACCGCTCCCCTTCCATTGCAACCCCTGTTTTTCAGGGCTGTTTATCAGGCGTTGGTCGAAGACATTGCCGAAGAAGTCTTCGAGAAGGTCTTGTCGAGCTCGGTGCCGAGACCGCCAATCGTGGTCATGATCGCAACAGCAATCAGAGCGGCGATCAGGCCGTATTCGATGGCAGTAGCGCCGGTTTCATCGCGAAGGATCTTTGTGACGAACGACATATGCGGTCTCCATGGTTCGGAGGGTGGGACTTTGCTCTTTCCGCTCCCCGGAAGAGTCCATGCCGTTTTCGCTCATAAGGTTAAAAGCGGACTAAAGAGATTTCCCTAACGAAAGTTCATATTAAACAACTTGGCGACAGACAAAGAAAAGGGGCGGCAGGTAAACCTGCCGCCCCAAATCTTGTCGAACTTGACCCGCTATTAGGCGTTGGTCGAGCTCATTGCCGAAGAAGTCTTCGAGAAGGTCTTGTTCAGTTCGGTGCCGAGGCCACCGATCGTCGACATGATGGCGACGGCGATGAGAGCAGCGATGAGGCCGTATTCGATAGCGGTTGCACCAGCTTCGTCACGGAACAGGTTGTTGATGAACTTCATGATTTGGTCTCCAGTAGCAGTCTTGTTTAACCCAGCTCGTCCCGTCCCACCGGTAGAGCGCAATCACTGAATTAGAAGGCAGGTATTGAAGAAAGGTTAAGTCGAATTACTGAAGCCCGGTTTCTACCTTGTGCCACATTTTTTCGACTTCACTTGCAAACCCGTCCATTCCCAGAACCGCGGCCATGGCAATCATTCCAACGAGCAGGCCATATTCAATGGCGGTTGCTCCCCGGGTGTCAGCCATGATGCGACAAAGAATGGACTTGATCTGCATGTTTAACTTGCCGTCCAGTTCAGCGATGAACCCATTTGCTGGGTGACCGGTTAAAATAGGGTTACGAAGAGGCGTGAGATTGGAAAAATTTCCGACAGCGGTGCCTGTGGTGGCTTTGGCATTGATAGATGATCGCGGCTTCGTGCTCATGCAGCGGCGGCGTGAATCATCAATGCATGGCGGCCTATGGGAATTCCCGGGCGGCAAAGTAGAGGCGGGGGAAACCATTGCCGGGGCGTTGGTGCGGGAGATTGCGGAGGAGCTTGGAATCGGCATCACACCCGCAGATCTCTGTCAGGCGGGTTACGCCGATGGCGCTCATCTGCCCGTTGGTGAGCAATCACCGGTGGCAATCACCCTGTTTGCTTGCCGCGCCTGGAGCGGCCAGCCGCAGTGCCTCGACGGGGAGGAAATCGCCTGGATCGCGGCAGATGCGCTCGCCCGACTGGCGATGCCGCCGCTCGATTATCCACTTGCGCACCAATTGCTCGAATTCATGGCGAAAGAAGCAAAAAAGAGCATTGCCAAGACCGGATGACCTGCCTATGTGCGCCACTCCAACGCGCCCGTAGCTCAGCTGGATAGAGCATCAGACTACGAATCTGAGGGTCGGACGTTCGAATCGTTCCGGGCGCACCATTTTCCCAAAGGGCCATCCGTCAGGGTGGCCTTTTGCATATTTTGCATATGAGCCGCGCATTGCCCGGCTTGCCATGAGGAGCGTCATGAAGCCTGACGGATTCCTGATCGCGATTGCCGCCGCTGTGGCGCTGGCCTTTGCCGCGCCCACCATCGGTGCTTCAGACGGCCAATTGGCGATGGGCATGGTCACCAATCTTGGCGTGGCGCTGGTCTTCTTTCTGCACGGCGCGGCGGTTTCACCTGCATCAATGCGAAGCGCGGCGACGAACTGGCGGCTTCATGCGCTGGTGCAGGCCTGCACCTTCGCCCTGTTTCCGCTGATCGGCCTCGGAGTGTGGCACGCGCTGGAAGGCGTCTTGGGTCCAGAGCTGCGACTCGGCTTCTTTTTCCTCTGCGTGACGTCGTCGACCATCTCGTCCTCAGTCGCGATGACCGCGCTGGCGCGGGGCAATGTTGCGGCGGCGATCTTCAATGCCACGCTGTCGGGCCTGCTGGGCATGGTGCTCACGCCGCTGCTGCTGGCACTGGTGGTGGCGGGCGGGGCGCAGGTTACGCCCGTTGCCTCGCAGATTGGCGGCATTTTTGCCAGGCTGCTGCTGCCCTTTGTTCTTGGTCAACTGTGCCGGGGATTCATCGGGTCCGCGCTTGACCGGCATAAGGCTATCGTCGGCAAGGCAGACCGCGCGGTCATCGTGCTCATCGTCTACGTCGCGTTCTGTGACGCGGCGCTTGCTGGGCTGTGGGGCCGTGATCATGCACTGGCGATATTGTTTATGACCGTCCTGTGTTCGGCTTTGCTCGCAGTCGCGCTGATCGTGACGACCCTGGCAAGCCGCGCCATGGGGCTCAGCACTGAGGACGAGATCGCCGCCGTGTTCTGCGGCTCAAAAAAGAGCCTCGCCAACGGAGCGCCGATCGGCAAGGTGATCTTCGGCGCATCGCCGGCGCTTGGCCTCATCCTCATTCCGCTGCTGCTTTACCACCAGATCCAGCTGGTCGTTTGCGCCGTTCTGGCGCGGCGATATTGCGCGCGCAGGTAAGACCGATTTCGGCGGGGCGATTGGATTTGCCCGCGCCTGGGCGTATCGGCGGGGAAATCACTCTTCAGGGGAGCTCCCATGCCGTTCAAGACCCGCGTCACCGAAATGCTCGGTATAGAGCACCCGATCGTCCAGGGCGGCATGATGCACGTCGGCTATGCGGAGCTGGCCAGCGCGGTTTCCAACGCCGGCGGACTCGGCATCATCACTGCGCTCACGCAGCCCAGCGCCGAAGCATTGCGCGACGAGATCGAGCGTTGCCGGTCGATGACTTCGAAGCCATTCGGCGTGAACATCACCGTATTGCCGTCAATCACGCCGCCTGACTACAAGTCCTATGCCCAGGCGGTTATCGATGCCGGAATCAAGATCGTCGAGACTGCCGGCACCGCCGAAGTGCGCGAGCTGTGGGCGATGATGAAGCCGCACGGCATCACCATCCTGCACAAATGCACGGCAGTGCGCCACGCGCTCTCGGCCGAGCGCAACGGCTGCGACATCATCTCGATCGATGGCTTCGAATGCGCCGGCCATCCGGGCGAGGATGACATTCCGGGCCTGATCCTGATCCCGGCAGCCGCCGACAAGGTGAAGATCCCCATGCTCGCCAGCGGCGGCATCGGCGACGGCCGCGGTCTGGTTGCGGCACTGGCGCTGGGCGCCGACGGCATCAACATGGGCACGCGGTTCTGCGCCACGCAGGAAGCGCCGATCCATCCCAACATCAAGCAGAAGTACGTAGAGAATGACGAGCGGGGCACGAACCTGATCTTCCGTTCGCTCCATAACACCGCGCGCGTCGGGAAGAACGGCGTGTCTGACGAGGTCGTGCAGCGCCTCAAGAAGCCCGACGCCAAGTTTGAGGATGTCCGCGAAATGGTTGCCGGCCGGAAGGGCGCGGAAATGCTCAAGTCGGGCGATACCGAGGGCGGGATCTTCTGGGCAGGCATGATCCAGGCGCTGATCCATGATATACCGACCTGTCAGGACCTGATTGACCGGATCATCGGTGATGCAGAGGCGATTGTTCGCCAGCGCCTGGGTTCGATGCTCGCCTGACCGGCGGAAAAATCTTGCCAATGCCGGACAGAATCGGCAGTAGCTTAATCGATCGATTAAATCGCACGTGCGCGTGCCCAAATGACAACCTGAGGATTCGACCAATGGCACTTGCCCCCCAGATCGCCGATACGCCCGAAGCGAAGGAAATCGCTGATCTCATCGCCCGCAGCCGCGCTGCGCAAGAGCAGATCGCCGATGCCACGCAGGAGCAGGTCGATCGCTGGATCAGGGGCATGGTTTGGGCCGTGGCCAAGGAATCGACCGCCGAAATGATCGCGCAGCATACTGTCGATGAGACGCAGCTGGGCAATTACGACGGCAAGTACCTCAAGATCTTCCGCAAGACCCGTGCCACGCTGATGGACATCATCGACGATAAGTCGGTTGGCGTGATCGAGGAAGATCCGGTCCGTAACCTGATCAAGATCGTCAAGCCGATCGGCGTGATCGGCGCGTTGTCGCCTTCGACCAATCCTGAGGCGACTCCGGTGATCAAGGCGATCTCGGCGGTGAAGGGCCGCAACTCGATCATCATTTGCCCGCACCCGCGCGCGAAGATCACCAACAAGATCATCTGCGACCTGATGCGCGATGCGCTGGTCAAGATGGGCGCCCCTGCCGATCTGGTGATCCCGATCGAAACGCCCTCGGTCGAAAGGACCAACGAAGTGATGCGACAGTGCGACCGCATCCTTGCCACCGGCGGCACGCCGATGGTCAAGGCAGCCTATTCGTCGGGCACCCCGGCGCTCGGCGTCGGCGTTGGCAATGCCGTGATCACGGTCGATGAAACCGCCGATCTGGATGACGCAGCTGAGAAGATCCGCATTTCCAAGACGCTCGACCTTGCGGCCTCGTGCTCGTCCGACAATGCCGTGATCCTGCTCGATGCGATCTATGACGAGATGCTTGAAAAGCTGGTCCATCAGGGCGGTTATGTCGTCAACGAGGACGAGAAGGCCAAGCTGCAGGGCGTGATCTGGAACAACGGCCTGATCAATGCCAATGCCGTGGCCCAGCCGGCGGAAAAGATCGCCGGAATGGCCGGTTTCGGCCTGCCGGAAGGCAAGATATTCTTCATCGTTCCGGAAACCGGCGCCGGTGCGGACTACCCGTTCTCGGGCGAGAAGATGACTGTCACCATGGCGCTGTACCGCGCCAAGGACATCGACGAGGCCATCGCGCTGACAAACGAGATTCAGGCCTATCAGGGCCAGGGCCACTCGTGCGGCATCTATTCGCGCTCGGACGATAACATCCTCAAGCTGGCCATGGGCACAAAGACCAGCCGCGTCATGGTCAACCAGCCGCAGTCGGCCTCGAACTCGGGCAACCTGTGGAACGGCATGCGCCAGACTTTCAGCTTGGGCTGCGGTTCGTGGGGCGGCAACGCGACGAACAACAACATCACCTGGGCCGATCTGGTCAACGTAACCTGGGTGTCGAAGCCGCTGGCCAAGACCAAGGAGTTGCCGAGCGATGAAGTGCTGTTCGGCAAAGATATCATCGAGTTGATCGGCTGACCATGACCGGACAATTTGACCTCAACGAAGACCAGCTCGCCATTCAGGATATGGCGCGCAAATTCACCGCTGATCGCATTACGCCTTTTGCGGCGAAGTGGGACGAAGAGCACCACTACCCGATCGACGTGTGGAAGGCCGCCGGCGAACTGGGCTTCGGCGCGATCTATGTGTCCGAGGAAATGGGCGGCATCGGGCTTGGCCGGCTTGAGGCGGCACTGATCATGGAAGCCATGGCCTATGGCTGCCCGGCGACCAGCGCCTACATCTCGATCCACAACATGGCGGCGTGGATGATCGACACCTTCGGCGGCGACGAGCTGAAGGCGCGTTACCTGCCTGAAATGGTCTCGATGGAGAAGATCGCATCTTACTGCCTGACCGAACCCGGCTCGGGATCGGACGCGGCGGCGCTAAAGACGACCGCGCGGCTCGACGGCGATCACTATGTCATCAATGGCACCAAGCAGTTCATATCGGGCGGCGGTGTCAACGACGTCTATGTGGTGATGGTCCGCACCGGGGGTGATGGTCCAAAGGGAATTTCATGTCTTGTGGTGGACAAAGACACGCCGGGGCTTTCGTTTGGCGCGCCGGAAAAGAAGCTCGGCTGGAACGCCTCGCCGACCGCGCAGGTTGTGTTTGACAACGTGAAAGTCCCGGTTGCCAATCGCGTCGGCGAAGAGGGTGATGGCTTCAAGTTCGCCATGGCGGGACTTGATGGTGGGCGTATCAACATTGGTGCCTGCTCGCTCGGCGGGGCGCAGCGCTGCCTTGATGAGGCGGTGCAGTACGTCAAGGATCGCAGCCAGTTCGGCAAGGCGATTGCCGAATTCCAGAACACGCAGTTCACGCTGGCTGACATGGCGACGGATCTAGAGGCGGCGCGCGCTCTGCTTTACCTCGCGGCGACCAAGGTGACTGCCGGATCACCCGACAAGAGCCGCTTCTCTGCCATGGCAAAGAAGCTCGCCTCCGACAGCGGCAGCGAGATCGTCGACAAGGCGCTGCAGATGTTCGGCGGCTATGGCTACCTGCGTGACTATCCGATCGAGCGCTTTTGGCGCGACCTGCGCGTCCACCGGATCCTCGAAGGGACGAATGAGGTGATGCGGATGATCATCGGGCGGGACCTTCTGAAGTGATCACAGACGAGCTGATCGTCCGGCGCGAAGGCGTCGCCGGTTATCTCACGCTCAACCGGCCCAAGGCGATCCATGCCCTGACGCAGGGTATGGATCACGCGATGACCGAGGCGCTGCTTGCATGGCGCGGCGATGACGCCGTCCACGCCGTGATCATCGATCACAGCGAGGGCAGGGGCTTCTGTTCGGGCGGCGACATCAACCTGCTCCGCAATTCCGCGCTGAACGATGGCGGCGTTTCCGGCTTGCAGTTCTTCTATGAGGAATACCAGCTCAACCACCTGCTGATGACGTACCTCAAGCCGGTGATCGCCTTCATGGATGGCATCACGATGGGCGGCGGCGTCGGCATTTCGCAGCCTGCGCGGTTCCGCGTGGCGACCGAAAATACGCGCTTTGCCATGCCAGAAACCGGCATAGGCCTGTTCCCGGACGTTGGCGGCGGATGGCACCTTTCGCGCCTGCCGGGGCGGATGGGTCAGTTCCTTGCGCTCACTGGCACGCGGCTCGACGGGGCGGAGTGTCTGTGGACCGGTCTTGCGACCCACTACCTGCCTTCCGACGCGCTGGCCGAAGCCAAGGCGCGTATCGAGCAGGGCCACGAACCGGGGCAAGTGCTCGCCGCTCTGTCAGTAACACCGCCGCCTGCGCGGATCGAGGCCCATGCCGCGCAGATAGCCCGGCATTTCGCTTCTGACCGCTACGAAGACATCCTTGCCAGCCTTGCCGCCGACGACAGCGATTGGGCCCTGAAGGAACTCGCCACCCTGCGCACCAAGAGCCCACAGACTTGCAAGGTGGCGCTACGTCAGCTGCATGACAGCCTGGAATGCGCCGACTTCGCCGAAAACATGGCGATGGAATATCGCATCGCCGCGCGCGTGCTGACCCGGCCCGATTTTGCCGAAGGCGTGCGCGCGCTCATCGTCGAGAAGACCAACGATCCCAAGTGGGACCCGGCCACCCCCGAAGAGGTCAGCAATGACCTGATCGCTTCGATCTTCGCGCCGCTCCCCGCTGATCAGGAATGGAAACCCCTATGAGCTATGAAACCATCCTCACGGAACAGCGCGGCGCGGTCACGCTGATCACGATCAACCGCCCGCAGGCGCTGAACGCGCTCAACAGCCAGGTGCTCGACGAGCTGATCGACGCCTTCGGCAAATTCGAGGCAGATCCGTCGCAGCTCTGCGCCGTGCTCACCGGTTCGGGTGACAAATCCTTCGTCGCCGGCGCCGACATCAAGGAAATGGTCGAGAAGGACGCGGTTGACTTCTACAAGCACGACTTCTTCTCGAAGTGGACCAGCCACATCGTGCACGCCGTGCGCAAGCCGTGGATCGCGGCGGTGAACGGCTTCGCTTTGGGCGGCGGCTGCGAAGTCGCCATGATGGCGGACTTTATCATTGCCTCGGAAAAGGCGCGCTTTGGCCAGCCGGAGATCAAGCTGGGCGTCGTACCCGGCATGGGCGGCTCGCAGCGGCTGACCAAGGCCGTGGGCAAGGCCAAGGCGATGGACATGTGCCTGACGGGCCGCATGATGGATGCCGCAGAAGCCGAGCGTTCGGGCCTCGTCAGCCGGGTCGTGCCGCACGAGGAATTGCTCGATACCGCGCTCAAGGCCGCGGCCGAGATCGCCGCTATGCCGCCGCTCGCCGCGATCGCCAACAAGGAACTCGTCAACGCCGCATTCGAGACCACGCTCGAGCACGGCCTTCTGCACGAACGCCGCGTCTTCCAGATCACCGTCGCCACGGCTGACAAGGCCGAGGGCATGAGCGCCTTCGTCGAGAAGCGTCCCGGCGTCTGGCAGGGGCGCTGATCCCATGAAGATCGCTTTCATCGGCCTTGGCAACATGGGCGGCGGCATGGCCGCGAATCTCGTCAAGGCGGGGCACGATGTGCGCGCTTTCGACTTGTCGGCAGCGGCGCTGGAATACGCGCGAGAGAATGGATGCACGACATTCACGGCGGCGCGCGAGGCGGTGGAAGGCGTTGATGCTGTCGTTTCGATGCTGCCCAATGGGAAGATCGTTGACGCCGTCTATACGGCTGACCTGATCGGTGTCGCGCCGAAGTCGGCAATCCTGCTCGATTGCTCGACCATCGATGTCGCGACTGCCAAGAAGGTTGCCGAAGCTGCGAGTTCCGCCGACTACGAAATGGTCGACGCCCCAGTTTCCGGCGGCATCGCAGCGGCCAATGCGGGCACACTGACCTTCATGGTCGGCGGCAGCGACGAAGGTTTTGCGCGTGCGGAGCCGATCCTCGCCAAGATGGGCAAGGCGGTGATCCACGCGGGCGCCAGCGGGGCGGGGCAGGCGGCAAAAATCTGCAACAACATGTTGCTCGGCATCCACATGATCGGCACCTGCGAGGCCTTTGCCATGGCGCAGAAGCTCGGGCTCGATCCGCAGATCTTCTATGACATCGCCTCGGTCTCATCGGGCCAGTGCTGGTCGATGACGAGTTATTGCCCGGTGCCGGGCGCAGGCCCGCAAAGTCCGGCGGACAATGACTACAAGCCCGGTTTCGCCGCCGCGCTGATGCTCAAGGATCTGACGCTGGCTATGGAAGCTGCCGGCACCGCCGGTGTCGACGCCGAAATGGGCAAGCGCGCCAAGGAGCTTTACCAAGCGTGGGTCGATGCCGGAAACGGCGGGGTCGATTTCTCGGGGATCATCAAGACGCTCTAGCCGAGCAGGCGTGCTAACCGAGAAGTCTGGGCCCCATCAGCATAAGCAGCTTGCCGTCGATCGCGTCACCCAGAGCGCGGCGCTCGGCAATGAAGTCTTCTAGCCGGTCAAGCGCGACGCGATGGACGGTGATGTTCTCACTCTCGGTCCCGCCGCCCTCACTCACCTTGACGAGGTCATGCGCCCGGATCAGCGAATAGCTTTCCGTCACCATGCCCGGCGACGACCAGAATTCGCCTAGTGATTCCATCTGGCCGGCGCGGTAGCCGGTTTCCTCCTCCAGTTCGCGCGCGGCGGCGGTGAGGTCTTCCTCGTCAGCGTCGTCGCCGTCGCCGATCAGGCCGGCGGGCAGTTCGATGCAATTGCAGTCTAGCGGCACGCGGAACTGTTCGACCAAGATGGCGTGGCCGCCATCGATGGCGAGAATCACAGCGGCCCGGATTCCCCGCGCGCGACTGACGTATTCCCACTTGCCATTCACCTTCGCGGTGATGAACTTGCCCTGCCAGACGATCGTTTCTTCAGTCATCAAACCTCAATCAGCCGATCAGGCAGTTCGTTGACGTCGTTCTCGGCGCGCGGAAAGTGTTCGGCGAGGACGACGCCGACTTCCCGCGCGGCAGCGATCAGACCATCAGCGGTGTTGCCTTTGGCAATTTCCGCGATCATCGAAGCCATGGCATGACCCCAAACCTCGGGGTTGACCTGACCGGTGATCGCTTCGTCAGCGACGATTTCCGCACGGTGTTCCGCCATCGACAAGTAGATCAGGATGCCAGTGCGACCATGGGTGCGCCGCTCGGCTCCGACCTTGAAACAGGTGACCGCGCGGGCGCGGACGCGGGCGTTACGGATCGGGCGAGGGGTGAGCCACAGGCGCAGCGGCTTCCACAACAGGATCAGCCATGTGGCGCCGAACTTCAGCGCGGCGACGACGGCGGCCAGTTCGAACAACTGGCGCGGCGTCCATTCGAGTGTCCAGCCACCGATAAACCGGTCCCATAGCCCCAGGTAGAAGTCGGGCGCGATGGCAAGTGCCACCAATGCCAGCACCGCGGCCACGGCCGACCAGACCAGCGCCACGTCATGGTAGGTGTCTGAGCGGTCGGTAATGATGGTCACGATCTCGCCCGCCGTGCCGGACTCTGCCGCGCGCACCGCTTCGGCTACGCGGTGCCGATCTGCTTCGGTCAGCTGAATCTGCTTGGCCATGTCGTACCCCTACCAGCTGCCCGAGGAGCCGCCGCCGCCGAAGCTGCCGCCGCCGCCCGAGAACCCGCCGCCGCCGCCAAAACCCCCGCCAGAAAAACCTCCGCCGCCGCCTCTTGAACTGCCATGTGCGAGGCCTTCCAGAACCGACCACATGACCACCGTGCCAAGTCCGCTGTCGTCACGATAGCGCCGTCCGCCCGATCGCGAGCGGATGATAGCGGGCAGGATGAAGAGCATGAAAAAGACGAAGATAAAGAATATGACGGCCAAGGGGTTGGACTTTTCGGCCTTTGGTTGGGCCTGCGCTTGCTGAGCGACCTTGGCGGCCTCATCTGCAGGCAGGGTAAGCTGTTTGATGATCGCATCGGCACCGGCTTCGATCCCGGCGGGCATATTGCCTGCCTTGAAAGCCGGAACGATCTGGTTCTGCATGATGAGCGATGACAGGCCGTCGGTCAGGATCGGTTCAAGACCGTAGCCGACCTCGATCCGCACCTTGCGTTCCGTCGGTGCGACGATCAGCAACACGCCGTCATTGCGCTCCTTGTCGCCGATGCCCCAATGGCGGCCGAGCTGATAGCCATAGTCGGAAATCTCGTAGCCCTGCAGATCCGGCAGAGTCACAACCACCAATTGTCGTTGTGACTGCTTCTCCAGTCCGTCGAGCTTCTGGACCAGTCGCGCTTCGACATCGTCCGGAATGATGTTCGCGCCGTCAACTACGCGGCCGGTGAGTTCAGGGAACGTCTGCGCTTGCGCCGGCAGCGCCAGCAGGCTTGACAGCGCCGCCAGCAGCAGCGCAGCAAGCCTGGTCAGGCGATGGGTTGGCAGGCGCCCGGTCTGGCCGAGCATGGCGATTTCCTAAAGCTTGCCTTCAAGGCTAGGGGCAACTTCCGCGCCGGGTGTCGATGCCTGATAGGGGACCATGGGCTTGGCGCCGTAGAAAATCTTCGCGCCAACGGCATCGGGGAAGGTGCGGATCGTGGTGTTATATTCCTGCACCGCGCCGTTGTAGTCACGCAGCGTGATGCGGATGCGGTTTTCCTGCCCTTCAAGCTGGCTCTGCAGCATCTGGTAATTGGTGATGCTCTTGAGCTCGGGATAGGCTTCGACATTGGCGAGCAGGCGCCCGAATCCGGCAAGCGAGCCTGACAGCTGGTTCTGCGCGTCCTGGAATTGCTTCATCTTGGCCGGATCGCTGAGATCATCGCCGGTCAGCTGGATGGAAGTTGCCTTGGCGCGAGCCTCGACGACACCAACGAGGATGCCCTTTTCCTGGTCAGCTGCCCCCTTTGCCACGGCGGCAAGATTGGGGACGAGGTTGGCGCGTTCCTGGAAAGCCGCCTGAACGTCGGCCCACTTGGCCTTGGCCTTTTCCTCTGCCGTGGGCACCGAATTGATGCCGCAGCCGGCAAGGCTGAGCGCTGCGCCGCCGACTATCGCGGCGTGGGTCAGGCGGCGGGTGAGCGAATGGCGCATGGAATCAGTTCCCTCTCATGGCGGCACGGGCCGCTGGTGCATCCGAATGTAGAGGGCCTGCAGCGCAGTTCAAGCGGTGCCCACGAACATTCTGGTTATCAAGGTTTACTTGACAACATCGGCCAAGATGGCAGCGTTAACAGGTGGTAAATGGCCATGGAGCCGCGTGGGGCGGCTGAGGGGGACGCATTATGGGTATGCTGAGTGAATTCAAGGAGTTCGTGAACAAGGGCAATGTCATGGACCTTGCCGTCGGCGTCATCATTGGTGCCGCTTTCGGCAAGATCGTGACCGCTTTGACCGACGATATCATCATGCCGCTGATCAGCGCGATTGTTGGCGATACCGACTTTTCCAGCCACTACACAGTGCTGGGTGGCGGTGACAAGGTGACCGAGGGGATGTCGCTGGCGGCAGCTCGCGAAGCTGGTGCCAATGTGCTCGCCTGGGGCGACCTGATCAGCGTGGTCATCAACTTCCTGATCTTGGCTTTCGTGATCTTCCAGCTGGTGAAGTTCGCAAACCGCATGAACCCACCTGCGCCTGCCGCACCGGCCGGCCCGAGCGAAGTCGATCTCTTGACAGAAATCCGCGATGCGTTGAAAAAATAAGGCAAATCGCTTTCTGAGCGACTGGGGCGGCGCCTTGAGAGGTTGCCGCCCCTTTTCTTTTGCGCAGGTACTCCCTATATCGGCCTTGCCGGGTTCGCCCGGCTATGGCGATAAATTGTTGCGTGCAATAGATGCAGCGGACCCGGGGGCGGTACCCGGCGGCTCCACCATTACTACCCTGATCTGATCAGGGGCCTTGTTATCGCAAGGGTAATGACGGGGCCGAACTAGGATCGACGTGTATTGAAAAGCGCAGTTTTTGCTCGGGCTGAGTAACCCGCTTCAAGGCTCACAACACACAAGTGCCAACGATAACGAAGCACTCGCTCTTGCTGCGTAATGTGATGGGTTAACGCCCTGAATTTACAAAGCTAAAGCGCGGTTGGACCGACCGGGCAACAGAACGGATTCCAGCGGCCCGGGGTGGGCCGGGCAACAGAACCACCCCACTATTTTGCACCGGGCCAACTGCCTGGACCGTCCGAAACGTCAAACGCGTGGGCCGGGCAACAGAACCAACCCACTTATTTTAAGATCAGCTGTTTTGTGTGACTTGTGAGGCCTGCGCCTCGCGTGCGGCCTTCTCATACTTCAGACAGTCGAGCACCTTGCCGCCTGCCATGAACACGGCGCCCGAGCAGGCGAGGAACAGCATCCAGCCGCCATAGCCGGGGAACTGGTCAAGATAGTGAACTCCGCGCGAGCAGGCGCCGAGCGCAAGCGCATAGATGATCAGGAAAGCTTCGACCCGGGTCTTGATGGTGAACAACCGGGCAACCTTACGATACATCCGCAATCCCTTTTTACACTTGTATGACTATCCGCAACCTTCGTGCCAACGCCTGTTTCGCGAGGTCTGCGATGGTTAAGGACAGCTTAAGTGTAAAGCTTACCGACAGAGTAACATTCACGCCAGCTGTTCGAGACCAAGCGTGGCGAGAAGCGCCCGACGTGCCTCGACCACCGTTTCCTCGAGCGAAACGAACTGCAGGTCGAAAGGTTCGATCTGTTCGGGCCAATGTTTCGCAATAACCGCCTCGATGGCATCGGCCTTGGCCTCGTCCAGCAGGAAGCGGGGATCGACCGTCACCGGATCAGCAACCACGCGCAGGCGCAGGCATGCCGGGCCGCCGCCATTGGCCATAGATTGCCGGACATCGACGTGTATGACTTGCCGGATCGGGCCATTGCTGGCGGCCAGACGGTCGATGTAAGCGCGGGTGGCTGGCTGTTCATGGCATTCAGATGGAACGATCAGCGCCATGCCGCCAGGCGGCAGCGAGACCAGCTGCGCGTTGAACAGGTACGATGCGATGGCGTCCGCCAGACTGACTTCGTTATCTGGTACCACGACGATTTCCGCCTCGGGGAGCATATCGCGAATAGCGCTGTAAGTGCCTTTGGGATCGGCGAAGGCCAGTTCATGGCAGAACAGCACATGCTCATTGGCGACGGCAACGACATCGTTGTGGAACGCGCCGGCGGCGATGGCGTCGGGGTTCTGTTCGACGAACAGCGCGCGTTCCGGATCGAGCAGATGCCCGCGTGCGACGGCGCGGCTCGCCTGTTCATGCTGGCGGGCCGGAAATTTCCCGCCCGTGCGGCCATAGACGAAGATCTCGATGCCGGGCTGGTCGTGTGCGGCGGTCATCCGCATATGGTTCGCCGCGCCTTCATCGCCGAAGCTGGGAGGCACCGGCGGGTGCAGGGCAAAGTGGGGCCGACTAGCAAAGGCAATCGCCAGTTGGCGGAGGGTATCTGGCCATTCCTGCGCCCGGTGCGGCATGGAAACGAGGTTGGCCGGGGTAATGTGGCAGCGGCCATCAGCGGTATCGGGCGCCGGCGATACGGTTGCGGCGTTGGCCGTCCACATCGAGCTGGCTGACCACGCAATGGCGGTGAGCACGTCGTCCGTCTCTGGCCGAGCGTTGAGCGCGGCAAGATAGGTGTAATTGGGCCGTGGCAGGGGGACAAGAAAGCCCTGCGGCAGACCCAGCGCCATGTTGTGCCGCATCTTTTCCAGACCTTGCAAGGCAGCGGCGCGCGGCTGCGAAGCCTGTCCGGCATGGCGGGTCGCGGCAAGGTTGCCATAGCTGAGCCCGGCGTAATTATGGCTCGGCCCGATCAGGCCATCGAAATTGATTTCCACCAGCGCCATCGCCCTACCACCTCGCCACGTGTGTCACAGACTGACCCGGCTCAACCCCTAGGGCACGCGCACTTTGTCTGTCGATAGCGATGCCGTCGCCGCTGGGCTCGGTCCAGCCGTACGCCGTTCGGAAACCGGCGAGCTTGCCGGTGGCGAGCAGGCGCTTTTCGCCGCGCCGGTGTTCGCCAAGTTCGTCGGAAATGGCGATGACCTGCGCGTCCTTGGCCTCGCGGATCGAATGGATCTGGTCGGTCCGGACGGTCATCGTCGGGCCGCCATCGAAGATGTCGATGTAGTTTTCCCAAGCAAAGCCTTCTTCCTCAAGCATCCGCATCGCCGCGCGGCCTGAGGGGTGCGGCACGCCAATGACCGAGCGGGCGTGATCGGACAACATGGCAATATAGACCGGGTGCTTGGGCATGAGGTCAGCGATGAACTGGTTGCCGAATTTGGCGTTGAATTCGTCCGCGTCCTGGAAGTTCATGCCAAAGAAACGCCCGGCAACCCCGTCCCAGAAGGGTGAGCCGCCGGCTTCGTCAATCACGCCACGCAGCTCGGCCAGCGTGCGATCAGCAAAGCGGCTGCGGTGTGCGCGCATGAAAAGGTAGCGGCTGCGGGCGATCAACAGGCCAAGCCCGCCGGCGCGCTCACCGGGATGAAGGAACAGGCCGCCAACTTCGCTCGCGCCTTCAAGGTCGGTCGACAGGTTGAGAATGTCGGCGCGGAAAGTGCGGCCCAATTCCTCGCTGTGCTGGGTCAGCGCGCCGATGCGGTAGGAATAGAACGGCCACTTGAGACCGACGGCGGAAAAGATCTGGCAAGTCCCGCGGACTTCACCTGTCTCGGTGTTCTCCAGCACGAAGACGAACAGATCGTCCCCGACCGCCTCTTCGGTGCGATCAAATGCTGCTGCCGAGCGTCCGAGCTTGGTGCCGAGCGCCTTTCGATCGGGCGGCAGGTTGGTGAACCCACCGCCAGTCCGTTTGGCCATCTCGTAGAGGTGTTGCAGATCGCTTGCAGTGGCAGCGCGGATGACAAAACTCATGACATGGCTCCATCGGAAAGGCGCGAGAGGATGAGGGCGGACAGCGCTGCGCGTTCCGCCAGACTGGCGACGATCAGATATTCATCGGGCGAGTGAATCGCGCCGCCCCGCACGCCGAGCGTATCGACGACTGGTACCCCGCAGGCGGCAATATTGTTGCCGTCACAGACCCCGCCGGACCTCTGCCAGCGAATGTCCTGCCCCAGCGCTGCCCCGCAATCGCGGACAAGTTCGAACAGGCGCTGCGCCGGCGGGTCCATTGGCTTGGGTGGCCGGCTGAGCCCACCATGGCGGTGGATCGTAACGTCGTGATCGGCTGCGATGGTGGCGATCAAGTGCTCTAGCTCGCGCTCGAAGTCATCGGCATCGGCGCTTGTTTGCGGACGGATGTTGAACCTGACCACCGCAAGATCGGGCACGACATTGTTGGCACTCCCGCCATCAATCCGCGCCGGATTGACACTGATCCCGGCGCCTTCGAGCGCCTTGAGCGCCAGAACGAGTGCTGCTGCCGCCACTATTGCATTGCGGCCATCCTGCGGATTGCGTCCGGCGTGGGCAGACTTGCCGTGAATGATCACGCAGTAATTACCGCTACCCGCCCGTTCGCCGGCAAGCGTGCCATCGGGCAAGGCGGCGGGTTCGAAAGTCAAAGCTGCCAGCTTGCCCGCCGCGAGTTCGGCAATGAGCGGCGCTGACGAAGGGCTACCGACCTCCTCATCCGAATTGAGCAGCACGTCATAGCCGATTTGGGATGCGCGCGGGGTGGTTTCAAAGGCGGCCAGCGCAGCCAGCATCACCGCGATACCGCCCTTCATGTCGGCCACTCCCGGGCCATTGAGGGTTCCGGCATCGAGCCATCTCAGCGTCTGGAATGGGTGATCGACAGGAAACACCGTGTCCATGTGGCCGGTGAGCAGGACCCGCCGGTTTGCTCCCGGACGAACCGAAAGCAGGAGGTGCTGCCCGAATTGGCGCTCCATCTCGCGTCCTTCTACATCGATATATGGCGTCGATGCGCCATCGACGCAGCGCACGGAGCCGGGAAGCAAGGCCAGCGCCGCAGCCAGCTCTTTCGACAGCACGCCAAGGCCTGACAGGTTGCCCGTACCAGTGTTGATCGCGCACCAGCGCGCGATCCGGGCCAGCATTGCGGCCGCGTCGATGCCAGCAATCATGCGGGTTTCAGTTTGGGAAAGATGTTGCATCTGAAACCACCCTAACCGCTTGTGCGCGAGGGATCAAACCGGGCCAGTCGGATTGCCTGCATTTACCACTTGTTTGCTCGACTGGCGCTAAACGCCGAGCTTTGCAGGGGAGGGGAACCCGGCATGAAGGACCGGATCGAGCCAAGGCACAAGGTGCTGATGCGCGGCAGGCTGCATGGCAGCGGCTTTGCGCGTGATGTCTGCGTGCTCGATGCCTCGTCACGCGGTCTTTTGTTGACGCTCGCTCAGCCGCCAGCGCGGGGGGAGATGATCGACATTCTCGTCAATGGTCACACGCTGTTCGGGCAAGTCGAATGGAGCAAGGGGCGCCGTATGGGCCTGCGCTTTCGCGAACGGATCGATGTGCTGGCGTTGATCGCCGGAGAAACCGGTTCGCTCGACCTCAAGCGTGCGCAGGCAGTCCGTGCGCGGCGATCCCCGGCCGTGGCGCTCGACTGGAGCCGGTTTATCGCCAACCGAATGCAGTTCGTGGTGGCCATCGGTTTGATGGCCATCGGCGCCTGGCTTCTGTTCGATCTGGTCAGGGGTTCGGTAGGCGCGCTCGACGACATATCGCGCTTCCTCGCGCATTGATCAGCCAAGTTCGCGGGCGAGCGCTACGAATTCCGCTACTGACAAGGTTTCAGCGCGCCGCTGCGCATCGATTCCGATGGTCTCAAGCGCAGCGAGGGCACCGGGCAGGCCCTTGAGGCTTTGCCGCAGCATCTTGCGGCGCTGGCCAAAGGCGGCTTCGGTGACGCGTTCGAGCATGCGGGCAGATACGCCCTCAGGCATTTCAGCCGGTTCGACATGGATCACTGCCGACATGACCTTGGGCGGCGGGGTGAAAGCGCTGCGATGCACTTTCATCGCGATACGCGGTTTCGCTCGCCACTGGGCCAGTACGGCGAGGCGGCCAAAGGCATTGCTGCCAGTGTCCGCGATGATCCGTTCCGCCACTTCCTGCTGGAACATCAGTGTGAGCGAAGACCAGCGCGGCGGCCAGCTCTCACCGGAAAGCCAGCCAACGAAAAGCGCTGTCCCAACATTGTACGGCAAGTTGGCGACGACGTGATATGGCCCTTCGATGCCATGATCGACCTTGGTCGCATCGCCCTCGATCACGCGCAGCTGGCCGGGAAAGGACTCGCCAAGTTCAGCCAGCGCAGGAAAGCAGCGCTTGTCCATCTCGATCGCTGTGACCATCGCGCCGGCGCGGAGGAGGGCGCGGGTGAGGCCGCCGGGGCCGGGCCCGATCTCGAGAACCTGCTGGCCCTGCAGCTTGCCTGGAATCGCAGCAATGCGACTGAGCAGTTGTTCGTCGAGCAGGAAATTCTGGCCGAGCGCCTTCGATGCGATCAGGCCGTGGCGATTGATAACCTCGCGGAGCGGTGGCAGCGTCATGCCCGCGCCGCCCGGCGATGCGCCATTTCGCCGGCCATGCGGATCGCCGCGATCATCGCTCCGGGATCGGCTATGCCCTTGCCTGCGATGCCGAAAGCCGTGCCGTGATCGGGCGAAGTCCGCACAATCGGCAGGCCGAGAGTTACGTTGACGCCCTCGTCGAAATTGAGCGCCTTGATCGGGATCAGGGCCTGATCGTGATACATGCAGAGAGCAACGTCAAAGGTCTGGCGCGACCGGGGTGTGAACAGCGCGTCGGCGGGATGCGGGCCGGTGGCGTCTATGCCGATCTCGCGCAATTCCGCTATGGCCGGTGCGACGATGGTGGTGTCCTCCTCACCCATCCGGCCTTCCTCGCCGGCATGCGGGTTAAGCGCGGCAATCGCAATGCGCGGCGCAGCGATGCCGAAGTCGCGGTTCAAGGCCTCGGCAACGATCCGCGCCTTGCGGACAATCAACGCGGTGCTGATCAGCCCCGGCACATCTGCCAAAGCGACATGAATGGTGAGCGGTACGGTGCGCAAACTGGGTCCGGCGAGCATCATGACTGCGTTATCGGCATTAACGCCGCAGGCCGCAGCAACGAATTCCGTTTGTCCAGGGTATTCGAAGCCGATTTCAGAGAGCCGCGCCTTGGCCACAGGGCCGGTCACCATGCCTGAAGCCTGACCGCCCCGGGCCATTGCGGCGGCCCATTTGAGAGAATCGTACGCCAGCCATGAGCCGTCGGTGTCGGGCTCGCCGGGCCTCCAAGGGCCACCCAATGCTCCGAGCACGGGTAGACCGTGAGCAAAGGCCACGGCGGCCTCGGCGGGGTCTTCGATCGGAATGACTGAGAAGGCTGACGCCAGTGTCAGGCCAACTTGGTCCAGCACATCGCGTCCTCCGGCGACGAAGAAAGGACGCAATTCCGCACATTCGCGCCGCAACCAGGCAGCCGCAATCACTTCGGGTCCGACACCCGCCGGATCGCCCAAGGAGACTGCCAGGGGCGAATCCGCAAACGGGGTCATCATTGCATTAATTGTATTCGATCACCGCATCGCGGCGAAGATCGCGCAGATAGGCCTGAGCACGCTTATTCACGCGGTCATCTTCAAGCTGCGACATCATGTCCTCGAACTTCGGACCGGCGTCGACCTGAGGATCGTCACGGCCGCAGAGCATGAGCATGCGCACGCCTTCCTGGACCGAACCGAACGGCGGCGATGTTTCACCCAGCGACAGCCTGAGAAGGGTTTCCTGCAGCGGACCGGGCAGGTCGCGCGCCTTGACCTGGTCGTTTTCGACCACGGTGGCGCCAATCGATTTGGCTACGGCGTCAACATTGCCGCAGCCTTTGGCGCCCCTGATCGCGGTGGCAAAGTCGCTGGCGCGCTTGCTGGCATCGGCGTCGGAGGTGCCGGCGGGGAAATCGATCGAAATCTGCTTGAGCGAAAGCAGCGCATCACGCGGATCGGCGGTCAGCACGGCGCGCTTGTCAATCAACACCAGGACCGAGAACCCGCCCGGAATCTGGACTGGGCCGACCAACTGGCCGGGCTGAAGGCCGGCTGCTGCCGTGCTGAGTTCGGTGGGCAGTTGGGCCAGACGAATCCAGCCGAGATCGCCGCCAACGCTTTTCGTCGACGCTTCCGAATAAGTGCGGGCCATGGCCGAGAAGCTGGCGCCTGCCTTGACCTGCTCGACGATCTTCTTGGCGTTCTCATAGACAGCGGCCTGGCTTTCAGGCGTTGCGGCAAGGAAGATTTCGCCGATGTGGTATTCCTCGGTGCCCTTAGCCGCCTTGAGGCGTTCCATGGCTTCCTTCACCTCTTCCTGCGAGACGTTGACGAAGGGGTGGACGTTGCGGCGCAGCAGGTTGTTCCACGAAAGCTCGCCCTTGATCTGCCGCTTCAGCGACGCGGGCGAAGATCCGATGCGCGTCAGATAGGCGTCCATGCCCTTGGGATTCTGCGGGAAATTCTGCTGCGAAAGACGCGCGTAGGACGCATCGACTTCGCTGTCCTTGACGTCGAGTTCCTGCGCCCGGGCTTCCTGGATCTGCAGGGTTTCATCGATCAGGTTGCGCAGGATCTGGAGGCGAAGCCGTTCCATTTCCTCGGGCTGGATCTTGCCCTGGTTCGCCGACACGACGAGCGCTACGCGCTGGTCCACTTCGGTGCCAGTGATGATGTCACCATTGACGATTGCCGTCGCGCGGCGGTTGTTCGGATCATTCTTGCCGAAGATCTGAATGTTATCCGGCACGGTAATGCTACCGCGCGTGGCTTCGCCGGCATCCTGGGCAATCGCCGCAACGCCTGCGGTTGCGATGGATATGGCCAGAATAGAACGCCCGTAACGGGCAAAGCGAGAAGCAGTAATCACCGTTGTTCAATTCCCGTCTGCGGCAGGCAAAAGCTGCCCCCAAAGCCTGCCCGAGCTCGTGCAGCCGGTCGGCTGAACCTTAGCTGAGCATTGTCGCAGGCGCGATAGCGGCTTTGTCAGCCCGTGGAAACACCTGACTAACGCGCGCCTAACGAATGCCCAGGTTCCGCAGGGCGAAATAGACCTGGAACGTATTTCCGCGCCGCGCATCGCCCGTGGCTACGAAATCGCGCCGCCACGTCAGGGCCAGTTCAAGACAATCGTCTTCATAAGCCACGCCAAGGCGTGTCCGCAGCGGCTGCCAACCGTCCGACGTGTTGAGCGGATCTTCGTTGCGGTCGGTCAGGTTGACCACGCCGGCGCCAAACACCGACCAGTTCTTGTTGATCGCCGCGCGCGCCGAAAAGCGCAGTTCCTCGCGGTCCTGAAGATCCTCGACCGTGGTTATGTCACGGTTCAACCGCAGGTATCCGACCTCGGCATAAGTCCGCGCGCTGCCGACCGTCGCGTCGAATTCGTTGCGGCGGATCGCCAGACTGTCCTTGTCGACCCGGAAGCGATGCGTGAGCTTCACGAAATCGCGGAAGCGGACTTCGGTGCGGCCGACAACGTCCGATGACCGGCTGGAAAGTCCGGTGCCATCGGGGAACAGCGTGGGCTTGCTGGTCAGGCTGTAGGACTGGCCAATGGTCGAATTGATCCGCCAGCCGGGTGCCTGCCAATGCCAATCGACGCCGTAAACGAACCGAACGCCGTCTTCGATTCGGTCGTAGCCGGGGAAACGATTGAGGGCGAACAGGTTCGAGTCCTCAAGATCAATGGCTCGGGCATCCTCGTTCGGAACGGCGAGGTTCTTGATCGTCGGGCTGGCGACAATCTGGAAGCGCGGGGTGAGGACTTGTGTGCCGTTCATGAACTTGCCGACCAGTGGCCACTTCACGTCGATCGCGGCGGTAGCGATGCCGCGGGCTTCCCAGCCGGGATTGCCGCGATAGCTAACCGTCTGGGTCAGGGCGTTGTCGGACGAATGATAGACGTCGCCGCGCACAAGGCCTGTGAGGGTGACCAGTTGTCCCATGCCGGTCATGCGGGTCAGGTCCCACTTGGCACCCGCAAAGGCGCGCTGGGTTTCCTGTCCGCTCGAGCGCGTGATGCCGAGCGAGTTGAGCTGCAATTCGAGCTTGCCGCCGCCGATCCCCTGAATGCGCTTGCGATAGTCAATTACCGGGAAGGCAACCGGCACCAGTCCCTGACTGTCTCCTACACGCAGCGTCTGGGTCGCCCAGCCGGCCACCGACAGATAGCTGTCGTTGGTGATCCGCTCCAGTTCGACTGTCGAGCGCAGCCGGTCGTCACGGCTGATGTCATAGCGGCGCAGGAACGTCCGGTCGCTTGCCAAGCGGATTGAAGAGGTGAGGCTCCAGTAGGGATCGAACTGGAAGCGACCATTGGCGAACAGATAGCCGCGCGCCTCGGTCTTGCTGACGCTGCCCGGGGTGCCGACCGGGATCAGCGCGCTGCGGGTAATGTAGCCGGTGATCTGGAACGCGCCCTTGTCAGCCAATTGGCGATACTGCGTTGATATCATCGGCGCGGCTTCGGTAAAGACGTGACCCTTGATCTGGACGTCGCGGTTGTCGCCAAGGCGCTGGTAATAGCCCTCGCTGATTTCCACGCCGTTCGATGCCGACAGGCGCACGTCCGGGATCAGCAGCCCGGAAATTGCGCGGCCATCGGTTGCGAGCATCAGGCCGGGCAGCGGCAACAGCGAAATGCCGAACAGTTCGATCCTAGCGCCCCGGAACTTCAGGTTCTTGCGGTTGGGATCGTAAGTCACTTCTGCTGCATTGACGCGCCATGTCGGTGACTTGGGACAACCCTTGTCATCCTCAACCGAGCAGCCGGTATAGGACGCCTTGGTCAGGATGATATTTCCAGCCTCGTCGCGTCGGCCCATTTCGGCAGCCACGCGCCCACCTTCACGCAAGGCGATCAGCAGGTTCTCCATCGCCCCGGCCTTGAGCTCGTCGGTCAGCTCGACGCGGTCGGTGAACAGCTGGTTCCCGTCCTGATCGATCAGGCGGATATTGCCGCTCGCGACAATCTGCCCTGTCTTCTGGTTCCAGGTGACCGAATCGGCGCGGACCGATTGGCCAGACCGGCGCAAGACGACATCCCCCGTCGCGGTGACCGTTCCATCTTCGTAGCCGTACTGGACCTGGTCTGCCTCGAAACCGATCGGACCAGTGCCTTCCGCTGCGCCCGAAAACGGCAGCGAGGGCGCAGGCTCGGTCGGGTTTACGGCCTGTTCGATGGGCCGCACCGGCGTGGAGGTAGTTGCATCGTCCTGAGCATGAGCCGGGCTGAAACCCAGCGCCATTGCAAGTGCAGCTACGCCGGCCAGCCAGCGGTGTGCACCTGTTTTCCTGATTGATTGCGGTAATACCAAGGCCGGGAGCATCCCTTGCCTATCGCACCGCCCGCGCCTAACTGCAATCCGCGATGGCGGCCGAAAGATGCAGGCTGCCGCAAACTGTTTGAGCCGGAGATTCCATGAAGATTTCTTTTGCCGTCGCGCCCACAGCCGACGCCCGTGTCATTGCCCGCCCGGTCAACCAGAATTCACCGCTGGCCAATCTTGACCCGGCGATTGCCGAAGGCGCGAAGGTAACGCGGTTCGCCGGCAAGGCCGCGCAACTGTTCGAAGGCTTCGTTAGTGAGGGCGGCAAGATCGTCCGGACTTTTCTTCTTGGCGTGGGTGAAACGGGCGACAGCGCTCGTGCCGGCAATCTCGAGAAGGCCGGCGCTGCCCTGACCGCGCGCCTGCTCACCTCGGGTGAAACCATGATTACCGTCGATTGCACCGGTTCGGGCCTGACCCCCGCCGATGTCGCCAGCCTCGCGCTGGGCGTGCGGCTGCGGGCATGGCGGCACGATGGGTATCGCACAACGATGAAGGACGATCAGAAGCCTTCGCTGGTTGAAGCCGTGTTCGTTGGCGCGCCTGAAGGTGCCGAAGCCGTGTGGCAGGTTGAAGCGGCCGTTGCCGAAGGCGTCGAATTCACCCGCGAACTGGTCACTGAACCGGGCAATGTCATTTACCCTGAAAGCTTCGTGGCGCGCTGCCAGAAGCGGTACGAAGGCACAGGGCTCAAGGTGTCGGTGCTCGATGATGCCGAGATGATGGCGCTCGGCATGGGCGCGCTGATGGGCGTGGCACAGGGATCGCCGCGGCCGGCGCGGATGCTGGTGATCGAATGGAACGGCGGCGGTGACGCGAAGAAGACCGCATTCGTCGGCAAGGGCGTGACCTTTGACACGGGCGGCATCAGCCTGAAGCCGGGTGCCGGAATGGAAGACATGAAGTGGGACATGGGCGGCGCCGGAGCGGTTGCCGGGGCCATGCTCGCGATGGCTCTACGCGGGGCGAAGGCCAATGTCGTTGCGGTCTGCGGGCTGGTTGAGAACATGCCCGACGGCTTGGCACAGCGGCCGGGTGACGTTGTGAAGACCATGTCCGGCCAGACGGTTGAAGTGATCAATACCGATGCCGAAGGCCGCCTCGTCCTTTGCGATGCGCTGACCTGGGTGCAGAAGAATCACGCGCCTGCGCGTATCCTTGATCTTGCGACGCTGACCGGCGCGATCATCGCGACGCTGGGCAACGAATATGCCGGCATCTTCTCTAACGACGATGGGCTGGCCGATTCGATCCTCGCTTCGGGCAACAAGGTTGGCGAGCGTTTATGGCGCCTGCCGATGGGCCCCGCTTATGACAAGATGATCGACAGCCCGATTGCCGACATGAAGAACATGGGCTCCAAGTACGCCGGCTCGATCACGGCAGCGCAGTTCCTGCTGCGTTTTGTTGAAAAGGGCACCCCTTGGGCGCACCTCGACATTGCCGGCATGGTGTGGGCCGACAAGCCCGGCGCGACTTGGGAAAAGGGCGCGACCGGATACGGTGTTCGCCTGCTTGACCGCTTCGCGCGCGATACGCTCGAAGGCTGATCGGGCGAGGGCCGATGCGCGTCGACTTCTATCACCTGACGCAATCCTCGGCCGAGGATGCCGTTGCCCAGATTGGCCAGAAAGCGCTGGCGCAAGGGCAGCGGATGCTGGTGGTGGCAGAAGGGCGCGACCGGCTGCAACGCTTTGGCGAGGCTCTGTGGGCGCGCGAGGGCGCTTTTCTTGCCAATGGCATGGCCGGCGGCGTGCATGATGCGCGCCAGCCGGTGCTGCTGTCCGAAACGGTCGAGCCAGCGAACGGCGCGCAAATCCTCGCGCTTGCCGATGGCCAGTGGCGCGAGAGCGAAGGATTCGCCCGCGTGCTGTTCTTCTTCGATGGCAGCGTGATCGAATCGGCGCGGCTGCGCTGGCGCGACGTCAAGGCGCGTGAAGGGATCGAATGCCGCTATAACAAGCAGGAAGGCGGCCGCTGGATCGAAGCCGGCTGAGCCCTGCCTTGCGGCGGCGCGCTTTCCCGGCTAGGGGCGCGCCCAACCGGAAAACGGACCTATCAACCAACACCCTTGTCAAGGAACAGACCATGGCGGTTACCCGCACCTTTTCGATCATCAAGCCCGACGCCACCCGTCGCAACCTGACCGGCGCGGTCACCGCGATGCTTGAAGAAGCCGGCCTTCGCGTCGTTGCTTCGAAGCGCATCCACATGACCAAGGAACAGGCGGAAGGCTTCTACGCCGTTCACCGCGAGCGTCCCTTCTTCGGCGAACTTGTCGAGTTCATGATGAGCGAGCCGGTTGTCGTGCAGGTCCTCGAAGGCGAAGACGCCGTGACCCGCAACCGCGACATCATGGGCGCGACCAACCCTGCTGACGCCGCCGAAGGCACGATCCGCAAGGTTCACGCGCTGTCGATTGGTGAAAACACTGTTCACGGTTCGGACTCGGAAGAGAATGCCGCTATCGAGATCGCCTACTTCTTCAAGCCGGAAGAAATCGTCGGCTGATTGGCCCAAAGCCATCGCAATTCAAAAGGCCGTCCCATCCGGGGCGGCCTTTTTTGTTGCCGATTTGATACGCCGCAATGTCGGGATAGGTGCTAGCGATGAAAGAGGGGCGGTCTGATACCATTCAAAGGATTGCCGATGTCCAATACCCCGCATGTTCTGGCCGATGTGTTCCCACAAGACCACGCCGTGCTGCACGAACTCAAGCTCGCAAACCCCCATTTTGTCACGCTTTCCGAGCGTTATCACGAAGTGAACGATGAGATTCACCGCATCGATGCCGGTATCGATACGCCTTCGGACGACTATGCCGAGACGCTGAAAAAGAAGCGTCTTGCGCTGGTTGACGAGATTTCCACGATCGTTTCGGCGGCAAAGGCCTGAAGAGGCTGCGCAGGCCTTTGCCAAACCCGCCGGAATGACTATCATCGCGGCAAAGGAGTGCGGTGATGGATGGTATGGGCGGTGCAGGCGAGGCCTGTCCCTTCGAGTTCAACTTTGACGAAAAGACTTTCAAGGTTGGTGATTCAGTAAGTTACCGCGTCACAGGCAGTCTTGAGGGCTTTCCCTTCGTCGGCACGCTGGTCGAGGTGCATGACGCTCATGTGATGATCGCTGGCGATCCGAATGACCCGGCAAAGGTCTATCGCGGCACGCGGGAAAGCCGCCCCTTGGTGGATGAAAGCGAGATCTGATTGCGGCGCGTACAAGGCGTCTGCATCGGCATTGCAACGCTTGCGCTCGTTGGTTGCGGCAGTGAAGCCGTGAACGAGGCACCGGTGGACATGCAACCGGGGACTTACCTGGTGGATTTCAAGGCTCCGATGTTCGGCGCCGATATCGCCCAGACCACCGAGGCAAAGCGCTGCATCAAGGGTGACCCCGAATATGTCCCGACCAAACTGGTGCGATCCTACATCTTGCTCGCACCCGAATGTGCGACGGCGAAGTTCGAGCGCAAGGGCAACCAGCTGACGGGTTCGGTAACCTGTGTGCTCGACCAGCAGCTGGCGACAGGCAAGGCGATCGTTACCTTTGATGGAACCATTGCCGAAACTTCGCTCAGAGGCACGATGAAGATCGACATGCGGATTACGGCGTCGCAGGACCCTCAGGCGCAAGCAGCGGCAGCGCTTTTGTCGAAAGTGCCCATCCCGTTTCGCGCCGAACGCACAGGCGATTGCTCGAACTGAGCGGGCAACACGTCAGAACGCGTCGGCGGCGTCCAGCAGAGCGGTGAGCCGCTTTGGAGCAACATTGCGCCAACTGCGCGCCAGCCACTCGTCGACCGTTTCCCAGTCCAGTCCCGAACGGTTCAGGATCACCCCGACCCAGCCCGAAGCGCCGTAATAGGCGGGCCTGAAATAGGCGTCGGGGTTGCTCTCGACCAGGCCGTCCAGTTCGTCCGGGCCGCTGGTCCGCGCAAGCAGGGCGATATGCGGTGTACCGTGGTGCTGGTCGGCGAAATGGGCGAAGTATTTGCCGCCGACCTGCCAACCCGGCGCACCGTGCGATTCGCGCTCTTCGGTCTCGGTCAGCGCGAGCGCCCGGCGGCGGACTTCGGTGAGCAGCCAGTCGGCGCTGCTACCGCGCGACACGAGCTTGGCGAGGCAGCGCGAATAGAGCTGGTGTTCGGCGATCAGCACGCGCGCCGCCAGTGTATCTGCCGTGTCGCCGGGAATGATCGCCACCGGCGTCTGGCCGAGCGCCGGGCCGTCATCGAGTTCTGCTGTCACCAGATGCACCGTGCAGCCGCCGTGGCTGTCTCCGGCCTCTATGGCGCGGTCGTGGGTGTAAAGGCCGGGATATTTCGGCAACAGCGAGGGGTGAATATTGAGCATCCGACCCTGCCAGCCCGAAACGAATTCGGGTGTAAGGATGCGCATGTACCCGGCCAGCGCGACATAGTCTGCGCCGGATGCGCGGATCGCTTCGTCCATCGCGCGGTCGTGGTCGGCGCGGGCCATGCCCTTGTGCGACAGGGAGAATGTGGGAACACCCTCGGCCTCAGCCAGCTTCAGCCCGCCCGCTGCCGGATCATTCGCCGCGACCAGCACGATCTCGTAGGGGCAGTCCTCCGCCCGGCTGGCATAGAGCAGCGCGGCCATATTGGTGCCGCTGCCCGAAATGAGGACGGCAACCTTTGACCGTTCAGGCAAGGTGGATCGCTTCCCAGCTGCCGCGCGATGACCAGACTTCGTCCGCGCCCTGAACGGTGCAACCGCGTGCTCCGTCTTCGATTGCGCCGATCACGAAAACGGTTTCGCCAGCGGCTTCAAGGTCAGCCTTGACCGCCGCAGCATCTTCGGGAGCAACGGCCAGCACCATGCCAATGCCGCAGTTGAAGGTGCGGGCCATTTCCTCGGGCTCGATATGCCCCTGAGCTTGCAGGAAGGCCATCAGGCGCGGTTGTTCCCAGGCGCCCGCATCGATGCGGGCGTGCAGCCCCTCTGGCAGGACGCGCGGCACGTTTTCGAGCAGGCCGCCGCCAGTAATATGGGCGAGAGCATGGATCTTGCCATCGCGGATCACCGGAAGCAGGCTCTTCACATAAATACGCGTCGGTTCGATCAGGTGGTCGATGAGCAGTCGGTCAGCATCGAACAGGGCAGGGCGGTCCAGCTTCCAGCCCTTGTCCTCAGCGAGGCGGCGCACCAGCGAGTAGCCGTTGGAGTGGACGCCCGAACTGGCGAGGCCGAGCAATATGTCGCACGAGGCTACCTTGCTGCCGGTCAATTGCTCGCCGCGCTCAACTGCGCCAACGCAGAAGCCGGCGAGATCGTAGTCACCTGCGGCATACATTCCCGGCATTTCCGCCGTTTCGCCGCCAATCAGCGCGCAGCCGGCCAGCTTGCAGCCGTCGGCTATGCCGGCGACAACGCGTTCGGCCACGCCATTGTCGAGCTTGCCGGTGGCAAAGTAATCGAGAAACAGCAGCGGCTCGGCGCCCTGAACGATCAGATCGTTGACGCACATCGCGACAAGATCGATGCCGATGCGGTCATGCCGGTCGTAATCGATCGCCAGCTTGACCTTGGTGCCGACGCCATCGTTCGCGGCCACCAGCAGCGGATCCATGTACCCCGCCGCCTTCAGGTCGAAAAAGCCCCCAAACCCGCCAAGTTCAGCGTCCGCGCCGGGGCGGGCCGTGGCTTTCGCAAGCGGGCCAATCGCCTTGACCAGCGCGTTACCTGCGGCGATCGAGACGCCGGCAGACTCGTAAGAATAGCTCTTCGGGGGCGTTTTATCTTCCATCGCGAGCGCCCCTAACCTTTTCCCGCTTGGATTTCCACGGATGATTAGGCAAAAGGCGCTCGGTTTTCCCCGATGGCAGTCGCACCCGCTCTTCCCGCCCGCTTGGCACCCCTCCGTACAGGCAAGTTCCCATTTTCGAAGGAACCCGTTCTGAAGGGGATCGCTTGCGCCTGCCTGCTCGCGCTCGCCGTTGCCGGAATCGCTCGGCTTGTCGCCCAGATCGAAGGCGATCGCGGGATCAATCCGGTGGCGACATCGCACGATATTGAAATCAGCGGAATCGAAGTCAATGTCACTGGCAAGTCGGCCGAGGAAGCCCGTCAGGCCGGTTGGGAAGAGGCGCGGCGCAAAGCCTGGGAACAGGCTGGCGGCCCCAAGATTTCCGACGATCAGATTGAATCGTTCGTCGCCTCGATCGTTGTCGAGCGTGAACAGATCGGCCCACGCCGTTACATCGCCACGCTGGGCGTGATCTTTGACCGTGCCCGCGCCGGGCAATTCCTCAGCGCCGCAGACGGCGTTGCAGCGCGTCATTCCGCGCCCATGCTGACCATCCCGGTGCTCTATTCGGGCGGCGTCGCGCAAGTCTATGAAGTGCGCGGACCGTGGCAAGCCGCCTGGGCGCAATACAAGGCAGCGACCAGCGGTATCGATTACGTCCGTCCCTCTGGCAGCGGCGGCGATTCGTTGCTGCTCACCGCCGGACAGACGACTCGCCGTAGCCGCGCATGGTGGGCAAATATCGTCGGCCAGTTCGAGGCTTCCGACGTGCTGGTTCCCGTCGCCCGGCTCGAACGTCAGTGGCCAGGCGGTCCGGTGCGCGGCACGTTCACGGCGCGCTATGGACCGGACAGCACGTCGCTCGGCTCGTTCACGCTGACCGCGAACAAGGAAGCTGACCTGCCGGTCATGCTGGCCAACGCGGTCAGGCGGATCGACGCCATGTATAACGAGGCTCTCGCTCGCGGTGACCTCAAGCCCGACCAGACTCTGCGCCAGCAGAACGAGCTCGATCCGGCACTGGCCGCCATCATAGCTGCGGCGGCACGCATTGAAGCGGGCAATGCTCCGGCGGCGAGCACGACCACGACCAACGGCGCGACGCCATCGGCCACGCCAAGCGCGACTCCGACGCCCGAGGCCAAGATTTCGACGATTACCGTGCAGTTTGCCTCGCCCGATGCCAAGGCGCTGGATGCCGTGCTGTCCTCCGTCCGCAGCGTGCCGGGCGTGCGCGGCGCGTCGACCAGCAGTCTGGCGATGGGCGGCACCTCGGTCATGCGCGTGACTTTCGCCGGTTCGATCGATGAACTGCGCGATGCCCTGCGGGCGCGGGGCTGGTCTGTCTCGGCCGGCGGCAACGCGCTCAGCATCAGGCGCTAGGACTTGCGGCAGATCCCGCTTCCGCTCGGCACCGGCGCCGGCCCTTCGCGCATTGTCGTGGGAAGCGCCAACAGCCAGGCGATCGAAGCCTTCGGACAAGTGCATGACTGGCCTTTCCGTACCGCCGTGCTGTTCGGCCCGCCGCATTCTGGGAAGAGCCTGCTGGGCCGCTGGTTCGCCGATTCGGGGCTGGGCGACATGATCGACGATGCCGAGACGATGGACGAGGCCGACCTGTTCCACCGCTGGAACCGCGCGCAGGAGCAGGGCCGGGCCTTGCTGGTTGTGGCGAATGCAGGCGAAGGGGGCTGGCAGATAAAGCTGCCCGACCTCGCATCGCGCCTTGGCTCGGCGCTGCACCTTGAAATCAGCGAGCCTGACGACGCGATGATGGTGGAACTGATCGCCATCCATGCCGAGATGCGCGGACTGGCTTTGGGGCCTGATGCAGCCGCCTATCTTGTCCCACGGGCAGAGCGTTCCCATCTGGGGGCCGAGCGGCTCGTCGCCGCGATTGACCGGTTGAGCATGGAACGCAAACAGGCGCCGACTTTGGCGATCTGGCGCGATGCGCTCGACGAAACCCTCGGGGCAAGCCAACCACGCTTGCTTTGAATGCGTGAATGGGGGACAATTGCGCGTCATGTTCAAGAGCCTGATCGAATACCTGGACTCGATTGTCGCGCGCGATCCCGCGCCGCGATCCCGCTGGGAAGTGCTCCTGTACCCGGGCGTCTGGGCCGTGGGCTGGCACCGCATCGCGCACTGGCTGTTCGAAGCACGGATGTTCTTCCTCGCCCGCCTGATCAATCACATGTCGCGCTTTTTCACCGCGATAGACATTCATCCGGGTGCGACCATCGGCCGCCACCTGTTTATCGACCACGGCTTTACCGTGATCGGCGAAACGGCGGAGATCGGTGACAATGTCACGATCTATCAGTGCGTAACGCTGGGCGGCACGAACCCGGCCAACGGCATCGGCGGCAAGCGGCACCCGACGCTCGAGGATAACGTCATCGTCGGTTCGGGCGCGCAGATCCTCGGCCCGATCATCGTCGCCAAGCGCGCGCGCGTAGGTGCCAATGCCGTGGTAACCGAGGACGTGCCTGAAGGCGCGACCATGGTTGGCATGAAGGCGCGCTCTACGCTGGTTCCGGTGGAGGCCTGGCAGAAGGACTTCATTCCTTACGGAACGCCCTGTTCCGACCGGTTCGATCCGGCCACGCAGAAGTTCGAAATTCTCCAGTGCGAAATGGAAACCATGCAGAAGCGGCTCGCCGCGCTGCTGGCGGAACGTGATGCCGAAGCGGCAAAGGTCGCGCCGGTACGTAAGCGGGGCAAGAAATCGGCTTGAGCACGGTAATCACCCCGTTTCCCAACCAGCGGCCGGCGCAAGTCGGCTTTGACCGCACTGAACTGCAACGCATCCTTGACCTCTACGGCCGCATGGTCGCGGCGGGTCAGTGGAAGGACTACGCGATAGATTTCAGCCGCGATTCTGCGGCTTTCTGCGCGTTCCGCCGCGCCGCCGAACGCCCGCAGGTTCGCATCGAGAAGCGGCCCGCGCTGCGGAGCAAACAGGGCATGTGGACCTTGTTCGGCGAGGCGGGGCAGGTGCTGAAGCGTGGGCAGGAGCTTCCGGGCATTCTCTTTCCTATCGAGCGCAGGTTGCTCAAAATCGTTGAGGACTGAGCCCAACACGAAAACGCCCCCGGCATGGCCGAGGGCGCTTCGTTGTCTTTGGCAGGCTACCTCAGGCGGCGAGCATGCCTGTCACCGGCAGGCGGCCCTGCAGGTCGCCCGGCAACTGGCTCACCACCGAACGACGGATCGGGCTCCAGAAGGCGGACAGCGTCAGTAGGGCCGAACCGATCACCAGTCCGGTAACTGCAACGTTGAGCTCGACCATGCCGAACTGGCGGAACAGGAAGGTCAGCGCGACCAGGACATAGACAAGCGCCGATACCAGCAAGGCGCGGCGGTCAATTGCCAGCGCAACCAGACCCATGATGATGTAGATCGCAATGACCGCAATGGCCGAGGCCGGGGCGATGTTCTCGCCATCGTTGATGCCGACCCAGTTGAACAGCGGGTGGCAGATCATCGGCGCGGCGACGAGGTGGAGCCAGAATGCCACGTCGCTGCGGCGGGTTTCACGCGACCGGTCGGACATGTCCCAGCGCATGGCGAAGGCGAACACGGCGAGTCCGGCGATGAAGATGATCGGGAAGAGGTAGCGCTCTGCATCGTTGCTGCCCTGCGGGATGAGAGCAGCGGCGATCAGCGCGATCAGGGTGGCGGAGACGGCAGCAGCCCCGGCTGCAATCGTGATCGGCACCATGAAGCGGCGCCAGTGCAGCCAGGTTCCTGCAGCCACGAACAGGCCGACGGCAGCAACGACTAGCGATGCGGCGGTGTCGCTGATGGTGTCAAAATTCTCGGCCATGATCTCGATCGGAGCCGCAGCAAGTCCTCCAGCGAAGCCGATCAGAAGGACGATCGAGGGCAGGGCCATGCGGCGCTGGCGGGTGAAGTATTCCGCCATTCCCCATGCCGAGACCGCTACCAGCGCCCCCGCGAGTCCGGGCACGATCGACTGCCCGATCCCGGCAACCGCCGCCATCAGCAGGACCGCTGCAATGGTCACGAAGATATCGTTGAATCCGGTAATCAGCCGGAAGTGCTCTTCATCGACTGATGGCGCATCGCGCGATCCGGTGACGTGGAGCCGCAATGCTTCTGCCGACTCGTGGCTTAATGCCCCGGCGGCGACTGCGGATTGAAGATCTGCTTCTGAATACATTGGGCATCCTCCCCTGTGATGGGTGAAGGATGCCCGATGTGTATTATTGCGTCAATACACTATGTCAGTAGGGTGCGGCGATACTCAGCCAGCCTTGGCCTGCTGCAGCAAGGTCATGGCGTGCATCGATTGTTCCATGCCGCTCTGGATCACCTTGTCGCCGAACTGGCGCGAAATCTCGCCCCAGGCCTCGGCAAAGCCTTCGACCGAGCACGAACCCGGCGGCAGCAGCACGCCCTCGTTCATGGTCACGAAAGCGCTCTGGAACACGCCCGCGCCTGCACCGACGATGGCATTGGTCGGCGCATCCTCGGACACGAGGTAAAGCGCGGCAGGGACCACGTTTTCAGGGCTGAAGGCCTTGAAAGCTTCTTCCGGGAAGATGTCCTGCGTCATGCGCGTGCCGGCGGTCGGAGCCAGCGAATTGACGCGGATGTTGTTCTTCGCGCCCTCAAGATAAAGCGTCTTGGCCAGCCCGACGATGCCCAGTTTCGCCGCGCCGTAATTCGTCTGGCCGAAGTTGCCGCCTAGGCCGCTCGATGAGGTGGTCATCAGGATGCGGCCATAATTCTGCTCGCGCATGGTTTCCCAGCAGGCCTTGGTAGCATAGGCCGATCCAAACAGGTGGACCTTGACCACCAGTTCGAAATCCTCGGGCTCCATCTTGGCGAAGGTCTTGTCGCGCAGGATGCCGGCGTTGTTGATCAGGATATGGACGCCGCCCCAGGTTTCCTTGGCCTTGGCGACCATCTCGACCATCTGGGCATATTCGGTGACCGAACCACCGTTCGACATGGCCTCGCCGCCAGCGGCCTTGATCTCCTCGACCACGGCCAGCGCCGCGTCGGAATGGCCGGTGCCATCGCGCGAACCGCCAAGATCATTGACCACGACTTTCGCCCCGCGCCGCGCCAGTTCGAGCGCATAGGCCTTGCCCAGCCCGCCACCTGCGCCAGTGACGATGGCGACCTTGTCCTTGAACGAAATGGTCATGTCGATCCTCCTCCTCGCGCCAGCGCGGCGCTTATCTCAAAGCGGCGCATGACACGGGAATCTGCGCGCTTCAATGGCTTTCGCTGCAAGCCGCCGCGCCGTAACGTCAGCCGCGCAGGCCCGTTTGCAACAAGCCGTCAAAAATCTGTCACGTGCTTGTCCTAATAGTGCCGCCGAATCGTCATAACGGCCAAAGGAAGCCACTCATGCCCATCACCTCACGCATTTCCGTCATCGCGCTGGCATGTGCGTCTGGCTGGGCCATGCCCGCTCAGGCGCAGGACGCCGATCTCAAGGCCATCCAGCAGCAGATCGCGACAATGCAGTCGCAGATGCAGGGTATGCAGCAGCAGATCAATTCGCTCCAGTTGCAACTCGGCCAGGCCAACGCCCGCGTAGCCGCCGCCGAAACGCGCGCAGTCAGCGCCGAGATGCAGGCCAGCGCCGCGACGTCAGCACTCGCCAAGGCTCCGGCAGCGAGCGTCACGGCCAAGCCGGCAACCGACATCACATGGGACGGCGCGCCCAAGCTCGCCACCAAGGATGGCTGGAGCTTCAAGCCGCGCGGGCGCATGCAACTGGATACGGGCGGCGTCAACGCTCCGGCGGGCATCGCCTCGGCGCAGAGCCTGGGCTGGGGCACGGAATTTCGCCGCGCCTACATCGGCTTCGACGGCACCGTTCCCGGCGGCTTTGGCTACCGCGTGGAGGCTGACCTTGCGGGCAGCTCGGTCGAACTGACCGACGTTTACATGACCTACAAGGCCAACCCGAAGCTCACCTTCACCATCGGCCAGCATAAGCCCTTCCAGTCAATGGAAGACATGACGTCGGATCTGTTCACCAGCTTCATGGAGCGCGCCGCGTTCAACAGCGGGTTCGGCTTTGAACGCCGGGTCGGCGTGAGCGCAACGTATCAGGGCAAGGTGGTACTGGTGCAAGCGGGTGCCTTTACCGACAACGCCGCCGACCTGAACAATGATCGCAACAACAGTTACAGCTTTGATGGCCGCGTGGTCTTCATGCCCAAGCTTGGCGATGCCCAGCTGCATCTTGGCGGCTCGGTTCACTACCGCGATTTCAACGACGCGCAGATCAGCACGCGCTATCGCGCCCGTCCGTTCATCCACACCACCGATGTCCGCTTGGTTGATACCGGCGTATTCGCCGCCACGGGCGAGCGTTCGATTGGTGCCGAATTTACCTATATCAATGGCCGCTTCCACGCGACGGCGGAAACCCAGTGGATGACCGCGCTGCGCCCCGGACTGGCTGACCCCAACTTCAACGGCGGCTATGCAGAAATCGGCTACCTGCTGACCGATGACACCACGGCCTACAAGGGCGGGGCCTATGACCGCATCCGCCCGAAAAGCCCGCTGAACAAGGGCGGCATCGGGGCGATCCAGATCAACGCTCGCTATGACTGGCTGAACCTTGACAGCGGCGCGATCCTGGGCGGCAAGCAGGAAATCGCCGGTATCTCGGCGATCTGGATGCCGACTGACTATGTTCGCTTCATCGCCAATTACGGGCACATCTGGCTGAACAACGCCGCCGTACCGGCAGGCGCAGTCCGGAATTATTCGGCGGATTCAATCGGGATGCGCGCCCAGTTCGACTTCTAAAAGTCAGTTCGGCTTCTGAAGACCGATCAGCGCCGGCACCAGATCGTCGAAATGGCCGATCACGGTGTCGGCGCCAAGCTGGTCTGCCGGCAGGTCATTGAAACCGAATCGCACGGCCACGCAGGGCAGGCCTGCTGCACTGGCGGCGCCGGTATCGAAAGTCGTATCGCCAACATAGGCTGCCGGCCCTCCGCCGAGGCGCTCGACCATCAGGTGCAGCAGATCCGGTTCAGGCTTCTGCCGGCCGCGCCCGAGTGTGTCGCCGCCGATGATAGTCGCGAAGCGGTCCGTCAGGCCCAGTTCTTCCAGAAGTTTGCGAGCCAGCGATTCGAGCTTGTTGGTCACCAGCGCCACCTGCACGCCGTGCCCGGCAAGTGCGTCCAGCATCGCTTCTCCACCCGGAAACAGGCGGGTGTGAACCGCGATATTGTCGGTATAGAAGGCGATGAAGGCTGCGTGCACTTCAGCCAGATCAAGATCACCGGGACCGCCGCTTTCCGCCAACGCCCGGTCCAGCATTTGCCGCGCGCCACCGCCGATATAGGCCCGCGCCAGATCGAGCGGCACCGGATCGCGCCCGGCTATCCCAAGCGCGTGGTTGAGCGCATGGCCAAGGTCGGCATGGGTATCCAGCAGCGTGCCGTCGAGGTCGAACCCGACGATGCGAAAGGGAAAATCGGTCATCGCCGGTTCCGATGGCGCGCCGTTGTGGAAACGGCAAGCATTTGGTGGCAAGTGCTTGGCGCATGAGCACCGTTAGCCACGCCAGACCACTTGCCGTCGTGATTCTCGCCGCCGGCAAGGGCACCCGCATGAAAAGCGACCTGCACAAGGTTCTCCATCCGATCGCCGGACGCCCGATGATCGAACACCTGATGGCCAGCGCGGCGGAACTTGCGCCGCAGCGGCAGGTCGTGGTGGTCGGGTCAGGCCGCGATCAGCTTGAAGCAGCAATGGGTTCGCGCGCGACAATCGCGGTGCAGGAGCCACAGCACGGCACTGGCCATGCGGTGCAGCAGGCCGAGGCGGCGCTCGCCGATTTCGATGGCGACGTGCTGATCCTTTATGGCGACGTGCCGTTCGTCAGCGCCGGCACGATGCTGGCGATGATTAACCGCCTGCACGGCGAGGATGCGCCAGCCGTGGTCGTACTGGGCTTTGAGCCAGAGCAGACGCTGCAATATGGCCGAGTCATCGTTGAAGGCGACCGCGTGACCAAGATGGTCGAGCACAAGGACGCAAGTGATGCCGAACGCGCCTGCCGGCTGTGCAATTCCGGCCTGATGGCCGTGCGCGCGGCGGACCTGTTCGGGCTGCTTTCGCGCGTTGACAACGCCAATTCGCAGGGCGAGTACTACCTCGTCGACATCGTCAACATCGCCAATGCCGACGGGCGCAGCTGCGCGGTGGTGATTACCGCCGACTCCGACGAAGTCGCCGGGATCAACAGCCGAGGCGAGCTGGCTGAGGCGGAGGAGCGCTGGCAAAAGCGCCGGCGCGTGCAGGCGATGGCCGATGGCGCGAGCCTGATTGCACCCGACACCGTGTGGTTCTCATGGGACACCGCGCTTGGCCGCGACGTGCTGGTCGAGCAGAACGTGGTTTTCGGCCCCGGTGTCAGCGTGGCGGACAATGTCCGAATCCGGGCGTTCAGCCACCTTGAAGGCGCAACGCTGGCATCAGGTGTCGAGGTAGGCCCCTACGCGCGTCTCCGTCCCGGCGCGGTGCTGGAGGAAAAGGCCAAGGTCGGCAATTTCGTCGAGGTGAAGAAGGCGACACTGGGCAAGGGCGCCAAGGCCAACCACTTGTCCTACATCGGTGATGCGGAAGTCGGGGCAGGGGCCAACATCGGCGCTGGCACGATCACCTGTAATTATGACGGCTATTTCAAGCACAAAACCATCATCGGCGAGCGGGCCTTCATCGGTTCCAACTCCGCGCTGGTGGCCCCAGTAAAGATCGGCGCCGATGCCATCGTCGGGGCAGGTAGCACGGTCACCCGCGACGTGAGCGAGGGCGAACTGCGAATCGTGCGCGGCGAACAGCTGGTCAAGCATGGCTGGGCAGACCGCTTCCACGATGCGATGAAGAAGAAGAAGTCTGAGGCGAAGGCGAAGGAATGATCCAAAGCGGTAAAAACGTTTGTTGATATGATATCGCGATATGATATCGAGACATCATGCGCATCCTCGCTGACCTTCCTGACGAAGATATCGCTTGGCTCGATAGCTACGCGGCCGAGCAGGGCAAGTCGCGCGCGGCGGTGATCCGCGATGCTGTGACGGCCTACCGTTCCAAGCATCGCGACTGGCTGGAGCAGGGCTTCGGCCTCTGGACCCGTTACGGACAAGGCGCAGACGGCGCCGAGTATGAGGCCGAGATTCGCAAGGCGTGGGATACAGGCGATCTTTCGTGACCGAGACCTATTTCGACTCAACTATCGTCATCGACATGCTGTCTGGCCATCACCTGGCCATGGCGGAATTGCGGCGCGTCGCTCGCCCGTGGATCAGCCGGATTACCTGGCTGGAGGTCATGGCGGCGGTTCCGGCACCGGTGCGTGACGAGACCGAGGCCTTTCTGGCGAATTTCTCAACCCGCGAAATCAGCCCGGAAATTGCCAAGCGCGCGGCGATGATGCGGGTCGACCGGCCGGCGCTCAGCCTGCCGGCGGCGCTTGTCTTTGCCGCGGCGCAGGACCATGGCGCCATTCTGGTTACCCGAAATATCAAGGATTTTCCGGCAAATATCCCGGGCATCCGCGTTCCCTACACCTGAATTGAAAGGCTTCTGAAGCATGTGCGGCATCATCGGTATCGTCGGCAAGGAACAGGTCGCGGATCGGCTGGTCGATGGCCTGCGCCGGATGGAATATCGCGGTTATGACAGTGCCGGGGTCTGCACCGTCGCTGACGGACAGCTGATCCGCCGGCGCGCGCCGGGCAAGCTGGCGAACCTTGTGGTCGAGCTGGAACGCAGTCCCGCGCCCGGCACCACCGGCATCGCCCACACCCGCTGGGCCACTCACGGCGCGCCGACGGCGGCCAATGCGCACCCGCATGCCACCGATCACCTCGCGCTAGTGCACAACGGCATCATCGAGAATTTCCGCTCGCTTCGCGAAGCGCTGACGGCGCGTGGCAGTAAGTTCGAAAGCGACACCGATACCGAAGTCGTCGCCCATCTACTTTCCGAACAGGTCGCCAGGGGCCTTTCGCCTGAGGAAGCCGTCAAGGCCGCTATCCCGCAACTGCGCGGCGCTTTCGCGCTGGCCATCGCTTTTCGCGAACACCCCGACATGCTGATTGGCGCGCGGCTCGGCTCGCCGTTGGTGGTGGGCTATGGTGACAGCGAAACCTATCTAGGCTCGGACGCGCTAGCACTCGCCCCGCTGACCCAGCGGATCACATATCTCGATGAAGGCGACTGGGTCGTCATCACCCGCGACGGCGCGAAGATCTATGACAAGGACAACACTCCCGTAGAGCGCGAAATCGTCGCTTCGGGCGCGTCTGCGGCGGCGATCGAGAAGGGCAATTACCGCCACTTCATGCAGAAGGAGATTTTCGAGCAGCCGACGGTCGTGGCTCAGACCCTGCGCTCCTACGTCCGCCAGGTCGATCAGACCGTAGCCCTGCCGCAGTTCGATTTTGACCTCTCGTCCATCAGCCGCGTCACCATCGTCGCCTGCGGGACGAGTTTCTACGCCGGCATGGTCGCCAAATACTGGTTCGAACAGTTCGCCCGCCTGCCGGTCGACATTGATGTCGCCAGCGAGTTCCGTTACCGCGATCCCGTGCTTGAACCCGGTGGCCTGGCGCTGTTCATCAGCCAGAGTGGTGAGACCGCCGATACCCTCGCAGCCCTGCGCCATTGCAAGGCAGCGGGCCAGACCATCGCCGTCGTCGTCAACGTGCCGACCAGTTCGATGGCGCGCGAGGCGGACCTGCTCTTGCCAACTCACGCCGGACCCGAAATCGGCGTTGCCTCGACCAAGGCGTTCACCTGCCAGTTGGCCGTGCTCGCGGCGCTGGCTGCCCATCTGGCCGTCAAGCGCGGCCGCCTGGACCGTGCCGAAGAGGCTGACATTGTCGAGCAACTGCTCGAAGTGCCGGCCTGCCTCAATGCGGCGCTGGCGCATGACAGCGAGATTGCCGCCATGGCGCACCTGATCGCACCAGCGCGCGACGTGCTCTATCTCGGGCGCGGTCAGGACTATCCTCTGGCGCTGGAAGGTGCGTTGAAGCTCAAGGAAATCAGCTACATTCATGCCGAAGGCTATGCAGCAGGTGAAATGAAGCACGGCCCCATCGCGCTGATCGACGAAGCCGTTCCGGTAATCGTCCTCGCGCCGTCTGGCCCGCTGTTCGAAAAGACCGTGTCGAATATGCAGGAAGTGCGCGCGCGCGGCGGCAAGATCGTGCTCATTTCCGACCGCGAAGGTCTGGCAGAGGCCGGCGAAGGCTGCCTTGCGACCATCGAAATGCCCAAGGTCCACCCGCTGATTTCGCCGCTGGTCTATGCCGTGCCCGTGCAGCTCCTCGCTTACCACGTGGCCTGCGCCAAGGGCACTGACGTTGATCAGCCGCGCAATCTCGCCAAGTCGGTGACGGTGGAGTGAAGGTCAGCGGCGGCTGCCACTGCGGTGCAGTCCGGTTTTCCTTCGAGGTGCAAGAACAGCCGATCATTCTCGACTGTAATTGCTCGATCTGCAGCGCGACCGGGTTCCTTCACCTGATCGTGCCGCACGACCGGTTCGAGCTTGAGGCGGATACGGAGATGCTGCAATCGTACCGCTTCGGCACTGGCGCGGCGAACCACCTGTTTTGCAAGAATTGCGGAATCAAGAGCTTCTACCAGCCGCGCTCGCATCCCGAGGCCTGGAGCGTCAACCTGCGTTGCCTTGATCCGGGACACGGGCTTGAAGCGCGTATTGAAACGTTTGACGGCCGAAACTGGGAAGCGGCGAAAGCGGGACTCTCCGAATAAGGATGTCCACCTAAGCAAGTTTGCACTTAAACGGCTGACCGCTGGACGATTTACGCCGCGCTAACATATTTGCGTTAGACCCGGGCTTGTGAAGTCAAACGCGCAAGAACCTGCTGCCGCGCCGCGCAGCCTGCCGGCCAGCCTGCTCCTCGGAATTTCCACTCCGCAGGAAGGGGATTGGGTGCGCCTGCGCGGCATGCAATTTGCCAGCCTGGCACCGACCACGGTCCATCGGTTGATCGCGCACGGTATTGCTGCGCTGGGTGCTGCGCATATCCTGCTTGCCGAGTTCGGCCTGGTGACCATCACCGGTTGGCTCGTCGGCCTTGGCGGCGCGCTTGCCTATACCGCGAAGGTTGATCGCCTGCTGTCGGACGCCGATCGCCGGGTGATCACGCGCGGTGAAATGTCCGCGCAGACCTTCGCCTATTTCCTCGTTTCGCTCGCCTGGTCCGTGCCGATGCTGCTGCTGGCCATGGGCGGGACTCCGTTGATCAAGCTTGAGCTGTGGACGATCCTTGCCATGCTGCTGGCAGCGCAGGCGGTGATCTGTCCGGCTATCCCGCTGGGAACGATCATTTTCGGTGCCTTGGCCGGAACCGTTTCCATCTCGCAATTCCTTCTTTCGGGCATGATCGATGCCGCCGCCGCCGCCGGCGCACTTGTCGTGTTCGTTGCGCTTGGCGCGGTAGAGGGCGCGCGGAATTTCTTGACCTCGCGTATGGCTGAATCGGCGATGGTGGAAAAGAACGAGGTTGTTTCTCTCCTGTTGCGTGAGTTCGAGGAGGGCGAGGCCGACTGGCTTTGGCAGATCGATCCTGCGCGCCGGGTGCGTTCTATCAGCCCCCGCTTTGCCTTTGCCCTGGGCATGGACCCCGAAGAAATTGACGGCAAACCGTTCATCCAGCTGATCGCCGGCGATGCCTGGGATACTGGCCAGTTCCCGTCCAGCCTGCACGACCTTGCCGAGCGATTGAAGCAGCGGGACAGCTTTTCGAACCTGCTGGTGCGCGTTACCATTCGCGGCGAGGCCCGCTGGTGGGAGCTTTCAGGCACGCCCAAGCTCGACGAAAAGGGCAATTTCGATGGCTTCCGCGGCGTGGGTTCGGACGTTACCGAACAGCGCGAAAGCGCCGACAAGATCGCCCATCTGGCGCGGTATGACACGCTGACCGGCCTGCCGAACCGCCTCATGCTCACTGAATCGATGGGCGAGGCCATGCGGTTTGCCGAGCAATGGCGCACCAAGTGTGCGTTCCTCATGATCGATCTCGATCGCTTCAAGGCGGTCAACGATACGCTCGGCCATGTCGTTGGCGACCAGCTCCTCGCGCGCGTTTCGGCGCGGCTCAAGGAGATCATGACCGAGAACGAGCTTTGCGGACGGCTTGGCGGCGATGAATTCGCCATCGTTATCCGTGATGCCTCTGACCTTGGCCGGGTCGAGCATGTTGCCAAGGCCGTGATTGAGCGCCTCTCGCTGCCTTACGAGGTGGATCACCATACGCTCTATGTCGGTGCCTCGGTCGGTTCGGCTGTTGGCCCGCGCGATGGGTCCACGGTGGAAACGCTGATGCGCAACGCCGATCTTGCGCTCTATCGTTCAAAGGATGCCGGCGGCGGCGTGCATTGCACCTACGAACCGACACTTCACGCCGATGCGGAAGAACGCCGCAAGCTCGAATTCTCGCTGCGCCGCGCGCTGGAGCTGAACGAGATGTCGCTCAACTACCAGCCGGTGGTTGATGCCCAGACCGAACAGGTCGTCAGTTTCGAGGCCCTGCTACGCTGGAACAGCCCGGAACATGGCTCAGTCAGCCCGGCGAAATTCATCCCCATGGCCGAAGACACGCGCCTTATCGTGCCGATCGGCGAATGGGTGCTGCGCGAGGCTTGCCGCGAGGCGACGCGCTGGCCTGGACACGTCAAGGTGGCGGTCAATGTCTCGGGCGAGCAGCTGCTCGATCCGCACTTCTCCACGACTGTGGTTGCCGCTCTGGCCGCATCGGGCCTGCCGCCCGCTCGGCTTGAGATCGAGGTTACCGAGAGCATCTTCGTCCGCGATGGCACCACCGCGCGCAACACACTCGAACAGATCATGGCGCTGGGTTGCTCGGTGGCGCTCGACGATTTCGGCACCGGCTATTCGTCGCTCGGTTACCTTCGCAAACTGCGCTTCTCGACCATCAAGGTTGACCGCAGCTTCGTTCAGGGTGCCGCGACCGGCAACCCCGAAAGTCTCGCCATCATCCGCGCTGTTGTCGCCATGGCGCAGAGCCTTGAGATGACGACGACGGCTGAGGGCGTGGAAACCGAGGCGGAACTCAACATGGTCCGCAACCTCGGCGCGAACAAGGTTCAGGGCTATTACTTCGGCCGTCCGATGGTGGCGAGCGAGGCCAACCGTCTGTTCTACCAGCACAATGCCGCGCGCGGCGCTGCCTGAGTTAAGAACGACCGGGGCCTGGTCAGGCTCCTACGAAGCTCTTTACCACCGATTCGAAGAGCGCGCGGCCATCGGTGCCGCCCTGGGCATCCTCGATCATCCGTTCCGGGTGCGGCATCATGCCGAGCACGTTTCCGGCATCGTTGAGCACACCGGCAATGTCGCGGGCCGAACCATTGACGGGTTCGGCATAGCGGAAAGCCACGCGGCCCTCGCCTTCCAACCGGTCGAGAGTGGCATCATCGGCAAAGTAGTTGCCGTCATGGTGCGCAACCGGGATGGTGATTGTCTGGCCCGGTGAATAGCCAGCTGTGAACAGCGACTGGCTGTTCTCCACGGTCAGCGCCACTTCGCGGCAGACGAAGCGGATGCCGGCGTTGCGCATCAACGCGCCGGGCAGGAGGCCGCTCTCGGTGAGGACCTGAAAGCCGTTGCACACGCCGAGCACAGGCAAGCCGCGACCGGCCGCGGCGATAACCGCCTGCATCACCGGGCTGCGCGCCGCCATCGCGCCGCTGCGCAGGTAGTCACCATAGGAAAAACCGCCGGGCAGGGCGATAAAATCGAGCCGGTCGGGCAGGGCGGCATCGCCGTGCCAGACGCGAAACACCTCGCCGCCGCAGACCTGCTCCAGCGCGACCGCCATGTCCCGGTCACAATTCGATCCGGGAAAGGTGATGACGGCGGAGCGGAACGCGCTCATGCCGCAACTCGCTCGATGCGGTAGTTTTCGATCACCATATTGGCGAGCAACTTGCGGCACATTTCGTCGAGCGCCTCGTCAGTGACGCTGTCATCGACTTCGAGTTCGATCAGGCGTCCTGCGCGGACGTCCTTGACCCCGGCAAAGCCCAGGCCTTCGAGCGAATGGTGGATGGCTCGGCCCTGCGGATCGAGCACGCCGTTCTTGAGGCTGACGGAAACGCGGACCTTCATCGATTGGCCTTTCGCTATAGGCAGATTTTGGCGGGAAGCCTGGCCGCGCCTATGCCGCCAGACGCAGCGCGGGGCAAGCGCGGATCGATCCTATTCCACACCGCTGCAGCGAAAGTCGCAGCCTTTTGCCGGTCCGTGCCTTGCCGCTGACAAGGCCGCGTGCAAGGGTCCCGGCAAAAGCGATTATAGGAGAGTGACATGATGGGAACCGGGACAACACTGCGCGCGCTGATCGACAAGGGCGAGCATTTCATCGCAGGTGACTGCTTTTCCGCGCTGACCGGACGCATCGTCGAACACGTCGGCTTTCCCGCAGCCTATCTGGGCGGCCATGCCTGTTCAGCCTTCCATTATGCCGTGCCGGACAACGGCATTTACAGTCAGGTCGAGCAAATCGAACAGGCCGCCCGCATCGCGCAGGCCATGTCGATCCCGCTGATCGCCGATGCCGACACGCTGGGTGAGACGGTGGCCGATGCCTATCACTTCACCCGCCGTTACATCCAGCAGGGCATCGCCGGAATCCATGTCGAAGACGAGGTCAATCCCAAGCATTCGCGCCACGTCAACGGGCTGTGCTCAATCGTTGACCAGCAAGCGCGGATCGATGCCGTGGTGCGTGCGCGGCGCGATTCCGGGCAGGATCTGGTAATCATCGCCCGCTGCGACGAGCTTTACCCCAGCGAGGCCGGCGGCGGCGGTACGGGATCGATGGAGGAAGCGATCAAGCGCGGCCATGCCTATGCCGAGGCTGGGGCTGACGTCCTGTTCTACCCGCCGCGCCCCGATGCCGTGCCCGATCTTGTCAAGGAATTCGCCGGGAAGGTCCCCGTGGCGACCATGGGATTCACCATTCCCGGCTCCGGCTTCAACATGATGACCGGGGGCTGGGTCACCGCGGTTGCCAACCACCTGAAGATGGCGCGTGAAGTGTTGGAAACCGGCACGGTGCAGAGCGCCAACTTCAATTTCCCCGAAAAGTACGAATTGATCGACCAGACGTTCTATGATGGCCTGATCGAGGAATGGGCGGTAAAGACCGGGCGGCCAAGCCGTCCGAACAGCGCCCGCTGACCGGGGCGCGCGCAGACCGGAGCTGAAGGGGGCAAGCGCGATGAAACAGGTTCCCAAGCCGCTTATCGCGCTGGGATTGCTGCTGCTGGCCTTCGCCGCATGGTGGTGGGTCTGGCGTGCCCCGGCGGCCGAGGATCGCTGGCTCGGTTATGTCGAAGGCGAAACACTCTATGTCGCCGCGCCGGTTTCAGGCCGTCTGGCTGAGCGCCCTGTCGATCGCGGAGCCAGCGTGGCAGCGGGCGCAGCGCTGTTTTCGCTCGATCCTGAATCGGTCGATGCGGCGGTGAGCCAGGCGCAGGCACAGGTCGCCGCCAATTCCGCGCAGGTCGAGGATCTTGGCGAGGCCAGCCGGCGCGAGGCTGAGATTGACGTGTTCCGCGCCAATGCCGCGCAGGCGCAGGCAGCGTTGGTCAAGGCGACGAACGATTTCAACCGCATGGCCGCGCTGGCGGCGCGTGGGTTTGCCAGCAAGTCGCAGCTCGATACTGCTCGCGCCGCGCGGGACGGAGTCGCCGCCCAGCTTGCCTCGGCGCAGGCCCAAATCCGCTCGTCGCAGCTCACTGCTGGGCGGGGGGCTCAGATTCGCGCGGCGCAGGCCGGCGTGGCGGGCGCCGAAGCAGTCCTGCGCGGACAGCGGAAACTTCGCTCAGAAATTGCCCCGGTTGCTCCAGCCAAGGGCGTGATCGAACAAACGTTCTACAATCCCGGCGAATGGGTGCCGGCCAACAGCCCGGTCGTCTCGGTGCTGCCGGACGACAAGCGCAAGCTGCGCTTCTTCGTGCCGGAAGAGCGCATTGGTTCGGTCAAAATGGGTTCGGCGATCCGTTTCACCTGCGATGGCTGCGCCGATCCGCGAACTGCGACGATCAGCTTCATCGCGCCGCGCAGCGAATATACCCCGCCGGTGATTTACAGCGAACGCGCCCGGGCCAAGCTGGTGTTCATGGTCGAGGCAAAGCTTGCCCCGTCGGACAAGCCGCTGCCGCTGGGGCTGCCGGTGGAGGTCGTGCCACAGTGAATGAAATTGCGCCCGCCATCGCGGTTCGGGGGCTGACCAAGCGCTTCTCGGGCCGCACCGTGGTGGATCATGTCGACCTGACGGTGGCGCCGGGCCGGATCTGCGGTTTCCTCGGCCCCAACGGCTCGGGCAAGACGACCACGCTGCGCATGATCTGCGGTCTCATCATCCCTGACGAGGGCGAGGGCGAAGTGCTCGGGCTCGATCTGCGCACCCGGCGCAGCGCGATCAAGTCCCAGATCGGCTACATGACCCAGAAATTCGGACTGTTCGGCGACCTGACAATCCGAGAAAACCTTGAGTTCATCGCCCGCGTCTATTGCCTGGACGACCGCACGCGGCGAGTCGATGAATCGCTCGAACGCCTCGGGCTCGCCAGCCGGGCCGACCAGCTGGCTGGCAAGCTCTCGGGCGGATGGAAGCAGCGGCTCGCGCTGGCTGCCGCCGTACTGCACGAACCGCGCATCCTGCTGCTTGACGAGCCGACCGCCGGGGTCGATCCGCAGGCACGGCGCGAATTCTGGGACCAAATCCATGCCCTCGCCCGCGACGGCCTGACCGTCCTCGTCTCGACCCACTACATGGACGAGGCCGAGCGCTGCCACGAGATCGCCTATATCGCGTACGGCGTGATGCTGGCGCGCGGGACTTCGGCGGAAGTCATCGGCGCGTCCGGCCTGGTTGCCCTGCAAGGCGAAGGGCCTGGGGCAGACATGCTCGCCGCCGAGATTGAGCTACGCCCCGGGGTTGCCTTGGCCGCTGCGTTTGGCGCTTCGATCCACGTTTGCGGCACCGATATGCAGGATCTGCGACAGGCCGTGTCGCCCTGGGCTGAAAAGGTCCTCTGGACGCCCGCCGAACCGACGCTGGAAGACGTGTTCATCCACCTCATGCGCCAGTCCGACGACAATTCGGTGGTGTCGGCATGATGCAGGGTTACGTCCGCCACTGGCAGCGCATTCTGGCGATGATCTTCAAGGAAATGCGTCAGGCCGCGCGCGACCCGGGGACGGTGGCGATGATGTTCGCCATGCCGCTGATGCAGCTGCTGATCTTCGGCTACGCGATCAACACCGATCCGCGCCACTTGCCGCTGGCGATCGAATCGAACGACAATTCGGTCTATTCGCGCTCGATCACGGCGGCGCTGAGCAACACCACCTACTTCCAGATCCGCCATGTGGTTGCCGGCAAAGGCGAAGGAGAACGGCTGATCGCCAATGGCGACGTCCAGTTCCTCGTCACCATTCCGACCGACTTCAGCCGTGACCTTGCGCGGGGGCACCGTCCGCAATTGCTGGTCAATGCTGATGCGACCGATTCTTCCGCCACAGGCCCGGCCATCGCCGCGATCAACGAGGCGGTGCAGACCGCGCTGGCGCATGACCTGATCGGCGCGCGCGCTGTTCCCTCCAGCAAACCGCCGGTCGAGGTCATCGTCCACCGCAGTTACAACCCCGAAGGCATCACCAGCCACAACACGGTTCCCGGCTTGCTGGCCGTCATCCTGACCATGACGATGGTGATGCAGACCGCGATGACGGTGACTCGCGAAGTGGAGCAGGGGACCATGGAAAACCTGCTCGCCACCCCGCTGCGCCCCTTTGAGGTGATGATCGGCAAGATCGTCCCCAACCTGATTATCGGCACGGTGCAGATGATCATCGTGCTGATCTTTGCCGCGCTGATTTTCCACGTGCCGTTCGCCGGATCGGTCGGCCTTCTGCTGGTCGTGACCGTGTTGTTCATGACGGTTAATCTGGCCGTGGGCTTCACCTTCTCAACCGTTTCGGGAAGCCAGGTTCAGGCGATGCAGCTCAGTTTCTTCTTCATGCTGCCCAGCATCCTGCTGTCGGGTTTCGCCTTTCCCTATCGCGGGATGCCGATGCCGGTGCAAATCGCCGCAGAGATCCTGCCGACAACACATTACTTGCGACTGGTGCGCGGCATCATGCTCAAGGGCTGGGACTGGACGCTCGCGCTGCAACCTTCGGCGGTGCTGCTTGGCATGTTGTTCGTGCTCGGCTTTATCGCCGTGCGGCGATACCAGGACACGATTGCCTGAAGGTCAGCCGGCGGGCGGTTCGACGCCTTCGGGAAGGACGATCAGTTCAAGCCCGTCCTTCTCGCCAAGGTAGCGGTTCACCAGTGTCTGCAGCTCTGCAGCCGTAATTGCCGCCAGTCTTTCGCGCGCTTTTGCATGGCGCTCTAGCCGGTCGGGTTCGGTTTGCGCACGGTCAACCAGCGCGAGCCAGCCCCCGTTGCGCTTGAGCGAATTCTCATAGGCTTCCAGCATCGGCGCGCGGGCGCGTTGCAGCTGGTCGGCACTGATCGCCACACCGCGCAGCTCCGCCACGGCCTGCTGCAGCGCGCGGCGCACCACCGCCACATCGGCAACATTTGCCGAGGCGGACAGCGAAAACGTCCCGTACGCCCGCCACACCCGCGACATGTCGCTCGACACACCGGGTGAATATGCCTTGCTCAGCGCTTCGCGCAGCGTCTCGGTTACGACATTCTGGAGGACCTGTTCTAGCAGGGCGAACTGCAGCGTTTCCGCCGCATCCTCACCGTCGCGGGTTGGCCAGGTCAAGCGGATCACGGCCTGATCCTTGGGCCCGTCATGGCGGATCAAGCGAGTGGAGCGATCCGCCGTGAAGGGGCGCTGGCGCTGCTCGGTGTAGGGGCGGAAGTCGAGTTCGCGCGCGGGCAGGGCGCCAAGCGTTTTCGCCACTGCGTCGATCGCGGCATTGGCCTCGAAATCACCGACGATGCCAACTTCGATGGCGCCGCGCGCCAGACGGTCGCTAAGGTCAGTCTTTAGCTTCTTGAAAGTCAGCGCCCGGTAAGCCTCGATAGGCTGGAGCGTAAAACGCGGGTCCTTGTCCGACAGGATACCGCCCGCCGTATTGCGCAGCGCATCACCCGGCGTTGACTTCAAACGCGCGAAAAACGTGTTCATCGTGTTGTAGTAGAGCGTCTGCGCTTCAGGCCGGTAGCCGGGGTCGGTGAGGTAAGCTGTGAACATCTGCAACTGGAGCGGCAGGTCGGCGCGGTTGGTGGACCCGGCCATGACGAAGGTCTCCGGCGTGCTCGAAAACCCGCCCGATACCGATTTGCCGGCAAGGATCGTCTGCAGGTCGTCACGCGAATGCTTGCCGAGCCCGCCATCGATGAAGCGCACTGACATCTCGGTCGCCAGCGGGTTTTCCTTTGTGTTGAGCATATCCCCGCCATCGACGCTGACTTGCAGCAGGATGCGGTCCTTTTCGAGATCGGTCGGCTTGAGATTCAGTCGCACGCCATTAGCGAAGCGCAGGGTGCGGATGCCGAACAGGGGTTCGTTGGCATCGCCCGAAACGGCCCCCGGCGCACCGAAATCGGTATAGGCCCAGGCAAGGTCCTGTGCAGCACCGCCCGCCGCGATCGGCGCGCGTATGGCCTCGTTCCATGCGGCGCGGATGCCCTTTTCGCCGCCCGCCGGGTCCTTGCGTCCGGCAAAGCGCAGAAGCGGATCCTTGAGCGCCACCGCGTCGTCGCGCAGGGCGGCGAGCACACGCTCGGGCGTGATTTCGGGCACGAACTGTTCAACCCGTTCCAGCGCGTTCTGCGGGGTGGCAGGCACACGCTCGTCGCGTACCAGACTGAGGATCGCATCGATGAATGTGCGATTATGCCGCGTGTTGGCCGAAGCCACCGCATTGCGGTTGTCATTCAGCAAGTTGGCGACCTGCTCGGCCACTTCCTGCGCGATGAAGCCATAGGCCAGGGCGCGGCGATACTCGGCCACTGCGGCCATGATCCCGGCCCGCCATTTGCCGTCGACTGTGTCAATCGCGAGGTTCGTCGTCCGCGCATTGCGGAACACCGCGCCGGTGCCGAAGGAAGCGCCGCGGAATGGCGGAGACGCTTGCCGTGAGATGCGCAGCAGCCGGCGGTTGACGATGCCATAGGCGACTGATCGCAGCAGCCGGGCGCGGCGCTCGGCGACCGAATCTGCTTCGTTGCGCCACTTGCCCGAACGCGAGGCGACAACGCGTTCGCTCAGGGCTTGATCGATGTAGATCGTCGTGCGGCCCTTGTCCTTGATCTCGATTGGCCCCGCATTCGGCTGCCATGCGATCGGGGCGGGGGCGGGGCGCCAATCGTCGAACCGCTTGCGGATCTCGGCTTCGACCAGCGCTGGATCGAAATCGCCGACGACGATGATCGTGGTCTGCTGCGGCACATATTCACGCGCCCAGAACGCCCGGACCGCCGCTGCAGTGGCATTGGTCAGCGATGCGCTGGTCCCGATCGGCAGACGGTTGACGTAGTGCGCCTTCGGGTAAGTGAAGGCCGCCTGGGCGTTGTAATTGCGCAGCTGCCACGAGTTGCGATCGCGCAGTTCCGAGAGCACCACGCCCCGCTCGCGGTCAACCGCAGAGGGTTCGAATTTCAGCTCGCTCGCGGTCTCGCGCATCAGCATCATCGCCGTGCCGAGCAACCTGGGATCGTTGCGCGGCAGGTCGAGCATGTAATTGGTTTCGGTATAATTGGTCGAAGCGTTGCTGTCCGCGCCGAAGGCCAGCCCTTCGCGCTCGAGCAGCTTGATCATCTCGCCTTCGGGGACGTTGGTCGATCCGTTGAACGACATATGCTCGACAAAATGGGCAAAACCGCGCTCGCCATCGAGTTCATCGAGCGAACCGGCGTTCACTTCCATCCGCACGGCGGCAGTGCCCTTGGGTGTCGCGTTCTGGCGGATCGCAAAGCGCATGCCGTTGGCCAGGCGGCCGAAGCGGTAGGCCGGATCGACCGGCACGTCGCTCCATTTCATGGCCCATTCGGAGCGGGGGCGGTGTTCCGGCGGTGGTGCGGAGGACAGGCCTATGCCCGCTTGCGGGGGTGCGCAGGCCGAGAGCATCAGCGAGGAGAGAACGGCAATCGACAGCAGGATTCGGCGCATCGGCAAAGAGTTGGCCGAGCGCCGCCCTGCTGGCAAGCGACTTCCTATGAATTACTTGCCGCGCAGTTTCCGGTGCTTGGAAAGGTCAAAGACCTCGCTTGTCACGCCTTCATCCTGAAGCAGACCGAGGCGGCGAGCGACTTCCTGATAGGCCTCTTCCTCACCGCCAAGATCGCGGCGGAAGCGGTCCTTGTCGAGCTTTTCGCCGGTCAGGATGTCCCAAAGACGGCAGCCATCGGGGCTGATTTCGTCGGCAAGGATGACTCGGCTGTAATCGCCGTCCCACATGCGGCCGAATTCGAGTTTGAAATCGACCAGGCGGATGCCGATCGCCGCGAACATGCCGCACAAGAAATCGTTCACACGGATCGCCATCGAGGAAATGTCTTGCATCTCCTCGTTGGTCGCCCAGCCGAAGCAGGCGATGTGCTCTTCGGCGATCAGCGGATCGCCCAGCGCATCGTCCTTGTAGTAATATTCGATCAGCGTGTGCGGCAGCGGCTCACCCTCGGGGATGCCCAGACGCGTGCTGATCGAACCGGCGGCGACATTGCGCACTACGACTTCAATTGGAATAATCTCAACCTGCCGAACGAGTTGTTCGCGCATATTAAGTCGGCGGATGAAGTGCGTGGGAATGCCGATGTGCGACAACCGGGTGAAGACGTATTCGCTGATCCGGTTGTTGATCACGCCCTTGCCTTGAATTGTCCCGCGCTTCTGCGCGTTGAACGCGGTGGCGTCATCCTTGAAATATTGGATGATCGTGCCTGGTTCGGGGCCCTCATAGAGAATCTTGGCCTTGCCTTCGTAGATCTGGCGGCGACGTGACATTCGCGCTTCCTTGCAAAAAAATCGAGCCCCAGCGGCGGAGCGCAGGGGCAGACCTGATCGCCATAGGCCAATCGCGCCGGTTCCGCAATCGTCGGGGAGGCTGCGGAACCGGCAGGATTTCTACTACTTGAGCAGGTTCTGCTTCCAGAACTGAACCTCGGTCCAGAACTGGTAATCGATGTTTTCCATCTTGGCGAAACAGTGGCCTTCGTAGTTGCCGACGAGATGCCAGGCCGTGCGGCCCTTGGCGCGGACGGCAGCGACGATCTGGTCCGCCTCACTTTGTGGCACGCGCGGATCGTTGGCGCCGATTACGACGAGCAGCGGAATGCGCAGCTTGTCCACCGAAGTCACCGGCGAAATTTCCTGCTGCTTCGCACGCTGCGCCGAATCACGTTCGTCGCCGTATTCGACCCGGCGCAGATCGCGGCGTTAGGACTGGGTATTTTCAAGGAAGGTGGTTAAGTCGCTGATCGCAACGATGCAATCAGCCGCCTTGAACCGCTCGCCAAAGCGGATTGCCGTGGCATAACACATGTAGCCGCCATAGGAGCATCGCATCGATGGCGCGATCGGATTGCAGGCGATCGAGGAACGCACGGATGTCCTTGACCGAATCCTCGCGCTTGAATGGCCCGTTGTCGAGACAGACGAAGCGTTTGCCGAAGCCGGTCGACCCACGGACCTTGGAATAGAAGATCGCCACGCCGGGTTCGTTGAGCAGATAGTTCACGCGGCCACGGAACGACAGGGTGGATTGGCCTTCCGGTCCGCCGTGGATGTTGACGATCAACGGGCACTTGCCGGGAACTGCGCGGGATCGGGACGATAGAGGAAGCCGGACACCGGTTCGCCGTCGAAGTTCTTCACCTCGACGAATTCTGATGCGACGTTGCGGGCAGGATCGAGGCCGCCGGTTTCGCTCATCGGCCAGCGCGTGAACTTCATGGTCTTGGGGTCGACTGAATATGCGTCGGTCGGGACGTGGGCGGAGGAAATTTCCAGGCCGATCGTTCCCCACGGCACGATCCGGAAGCCGCTGATCTTGCCTTTGGGCAGGCCTTCAACCACCCGGACCTTGCCGGTCTTCTGGTTGAGCAGCTTCAGCCGCGACATGCCGGCTTCATTGATGACATAGGCGATGCACGATCCGGCCGGCGCAATGCAAAAAGCCTTCGACACCCCAGCGCGCTTCGGGGCTGCGAGGGGTGAACTTGCCCGCGCGCGTGTCGATCGTGCCGAGACGCTGGAAATGGGAATTTTCGTCACTGGTTGCCCAAAGTGCGTCGTTGGGGGTGAACTGGGCGCCGCCGTTGACCGTGACAACCGTCAGGAAGCCGCCGGGCAGGATTGCTTGGGGTCCGATCAGGTTGAGCTGGACTTTGGTAACAGCCGAGTCGGTGCCGTTGATCTTCAGCGTGTCGGTAAGGGCGCTCGAGATCTTGGTATCGACCCCCAGGCGTCCGCCGCCCACATAGTTGCCGGTGACCGTAATGGCATTGTTGCCAGCCGTTTCCGTTGCGGGCTTCCATCAGGCCAAGGTTGGTGAGGTTGGTAACCAGCGTGGCGTTACCGGCGAAGTTCATCACCCCGGCTGCCGTGTTGGTCAACCGTTGGTCACCGTGATCGACGAACCGGGAGATGCGTGAGTTCGACCACGAACGGCTGTAGGTTTTCGTGCCGAAAGTTTTCCAGGTGCTAGCGCTGGTGAAGATCGACGTTCCGCCCGCCGAGCCGGTGACGTTGTCCGCACCGTTCAGCGTTGCGCCGGCATTGGTGTTCAGGGTGAACGAACAGCCGTCCATCGCCGCCAGCACCGCATTGGTGCCGCCGGTAAGATCGCTCAAAGCGCGTTACCTAGTGTCACTTGCGGGGAATCGTCAAACACTGGTTCTATGACTGGACTATTGAACCGGCCATATCTTTGGCTGGACACAGTTTCCTATCGAGGAAGGGGTGCGCGCTTTTGAAGAAGTGGTGCCCGGGGACGGAGTCGAACCGCCGACACCATGATTTTCAGTCATGTGCTCTACCAACTGAGCTACCCGGGCATTGCTTCGGAGACGACCATTCAGGGATCGGCGAGCGTTGGAAGCGCGCCTATGGCGAAGAGGCCGCGCCTTTGCAAGAGTGAATGGCCTCGAAAAAGTGAAATTCAGGCCTCTTCGTCATTCTCGTCAATCACCGCCGGGCCGGCGAGGGCATAGCCATCGTCCAGCCATTTCACCAGATCGCGGTCGCGGCAGCGGGTGGAGCAGAAGGGCGCGTGTTCCTCTGAGCGAGGCTTGGCGCAGATCGGGCATTTGCGGGCAGTGCGGTTCATGCGCTCAGCGACTGCACATAGGGTGCCTCAAGCGCAACCGATTCGCTCCATTCCCATTTCAGCAGTCGGCCGGTCCGCGCCGAAACGGCGGCAGCGAAATCATCGGGGATATGCAGGCGCAGCGCGGGATGGGCGCAGAGTAGCAGCGAACCGTGGCCCAGCGCAGATTCGGCGCGGCGCGCCAGTGTGGCCACTCCGAGCCTGCCGCGTGCGCGCCGATACCGTGCGAGGATCGAAGGGCGTTCAAGCCGCGAGACGAGCTGGACCAGGCCGAAGCCGTTCATCGCCGTCCGCTCTCCGCGCCAGTCCGCAAGCGCCTCTGCTAGCGCGGCATCTACCGCCTGCCGGTCCTTGCGCGCTTCGATCGAGGGGAAATCGATGGCAACCGACCCGGCAATATCAAGCCGGCGCAGGCTCTGGACCAGGGCCGGGATCGCCGCGAGAGCGAGGCCCAGCGGGGGCAGGTTGCCGTCAATATCGATCACGGTCATCGCCGGCGTGGCATCGATCGTCAGGCTGCCATTGGCAAAGGTCACGTCGCCGGAGAGCGCCTCTTCGACCAGTTCATCCCAGCCCAAATCATTGAATGCGCCATCGGCGGGACGGCAGCGAGTGACATGGTAATCGCTCGCCTGCAGCTCTTCGATCAGCGTGGGGCCGTCACGCGGCACCGCGCCGTCGGGTGCGGGCCGCGATTGCGGCAGTTTGTTACGCCCCCGTTCGGCAATCGCGGCGCGGGTTATCTCTAGCAGGAGGGTCTTGCCTTCGCTGACGCTTGCCGGGAGACGGTCAACCAGCACTTCGCTGCCATCATCGAAGCGGGCAAGGCCTCGCGCGGCGCCGCGCGGCTTCGAAACTAGCTGGGCGGGTGCGATCAGGCCGGGGCGCAGCTTTTCGAGCCAGTCTACCCGCGCGCCGATAATTTTCCCGCGCTCGATCAGAATCGCGCGGTGCTCGCCGATCCCTTCCTCGACCAGCAACTCAGGCAAGGTCGAACCCGGCGGCGGCCAGCAGACTGCGCGTTTCGTACAAGGGCAGGCCCATCACGCCCGAATGGCTGCCGCTGATCCACGCGATCAGGCCTTCGGCGCTGCCCTGAATGGCATAGCCGCCAGCCTTGCCTGACCATTCGCCGCCGGCAATGTAGCCGTCAATTTCAGGGGGTGAGAGGCATTTGAAGCGGACAATCGTTTCCGAAAGCCGCTCATGCAGGCTGCCGCCGGGTGCGCGCAGAGCCACGGCTGACAAGACCCGATGCCGGCGACCGGAGATCAATTTCAGACATTCCCGCGCTGTCGCCTCATCCTCAGCCTTGGGCAGGATGCGCCGACCACAAGCAACTACCGTATCGCCGGCCAGAACGAAAGCTCCGGAAGAAGCTGCAGCAATCGCCTTTTCGCGCGCCATGCGCACAGCATATGTGCGCGGGACTTCGCCTTTCAGCGGTGTTTCGTCGATATCGGCGGCGTTGATCGCCAGCGGCTCTATCCCGATGCGGCCGAGAAGTTCGCGGCGGCGCGGCGAGGCGGAGGCTAGGATAAGCGGAGGGTTCACCACCCTGCGCGTCAAGACGGGCCGGGGCCGCCGCGACCTGGCATGAAGCGATAGGTGATGCGCCCCTTGGTCAGGTCATAAGGCGTCAGTTCAACAAGGACTTCATCACCCACGAGCACACGGATGCGGTTCTTGCGCATCTTGCCGGCGGTATGGCCGAGTATTTCGTGATCGTTTTCAAGCCGGACGCGGAACATGGCATTGGGCAGCAGTTCGACCACCATGCCGCGCATTTCGAGAAGTTCTTCTTTCGCCATCGGCGATACTCGTCCGTCTTGTTAATCCCGATCGCGGCGCGCCATAGCGGGGCAAAGCGAAAAAGGGAAGAGTGCAGGCCAATTCGCAAACTTTCGCAAAGGCGACAATTTATTACGTTGCGCGACTTGCTTGAATCACAGGGGCTTGGCACCCACCTTCCCACTATGAAACTGCGTGCCCCAGCAGTCTGCTTGTCGGTTGTCGCCCTTGCCTGGTCGCTTCCTGCCCTGGCCCAGTCGAATTCGACTGTCGCCGCAGACGCCCCCTTCGAAGAAGATGAAGCTCTGCCGCTGGCCGGCGAGATCGTCGTTGTTGCCGAACGCATCAAGGGCCAGCTCGACGTGCCGCAAAAGCCGATCGAGGTGCTCGATGAAAAGGATATCGCCTCTTACGGTGCCAATTCGATAAGCGACCTGCTTGCCGCGCTTTCGCCGCAGACCGGCTCTGGCCGCGGACGCGGCGGTGGCGGTATGCCGATCATGCTGATCAACGGCCAGCGCATCAGTTCATTCCGCGAAATGCGCGACATGCCGCCCGAAGCGATCCGCCGCATGGAAATCCTGCCTGAGGAAGTCGCCCTGCGCTTTGGCTATCCTGCCAACGCCCGCGTGGTGAACCTGATCCTCAAGGATAATTTCGCCCAGCGCACGGTCGATGTTGAATACGGCATGCCCGATCGCGGCAGCTCGGCGACGAGCGAACTGCAAGCCTCGCTTTTTTCCGTAGCGAATGGCGGACGTGTCAACATCACTGGCACCCATGAACGCACGACCGAACTGACCGAAGCCGAACGCGGTGTCATCCAGTCTCCGGGCAGTATTTCAAGCGTCAGCACCGATCCCGATCCAGCCTTTGCCCGCACGCTGATTGCCAACCGGACATCCTCCTCGCTCAACGCCACCTGGTCCAAGGGGCTGGGCAAGAACGGACTGGCGGGATCTTTGACCCTCAACGGCACGATGTCGCTGGTGACGACAAACCAGATGTCGGGCCTTAACACGGTGACCTTAACGGCACCGGGCGGTGGCACGGCGCTGCGGACTTTTGGCGAGCCGCTGCGCCGCTCGAACCAGACTGCAACCTATCAGGCGGGCGGCGGCTATAATCGGCCGCTGGGCGCTTGGCAGTTTTCCGCCACGGTGGATGCGGGGCGCACCGAAAGCGACACACGCATCGATCGCCGCGCCAGCACCAGCGCCCTGACCGCTGCCGCGCTCTCCGGTACCCTGCCGATCACCGGCCCGATCCCGCCGCAAACCGCGCTCGGCGCCGATCGCGCATGGACGGCGAGCGACACGGTTTCCAGCCTTGTCACCTTGATCGGCCGTCCGGCGCGCTTGCCCGGTGGTGACATTACCATGACGGTGAAGGGTGGCTATGCCTATATTGGCATCACCAGCGAGGACACCCGCAGCGCTGTCGGGCGCACGGCGCTCAACCGCAATGACCTCTCGGCGGGCGTCAACATCGGCATCCCGATCACCAGCCGGCGCGAGGGTTTTCTGGAAGCGGTGGGCAACCTTTCGCTAAACCTCAGCGCCGGGATCAACGACCTTTCCGATTTCGGCACGCTGAAGGACTGGAGTGCGGGCCTGACCTGGGGCGTGACGGATAAGCTTAACCTTCAGGCCAGCTACCTCGTCAACGAAAAGGCACCTTCGCTGGCCGAACTGGGCAATCCGCAGATCGTCAGCTTCAACGTGCCCGTGTTCGATTTTACGCGCGGCGAGACGGCGCTGGTTACGGTTTCGGGCGGCGGCAATCCGGGCCTGCTCAAGGAAACCGACCGCGACCTCAAGATCGGGTTCAACTGGCAGACGCCGCTCGCAAACACGATGCTGCTTGCCGAATTCTTCCGCAACCGGTCGTCAAATGTCACCGAATCGTTCCCGGTTCTGACGCCGGCAATCGAGGCCGCTTTTCCGGGCCGGGTGACGCGCGATGCATCCGGACGATTGATCGCGATTGACCGGCGGCCGGTAACCTTCTTCTCCGAAGAGGCTTCCCGTCTGCGCTGGGGACTTCACGTCAACGGCCCGATCGGCAAGGCTCCCGAAGGCGGCGGCGCAGGCGTGCCCGGCGGTGGTCGCGGCCCGGGAGGCGGCGGGGGCCGGATGGGCGGCGGACGCATGGGCGGCGGAGGCGGTCCTCCGATGACGGGCCCGATGGGCGGCGGCAACGGGCAGGGGCGCTGGAATATCGCGCTGTTCCACACCGTTCAGTTCCAGAACACGGTGACGGTTGCCCCCGGCGGGCCAGTGCTCGACCTGCTAGATGGCGATGCCCTGACTGGAGGCGGCGTGGCGCGGCATTCGCTCGAGGCCGATGCCGGGTTTTTCTATCGCGGCTTCGGTACGCGCGTGAACGCCACTTATACTGCCCCGACGCGGATCGACGGCACCGGCCTGCCCGGATCGAGCGACCTGCGCTTTGGCAGCGTCACCAAGGTCAACCTGCGCATGTTCGCCAATCTCGACCAGATGAAGGGTCTGGTGAAGGATGCGCCGTGGCTCAAGGGCGTGCGGGTGTCCCTGGTCGCCAACAACCTGCTGGATTCACGCCAGCGTGTGACCGATGGAACAGGCTCGGTGCCGATCAGCTATCAGCCCGACCTGATCGATCCGACCGGACGATTTCTCGGGATAGATATCTCCAAGCGGTTCTGACCCCCTTTGCCAGCGGCCATGGCGGGCCTATCTGTCTGCCATGGCCCGCAAAACCGCAGTCCCCCCTGATGGCGCCCCTCCCGATCGGGACTCGCCCGAGCGCTTCAACGAGGACCGCGCGACCTATACGATGAAGGGCAGCCAGCCCGATCTGGAGGCTGGCGTCGCCGCGATTCGTGAGGTTCTGGCCACGCTTCCGCCGCGCCCGGGCGTCTACCGCATGCAAGACGCGCGCGGCGATGTGCTCTACGTTGGCAAGGCGCGGGCGCTGAAGAACCGGGTAGCCAATTACACGCAGGTCGATCGCCTGCCGCTGCGCCTGCAGCGTATGGTCTCGCAGACCTGCTCGATGACCATTATCACGACCAACAGCGAAGCTGAGGCGCTGCTGCTCGAAGCGCAATTGATCAAGCGCTATCGCCCACCATACAACGTGCTGCTGCGCGACGACAAAAGTTTTCCGTTTATCCTGCTGCGGTCCGATCACGCCTTCCCTCGCATAACCAAGCACCGCGGTGCGCGGCGGGCGGTGGGGAACTATTACGGGCCGTTTGCCAGCGCCGGATCGGTCAACACCACGATCAATGCGCTGCAGAAGCTGTTCCTGCTGCGAAGCTGCACCGACAGCTTCTTCTCGCGCCGTGACCGGCCGTGCCTATTGTACCAGATCAAGCGCTGCTCGGCCCCCTGCGTCGGCCGCATTGCGGAGGCTGAATATTCCGAGCTGGTTGGCGAGGCGAAGGATTTCCTCGGCGGGAAATCCGGCGCGGTGCAGAAGAAGATCGAAAGCCAGATGAAGGAGGCGGCGGAATCGCTTGATTACGAGCGTGCTGCGATGCTCCGCGACCGTCTGCGCGCGGCGACCTTCATCCAGGGCAGCCAGGCAATCAATGCCGAGGGCGTGGGCAATGCCGACATCTTCGCCATGGCGACTCGTAACGGACAAGTTGGCGTGCAGGCCTTCTTCATTCGCGGCGGCCAGAACTGGGGGCACCGAGCCTTTTTCCCGACGCATACCGAGGGTTTGAGCGAGGAAGAGGTGATGGAGAGCTTCCTCGCCCAGTTCTACGAGGAAGTGCCGCCGCCGCGCCTGATCCTCGTCGATCGCGCGTTGCCCGAGGCAGAGCTGCTGGCCGAGGCATTCCGCGAGGGGGCTGGCGGCAAGGTGGAAATATCTGTCCCCCAACGCGGCGACCGGCGGCGCCTGATCGAACAGGCGCAGCGTAACGCCGTTGAGGCACTGGAAAGACGACTCGCAGAGAGCGGCACAAAGGCCAAGCTCAACACCGAACTGGCGGAATTCCTTGAACTCGCCGAACCGCCGCAGCGGATCGAGGTTTACGACAACAGCCACATTCAGGGCGCGCAGGCGCTTGGCGCGATGATCGTTTCCGGTCCCGAAGGCTTCATCAAGGGCCAGTACCGCAAGTGGAACATCAAGACCGCGCAGACCAACGACGACTTCGCCATGATGCGCGAAGTCTTCCAGCGCCGATTTTCCCGCGCCGCCGATGAAGACCCCGACCGCGACGGCGGCACTTGGCCGGACCTTGTCCTGATCGACGGCGGCAAGGGGCAGATGAGCGCAGCGCGCGACACGCTGGAGGAAATGGGCATCGAGGACGTGCCGTTGATCGCCATCGCCAAGGGGCCGCATCACGGGCGCGAAGGGCGCGAGGTGTTCCACTTTCCCGACGGGCGCGAGAAAATGCTGCCGGTCAATTCGCCGCTGCTGTTCTACCTTCAGCGCCTGCGTGATGAGGTTCACCGCTTCGCCATCGGCGCGCACCGCGACAAGCGCAGCCGGACGATCACCGCAAGTCCGCTCGACGAGATCCCGGGCATCGGTCCGGCCCGCAAACGCGCGATGCTGCTGCACTTCGGCACGGCGAGCAAAGTTCGCGCGGCATCGCTTGAGGACCTTCAGCGCGCTCCGGGCGTTAGTGCTGCAGTGGCGCAAACCGTATATGACTTCTATCATCCTCGCGGATGACGCGAACAGGGGAACGAAATCTATGAATGCCAGGCAGATCGGCGGATGGACGTTGGAAAACATCGGTTTTGCCGCGCTGGTGGTGGCAGTGACGGCGCTGTTCGGATGGATGCTCACGCCCTATTTCGGGGCTATCCTGTGGGGTTTGGTCTCTGCAATCGTGTTTCGCCCGCTTTACCTATGGCTGGTAAAGCAGTCTGGCGGTCGCAAGGGCAGTGCTGCCACCTTGACCCTGATCCTCATTGTCGCGGTGGTCATTGTCCCGGCAGGGCTGCTTGGCGCCAGCTTGGTCGCTGAGGCCACGGGCATTTACGAACGGGTGCAAAGCGGCCAGCTCGACGCGGGCGCAATCCTCGTCAAGGGCGTCAATGCCTTGCCGGGGCCGCTCGAAGGCTGGGCACGCGAATATGGTCTGAGCGATCCCGAGCGCATACGCGCGATGATAGCGCCCGGACTTTCCACCGGTCTGCGTACCGTCGCGGAACAGGCATTGACCGTTGGGCAGGGCGCGCTCTCGTTCCTCGCAGCGCTGGGCGTGATGCTCTACCTCACGTTCTTCCTGCTGCGGGACAGTGAACAGCTGGGTGAGCGGTTCCGCACGGCCCTGCCGCTCGATCCGACGCTGCGTGACCAGCTGATCGAGAAGTTCCTCACCGTAGTGCGTGCGATCATGAAAGGCACGGTTGCGGTGGCGGTAATGCAGGGCATTGTCGGCGGCCTGATCTTCTGGATGCTCGGTGTCGAAGGTGCGCTGCTGTGGGGCCTGATGATGGGCTTTTTCTCACTGATCCCGGCGGTGGGGACTGGCATCATCTGGGTGCCGGTGGCGCTTTATCTGATCGCCACGGGTTCGTTCTGGCAAGGCGCGGTGCTGGTATTCTGCGGGATCTTCGTCATCGGCCTGATCGACAATCTGCTGCGCCCGATCCTTGTCGGCAAGGACACGAAGCTGCCGGACTTTGTCGTGCTGATCGCCACCGTTGCCGGCCTCGAACTGTTCGGGCTGACCGGCTTCATCATCGGACCGATCATCGCCGCCCTGTTCATCGCGGTGTGGGACATGGTTACGCAGGTGCGCGGCCAGCATATCAAGGAGGACGCGGCGAAGGCCTAGCCTTCCGCCTCGTCCTTTTTCTTCCGCACCCGGATCAGGCCTTCCTGCGCCGATTCTGCCATGAGCCTGCCGTCGCGCGTGTAGATTCGGCCCCGGTTAAAGCCGCGCGCGCGGCCGGCCCAAGGACTGTCGGTAACGTAGAGCAGCCAGTCATCGACGCGGAAATCGTCGTGGAACCACACGGCGTGGTCCAGGCTCGCTCCCTGAACCGCGCCACTCATCCAGCTTAGCTTGTGAGGCACGGTGCAGGTGCCAAGCAGCGAATAGTCGGTTGCGTAAGCGAGGACTGCCCGGTGCACGCGCGGATCGTCGGGTAGCGGGGCAGGGGCGCGAAACCACGTTTCCAGCCTAGGTTCGCCGCCGCTGAGGCCGGCCCATGCCGCCGGATTGACCGGCTTCACCTCAAGCGCACGGAACTGCGAGATCAGCGCCCGCATTTCGGGCGGCACCATCGCGATATATTTTTCGCGCAATTGCGCTTCGTTCAGCAGATCTTCCGGCTGGGGCACAACCGGCATTTCCATCGCGTGGCTGACCCCCGGTTCGCGCTTGTGGAACGAGGCGGTGAGGTTGAGGATCGGCCTGCCCTGCTGGCTGGCGACGACCCGGCGGTTGGAAAAACTGCCACCGTCGAAATCGCGGGCAATAGCAAAGTCGATCTCGTGATCCTCGCTGCCGCCGCGCAGGAAATAGGCGTGAAGCGAATGGACTTCGCGGTCAGGATCGACGGTGCGCTCAGCCGAGGCAAGGGCCTGCGCGATGACCTGACCGCCATAGACGCGCCCGACCCCGCCGGGCTTGCGCCGCCCGCGAAACGCGTCGTCGCCCACGCGTTCGACGTCGAGCAGGTGCAGCAGTCCGGCAACCAGACTTTCGGGAGAATTGTCGTCACTCATCCGCTTGGCCATTGCCGGTCAGCGGCGGCAGGTCAACCCGCCGGGGGCTTGCGAAACTTGCGCAGCACGCGCCAGCCGAGCGCCTTGGCCTTGTTGGTTGCGGGCCAGCGCCCGGTGCTGCGCGGACGAAAGCCCATGCGCCGCAGCACGCCATTGAGCGCGCGGGCGTCCGCCTCGGCAAAGGACCAGTCGGAGCGCCAGGTGATCGACAGCGATACCGAGCTGTCCGGCCCGGTCTTGACGAAGTGCGGGGCCATGACCGGCACGAACAGCGCCTCGCCGGGAGCAAGCGGGAATTCGGTTCCTCCAGCCAGCAATTCATCGCGCCACTTGAGTTCACGCGCCCCGCCGGTGTGATAGCCTTCATGGACCTCGTCGGGCGCGAAACGCGCATCCCCGGCGGGGAACTGGGTCATGACTTTCGATCCGCGAATCTGCAGCAGGATGTTGTGCTCGGGATCGAAATGGTAAGGCGTTACGCCGTTTGGCGAGGTGATGAAAATGAAGCTTTGCAGTTTCAGCATCGCGCCGGTCTTCGCCTCGATCTCGGGCCGGATTTCGGCGAGCAGGCTGTGCAACAATTCGGCATAGGCCGGCACCTGCTCGACGTTCTTGAGCACGGCCCAGGAGCCGGTTTCCTCGATCTTGCGGATGGTTTCCCCAATCGGAATGCCGGTGGGGTCCGGCTTGCCGTCAACGCCGATCGGCAGGTCGGCGAAGTTGTACTCGATGCTGCTGGCGGGCAGCATTTCGGCCAATGCGGCAAGCGCGTCCAGCTCAAGCAGCGGATGCTGGCCGAGCGCGTGCGGCAACTTGTGCGGCACCTCCGGGTAATTGCCCGCGAAGGTCCGGCGGGCTTCGGTCGAAAACACGGTCATAGTCTGGCTCCGTCAGGGCGGCGACCCAGTTCGGCGTTGAGCAAGGGGCGGAACAGCGCGCGGCGCAGAGTTCCGCCGATGGCGATGGACAGGGCTCCCACGGCGCGGCGTTCGCGCCAGATATGGTCGATCATCGGGTGATCGGCAGCTGCGCAGGAATCGCACCATTCGATGCCGGGGCGCTCCAGAAGGGTCAGGTTCTCGCGCTGGAGCAGCACGCCGGGTGAAAAGCGCGCGCAGCTTTCGTCGAAGGCGGTCTTGTAGGAGAAGGCCCCCGGCGCGGTCAGGAAGTTCGCCAGCATGGCAATGGGGCGGCCATCGAGGGTCAACATCAGCCGCTCAAGCCTGCCCGCAGCGGCGGCACCGGCAAGGGCCTCCCGGAACAGCGTTGCAGTGGCGGGGGTAGATGCCAGCGCGGAACCGGCCTTGCCTTTCCAACCCGCCTTCTCGAGCTCGAGAAATGCCTCGGTCCATTCGGTAAGTCCGTGTGTGCCTTCGCGCCGTTCGAAGCCAAGATCGCCTTCTTCAGCAAGGCGGTTGGCCTGCCGGCGCAGTTCCTTGCGCTTCTTCCCGCTCATCGAGGCGTCGAGATATTCCTCCGGCGACAATTCCGATGCGAGCAGAGCGCGTTCCTCGTAGTGGACAATGCCTCCAACGCGGCCGGTCTCGTGGAGCACTTCGCGCAGCGCTATCGCCAGCGACCCTTCGAAAGGTACATGCGCCAGATGGAGAAAAAGTGCCGTTTTTGCATTGCCGTCGGCCCAGGCCAACAACGCCTGCCAGAAGGCCTTCTCGTAGCCCTGAGCCACCAGCGGTACACCAAGGAAGCAGTTGGCATGCATCCAGCCGGACAGGTTCGGGATCGGCTTGCCATAGTAGCGCGACTGCCGGACTACTGGCAGCAGGCCAAGCCACTCGCCATCGCGCTCCAGCACGAACAGGCTGACCTTTGCATCATAGGCATGGGCGCGAAGCGCCGGCATCAGATACCACGGCTCGAAAAACGGATTTGGCTCGGCGGCGCGCAGGACAAGTTCTTGCCACGCAGCAAGGTCGGCGATCGATACCTGCATCCAGTCGCGCTGCACCGCGTGCGGCACGGCAGACCGATAGACGGCAAGCGTTGCCGGCTGGCTGCTCCTATGGAACGTGACGGCATTCGATGCCACGCATTAACCCTTGCATAGCGCGGCCATGCCGCTGACCGGGTGGCATTATCAGCGGCAGGCAAAGGAAGTGTGAACGCGCCCTACTTGCGGGCCTTGCGCGCGATTCCGCTGAGGCCCTTGGTGAGCTGATACAAACCGTTGAGCCGTGAACGCGGATCACCCCAGGTGCGGGTGATGACCAGCTTGTTATCGGGCCGCAACTTCACCGTGCCTTCCAGACGCTGGCAATAGGCGACCAGCCCCATCGGATCGGGGAAGCTGTCTTCATGGAAGGTGACCAGCGAGCCCTTTGCGCCGACGTCGACCTTGGCAATATTCGCTTCGATCGCCAGACGCTTGATCTCGATGAGCTTGACGAGATTTTCGGTCGGCGCGGGGAGGGGGCCGAACCGGTCGATCATTTCAGCGGATAGTGATTCCACTTCCTCGGCGCTGTCGGCATCGTTGAGGCGGCGGTAGAGCGCCATGCGAACGGCGAGGTCCGGCACGTATTCCTCAGGAATCATGATCGGTGCATCGACGGTGATCTGCGGCGATGGTCCAGCAGAACTGCGCTTGATCCCGGCGACACCGGCCTTGGCCTCGAGAATCGCGTCCTCAAGCATCGACTGATACAATTCGAAGCCAACCTCTCGGATATGGCCGCTTTGTTCGTCGCCCAGCAGGTTGCCGGCGCCGCGAATGTCGAGATCGTGGCTGGCCAGCTGGAAACCCGCGCCCAGACTGTCGAGATCGCCGAGGACCTTGAGACGCTTTTCCGCCACCTCCGAAAGTTGGTTGCCGGCCAGTGTCGTCAAGTAGGCATATGCGCGCAACTTGGAACGGCCGACGCGGCCGCGCAGCTGGTAAAGCTGGGCCAGCCCGAACCGGTCCGCGCGGTGGATGATGATCGTGTTGGCACTCGGAATATCCAGCCCGCTTTCAACGATCGTGGTCGAAACAAGCACTTCGTACTTCTTCTCGTAGAACGCGCTCATCCGCTCCTCGACCTCGCTCGGGCTCATTTGGCCGTGGGCGGAAACGAAGCGGATTTCGGGGACGGTGTTGCGCATCCACTCCTCGACATCGGCCATGTCGGCGATGCGCGGCACGACGATGAAGCTTTGGCCGCCGCGGTGATGCTCGCGAAGCAGCGCCTCGCGCATCACCATGTCGTCCCACTCCATCACGTAAGTGCGGACCGCGAGGCGGTCGACTGGCGGGGTCTGGATGGTGGAAAGTTCGCGCAGGCCCGACATGGCCATCTGCAGCGTGCGCGGGATCGGCGTGGCGGTGAGAGTGAGGACGTGGACGTTTGTCCGCAGCGACTTCAGCCGCTCCTTGTGGTTGACGCCGAAGCGCTGTTCCTCGTCCACGATGACCAGGCCGAGGCGCTTGAAGTTCAGGCTCTTGGACAGCAGCGCGTGGGTGCCGATGACGATATCGATCGTGCCCTCGGCCAGACCTGCCTTGGTCGCTGTCGCTTCCTTCTCGGGCACCAGGCGTGACAGGCGTCCGATGTTGAGTGGGAAGCCGTTGAAGCGCTCGACGAAGCCCGAATAGTGCTGGCGGGCGAGCAGCGTGGTCGGCGCGATCAGCGCAACCTGCTGCCCGGCCATCGCGGCAACGAAAGCGGCGCGTAACGCTACCTCGGTCTTGCCGAAACCGACATCGCCGCAGACGAGCCGGTCCATCGGCTTGCCCTCGGCCAGATCGCCCAGCACGTCGTCGATCGCAGCTTCCTGGTCCTCGGTTTCCTGCCAGGGGAAGCGTTCCGCAAACTGGTCATAGGCCGCCTGTTCAGGCAGTAGCACCGGTGCCTGACGCAAGGCCCGCTGGGCGGCGGTGCGGAGCAATTCGTGCGCAATCTCGCGGATGCGCTCCTTGAGCCGGCTGCGGCGCTTCTGCCATGCCTCGCCGCCGAGCCGATCGAGCGCGACGCCATCGCTCTCGCTGCCAAAGCGCGAGAGGACGTCGATATTCTCGACCGGAACGTAGAGCTTGTCGCCGCCGTGGTAGACCAGCATCACGCAATCGTGCGGGCTCTTGCCGACGGGGATCGACTGCAGGCCTTCGTAGCGCCCGATTCCGTGTTCCATGTGGACGACAAGATCGCCCGGGGTCAGCGCGGCCAGTTCGGCGAGGAAGGCATCGGCGCTCTTGCGGCGCTTCTTGCGGCGGACGAGCCGGTCGCCAAGCAGGTCCTGCTCGGTGACCAGTTCGATCTCGCGGTTGGAAAATCCGGTTTCCAGCGGCAGGACCAGCGCCACCGGCGAACCCTTGGCGGCAAGGCCAAGCGCTTCCTGCCAGTTGTCAGCCAGCACTGGGCCGGGACGCACTGCCTCGCCAATGATCGCGGCAATGCGCGCGCGACTGCCGTTCGAATAGCAGGCGATGATTGCCTTGCGCTTCTGCGCGGCCTGGCCGGTGAGAAACTTGCCAGCCGCTTCGTAAACGTTGTCGCCGCGGGCGCGTTCGGGCGCAAAATCACGGCCTGAGGAGAAGCCGAAGTCGACGACATTCGCGCTATCAGGCTGCGCGAAAATATCCGTTCGGTGGATCGGCAGACCCGCAACATTTCGGTCGAATTCCGCGCGGTTCAGATAGAGCGCATGAGGCTTGAGCGGGCGATAGGACCCTGGGGCTTTGCCCGAGGTATCGGTGCGTGCGGCGAAGTAATCGGCAATGTCGGCCAGCCGCTCGTCGGTCGCGCCCTGCGCGGCATTGTCGATCAGCACGAGGTCTTCAGGCGCAAGATGGTCGAAGAGCGTGTCCATCCGCTCTTCGAACAGCGGCAGCCAGTGCTCCATGCCCGCAAGCCGCCGGCCGTCGCTAACCGCCTGATACAGCGGGTCCGAAGTGGCATTGGCGCCGAACATCTCGCGATACCGGGTGCGGAAGCGCTTTACGCTGTCCTCGTCGAGCAAGGCTTCGCTGGCGGGCAGGAGAAGGTGCTGCTCGACCACGCCGGTCGATCGCTGGGTATTCGGATCGAACAGGCGCAGCGTTTCCAGCTCATCCCCGAAGAAATCGAGTCGCAGCCCGCCTTCAAGGCCCGAGGGGAAGATATCGAAGATCGAACCCCGAACCGCGAATTCGCCGGCATCGGCCACGGTATCGGTGCGCGAATAGCCCTGCCGCTGAAGCAGCGCGATCAGGCTTTCGCGGCCGATCTCCATCCCCGGCTTGAGCAGCCGCACCGATTCGCGGATGCGAAACGGGGTCAGCACGCGTTGGAGCGCGCCATTGATCGTGGTGACCAGCAATTGCGGTCCGGCGGCCTTGGCCTGCAACCGGTGCAGAGCGGAAAGGCGGCGGGCGCTGACCGACAGAGCGGGGCTGGCGCGGTCATAGGGAAGGCAGTCCCACGCGGGGAATTCGATGACGTCGAGTTCCGGCGCGAAATACTGCGCCGCATCGACGATTGAGCGCATCGCGGCTTCGTCGGGCGCGATGAACACGGCGCGGCCCTTCGCGGCGCGGGCCAGATCGGCGAGGACCAGGGGCTGCGCTCCGCGTGCCACGGAGGACAGGGTGAGCGGGCTGCGGGCCGAAAGGATCTTGTTCAGGTCAGGCATGGTTGGACAGCACGCAGGCAAAAGCAAACGCCCCGCAGGCCGATTCGGGCGTGCGAGGGCAGGGGAGAATTGCTCCTAGCCAGCCGATCGCCGCTTGTCTCCCCCTGCGGGCGTTGCCCGTCAGGCGATTGCGCTGCATGGGGGCATCACGACTGCGGAGAATCTGACAATGAGCGATGCACCCTTCCTCAGGCACATGGCGCTGTTTTGGCTCAAGCGGCCGGATTCCGCCGAGGACCGCGTCCGCCTGATCGCCGGCCTCGAAACGCTGCGCGCCATTCCGCAGGTTCGCACCTTGCACATTGGCGTGCCTGCGACGACCGAGGCCCGCGATGTGGTCGATCATTCGTGGTCGGTTTCGGAATCGATGACCTTTGACAGTTTCGAAGACCAGGCCGCGTACCAGCCCCATCCGCTCCATCAGGCCTTCATCGCGGCGTGTGGTGACCTTTGGGAACGCGTGCTGGTTTACGATATCGTCGACGCGGGTTGAGGATCAGCGAGGAATTTCGACGTAATCAAGCTGGCGCATCCGCTCCATCATTGGCCCGGCATATTCGTCCGGCACCGACAATGTGCCGAGCGCCCAGCCGAGGATATCAACGTCTTCTTCCTCGATCAGCGCCTCAAACCATTCGACCTGCTCGACGTCCCACTCGCCGTGGAAGCGATCGAAAAAGCAGCCGATCATGTAATCCGCCTCACGCGTGCCGCGGTGCCAAGCGCGAAAGCGCAGGCGTTTCAGTCGATCCTGATCCATTTGCGGGGCACTAGGTCTGGAGGGGCTTTGAGGCAAGGCCATTCCCTCGCTATGAGGCAGCGATGCGTCCCGAACGGCTGAATCCCCTTTTCATCGAAACGACCGCGCTGAAAGGCGTGGGGCCGAACCTTGCTCGCCCGCTGGAAAAGCTGGGCCTGAAGCGGGTGCGCGATCTTGCCTATCACTTACCCGAACGCTTCGTGCAGCGTCGAGCCGTGGCTGACCTCGATCAAGCGACGGTGGGTGAGAATGTCGTCGTCGCGGTAACGCCTGTCGAATACCGTAGTTCGCCGGGGCGCGGACCGTTTCGCGTGCTGGCGGTCGATGAACCGGGCAATACCCTCGCCATCACCTATTTCGGGCGCAACACCGGCTGGGCGAGAAAGGCGCTGCCGCTGGGTGAGAAGAAGTGGATCGCCGGACGGCTCGACCAGTTCGGCCAGCAATTGCAGATGGTTCACCCCGACCATGTCAGCGACGAAAGCGGCGCCCTTCTCGGGGCATTGTGCGAGCCTATCTATTCGCTCTCGGACGGACTGACGCAGGGCAGGGCGGCGACGCTGGTGCAGCAGGCGCTTGGTAATGTCGAGGACCTGCCCGAATGGATCGAACCGGGCCTTCTGGACCGGATGAAGTGGCCGATCTGGCGCGATGCGCTGTTGCTGGCGCACAAGGGTGAACATGCCGCCGCGCGCGACCGACTGGCCTATGACGAACTGCTGGCGAACAGCCTCGCCCTGATGCTGGTGCGCAATGCCAACCGGGCAAAGTCCGGCACGTCGCTCCATGGCGACGGGCGGCTGCGGACGAAACTGCACCTGCCCTTCGCGCTGACTGGGGCGCAGCGGCGTTCGATCAGCGAAATCGAGGGCGACATGGCGCAGGCTGCGCCAATGCTACGCTTGCTGCAAGGTGATGTCGGATCGGGCAAGACCGTGGTCGCGCTCGAATCGATGCTTGTTGCGGTGGAGGGCGGGGCGCAGGCAGCGCTGCTTGCTCCCACCGAAATCCTAGCCCGCCAGCACTTCGAAACTCTGCGCCGGATGCTCGCTCCCACCGGGGTCAACATCACGCTGTTCACCGGGCGCGACAAGGGCAAGGCGCGCGAATCGATCCTGATGGGGCTGCTCGATGGCTCGATCGACATCTGCGTCGGCACCCACGCGATCTTTCAGGACGCGGTGGCCTACAAGAATCTCGCGCTCGTGGTGATCGACGAGCAGCACCGGTTCGGTGTCGGCCAGCGGCTGATGCTGGCGCAGAAGGGCAAGCGCACCCCGCATTGCCTGGCCATGACGGCCACGCCGATCCCGCGCACGCTGACGCTGGCTCAATATGGCGAGATGGACGTTTCCAAGCTGGATGAGATGCCCCCCGGCCGCCAGCCAATCGATACGCGCGTGGTCGCGGTCGAGCGGATGGGCGATGTGATCGGCGCGCTCGCCCGGCACCTTGAAAGCGGGCAGCAGGCCTATTGGGTCTGTCCGATGGTGCGTGAGAACGAGACTGACGATCTTGCCGCCGCAGAGGCCCGCTTTGCCGAACTCCGCGAGCATTTTGGCGACAAGGTGGCACTGGTCCATGGACAATTGGGGCCCGAGATCAAGGACGCGGCGATGGAACGCTTCGTGCGCGGCGAGGCGGGGCTGCTGGTGGCCACGACGGTGATCGAGGTTGGCGTCGACGTGCCCAATTCAACCTTGATGGTGATCGAGGCGGCGGAACGATTCGGTCTCGCCCAGCTGCACCAGCTGCGCGGCCGCGTCGGGCGGGGCGAGGGCAAGAGCACCTGCCTGCTGCTGCGGGGATCCGAACTTTCCGAAACCGGGCGCAAGCGGCTGGCCTTGATGCGCGAAACGCAGGACGGCTTCCGCATTGCCGAGGAAGATCTCGACCTGCGCGGCGGCGGTGAATTGCTCGGCACCCGGCAATCGGGTGACACGCCGTTCCGCGTGGCCAACCTCGAGCAGATCCAACGCCTTTTACCGCTCGCCCACGACGATGCGCGTCTGCTGATGGAGCGCGACGGCGGCCTGACTGGCGATCGCGGCGAAGCCGCACGGTTGCTGCTCTATCTGTTCGAGCGCGACTGGGGCGTCCAGTTGCTGCGGGGCGGCTGACATCTTCGGCAAGTTGAAATTTTGGGCAACTGCGCTGAAACGCGACGTGCTGGTGCTCTGGCTTGCCTCACGCGATCCACGTTCACCGATGGCGGCGAAAGTCATCGCCGCCGTGACGATCGGCTATGCCCTCAGTCCGATCGACCTTATCCCTGATTTCATTCCTGTGCTGGGCTTGCTGTATGATGTGCTGCTGATCCCGGCGGGTGTGTGGCTGGTCTTGCGCCTGCTGCCCAAGGCTTGCTTGTGGAACTGCGCGAAAAGGCCGTGCGAACCCCGTGGCCGGTAGCGCCGCGCTGGGCGTTTGCCGTGATAGGCGGGACCTGGCTGCTGCTGGCCAGCTGGGTATTCTGGATCGTCTTGCGCGGTTGAGTAGATCAGACCGAAAGCAGCACCGTATCCGTCTCACGCGGGGCGTCCGGCGCATAGCCGGGCAGCGGCTCGAACGGAGCATCAAGCACTTCGGGTGCGCCAAGGCCCGCCAGCTTGAACTGGCCAAGGCGCGGATCCTCGTCGCTGCGCCAGTTCTTGGCGAGGTTGAGCGCCGAGACGAACAGGTCGCCGTGCCGTTCGAACAGCAGGTGCGGGGCCAGATCGATGCGGAGGCCGTTGTAATTGGCGGCGAGCAGCTTGCGACGTGCAATCGCTTCCATCACAATCATGCGCGGGTCGGACATCAAGGATACTCGATAGGTTTAAGGGAGGAATTGTGCGGTGCACAATAATGCGCGCACCTGAGCCTGCTGGCAAGCCCGCCGGTGGCCGGCTGGCGAACATTTGCATGTTCGATGGAATGATGTGGTCGGGGAAAGAGGATTCGAACCTCCGGCCCCTGCCTCCCGAAGACAGTGCTCTACCAGGCTGAGCTATTCCCCGACCGATCGTTCACCCGTCCGGACCCGAAAGTCATGGATGGGCAAGGCAGGAGCGCGCCTATAGTGAGGCAATCGCGGGGTGGCAAGCAGGCAATCGCCTCGCTACGAAAGAGTTATGGCCACAATGCTCTCCCCCACCGATTCTCAGCAGAAGCGCGCCGATCCCGGCCATTGGGAGTGGCAATACATCGACCTGATGCGCCGCATCTGGGAGCATGGGGACGAGCGGATCGACCGTACCGGGGTGGGCACGCGATCAGTTTTCGGAGCTCAGATTCGCTTTGACCTGTCCGACGGCAAGATGCCGCTGCTCACTACCAAGCGCGTTTACTGGAAGACCGCGACGCGCGAATTGCTGTGGTTTCTCACCGGCGATACCAACATCCGCAACCTCTGCGCGCAGGGCGTTGAGATCTGGACCGACTGGCCGCTCGATCGCTTTCGCAAGGCCGCAAGCAGCGATATATCCCGTGCCGATTTCTCCCGCCGGATCGTCGACGACGCTGATTTCGCGGCAGAGTGGGGCGATCTGGGGCCGGTCTATGGCAAGCAGTGGGTCGATTGGCCAACGTACCAGCCCAACGGGGACGGCACGTTCTCACCCGGGCCGGGTATCAATCAGGTCGCGCAAGTGATCGAAAGCCTGAAAGCTAATCCCGGCAGCCGCCGCCACATCATCGAAGGGTGGAACGTCGCCGAGCTCGATGCGATGGCCTTGCCGCCGTGCCACAAGACTTACCAGTTCCATGTTTCCGGCAACCGGCTCTCTGGCCTCCTCTATCAGCGTTCCTGTGACCTTGGCCTCGGCTTTGCCTTCAACATGTGGAGCCTTGCCCTGCTGACCCGGATGCTGGCGCAGCAAACAGGGATGGAACCGGGCGAGGCGGTCTGGATGGGCGGGGACGTCCATCTCTACCTCAATCACGCTGAGCTGGTCGAAGCCCAGCTGACCCGTGAGCCGGCCGGCGCCCCCCGGCTTGAGATCGTTCGCCGCCCCGATTCGATTTTCGATTTCCGTATCGAGGATTTCTCGGTTGTCGATTACAGTCCGCAAGCGCACATTTCAGCGCCGGTTGCGGTCTGATTATTGCGCGTTTCTGGCGCTCGGCACACGATTCCTGCCGCTGCGCATTGTCATTGACGACCCATGCTTGGAGAAATAATCTAACACGACGTTGAAATTAATTTCGCACCGCAGACCACAATGTCTTCGGGCGATGCGACAAGGGAGAACGGCCATTTCTCGAGCTGGCGACAAGGGTTCCCGCATGGCAGGCAAGAGAAATCTGCCGCCCCTGGAGTTCTACGTTCCCGAGCCGAAGTTCCGGCCCGGTGACCCCGTCGATTTCGTCCATGTGAACATCCCGCCCGCTGGCGCTCAGCCGCGCCCGGACGAGGGCTGCCCGGCGATCGAGACGAGCCCCCTGTGCTACGATCTCGTCCGCGTGCTGGGTGAGGATCATCAGGCCGTCGGCCCGTGGAACCCGCGTCTGGACGCTGATACTCTGCGGGAAATGCTGCGCGTCATGGCGCGCACCCGGGCTTTCGATGACCGGATGTACCGGGGCCAGCGGCAGGGCAAGACCAGCTTCTACATGAAGTGCACAGGCGAAGAGGCAACCAGCGTTGCCTCTGCCTTTGCGCTGGCTGCCGATGACATGGTTTTCCCGTCATACCGCCAGCAGGGCATCCTGCTTGCGCGCGGCTATCCGATGGTTGAAATGATCAACCAGATCTACTCGAACCGCGCCGACCGGCTTAAGGGCCGCCAGCTGCCGATCATGTATTCGGCCCGCGATTATGGCTTCTTTACGATCAGCGGCAACCTTGCCACGCAGTTCCCGCAGGCGGTTGGCTGGGCGCTTGCCAGTGCATCGAAGGGCGACAGCCGCATTGCCACCAGCTTCATCGGCGACGGGTCGAGCGCCGAGGGCGATTTCCACGCCGCGATGACTTTTGCCACGGTCTATAACGCGCCGGTCATCCTCAACATCGTCAACAACCAGTGGGCTATTTCCAGCTTTTCCGGGTTCGCAGGCGCCGAACGCACGACCTTTGCCGCGCGCGCCATCGGTTATGGCATGGCGGGGCTGCGAGTGGACGGTAACGACGCCCTGGCAGTTTATGCGGCGACGCAGTGGGCCGCCAACCGCGCGCGCTCCAACCAGGGCCCGACCCTGATCGAGCACTTCACTTACCGCGCCGAAGGCCACTCGACCTCCGACGATCCCGGCCAGTACCGCTCCGCGCGCGAGGCTGAGGCCTGGCCGCTCGGCGATCCGATCAATCGCCTCAAGAACCATCTCTGTGCCATCGGTGAATGGACCGATGAGCAGCACGAGGCGATGGACCGCGAACTCGCCGAGGAAGTGAAAGCCGCCACCAAGGAAGCCGAAAAGAACGGCATTCTGGGTCACGGCCTCCACCATCCGTTCCACACCATGTTCGAGGACGTTTACGAGGAACTGCCGTGGAACCTGAAGGAGCAATCCGAACAGGCAATCCGCGAGCGCCGGATAAAATGGCCCAGCTGGAAGGAGTACGAAAAGTGAGCGTCGAGGAAGCGGCCCTGAGCCTTGCCAACGCGCCTTCCAAGCGCATGAACATGATCGAGGCGATCAACGATGCGCTCGACATCATGATGGCCCGCGATCCCGATGTGGTGATCATGGGCGAGGATGTCGGCTATTTCGGCGGCGTGTTCCGCGCCACGCATGGCTTGCAGAAGAAGTTCGGCAAGAATCGGGTTTTCGATACCCCCATCAACGAATGCGGTATCATCGGCGCTGCCGTTGGCATGGCGGCCTATGGCCTGCGCCCGGTGCCGGAAATCCAGTTCGCCGACTATATCTACCCCGGTTACGACCAGCTTGTGTCGGAAGCCGCGCGCCTGCGCTATCGTTCGGCGGGCGAGTTCATCGCTCCGATCACCGTGCGCTCGCCCTTTGGCGGCGGCATCTTCGGCGGGCAGACTCACAGTCAGAGCCCCGAGGCGCTGTTTACCCATGTCGCGGGTCTGAAGGTCGTGATCCCGTCCACGCCGCACGATGCCAAGGGCCTGCTGATCGCCGCGATCGAGGATAACGATCCGGTGATCTTCTTCGAACCCAAGCGCATCTACAACGGCCCCTTCGATGGCTATTACGACAAGCCGGTAAAGCCGTGGAACACCCATCCGGACAGCGTTGTTCCGGAAGGCTATTATTCGATACCCTTGGGCAAGGCTCGCACCGTTCGTGAAGGCGAGGCGATGACCGTCTTGTCCTATGGGACGATGGTCCACGTCGCCGCCGCCGTCTGCGCCGAGAAGGGCGTCGATGCCGATATCATCGACCTCAGAACGCTTGTGCCACTCGATATCGAGGCTGTTGAAAAGTCTGTGGAAAAGACCGGCAGATGCATGATCGTCCACGAGGCGACCCGCACCTCCGGTTTTGGCGCAGAGCTTTCCGCGCTGGTGCAGGAGCGATGCTTCTATCACCTCGAAGCGCCGATCGAGCGCGTAACCGGGTTCGACACGCCCTATCCGCACAGCCTTGAATGGGCCTATTTCCCTGGCCCGGTGCGCATTGGCGAGGCCATTGACCGTCTGCTGGGAGCCGAATGATGGGCACGTATACTTTCAAATTGCCTGACATTGGTGAAGGCATCGCCGAGGCTGAAATCGTCGCCTGGCACGTCAAGGTTGGTGACCGGATCGAGGAAGACGGCCGCATTGCCGACATGATGACCGACAAGGCGACGGTCGAAATGGAGAGCCCGGTTGCGGGAACCGTGATCCAGGTCGCGGGTGAGGAAGGCGATGTCGTTGCCATCGGCGCGCCGCTGGTCGTGATTGAAGTCGAGGGGGAAGGGCAGGCAGATGCTGCCCCCGCGACCGCACAGGCAGAAGCTCAAATCGAGGCGGAAACGCCGGGCATGGAAGAGGTAAATGCATCGCCTCCGCCGCCCGCGCCAGCCCCGCCGGCTCCTGAGCAGGTGAAGGCAGCGCCGCCACCGCCACCGCCACCAGCAGCCCCCGCGCCAAGTCCGAAACCATCCGCTGCGCCGGTCAGTCATGCCAAGGTGCAGGCCAGCCCCGCCGTCCGTGCCCGTGCCGCCAAACTTGGCATTGACCTTGGCGACATTCGCCCGGCCGAAGGCGCGCGCGTGCGCCATTCCGACCTTGACGCGTTCCTGGCCTACAGCGGTACCGGCGGCTATCGCGCACCGGGCCTTCACGGGCAGGACCAGCAGGTAAAGGTCATCGGCTTGCGCCGCCGCATTGCCGACAACATGGCCGCTTCGAAGCGCAATATTCCGCACTTCTCCTATGTCGAGGAATGCGACGTGACCGCGCTGGAAGAAATGCGCGCGCAGCTCAACGCCAATCGCGGCGGCAAGCCCAAGCTCACCATGCTGCCGCTGCTGATCACCGCTGTCTGCAAGGCCGTGCCGCAGTTCCCGATGATCAACGCCCGCTTTGATGACGAAGCGGGCGTGGTAACGCGCTATGCCGCCGTGCACCTCGGCATGGCGGCGCAGACTCCCGCAGGCCTGATGGTTCCGGTGATCCGCAACGCGCAGGACCGCAACCTTTGGCAGCTTGCGCAGGAAGTCGTGCGGCTCGCCGAGGCCGCACGCGATGGCACGGCGAAGAGTGAGGAACTGTCGGGTTCCACCATGACGCTGACCTCGCTCGGCCCGCTGGGCGGCGTGGCGCACACACCGGTGATCAACCGTCCGGAAGTGGCGATCCTCGGCCCGAACCGTATCGTCGAACGGCCGATGTTCGTGCCCGATGGCATGGGCGGTGAGCGGATCGAGAAACGCAAGATCATGAACATCTCGATCTCGTGCGATCACCGCGTGGTTGACGGGTGGGATGCGGCGAGCTTTGTTCAGGCGGTGAAGAATCTGCTGGAAACGCCGGTGCTGCTGCTGGCAAACTGATTGGGAGGAAGGCCATGGCGACGCTCGATCCACGGTTCGACGAGTACATCGCTAATGCCGCCTCTTTCGCCCAACCGATCCTGACGCACATCCGCAGGATCGTGCATGAGGCAGTGCCCGACCTGGTCGAGACGATGAAGTGGTCGATGCCGCACTTCATGCATCAGGGTAAGAACCTTGCCGGCATGGCGGCGTTCAAGGCGCACTGCGCGATGATGATCCACGGTGATGGCCGTCAAGGCGATGCCATGGGGCAGTTCGGCAAGCTGGCTTCGATCGCGGACTTGCCGGGCGATAACGAGCTCAAGTCAAAGATTGTCGCGGCGAGCGAACGTATTGCCTCCGAAGGCACGGCACTTCGAAAGAAGTCGACAGAGGCGAAGAAGGAAGCCAAGCCTGACCTGCCATTGCCGCCTGCATTTGCTGGCGCGCTTGAGGCGAATCCGGCGGCGAAGGCCACCTTGGACGCTTTCGCGCCATCACATCGCCGCGAGTATGTTCAGTGGATCGCAGAGGCCAAGACCGAGGCGACACGCGACCGCCGGATCGCACAGGCCATCGAATGGCTCAGCGAAGGCAAAAAGCGCAACTGGAAGTATGAAGGCTGCTGATCAGCGGACAATAGCGCTGTAGGCGATACGGCCTGAAGCACCGCTTGACTGCACCCGCCACCGCACATGGGTGACGTCTTCGGCGGTTACGTAGCGGCTGCCGGTTCGCATCAGACCAAGTTTGCCCCAGTTGCGGCCGCCGTCGATCGAGACTTCCTCGGTTTCGCTGGCGCTTCCCTGATAATAGAGGCCGCGTGGCAGGGCGTTGGCCACAGTGAACTGACCGCCCGGAGATTCGCGCCGCCATGTCAGCACGGTAACAACGCGGTCACCGGGTACAAGCTGTCTGGCGGGCTCAAGGATACGGGCGGTATCGCGGGTGCGCTCCACGAACACCGAACTGTCGAGCGCCACGCTGCGAGCGGTCGCAGACCCTGCACAGGCCAAGGCAAGTACGCAGCCGGAAACTGCAAGAAACGACTTGGAAAACATCGGCGATCGGCCCCCCAACACGAGAAGGCTTGTCGCAAATCGGCCCCAAGATTTGGTTAACGCAGCTCCACCATAAAACTTTTTGGACGGCGCGTGCGATTGCCCGCCAAAGCTGTTGACACGCTCCGAACCCTGCCTTAGTGGCGCGGCTCCCAAGTGGCTGCGCGGGTGTAGCTCAGTTGGTTAGAGTGTCGGCCTGTCACGCCGAAGGTCGCGGGTTCGAGCCCCGTCACTCGCGCCACTTGGGAATTTATTCAGGCTTTCCAGCGCCCGGTTTCCATCCAGATGAGAAACCGCCGCAGCGGGAGAAGCCAGGCAATCCCCAGAATCAGATATACCGGGGTCTGCGCCAGCGCGGGCCACGAACCGATCAGTTCGGGCACATAGCGCGCAATCACAAGCGAATAGACCGCCAAGGCCAAAATCAGCAGTAGCACGCCGATGGGGATCCGCCAGGTAGGTTCGGTGCGCATCAGCTTTTGCTCCAGTAGACGCGGGTAGGGGTGACCACTGCATCAAGCGCGCGGTCATGCGATTCTGTTGGCAGGCTATCCACGCATTGCGCATCCCAGCCAAGGCCGATGGCAAGGTCCACCGGGTTCGCCGCAAGCCAGCGATCATAATGCCCGCCGCCCTGGCCCAGTCGGTCTCCCTGCGGCGTGAAGGCCACCAGCGGCAGGATCAGCGCATCGGGCACAATCGAGGCGGCATCGTCAGCCGGCTGATCTATGCCCAGCAACCCCGGTTCAAGCTGGCCGTCGTCAAAGGGATTGTCCCAGATGGCGAATTCCATCGTGCTTTGTCCGGCGATGAAGCGGGGCAGGGCCACGCGCCAGCCATTTTCATGGAACCAGCCGATCCACCCGCGAGTCGGGGCTTCTTCGCCTTGGGCAATGTAGAACCCCAGTACCGACTTGCCGCGCAAAGCCTCGACAATGTCGGCCGGTGGGCGATTGAGGACCAGCCCGCGCACAGCATCGGGAATGGACGCGACGAATTGCCTGCGCTTCGCTCGCATCTCGCGTCGTAGCGCTTTTTTGTCTTCCAAGGCCGGCTCCTGCGGGAAGGGTGACGGGACCACCATGGGTCGTTGCCGGGGAAATCCACTGACGCGTTCACGTCAGGTGGGGACCATGTGTGCCGGACCAGGGTCCAACCAGGGACAGCCCCCATAGGATTGCTTATAGCCTCAGGGATGTTCTGTCGGTTCGTACCGGGCAGTACCCGTCAGGCCCTATCTAGGCGCTGGACGATCAACCCTCAAGGGCAGAGGCGCACTTTTCAAGCGCGGCGGCGACGGCTTCTAGCCTTTCGGCCAGCACAGGGTCGGGCGCGAGTGCGGCAGCGGGGGCAGCCGAGGAGCTGCGGCTTTGCGCGTCATGGACTTCATCGGCCAGCATCAGCGAGGCGAACAGCAACATCCGCCCTTCGCTTTGCCCTGCCGCGCCGGGCACGGAAGCGACCTTGGAATCGATCATCCGGCCGAGCCCGGTCACATGCGCTTCCTCACCCGCAGCGCAAGCAACCTTGAATACGCGGCCACCGATGGAGAGGTCGACATCGCTCATGCACTGGCGCTCCCGATCAGGGCATCGAGGTCTTTCAGCGATTGTGCCACGACCGATCGCAGGGCCTCATGCCTCTCGGCAAGCCCTTCGTCCAATGGTCCACGCCTTGCCGATGCCGCCTCAATCCGGGCAGCAGCAGCCTCTATCCGGCTCAAGGCCTGATTTATCCGTTCCCCCGTCATAGAGGAATGGCTAACCCAAAAACGCCGTTACGGAAAGCCGGGTAACGATTAGGCGTTTAATGGATCGCTTAACTTGACGACTCGCCGCCTTCCCGCAAAGAGGCCGCATCCCGAATCGCCCCTAGCCAAGCGCTGCTCCGGAGGCCGCTGAACATGACGCTCGATCCATCCCGCCTGGGCCCCATGGCCAATGCCATCCGTGCCCTATCGATGGACGCCGTTCAGGCGGCCAACAGCGGCCACCCCGGTATGCCGATGGGCATGGCCGACGTCGCAACCGTGCTTTTCAGCCAGTTTCTGAAGTTTGACCCGGCCGCGCCGCACTGGCCGGACCGCGATCGCTTCGTGCTTTCGGCTGGCCACGGATCTATGCTGATCTACTCGCTGCTGCATCTGACGGGCTATGCGCGGCCATCGATGGATGACATCCGCAACTTCCGCCAGCTCCATAGCGTCTGTGCTGGCCACCCCGAGAATTTCGAACTCGCCGGAGTAGAATGCACCACCGGTCCACTGGGTCAGGGACTGGCCATGGCGGTTGGCATGGCGATGGCAGAGCGCCATCTCAACGCCGGATTCGGCGATTCGTTGGTTGATCACAACACTTGGGTGGTCGCTGGCGATGGCTGCCTGATGGAAGGCATCAACCACGAGGCCATCGGCCTTGCCGGGCACCTGAAGCTTGGCCGCCTGAACGTGCTTTGGGATGATAACCGCATCACCATCGATGGCGACACTGACCTTTCGACCAGCGAAGATATCGCCGCCCGCTACCGCGCGACCGGCTGGCACGTTACCGAGTGCGACGGCCATGACTTTGCCGACATCGCCCGCGCACTTGCCGAAGCTGCTGCAGATCCGCGCCCCTCGCTCGTCGCTTGCCGCACGATCATCGGCAAGGGCGCACCGAACAAGCAGGGCGGACACAATGTCCATGGCGCTCCGCTGGGCGCTGACGAAATTGCCGCCGCGCGTGAATATCTCGGTTGGACCTCGGCCCCGTTCGAAGTGCCGACGGACATTCTCTCCGACTGGCGTTCGCTTGGCGCAAAGGGCGCATCTGCCCGCGCCGAATGGGAAGCGCGCCTTGCCGGTAACGCCAATGCTCGCGAATTCAGCCGGCGCATGGCTGGTGTCCTGCCGCAACAGCTGCCGGCCTTCGACGCCTATCTTGCTTCGATTGCCGAAAGCCAGCCCAAGGTTGCCACCCGCAAGGCGAGCGAATCCGCGCTCGAAGCCCTGACGGTCGACATTCAGGAGATGGTCGGCGGTTCGGCTGACCTTACCGGGTCGAACAACACCAAGACCAAGGCGACCACGCCGTTCGGTGCGGATACCTACGGCGGCCGCTATGTCTATTACGGCATCCGCGAATTCGGCATGGCCGCCGCGATGAACGGCATGGCGCTGCACGGCGGCGTGATCCCCTATGGTGGCACGTTCCTCGTGTTCTCGGACTATTGCCGCAACGCGATCCGCATGTCGGCGATCCAGAAGCAGCGCGTGATCTATGTCCTGACGCATGATTCCATCGGCCTTGGCGAAGACGGCCCGACTCACCAGCCGGTCGAACACGTGATGAGCCTGCGCGCCATTCCCGACCTGCTCGTGTTCCGCCCGGCCGATGCGCTGGAAACGGCGGAATGCTGGGCGCTGTCGCTCAAGGAAGCCAAGCGCCCCTCGGTGTTGGCGCTGACCCGCCAGAACTTGCTGGCCCTGCGCTCGGACCTCGAAAACAAGTCCGCCCGCGGTGCCTATCGTCTCAAGGCCGCTGAAGCGCCCCGCAAGGTGGTGCTGCTGGCTACGGGTTCGGAAGTGGCGTTGGCGATCGACACGGCCAAGGTGCTCGAAGCCCAGGGCATTGGTGCGGATGTTGTCTCGATGCCGTGCTGGGAATTGTTCGACGAGCAGGACCCCGCCTACCGCGCCGATCTCCTGCCCGCAGATGCCCTCAAGGTCTCGGTTGAAGCTGGGATCACGCTGGGCTGGCAGAAGTATGTCGGTGACGGCCTGACCATCGGGCTCGACCGCTTCGGCGCTTCGGCACCCGCGGAACAACTGTTTGAATACTTCGGCTTCACCGCCGATGCGATTGTAAAGAAAATCACGGTAAAACTATAATTTAGCAGGAGCATTTCACATGGCGATTAAGGTTGCGATCAACGGTTTCGGACGGATTGGGCGCAATGTCGCCCGTGCGATCCTGTCGCGCACCGATCACGATCTCGAGCTGGTCTCGATCAACGATCTCGCATCGGCACAGGCCAATGCGATGCTGTTCCAGCGGGACAGCGTTCACGGTGCTTTCAAGGGCACCGTCGAAGTCGACGGCAATGACCTGATCATCAACGGCAAGCGCATCCAGGTCACGGCGGAGCGCGATCCGGCAAACCTGCCGCACGCCGCCAACGGCGTTGACATCGCACTGGAATGCACTGGCTTCTTTACAGACCGCACTTCGTGCGAAAAGCACATTGCCGCCGGCGCGAAGAAGGTGCTGATCTCGGCACCGGGAAAGAACGTGGACCTCACCGTGGTTTACGGCGTGAACCACGAAAAGCTCGAAGCCGGTCACACCATCGTGTCGAACGCTTCGTGCACCACCAACTGCCTAGCGCCCTTCGCCAAGGTCCTCAACGATGCGATCGGCATCGAACGCGGCCTGATGACCACGATCCACGCTTATACCAACGATCAGAAGATCCTCGACCAGATCCACGAAGATCCGCGCCGCGCCCGCGCTGCCGGCATGTCGATGATCCCGACCACCACCGGCGCGGCGCGCGCCGTGGGTGAAGTGCTGCCCGAACTGAAGGGCAAGCTAGACGGTTCGGCCATCCGCGTGCCGACTCCGAACGTCTCGGTCGTCGACCTGACCTTCACGCCGAAGCGCGACACGACCAAGGAAGAAGTCAACGCCCTGCTCAAGGCCGCGTCGGAAGGCGCGCTCAAGGGCGTTCTCGGCTTCACCGACCAACCGCTGGTATCGATCGACTTCAATGGCGACGCGCACAGCTCGACGATTGACAGCCTCGAAACCTCGGTTCTCGACGGCAAGCTGGTCCGCGTGCTGAGCTGGTATGACAATGAATGGGGCTTCTCCAACCGCATGGTCGATACGGCCGGCGCGATGGGCAAGCTGGCTTGATGACCTCCGGGCGTCTCATGGGTATCGCGCGGCATGATCGGCCGCGCGGGCCCATGGAGACGCTCGACCATGTCGCCGTGACCTTTTCCGAAGGGCTGCATGGTGATTTTCGCGGTGCAGTGCGCCCCGGCAAACGCCCGCGCCGTCAGGTTTCGCTGATCGAGGCAGAAAGCTGGGCAGCGGCGCTTGCCGAACTGGGCCGGCCGGACGATCCGGTCTTGCCGTGGTGGGTCCGCCGGGCGAACCTGCTGACGCAGGACATCCGCCTGCCGCGCGAGGTCGGTGCCGTGATCGCGATTGGCGCGGACCTGCGAATTGAAGTGACGACCGAATGCGATCCGTGCAGCCGCATGGAAGAAATCGCCTCCGGCCTCAAAGCCGTGCTGACGCCCGATTGGCGCGGCGGCGTTCTGGGCCGGGTAATCGCCGAAGGTGACATCGCCGTGGGCGACGAAATAAGGATATTCGCATGACGAAGTTTCGCACGCTTGACGATCTGGGTGATATTGCCGGCAAGGTGGCCCTGGTCCGCGTCGATCTCAACCTGCCGATGCATGACGGCGCGGTGACCGACGATACCCGCGTCCGCGCCGCCACACCGACCATCAATGAGCTTTGCGCCAAGGGCGCCAAGGTCCTGCTGCTGGCGCACTTCGGCCGCCCCAAGGGCGAGCGCGTCTCGACCCAGTCGTTGTCGATGGTGATCGACGCGGTGCAGGACGTGATCGGCAAGGAAGTGATGTTCTGCCCCGAGATCGCCGGCCCCATCGTGGCGCAGACCGTGGGCATCCTCGGCAATGGCGACGTTGCCCTGCTTGAGAACACGCGCTTCTGGAAGGGCGAAGAAGCAAATGACCCCGAACTCGCCAAGGCCATCGCGGCCAACGGCGATTTCTATGTCAACGATGCTTTCTCCGCCGCGCACCGCGCCCATGCGACGACCGAGGGCCTTGCCAAGATGCTGCCAGCCTATGCCGGACGCTCGATGCAGGCGGAATTGGAAGCACTGGAAAAGGCGCTGGGCAATCCCGAGCGCCCCGTCGCTGCCGTAGTGGGCGGCGCCAAGGTTTCGTCGAAGCTCGACGTCCTGATGCACCTCGTCACGCAGGTCGATCACCTGATCATCGGCGGCGGCATGGCAAACACGTTCCTGGCCGCGAGCGATGTCGATGTCGGCAAGTCGCTGTGCGAGTACGACCTCAAGGACACGGCGCTCGAAATCCTCGGCGCGGCGGACAAGGCCGGCTGCACCGTGCACCTGCCTTATGACGTAGTGGTATCGAAGGAATTCGCTGCCAACCCGCCATCGCTGCGCACCTGCGCGGTCCACGAAGTTGCCGCTGACGAGATGATCCTCGACGTCGGCCCGCAGGCGACCGAAGCCTTGGCTGACGTGCTCAAGACCTGCAAGACGCTGGTCTGGAACGGCCCGCTGGGAGCGTTTGAGACGCCGCCGTTCGATACGGCAACGGTCGCTCTGGCCAAGGTCGCGGCAGCACTGACGGCTGAAGGCTCGCTGGTCTCGGTGGCAGGCGGCGGCGATACCGTTGCGGCGCTCAACATGGCCGGTGTGGCCGACGACTTCTCCTATATCTCGACCGCAGGCGGGGCCTTCCTCGAATGGATGGAAGGCAAGGAACTGCCCGGGGTTGCAGCACTTCAGGTAGCCTGAAAACAGGCACTGCAAGAATACAAACGACGCAGGAAATCAGGGAAACAGACGATGAATACTGATGCAATGACCGCAAAGATGGCCTCCGGTGATGGCTTCATCGCCGCTCTTGACCAGTCGGGCGGCTCGACCCCCAAGGCGCTCAAGGGCTATGGCGTGGACGAAGGCGCGTGGAACACCGAAGAGGAAATGTTCGGCCTGATCCACGAAATGCGCAGCCGCATTATCCGCTCGTCAGTGTTCACCGGCGAGAAGGTGATCGGCGCGATCCTGTTCGAACGCACGATGGACGGCACGGTTGACGGCGCGCAGACCCCGGCAGCGCTGATCGCCAAGGGCGTGGTTCCCTTCATCAAGATCGACAAGGGCCTTGAGGACGAAGTCAACGGTTGCCAGCTGATGAAGCCGATGCCGGACCTCGATGCACTGCTCGAAAAGTCGAAGGCGCTGGGAGTCTATGGCACCAAGGAACGCTCGGTAATCAACTCGGCCAACCGCGAAGGCATCGCTGCCGTGGTCAAGCAGCAGTTCGAGGTCGGCCAGCAGGTCCTCTCGCACGGCATGATGCCGATCATCGAACCCGAAGTGAACATCAAGAGCGAAACCCGCGCCGAATGCGATGCGATCCTGCTCGACGAGATCCTCAAGAACCTTGATGCCCTGCCAGAAGGGCAGCAGGTCATGCTCAAGCTGTCGCTGCCGGTCGTGCCGGGCACCTTCGACGCGCTGGTCGACCACCCCAAGGTGCTGCGCGTCGTCGCGCTCTCGGGCGGCTACGAGCGCCCCGAAGCCTGCGTCGAACTGGCGAAGAACCGCGGCATCATCGCCAGTTTCAGCCGCGCCCTGCTTCAGGACCTGCGCGCGCACATGAGCGATGAAGACTTTGACGCATCGCTGGGTGGTGCTATTGACGAAATCTACACGGGTTCAACGCAGAAGGCCGTCTGACCTTTTTAGCGTTTCAGAGTTGGAGAGGAGGCCGCCGGGCAGGGAACCTGACCCGGCGGTTATCTTATCAGCGCCGTTTATACGAGGAGCGGAAGTTATAATCGGCGCGGCGCGGGCTGGCGTTGGTCATGAAGCTATCCGGGCGAATTTCCGCGATCGAAAGCTCTCCGCTGCGAAGTGCCAGCGGCTTGTTGGATTCAAGCTGCACCGATCGCCGTGCGCCGTTTGCCCACACCGTGGCATCGATCACGACGCGCCCGGCCCAGACGCAGCGGGCGTTCATCGGGCATCGGCTGTCCTCGACGAGTCGATCAGGACGGACCAGGACATCGCCGATCCGGGCACGCTCACCGAACTTCGCCCAGTCGTCCAGGCGGTCATCGGGCAGGCTCGCGCAGGCCGAGAGGCCAAGGCAGAGGACGGGCAAAATGACACGTGCAATCATCGCGCTTTCCTACGAAGGATCACATTAATCGCACCGGAACGCTTGGCGGGGGCAATTGTGCGCGATAGAGCGCCGCCATGGCCGAAGAAATACAGCGTGAACCCACCCAGCTTTACCTCATCTCACCGCTTGAGGTGGGGGGAGACTTTCCCGAGCGTCTGAAGCGGGCGCTCGCCGCCGCGCCGGTCGCCGCGTTCCAATTCCGCGTGAAGGACATGGACGAACATGCCGCCGCAGATCTTGCTGCACCGCTGCAGAAGATTTGCGCCGAGGCCGGCACCGCCTTCATCGTCAACGATTCGATCAGCCTCGCAAAGCGGCTTGACGCGGATGGCGTGCACCTTGGCCAAAAGGACGGCGAGGTGCGCGATGCGCGCGAACGGCTTGGCCGCGATGCCCAGATCGGCGTGACGTGCCATGCCAGCAGGGACCTCGCGATGGAAGCGGGCGAGGCCGGGGCCGACTACGTTGCGTTCGGCGCATTTTTCCCGACGACCACCAAAGAGGTCGAACACTTCGCCGATCCCGAGACGCTGACCTGGTGGCAATCGATCTTCGAGCTTCCTTGCGTGGCAATCGGCGGGATCATGCCGGAAACCTGCGCTGAACTGGCCGAGGCCGGGGCCGATTTCATCGCGGTATCTGGCGCGGTGTGGAACGGTGATGAAGCGGCAGCGGTCAGGGCCTTCGCCGAGGCGCTCGGTCTCAAGTAGGGGAGCCTTTCGGGCTGCCGTTCGTTGTGCTCCCCGGCGGCGCTGAGCTGTCGCAAATTTGGGAAGCCTGAATGAAACGCCCCCTGCTGGTCGCACTGCTGCTTACATCGTCATTGTCGCTTGCTGCCTGCAAGATGGACACGCCAGTCGCCGCCCCGTCGCAGGCCGCGGCGGCGACTGGCGATCTTAATTCGCGCGATGGTCTGCCCGATGCTGGCCCACTGGATACGGAGACGCGCCCGGTGATGCAGGCGCAGGTCGTGCTGGACCGTCTGGGCTTCACCCCGGGAGTGGTCGACGGCAAGATGGGGCTTTCCACCCGCAACGCGATTTCCGGCTATCAGGAAGCGAACGGGATGCCGGTCACCGGCGAACTGGATGAAGTGACGACCAAGGCGCTCTCGCAGTATCAATCGATCCCGGCGACTCGCGTCGTGACGATCCCTGCGGAATTTGCCGCGGGTCCGTTTGTCGCCGTGCCCGACGATGCCGCCGATCAGGCGAAATTGCCTGCGCTGGGTTACGAATCGCTGGACGAAAAGCTGGCCGAACGTTTCCACACCACGGTCGAGACTTTGGCCTTGCTCAATCCGCAGATTGTCCCGCCAGAAGCTTCGGGTGCACCTGGTGCCACTGCCAGCCCTGCGGATGAAAAGGCTCCGACCAACTTCTTCGCCGCCGGACAGCAAATCCGCGTGCCGAACGTGGGCAATGACCGGGTCGATACGGCGCAGGTCAAGGATGCCGCATGGGGGCAGACGCTGGTCATGCTCGGCGTTGCCAGCACGCAGCTGCGTGCCGAACGGATTGTCGTCAGCAAGTCCAAGGGTACGATGAAAGTTTATGACAGCGCGGAAAAGCTCGTCGCAGTCTACACCGCGACGATGGGATCAAAGCACGATCCGCTGCCGCTGGGCGAATGGAAGATCAACGGCACGTCCTACAACCCCAAGTTCAATTACAATCCCGACCTGTTCTGGGATGCGAAGAAGGGTGATAAGAAGGCCATGCTGCCGCCGGGGCCGAACGGTCCGGTCGGTGTCGCGTGGATTGATCTCAGCAAGCCGCGTTACGGCATCCACGGCACACCAAATCCGCAGACCATCGGCCGGGCGGAAAGCCACGGATGTGTGCGGCTGACCAACTGGGACGTGGCGAGACTGGCGCAGATGGTCCACGCCGGCACGCAGGTGCTATTCGAGGCGTAAGATGAATCCCCGCGATTTCCTGCTGAGGGCGCTGGGCGGAATTGCCGTGGTGGGGGCGCTGGTCTTCGCGGTTGGAACCGTGCCTAGCGCGCCGCCGGTTCCGCAGAAGTTCGATGTGCAAAGCGCACAACTCACTCGCTCCGAGCCAGGCCGGACTGCACTTGCCGTACCCGCCGCTCCGCCGCCGGTTTATGCCCTGCCGCCAATTCCCTCTCTGGTGATCCCGATTGAAGGCGTAGCGCCGCGCCAGTTGGTCGACACGTTCACTCAAGCCCGCGCTGGCGGGATGCGGCGGCATGATGCAATAGACATCATGGCACCCACCGGCACTCCGGTGCGGGCGGCGACGGCGGGGCAGGTAGAGAAGCTGTTCCTCTCCCGCGATGGCGGCAATACGATCTACGTGCGCTCATCCGATCGCCGGGTGATCTATTACTACGCACACCTCGATCAATACGCGCCGGATCTGGTTGAAGGACAACTGGTGAGTGCGGGGCAGGTGATTGGGACGGTCGGCTTTTCCGGCAATGCCAACCCGGCCGGACCGCACCTTCATTTCGCCATGCTGGTCACACGGCCCGAAGCGCGCTGGCACGAGCAGGCCATGCCGGTGAACCCCTACCCATTGCTCACGCGCCGCTGACCCCGCGCACCGTCCACAAGCGGAAATCGCGGCCAGTTTCCTAACGCTGGCGACTGTGTCATGTCCCTGTAAGCAAGGCCGCCGCCGGCCAAAGTGACACTTTTCTTCAGGACTGTGTCCAGCGGAGGCGGAAACGCGTGGGGAATCGAGCGATGAGCGCATTTACTGGACAGCGTGAACTGACGATCCGAAGTGTCATCCTCGGCGCCTTGCTTACCTTCGTTTTTACCGCGGCCAACGTCTATTTCGGGCTTAAGGTCGGACTTACATTTTCCACCGCCATTCCCGCCGCCGTTGTCTCTATGGCCCTGCTGCGCACGCTTGGCGGATCAACCATTGTCGAGAACAACATCGTTCAGACCATCGGCAGCGCCGCCGGCGCCGTGGCGACGATGGTGTTCGTATTGCCGGGCTTCGTCATGGTCGGGTGGTGGAGCGAGATTCCCTACTGGGAAACGATGCTCGTCTGCGCGACCGGCGGCATTCTGGGCGTCATGCTCTCGGTCCCCATGCGCCGCGCGCTGGTGGTCGATTCCGACCTGCCGTATCCTGAAGGTGTCGCAGGCGCTGAAATCCTGCGCGTCGGCATGGCCGATGCCGAAGGAGCGAGTGAGAACAAGGCGGGGCTGGCGACAATCATCGTTGGCGCTCTGGCCGGCGCGGGCATGGGTTTGCTCACCACAGTGCGTGTCGCTGCGGGCGAAGTGACCAAGGTCTTCAAACTGGGCGCTGGTTACGGTACGATGGGTAGTTCGCTGTCGCTGGGGCTGGTCGCCATCGGCCACCTCATTGGCCTCGCGACTGGCTTTGCCATGTTTGCTGGGCTTGTCACGGGCAAGCTGGTCCTGCTCCCCTGGTTGAGCGCTGGCCTTCCGGGCGTTCCCGAGGGAGTCGTCGGAACAGTGCTTGGTCAACAAGTGCGGATGATCGGTGCCGGGGCCATGGCCGTGGCAGCTGTATGGTCCCTCATGCGGATATCGGGCGCGATGATGCGCGGCCTTGCCGGCATCGCCGCCACCTCGCGGGCGCGGCGAGGGGGCGAGGCGATTGCCTTGACCGAGCGTGACCTGCCGGGCGGCTGGGTGCTGGGGATCAGCACGGCCATGTTCGGACCGATCCTCTACCTCGTCTGGGAATTCGTGCAGGGCGGACCGCTTGCCGGGTCGATAGGCGCGGTATTCCTGCTGTCGGTGCTGTTCATTGTCGTGATCGGTATCTTCACGGCAGTCGTCACGGGCTACATGGCCGGGCTTGTCGGAACGTCGAATAGCCCCGTTTCGGGTGTCGGCATCCTCTCGGTTCTGATCGTTTCAGTCCTGATCACGGCGATGTTCGGTGCCGGGCAGGGGGACAAGGCACCGTTGATCGCCTTTGCCCTGTTCCTGGTCGCTTTCGTGTTTGGTATCGCCATCGTCGCCAATGACAACCTGCAGGACCTCAAGACCGGGCAACTGGTCGGCTCGACCCCGTGGAAGCAGCAGGTTGCTCTGATCATTGGCGTGATCGCCGGCTCGCTGGTGCTGCCGCCGGTGCTGCAATTGCTCTTTACCAGCTTTGGTTTTGCTGGCGCACCGGGGGCCGGGCCCAATGCACTAGCCGCTCCGCAGGCTTCGCTGTTCGCCGCGATCGCGCAGGGCGTGCTGGGCGGAACGCTGCGCTGGGACCTGGTGGGGCTGGGTGCCGGGATCGGGGTCGTGATCGTGGTGATCGACGAGGTCTTGCGCGCCACCGGCCGGGGCAAGCTGCCTCCCCTTGCCGTCGGCATGGGCATCTACCTTCCGGTCACTCTGGTCTTGCCGACGGTGATCGGCACGGTGATAGGGCATTTCTGGAACAAGTGGGCGGCGCGGACCGCGCGTCCGGAATTCACGGTGCGGCTTGGCGTATTGTTGGCAACAGGTCTTGTCGTCGGTGACAGCCTGTTCGGGCTGGCTTTCGCCGGTGCGGTCGCGGCTGTGGGCGATCCGGCGAAGCTTTCAATCGTGAGCGATGGCTTTGCACCGGTAGCCGAGTGGATCGGTATCGCTGCGGTCGCGGCGGTGCTTTACGGGACCTATAACTGGACCAAACGCAAGGCGATTTCCGCTTAAGGCTCAGCGGAAATTGTTGTAAACGCCCAGCACGCAGCGGAGGTCAGTTTCGCTGCCATCGGCGGCAAGCCGGCGCAGGAAACCGCCCGATTTCCGGCGATATGTCGCGCCCTGAAACGGGCCGGAGGTCATGACCAGCCGGTCACCGGTCAGCAGGTAAACCCCGCGCCCGCGCGCCGTGATATAGGCCGACCCGTTCTCGACGGTGAAATCCTCGTCCGGCACGCGAACCCCCAGTGCGCCGGTCGCATCCCCGGGACGCTCGCAGGCATAGCTACCCTTGGGCATGGTGCCAAGCTCGCCGCCCGGAGCAGCCATGGCCGGGGCGGCAAGGGCTGGCCCGACAAGGGCCGCTACGAAGATGGCGAGGGAGCGCTTCATGGTCTCATCCTGTTTGCCATGGCGGATTAGCACCAGATGAATGGTCACGCCAGATCGCCCGGAAGTCGTTCCCCGTCGTCCTCTGGCCATTCAGGGTGTTGCCCAGTCGCCCCGCACAGGCTAAGGGCGCGGCCTTCCCCGAGCTTCGGGGTTCTTTCTCATCCCAAAGTCATCTGGCTCGAAGGCATCCGTCATGGCGAAGATCAGCGGCGTGGACATCCGTCCCGGCAACATTCTGGAATACGAAAAGGGCATCTGGAAAGTTGCCAAGACTCAGCACACCCAACCGGGTAAGGGCGGCGCCTTCATGCAGGTTGAGATGAAGAACCTGATCGATGGCCGCAAGACGAACGTCCGCTTCCGCAGCCAGGACACGATCGAGCGCGTTCGCCTCGACACCAAGGATTTCCAGTACCTCTATGCCGAGGGCGACGACCTGGTGTTCATGGACGTGGAAACCTATGACCAGATCAACCTGCCGGCTGACCTGCTCGGCGATGCGGCGGCGTTCCTGCAGGACGGGATGACCGTGCTGCTCGAGATGTATGACGAGCGCCCAATCTCGGTGCAGCTGCCCGATCAGGTCGAAGCCACCATCGTCGAAGCCGACGCCGTGGTGAAGGGGCAGACTGCCTCGTCCAGCTACAAGCCGGCTATTCTCGACAACGGCGTGCGCGTGATGGTTCCGCCGCACATCGAAAGCGGCACCCGCATCGTGGTCAACGTTTACGACCGCGAATACGTCGGCAAGGCGAACTGATCAGATCATGGCTGCTGTTCCCGGTCTCATCCGCGTCATGGAAAAAGCTGCCCGCAAGGCGGGTAACCGCCTGCGGCGCGATTTCGGCGAGGTCGAGCACCTCCAGGTCAGCCGCAAGGGCCCGGCCGATTTTGTTTCCAAGGCCGATCAGCATGCCGAACGCACGCTGTGGGACGAACTGCGCATTGCGCGGCCGGACTGGGGCTATGTGTTCGAGGAAGCCGGTGTCGTCGAAGGCGATCCAAACAAGCCTCGCTTCATCATCGATCCCCTCGATGGCACCAGCAATTTCCTTCACGGCATCCCGCACTTCGCGATCTCGATCGCGGTACAGGAACCCCGGCTTGACGGTAACGGCTGGGGCGATGTGACCTCCGCGCTGGTTTACCAGCCGGTCACTGACCAGAGCTTCTGGGCTGAAAAGACCCGCGGTGCCTGGCTTCAGGATGCGCGCCTGCGCGTGTCCTCGCGCCGTCATCTCGATGAGAGCCTGATCGCCACCGGCATCCCGTTTGCCGGCGCTGGTGATCCGGGCGAGTGGATGCGCATCTATGCGAACCTCGCGCCGCAGATCGCCGGCATCCGCCGCTTCGGCGCGGCTTCGCTTGATCTCGCATGGGTTGCTGCAGGCCGCTACGACGGCTTCTGGGAAACCGGCCTCAAGCCTTGGGATACTGCCGCGGGCTGCCTGCTGGTGCGTGAAGCCGGCGGATTCGTTAGTGATTATCGCGGCCGGTCGGAGCAGATCTGCGACCAGCAGGTCATCGCCGGCAACGACGTGATCCACTCAAAGTTGCACAAAGCAATTACCCAGGCTCTCAAGGCCGGTTGAACCTGTTCAAATCTGCGGCTAACGCGGCCGCAGCGGCTACGGCTGCGAAAAGTGCCCCTGTGGCGGAATGGTAGACGCGAACGACTCAAAATCGTTTGTAGCAATACGTGCCCGTTCGAGTCGGGCCAGGGGCACCAATCCGCACTTGCCAGTCCTGACCGGACGGCTAGTCTCGCCATCCATGAAGCACATCGCCCTTTTGCTCGCCGGCGCCGCAGCGCTCACCTCCATTCCCGCTCAGGCCGATCAGGTCAGTGATGCGATCAAGGCCGAGATGCCCGGCCTGATGACGATCTACCGCGACCTTCACGCCAATCCCGAACTCAGCTTCGAAGAGAAGCGTTCAGCCGGGATCATGGCCGCAGCGGCGAAGAAGGCAGGCTTCGAGGTAACCGAAGGCGTCGGCAAGACTGGCGTTGTTGCCGTGATGAAGAACGGTCCCGGCCCAGTTGTCCTTATCCGCGCCGACATGGACGGCCTGCCGGTAATCGAACAGACCGGCCTGCCGTTCGCTTCCAAGGTGCGCGGGGTCTCTACGGCGGGCGTTGAAAGCGGCGTGATGCACGCCTGCGGACATGACACGCATATGACCGCGTGGATCGCCGTCGCGCGCTATCTCGCCGCGAACAGGAAAGACTGGTCCGGCACGATCGTTATGATCGGACAGCCGGCCGAAGAGCTGGGTTTTGGCGCGAGGGCCATGCTGGCCGACGGACTGTACAGCCGCTTTCCGAAACCCGATTACGCTATCGCGTTCCATGATACGCATGAATTGCCGAGCGGCGTGATCGGTGTAACGCCTGGCTATGCACTGGCAAATGTCGATAGTGTGGACGTGACGTTTAAGGGTGTCGGCGGCCACGGTTCGCGCCCGCACCAGACCAAGGACCCGATTGTTGTCGCAGCCGCATTCGTCACTCGCGTCCAAACGCTGATCAGCCGCGAGAATGATCCCGCGGTCCCGGCAGTGGTAACGGTCGGTTCGTTCCACGCCGGCGCAAAGCACAACATCATTTCGGACAAGGCCGAACTGCAGATAACCGTGCGCAGCTATGCTGACGACGTGCGCCAGAACCTGCTTTCAGGAATTCGCCGCGTGGCCGAGGGCGAAGCCATGGTGGCAGGACTGCCCGCCGAACTGAAACCCACCGTCGTCGTGCGCGAGCCATACACCCGCTCCACTTTCAATTCGCCCGATTTCAGCCGCGACATGCTGACATTCTTCAAGGGCCGGTTTGGCGATGATCGCGCACGACAGGTCCCCGCGAGCATGGGCGGCGAGGACTTTGGCGAATTCTATCGCGCCGATCCTGACAAGATGAAGTCGCTGATCTTCTGGGTTGGCGGAACACCGGCGGAGCGCCTCGCCAAGGGAGACATGGCCAACATCCCCGGAACCCACAGCCCGTTCTTTGCGCCTGAGGCCGACAAGGTGATCAGCGCGGCGGCAGAAGCTTTGATCTCGGCAACCATCAGACTTTTACCTACCAAGTAGCGGATTGATCGATTGATCGGTTTTTGAGAATTATTCTCATTAAAATGATCGGTTTTATCGATCAGCCATTTCAGAAAATCCGCTTTCCGTTCATGAGGGATTGGGCGCAGTCTGACTGGGTAAGAATTTCAACTCACCGTCTTAAAAAGAGGAGCATGACATGGGACTGAAGGGATCACAGACGGAGGAAAACCTCAAAGCTGCGTTTGCTGGCGAGAGCCAGGCTAACCGCCGCTATCTTTACTTCGCACAGAAGGCTGACATTGAAGGCCACAACGATGTCGCATCGGTTTTCCGTTCGACTGCCGAAGGCGAAACCGGCCACGCGCACGGCCACCTCGAATACCTCGAAGAATGCGGTGACCCGGCAACGGGTGAACCGATCGGCGATACCGTCGCCAACCTGAAGGCGTCGATCGTTGGCGAAACCCATGAGTACACGGATATGTACCCGGGTATGGCCAAGACGGCGCGCGACGAAGGTTTCGACGAAATCGCCGACTGGTTTGAAACGCTCGCCAAGGCTGAAAAGAGCCACGCCGGCAAGTTCCAGAAGACGCTCGACGCGGTTCTGGAAGGCTGACACCAAAACCCGGCCGGCGACTTGCGGGTTGCCGGCCGGATTCTATCTGCGACACGCAGCACTTGGGGAGGGGCCCTGATGGAAGGCAGTCTTGAAGCACCGACCCGCCACGTCATCCCGTGGCAGGACGAAGCATGGTATGACGAGGCCGCGCTCGACGCCGAGCTGCGCCGCGTTTTTGACATCTGCCACGGCTGCCGGCGCTGCTTCAACCTGTGCGACAGCTTCCCCATCCTGTTCGACGCGATCGACGAAAGTCCGAACGAGGAAGTCGAAGACCTGAGCGCTGAGCAGTTGGCCTCGGTCGTCGAAGCATGCACGCTGTGCGACATGTGCTTCATGACGAAGTGCCCTTATGTGCCGCCGCACTCGTTCGATCTGGATTTCCCCCACCTCATGCTGCGCCACCGCGCAGTAGAGCATCGCAAGGGCAACACATCTTTTGCCGACCGCGAACTGGCGAAGATGGAACGCAACGGTAAACTCGGCTCAATGGTCGCCGGCGCTGCCAACTGGGCAACGAAGGAAGGCAACGCGCTCACCCGTCCGGTAATGGAAGCCGTAATGGGGATCGACAAGCGCGCGCACCTGCCGCCGTTCCTCGATACGCGGTTGACCAACCAGGCCCCCGCGCTCGTACCGCCGCCCAATCCGGATGGTCCGGCATTTGGCAGGAAGGCTGTGATCTATGCCGGCTGCCATGATGAATTCAACGATGCCACTCCAGGCCTTGCGCTGGTAAAGGTGCTTGCCCACAACGGGGTGAAGGTTCGCATCGACCATCCCGATTGCTGCGGAATGCCGCTGTTCGAGAATGGCGACATGAAGGGCGTTGCCTCTGCTGCCGATCGGATTTCTGCGCACTTTGCGCCGATGATCGCCGACGGCTGGGATATTGTGCCGCTGACCACGAGCTGCGCGCTGATGCTCAAGTTCGAATGGCCCCTGATCGAGCCAGGCAACGAGCAGGTGCAAACCCTCTCAAAGCACACCTTCGACGTCAGCGAATTTATCGTCGCTCTTGCCAAGCAGACCGGGCTTGTTCCGATTGCCGAGATGCCGGCCGCGATTTCCGTCCATTTCGCCTGCCATGCCAGAGCTCAGAACATGGGACCCAAGGCGATGGAAATGCTGCGCCTGATCCCCGGTGCCGCGCCGGCGCTTACTGAACGCTGCTCAGGCCACGGCGGCAAGTGGGGCATCTTCGCCGAAAATTTCGATCGCGCGGTCAAGGTTGGCAAGCCGGCCGCGCGCAACCTGATGAAGACCGAACCTGCAATCGTTGTCAGCGAATGCCCCCTCGCCGGGCCGCACTTGCGCCAGGTTATCGCCGCCAACGGACAGACCCCGCCCGAACGGATCGGCCACCCCATCGAGGTGGTCGCCAAAGCTTATGGATTGTAAACCGATGCCACGCGACACCCGTTCAATCACCGCAACCGACATCATGCCGCTGGGCGAATATGAATCGATCCGGGCCGACAAGAAGCAGGAAGCGATCCTGCGTAAGACGCTGACCCGCATCGCGGTTGGCCCCAATGCCAGCGCCATGTTCGAAACCTGGGATTCGATGTGGCTGCAGATCCAGGAGATGCTGAGGATCGAGAAAGGCGGCGAGGCGCAGATTCCTGATGAGCTCGCCGCTTACAATCCGATGGTGCCCAAGGGCAGCGAATTGACTGCGACGCTGCTGTTCGAAGTGCCCGACCCGGTCCGCCGCGATGCTTTCCTGCGGACCATCGGCGATATCGAGGAACATATTGCCATCCAGGTTGGCGGCGAAGTTATCCGCGCGCGTCCGGAAGGCGATGTCGAACGCACGCGCGAAAGCGATGGCAAGGCAAGCGCGGTCCACTTCCTGCACTTCGACTTCACGCCCAGTTCGATTGCCGCGTGGAAGAGCGGGGAAGGTCAGGCCATGCTGGTGATCAACCATCCCGCCTATGGCCACGCTGCGCTGATTGGCGCGGAAGCGCGGAGCTATCTGGCGAGGGAATGCTTCTAGGAAGTCAGTTGCCAGCCTGGGTCGCGGGCCCGGCGCGCTCTTCGCCGAAGCGCATCAGCCGATCAATATCCGCGGGCGTCACCTTCTTTGGCGGCTTCGGGCGGATTGGCGCCACTTGCGGTGCTTCGGGCATGCCGATCCCGGGATTGAAATAGCCCGGCGGCATCATCGACGTATCCTGACCTTGCGGACGGTATTGCTGCGATCCCATAGCCGGCTCGCTGCTTGCTGCGGGATCGAGGGATGACTCCTCGGACGTTCCGGTTGTTTCTATTCCGAAGCCATTACCCCGGTTGAATTCCTGCTTTGCACCGATCTTTTGAGGGCCATTGCGCTCGGCATCGAGCGTTCGCAGCTCCTGCCGCTGCCGGTCAGCCTTGATCTCGGCCCCGATCGCCTCACGACGCTCACCATCGGCGAACAGCGCGATGCACGCCGTGATCGCCAGCGTAATCGCCGCGAAATGGCGGACTACCTTGGCGGGCACCGGAATCGAGGCGAGAAGCTCTTTCACGATCGCCCTATTAGCCCCCGGCAGGTTAAGCCTTGGCCGCGTAACATGGTTAAAGCGAGGTTGAGGCAAATCGTTCAGGATGTGGCGGGATTGTAAAGAGGGCCGACATTTTTGCTTGCCCGCCAGACCGAGTCCTCGAGAATCTGCCATTCTGCCTCGCTCAACCTCCTGTCAGCTTTACCGACAATTTACGCCTTGCCGCTAGACCCGCCGAATGATCCGGCTGTTCAAACACTATATTCCGCATGCAGTCTTGCTGCTGGGACTTATCGATGTCGTGCTGCTGGCCCTGGCCGGCGAGGCAGCCTGGCGGCTCCGGGCCGCCCAGATCGACATCGCCATCGGCTCGCCGCTTGATCGGGTGAGCCTGCTAGGCGGTTTCTCGGCAGTCATGCTGACCGTCATGATCGCTGTCGGGGTCTATGGATCTGAAAGCCTGCGGTCGATGCGTTTTGCCACGGCCCGGCTGCTGGTCGCCATTTCACTTGGCGTGATTGCCCTGTCGTTCCTCGACTGGTTGACGGGCGGCGCACATTACTGGCGCTCGGTCCTCGCTTACGCCATGGCCTTTGCTATTCTCTTCCTGATTGGCAACCGCTTGGTAGTCGGCGGCATCCTGGGGGCGTCGGCCTTCCGCCGGCGCGTCCTAGTGCTCGGCGCCGGACAACGCGCCGATCGCCTTCGCAAGCTGGGTGAGCGTCCGCAAAGCGGTTTCGTGATCGTCGGCTATGTCGGAATGAGCGACGGCCCGCACCAGGTCGAAGAGGCGATCAACCGCAGCGCCATCCACAACCTCAAGCGCTTCGTGGAAAACCTTGGCGTCAGTGAAGTGGTCCTCGCACTGGAAGAGCGGCGCAATTCGCTGCCTTTGCAGGACCTGCTGCGGATCAAGACTGCCGGCGTTCACGTCAACGATTTTTCCAGTTTCATCGAACGCGAAACCGGCCGTGTTGATCTTGATACTGTCAACCCAAGCTGGTTGATATTCTCCGACGGCTTTTCGTCGGGCCGGGCGTTCTCCAGTGCTGCAAAACGTGTGTTCGATATCATCGCGAGCCTGTTACTGCTTGCGCTCACGGCACCCCTGATCGTGCTGTTCGCGATAATCGTAAAGCTAGACAGCCGTGGTCCTGCCTTCTTCCGCCAGACCCGCGTGGGACTGTTCGGCGAGCCGTTCGACGTGCTCAAACTGCGGTCGATGCGCACTGACGCAGAAATCAACGGAGCCCAGTTCGCGCAGAAGAATGATCCGCGCGTCACCCGCATTGGCCGCTTCATTCGCAAGGTTCGCATTGATGAACTGCCGCAGACATGGAGCGTGCTGAAGGGCGAAATGAGCTTTGTCGGCCCGCGTCCTGAGCGGCCGGAATTCGTTTCCGATCTCGAAGAAAAGCTCCCTTACTATGCCGAACGGCACATGGTGAAGCCGGGCATCACTGGCTGGGCGCAGATCAATTATCCCTACGGAGCGAACCTCGAAGATTCGCGCCACAAGCTGGAATACGACCTCTATTATGCCAAGAACTACACGCCGTTCCTTGACTTGCTGATCCTTCTGCAGACCCTCCGCGTCGTACTCTGGCACGAAGGGGCTCGGTAAGGTCGTGACATCCGGCTGGCCTCTCCTTGCAGCAATAACCCACGTCCTGGGCGCCTGCGCGGCGACGGGAATGGCGTTCTGGCTTATGCCGCGCCGCGCGAAGCTGGGCCGGGTCGGACTGGCCTGTGTCCTCGCGCTGGCAGTCAGCGTTTCCTGGGCCATCACGGCGGGGGCGACCGGCACCGAAAGCGCTGGAACCTACTTCGCTGAATCGCTGCGGAACGTCGCCTGGCTTGCCGTGGTCTGGATGCTTTTCGAAACTGACGGGCGCAACAACTCCATCAAGGCGGTGCGCCCGCTTGTCATTGCCTTGGCCGCGGTCGAGATTATCGCCGGGTCGCTACTGATCGTGCTGCATCGCCCGCTGAGCGGTTTCCTCGATCAGGACCAGGCCTTCGAAATGATGGTAAGTTTCCGGCTGATCTCCACCATCGGCGGACTGGTCCTGCTTCACAACCTGTACAGCGGCGCTTCCAACCAGGCGCGGCTTGCCCTGCGCTGGCCGGCAGCAGGCCTTGCCGTTCTGTGGATCTATGATCTCAACATCTACACCGTTGCCTGGATTGCGGGCTATTGGCCTGAAGGTTTGGCCGCCTTGCGCGGGTTGTCGCTCGCCTGCGGAGCGCTGTTCCTCCTGCCGGCACTAGCCCGGCGGCAGGAGGAACTGCACTTCAGTCCGTCGCGTATGGTCACGTTCCAGTCGGTCGCGCTGCTTGGGATCGGTGGATATTTCGGTGTGATGCTGCTGGCATCGCAGCTCGTCCATCTGGTGGGTCCGAAATATGCCAACCTGTTCCAGTTCGGGCTGTTCATTGCGGCATCCACTCTCGCTGTCATGCTGGTTCCGTCAAAGCGCCTGCGGTCCTGGGTCAAGGTCGTGCTGACCAAGCACCTCTTCCGCCACCGCTATGACTACCGGACGGAATGGCTGCGCTTTGCCGGCACGATCGGCCGGAGTGGTGAAAATGCCCTGCCGCTCGAACAGCGCGCGGTGCAGGCTGTCGCCCAGATTACCGAAAGTCCTGCCGGCCTGTTGCTGGTTCCCGGCGACAGCGGCGACTTCGTCCTGTCGAGCTCTTGGCAATGGCGCCTTGCCGATGTCCCGGCGATCGCCCTAGATGCAGCGGCAGCGCGGCTGCTCGAACAGACCAGCTTCATTGTTGAACTCGATCAGGTGCGCGCCGGCAAGGATCATCGCGGCGAACGCGATGTCATTCCCGCGTGGCTGCGCGACGATCCGCAAGCGTGGGTTATCGTCCCTCTGCTGCATTACGAGAGGCTTGTCGGCCTCGTCGTCCTGGCACGGCCGGTGAATGACCGGGCTCTCGACTGGGAAGATTTCGATGTCCTGCGGGTCATCGGCCAACAACTCGCAACAACCTTGGCCGAACACACAGGTCAGGATGCCTTGGCCGAAGCCGCGCGCTTCGATGAATTCAATCGCCGCATCGCCTTCGTGATGCACGACATCAAGAACCTGGCGAGCCAGTTCGGTCTGCTCGCCCGCAATGCCGAACTGCACGCGGACAACCCCGAATTCCGCGCAGACATGCTGGTGACCCTGCGCAGTTCGGCCGACAAGCTTAACGCCCTGATTGCCCGGCTTTCGCGTTACGGGGCGGGCGGGAGCGACCGGGCCGAGAAGTGCGACGCCGCAGACCTCGTCGAACGTGTCGCGCAGCAATTCGCCAGCAGCCATCAGGTCAACGTCGTCCAGCGGCAGGGCGGTGAGCTTTGCCTGAATCGCGAAGGAATCGAGCAAGCTCTGATCCACCTTGTCCAGAACGCCATAGACGCCAGCGATCGCGGCACGCCCGTGTTCATCGATCAGTCGACCGACGGCCTTACCGTGACGATCCAGATCGCTGATTCGGGCGTAGGAATGTCACCCGAATTTGTCCGCACGCGACTGTTCAAGCCGTTCGTCTCGTCCAAACCCGGCGGGTTCGGCATCGGCGCCTTTGAAGCACGCGAACTGGTCCGCGCCGCCAAGGGCCGGCTTGATGTCGAAAGCCGCGAAGGCCTTGGAACCCGCTTCATCGTGCGCCTGCCGCTCGCCACCACGGCGGAACTGCTGTCGGGGCGCGAAAATCAAAACTGGAAAGTTGCCTGAATGCCCGAGCAAAAACCCAAGTTGCTGATTGTCGAAGACGATGCCGGACTTCAAGCCCAGCTGAAATGGGCCTATCCGGATTTCGATGTCCTGATCGTCGGGGATCGCGCTTCGGCAATTGCCGCCGTGCGTGCCGAAGAACCGCCAGTGGTCACCCTCGACCTCGGACTACCGCCTGATCCCGACGGGACGAGCGAAGGTTTTGCCGTGCTTGACGAGATCATGGCGATCAAGCCCGACACCAAGGTTATCGTTGCCAGTGGACACGGTGCGCGGGAATCCGCGCTTCAGGCAATCGCGCGCGGTGCATACGATTTCTACCAGAAACCGCTCGACATTGATGCCATCGGTCTAATCGTTCGCCGCGCGTTCCATTTGCACGAGATCGAGGAAGAAAACCGTCGACTCGCATCTAGCGCCGGGGACGAGAACCGCGTGCTCGGCCGGATGATCACCGCCGCGCCCGAAATGGTACGCGTTGCGCGGACTATCGAGCGAGTGGCCAACACCAATGTCTCGGTCATGCTGCTGGGGGCCAGCGGAACCGGCAAGGAATTGCTCGCACGCGGTCTGCATGATGCCAGCGACCGGTCGAAGGGCGCGTTCATTGCGATCAACTGCGCGGCGATTCCGGAAAACCTGCTCGAAAGCGAACTGTTCGGGCATGAGAAGGGTGCCTTCACCGGGGCGGTAAAAACCACCGAGGGCAAGATCGAAATGGCCGATGGTGGCACGCTGTTCCTTGACGAAGTGGGCGACATTCCATTGCCCCTACAGGTCAAGCTGCTGCGCTTTCTGCAGGAACGCGTGATCGAGCGGATCGGCGGGCGCACGGCAATCCCGGTCAACACCCGCATAGTCTGCGCAACGCACCAGAACCTCGAAGCGATGATCACCGAAGGACGCTTTCGCGAAGACCTCTACTACCGACTCGCTGAAATCGTCGTCAGGATCCCAAGTCTGGCTGAGCGACCGGGCGACGCGACGTTGCTCGCCAAGGCCTTCCTGTCGCGCTTTGCTCGCGAGATGAACCCGATGGTCAAGGGACTGGCGCCCGATGCGCTGGCCGCAATCGATGGCTGGCAATGGCCGGGCAACGTGCGCGAGCTTGAGAACCGCGTGAAGCGCGCGGTGATCATGGCGGACAGCAAGCTGGTGGCAGCGGCTGACCTCGATCTGCCAGGCGGCACGAGCGAGGTAAGCAACCCGCTCAACCTCAAATCGGCGCGTGAAAATACCGATCGTAAGATGATCCGCCATGCTTTGGCACGCAGCGAAGGCAACATCTCCAGCACGGCCAAGTTGCTCGGCATCAGCCGGCCGACATTGTACGACTTGCTCAAGCAATATGACCTCCATGGCTGAAATCTGGCGCCGGGACTGGTGGAAGATTACGGCTGGCGCGCTGGCGCTGGCGGTTTCCGCTTCGCCCGGGCTGAGTAATACCGCTGGCCGCGACGCTGCTTTTGTCAAGGCCCGCGCGGCGCTGGCTCGCGGCGATGGTGTCGCGGCCGAGATCGCGCTGAAGGATGCGCAGGCGCAGGGCGCCGACAAACGCACGATTGCCGCCGGCATGGGCGAGGCCTTCCTTGTCGAAGGGAAGCTCGACAAGGCGCGCGAATGGCTTGGCGCCGGCCAGTTCGCCGACGCCGACCAGACGCGCGGTCTGCGCATGCTGTCTCGCCTTGAAAGCCAGCAAGGCAACACGGCTGCGGCATTGGCGGCGCTGGAAAAAGCCATTGCCGCCAATGCCAAGGACGCTGATGCCTTAGTCGATCTGGCGCAACTGCGGTACCGTACCGGCAACCAGTTCGCCGCGCTGGACGCATTGCAATCCGCGTTGAAGATGAGACCTGACAATCTGCGCGCACTGGACTTTCAGGGGCTGATCGTCCGTGATCAGTTCGGTCCGGAAGCGGCGATTATCTGGTTCGAGCGCGGGCTGATGAAATCGCCGAATGATGGTGTCCTGCTGGGTGATTACGCCGCGACACTTGGCGAGCTTGGTCGCTATCGTGAGATGCTGGTGGTGACCCGGCGGATGCTGGAACTTGGCGTCGGCGAACCGCGCGCGCATTACTTGCAGGCGGTGCTCGCGGGGCGGGCGGGCAACCTCTCGCTGGCTCGGTCCTGCCTGAACCGAGCAGGGGCGGCGGCCGACGATATGCCCTCGGCAGCCCTGCTTTCCGGCATTATCCACCTTCAGGATGGCAATCCCAAGCTTGCGGTTGACGCGTTCCAGCGCATTACCGGGCAGCAGCCGCAGAACGAGGTGGCGCATCTGCTTTTGGCCCGCGCACTTTACGAAGCGGGCGATCAAAAGGGCGTGATCGAGCGCTATTCGGCCTGGGCGTCCAGCCCGTCGGCACCGCCCTACTTGCTGACCCTGGTGGCCCGGGCTTACGAGGATACCGGCAACCGGGCGCTCGCTGCCCCACTGCTCGACCGGGCCGCTGCCGTCCAGCAAGCCGGGTTACGACCAGTCTTTGCGTTTGCTGCCACCGGTTCCGCTCCGGCGGATGCAGCAGCAGCACAGGTTCGGGCAGCTCTCGCCGGCGGGCGGGCCAATGAGGCGGTTGCCATTGCCGAGCGCCTTCGGGGCGACTGGCGCGGCATGGGATCAGCGCACCTATTGGCCGGCGACGCCTATTTCGCTGCCGGACGTTTCGACCTTGCCGCCAGTGCCTTTGCCGAAGCTGCCCGGGTGCGCGGCGATGACAACCTCGCGGTCCGGCTCGTGCTCGCCAATGCCGGGCAAGGCCGGCTGGCACCCGGAGCGCAAGTGGCGGCAAACTTCCTGGCTACCCACCCGCAGAGCCCCGTCGGGGCTCGCCTAGCCGCCGACTATGCCGCCTCGGTTGGCGACTGGGGCCGGGCGCGGATGCTGCTAGAGAACCTTGCCGTCGGCAGCGGAGACCGCGACATGCGGCTGCTGAGCGACTTGTCCTTCGCCCAACTCCGTCTTGGCGACACGAAGGCAGCCGTACAATCGGCCCGCCGCGCCCTCGATATCCAGCCTGCGAGCCCGGTCGCAGCGCAAGCTCTGGCCATGGCGCTCAAGGCCGGAAAGCAGGACGAGGCCTTGGCAGCCGCACTTTCTGCACGGGCGGCGCGACCCTGATCAGGCCTCGGCTTCAGCACCGTGGTGGCGGTTCCAGCGAACGGACCACCACAGCGAAAGCCCGATCATCGCCGCGCCAATCAGGCCGGTGATCGCCTCGGGAATATGGAATTTCGCCGAGGCGAGCATGATCCCGCCCAGCGCGATGATCGCCCAGAACGCGCCGTGCTCGAGATAGCGGTATTCGGCGAGCGTGCCCTTCTGAACCAGCATGATCGTCATCGATCGCACGAACATCGCACCGATCGACAGGCCCAGCGCGATGATGATCATGTTGTTCGACAAGGCAAAGGCACCTATCACACCATCGAAGCTGAACGATGCGTCGAGCACATTGAGGTAGAGGAACCCGCCCAGACCCGAACGCACCACTGCGCCGGCCGCACGGTGCGCTGCTTCACGCATTTCCATGATCGTACCGATCGCTTCAACGGCGATGAAGCTGACCAGGCCAAGCATGCCGGCGACGAGGAAGGTCAGTGCTTCGCCCGGCTCAAGAAGCAGAGAAATCCCATAAATCACCAGCAGCAGCAGCGCGATTTCCAGCGCCTTGATGCTCGAATACTTGCTCAGCCAGGATTCCAGCCCCTGAATCCAGTGCACTTCCTTGTCCGAATCGAAGAAGAAGCTGAGCCCGACCATGGCGAGGAAAGCGCCGCCGAAACCGGCAATGCCAACGTGAGCGCTGGAAACTATCGCCTCGTATTCCTTGGGGTTGTTAAGCGACAATTGCACCGCCTCGACCGGACCAAGTCCCGCCGCGATGGCAACAATCGCCAGCGGAAACACGATGCGCATGCCGAACACGGCGATGACCATGCCCCAGGTCAGGAACCGGCGCTGCCAGACCTCATCCATTTCCTGCAGCACCGTGGCGTTGACCACGGCGTTGTCGAACGACAGCGAGATTTCGAGGATCGACAACACGAAGACGATCCACAGGACCGAAAGCATGCCGCTCATTGTGCCGTGAAGCACCCAGCCATAATAGGCACCGAGCGCCAGACAGATAACGGTGAAAAGGATGGAACCCTTGTAGAAACGGAGCAAGGCAGGCCTCGATTGCTGAAAGTGGGGGGATTGTTGAAAGTGCGGGGAGGGGATTACTTGGGCTGATAGGTCTGTTCGATGCCAGGAAACGTGCGGGCACGGACATCGGTTGCATAACGTTCTGCCGCCGCCGAAATGGTATCGGCGATTTCCTCATACCGGCGAACGAACCGGGGCACGCGTTCGAACATACCCAGCATGTCTTCGGTGACGAGCACTTGTCCGTCACACTGGGCCGAGGCGCCGATGCCGATGGTCGGGCAGGTAACCGCCTTGGTCACGTCGATGGCAATCGGTTCGACCACGCCTTCGATGACAATGGCGAAAGCTCCTGCAGCGTCGAGCGCCACGGCGTCGGTCACGATCTTCTGCGCTTCGGCATGGCTGCGGCCGCGCGCATTATAACCACCCAGCACGTTCACCGCCTGCGGGGTCAGGCCGACATGGCCGATCACCGGGATGCCGCGCTTGACGAGGAATTCGACCGTCGGCGCCATCGCCTCACCGCCCTCAAGCTTCACGCCCGCGCAGCCAGTTTCCTTGAGCAGGCGCGATGCACTTTCGAAGGCCTGCTGGGGGGAGGCTTCATAGCTGCCAAAGGGCATGTCAACGATGACCACAGAATGGTACGATCCGCGCACCACGGCCGCGCCGTGCGCCGCCATCATGTCGAGCGTCACCTGTACGCTGGAGGGCAGGCCATAGATCACTTGGCCCAGCGAATCCCCCACCAGCAGCACGTCGCAGTGGGCATCAAGCAACTGCGCCTGCCGCGCCGTATAGGCGGTGAGCATGACGATCGGTTCGGCGGTGGCACCGCCCACCTTGCGCTTGCGGATCGCGGGCACGGTCAGCCGCTTCATCGGCGCGGGAGTGGGATTGGCCCGGCTGGTGGCGGTATCGAGCTGGAAAGTTGACGACATGGCGGTTCCTTTAAGCGTGATTGCGGCAAAGCGCCAGACGCGAGAGCGGCAGAAATCCGTGGTGCATGGGTGACAGAGGTGACACCGTGTCACCCTGTTGTTCTGGGGAATATCTGGCCAATTCCCGCCAGTTTGGGGCCGCCAGATCACGGGTGACACGTCGCGAGGTGCGCGCGGGAACAGGGATGAGCCGCGTTTTCATGAGGTCGATAAGCCACAGAAATGCAGTTGTAGGACAGCCTTTCCGCCGGGGGATGCGACAAACGGCTGGGGAATGCGCGCGTTTAGTGCTTGCCAATGAAACCAGTCCCGCTAGCTTCCGCGCCATAAATCAATCCGGATCGGGGGAACCGCATGTTCGGTCGAATAAAGCCGCTGGACGCCATTCTGGCGACAGCTGAAAAGAAGTCTCTGCATCGCTCGCTCGGAGCATTCCAGCTTACCATGCTGGGCGTCGGCGCCATCATCGGCACCGGCATTTTCGTTCTCACGGCAGAAGCCGCGCAAAAGGCCGGACCCGGCATGATGCTCAGCTTTATCATCGCCGGCCTGGTCTGCGCCGTCGCGGCGCTTTGCTATGCCGAAATGGCCTCGATGGTTCCGGTTTCGGGGTCGGCCTATACCTACAGCTACGCCGTCATGGGCGAACTGCTGGCCTGGATGGTCGGCTGGGCGCTGGTGCTGGAATATGCGGTGGCCGCCGGCGCGGTTTCTGTGGGCTGGTCAGGCTATTTTGTCGGGCTCTTGCGCGAATACCTCAACATTGGTTTGCCGCAGGAAATCGTCAACGCCAACGCGCTGATCGCCCATGTGAAGCTGGCCTTCGGGGCGACGCCTTCGGCTGAACTGTCATCGGCACTTGAAGTGGGCGGCTATATCAACCTGCCGGCCTTCGTCATCGCCCTGCTGGTCACCTGGCTGCTGGTCATCGGCACCAAGGAAAGCGCCTTCGTTAACGCCGTGCTCGTCGTGGTGAAGATCACTGCTCTGACCGCCTTTGTCGTGCTGGCCGTGCCGGTGATGAATTCGGACAATTTCCAGCCCTTCACGCCGCTGGGCTTTGGCGGTGTTTCGGCTGCGGCAGCCTCGATCTTCTTTGCCTACGTCGGATTTGACGCGGTCTCTACCGCGGCCGAGGAAACGAAGAATCCGCAGCGCAACATGCCGATCGGCCTGATCGGCAGCCTTGCAATCTGCACCGTGTTCTACCTGCTCGTTGCTGCCGGCGTGATCGGCACGGTGGGCGCGCAGCCGGTGCTCGACGCGGCTGGCAATGGCATCGCCCCCGGCAATGCCACTGCCATGGCCGCTGCCTGCGCCAGCATCGCCAACGATGCGGTGGTCTGCTCGAAGGAAGCGCTGGCCTGGACGCTGCGCGAAATCGGCTGGAAGCAGATTGGCAACCTCGTCGGCCTTGCCGCCGGTCTGGCCCTGCCTTCGGTCGTGCTGATGATGATGTTCGGCCAGACCCGCATCTTCTTCGTCATGAGCCGCGACGGCCTGCTGCCTGAGAAGCTTTCAACCATCCACCCGAAGTACAAGACGCCGCACGTGGTGACGATCATCACCGGTATTGTCGTGGCGATCTTTGCCGCACTGTTCCCGGTGGGCGCACTGGCCGACATCTCGAACTCGGGCACGCTGTTTGCCTTTGCCATGGTGGCGATTGCGGTGATGGTCCTGCGCAAGACCGATCCGGGCCGCCATCGTCCGTTCCGTACGCCGGCAGTGATGATCACGGCGCCGCTGGCGATTATTGGCTGCTTCTACCTGTTCTTCAGCCTCGATTGGTACACGCTGCGCCTGTTCGTTGGCTGGGCAGTTCTGGGTCTGCTGATCTACTACTTCTACAGCCGTCACCACAGCCATGTTGGTCGCGGTCTGGTCGAAGTTCACGAGGATGACGATGACATCCCGCCGAGCTCGGTACCGCCGCTCCCGGGGATCTGATCACCCGATCCGGCAATAAAAAAAAGGGGCCGCTCCGCATGGAGCGGCCCCTTTCATTTGTGGGAACAAGGTCAGTTGGCCCGGTCGAGCCGCGTCTCACGGTGATAGCCTTCGGCATCCTCACGCACGTCCATGCCCAGCATCATCTTGACCGTGGTCACCGGGCCAAGGTCCGAATCCCAGATCGAGGCATCGCCGAGGTCCATGCGCAACATGATCAGGTCGGGATCGTCCTTGCCGCCGGGGAACCAAGCCTCGACGAAGTTCGACCAGTGTTTTTCAAGGCGTTCGCGGTTGGTTTCCTCGATCAGCACGCCGTGGAAACGGGCGAAAAGGTCGTGGTTCTTGGAAGCATAGGTAGCGGTTGCAGATCCGCCCTGGGCAAAGCGGCCCGAACGCGAGGTGTAGAACCAGATGTTGCCATGGCCTTCCTTGTCAAGCTGCGCGGTCATCGGTGCGGCACTGTCCGGATCGGCATCAAGCTGGAGCATCACCATCGGCGACTGCACCATGTTCTTCCAGAACTTCTCCTTGATTTCGTGATTGCTGTCGTGGTCGGTCATGTCGGTCTCGCTTCGTGCGGGTGGGGGGTGTGGATGGAACCGCCGAGCCGCGCATCGGTTCCCTTGCCAAGCCGAGACAATGAGAACATAAAAGGAACATAAAGACGATTCGTGTTCCGATGATGATGACCAGCACCATGCCTCTTTCCGCCCCGCAGACCGCGCGATGGCAGCCCGGCGCCAGCGCGGCGGCGCAGCATGCCGAGCTGTTCGCTCCGGGCGGGGAGGGGGCAGGTGCGGCGCTGGCGCTTGCCTTGGCGCGCGATCACTTGCGCGGCGCGGGCGATCCCTTGGCCGACATCCCGGACGAGCGGGCGTGGCTGTGGGTGCAGGACAAGGCGGCGATCCGCCTCTCGGGCCGGCCCTATCGCCCTGGCCTGCCGCGCGAACTGCGCCACCGGCTGATCCATGTCGCGGCGGACAAGCCTGACGATGCCCTGTTCGCCATCGAGGAGGGGCTGCGGTGCCGCGACCTCGCCTTTGTGGTCGGAGAGATTGCCGGCAATCCCCGGGCGCTGGATTTCACGGCGTCGCGGCGGCTCAGCCTGACGGTGGAGCGGCACGGTGTTCCGCTGTGGCTGGTGCGGCTCGATGCGGCGCGCGATCTTGGCTCGGCGCGGATGCGCTGGCAGGCCCGCTCCGCTCCATCCGCCTGGCCCCACCGCAACCCCCGCGCGCCGGGATCGGCCACCTGGCAGGCCGAACTGTTCCGGGCGCGAAGTCATCCCCCCGGAGAATGGACCCTGCGCGATGAAGGAGGAGCGCTCCACGCCGACCCAATGCGCTACACCGGGCCGCCGCATCATGGCGATCTGGTGCGCGCACCTATCGATCGACCGCTGGCTGCTGGCTGAAGGCTGCGCGCGGGGGACAGGGGCCGATGCTCAGCCCCATGCCCTGATTGCCGAAACGGCGCATGGTCCAAGGATCACCGCGCTCAACCCCGCCGCCGCACAAGCCGGAGCGCGCCGCGATGCGCTGCTCGCCGATGCGCGGGCGGTGTGCCCCACGCTCGCCACCAGTCCGGCCGATCCGGCAGGCGATCTGGCCTTCCTCGAAGCGTTGGCGCTGTGGGCGCAGCGCTGGGGACCGTGGTCAGCGATCGATCCGCCCGATGGCATCATCATCGATGTCACCGGTGTCTCGCACCTGTTCGGCGGCGAGGCGGCGCTGCTTGGCGATGCCGGGCGGCGGCTCATTGCCCGCGGGCTGACGGTGCGCGCGGCCATTGCACCAACCGCCGGGGCAGCCTGGGCGCTCGCTCATTATGGGCCGCAACCGGCGATCATGCATGGAGGAGACAGCCTCGACGACCTGCCGGTCGCGGCGCTGCGGCTCGATCCGGCGGTGAACCTGCTGCTACGCCGGCTCGGCCTCAAGCGGATCGGTGATCTTAGCGAGGTGACTCGGCTGGCACTGGCGCGGCGGTTCCGCAACCGGCACAACCCCGCCGCCAATCCGCTGATCCGGCTCGACCAGCTACTCGGCCGCGTGCCCGAACCACTGCTGCCGGTGATCGCGCAGGAGGTGCCGCTGGTGCAGCGCCGCCTGATGGAGCCGATCCGCCACCGCGAGCTGCTCGACCGGGTGATGGCGGACCTCGCCCACGATATGGCCCGGCTGCTCGAAGCGCGGGGCGAGGGCGCACGCCGGCTTGAGGCGGGGCTGTGGCGCGTCGATGGCGAAGTGCTGGTGCGCCGGCTCGAACTCGCCTCGGCCAGCCGGGATGCGGCGCACATCGTCCGCCTGTTCGCCGCGCGGCTTGACGATGTCGATGCCGGCTTCGGGATCGAGATGGTCCGCCTGCGCGCGCCGTGGTGCGAACCTGTCGCGCTGTCACAGCGGGATTTCGATGCCGCCTCGGAAGAGCACGGCACCAGCCTTGCCGCCTGCATGGACCGGCTGGTGGTGCGGCTTGGCGAGGGCGCGGTGCGCCGCCCGGTGCCCCACGCCAGCCACCTGCCCGAACGCGCCCAGCGCTGGCAGCCGCCGCTGGAACCGCAGCCCGCCAGCCAGGGCGAGCTAGCCTTCCACGAACGCCCCTTGAAGCTTCTCGATCGCCCTGAACCGATCGCCGTGCTCTATGCCACGCCCGATGGCCTGCCGCGCCGGTTCCGCTGGCGCGGGCAGGTCCACGACATCGCCCGCGCCGAAGGGCCTGAGCGCATTGCCCCCGAGTGGTGGCGCGAGCGCTCCTCGGCGCGGCTGCGTGATTACTACCGGATCGAGGATGAGGCCGGCCGCCGCTACTGGATCTACCGTGCCGGGCTGGCAGGCGACGGGCGGGGCGGGGTACCCGAATGGTTCCTACAAGGACTGTGCGCCTGATCCCGGAAGATGAAACCTCTGGCCTTTCCAACACCAAGAACATATACGGAACATATGTCGCAACCCAGCCTGATAGAACGCCTCGCCATCCTCGCCGATGCCGCGAAATACGACGCCTCCTGCGCATCGTCCGGCACGTCGAAACGCAACAGTAAGAACGGGACAGGCATCGGTTCGACCGAGGGCATGGGCATCTGCCACGCCTATGCCCCCGATGGTCGCTGCATCTCGCTGCTCAAGATCCTGCTGACCAACCACTGCGTGTTCGATTGTCATTACTGCATCAACCGCAAGAGCTCCAACGTCCGGCGTGCGCGGTTCACGCCGCAGGAAGTGGTCGACCTCACGCTCAGCTTTTACCGCCGCAATTATATCGAGGGGCTGTTCCTCTCCTCCGGCATTGTCAGGAATTCCAGCCACACGATGGAACAGATGGTCGAGGTCGGCCGCATCCTGCGCGAGGAGCATGACTTTCGCGGCTACATCCACCTCAAGACCATTCCCGAGGCCGATTCCGAGCTGGTCCGGCAGGCGGGGCTTTGGGCCGACCGTGTCTCGATCAACGTCGAACTCCCGACCAAAGCTGGCCTCACCAAACTCGCGCCCGACAAGAGCGAAGCCGTGATCGAAGGCGCGATGGCCGATGTGAAGGAGGCGATTGCCGAGAACAAGGACGCCCGCAAACACTTCCGCTCCGCGCCGAAATTTGCGCCCGCCGGCCAGTCCACCCAGATGATCGTTGGCGCCGATGCCGCCAGCGATGCCGATATCGTCGGCAAGGCAAGCGCGCTTTACGGGCAGTTCCGCCTGCGCCGCGTCTACTATTCCGCCTTCAGCCCGATCCCAGACGCCAGCAGCGTGCTGCCACTCAAACGCCCGCCGCTGATCCGTGAGCATCGGCTGTACCAGTCCGACTGGCTGATGCGGTTCTACGGCTTTGCCCCGCAGGAAGTGCAGGCCGCCGCAGGCGCAGATGGCATGCTGCCGCTCGATATCGATCCCAAGCTGGCCTGGGCGCTCAAGTTCCGCGAAAGTTTCCCGGTCGACGTGAACCGAGCGCCGCGGGAAATGCTGCTGCGGGTTCCGGGGCTCGGCACAAAGGTGGTCGGCGCTATCCTGGCCAGCCGGCGGCACCGCACGCTGCGGCTTGAAGATGTTGCCAAGCTCACCGTCTCGGTTGCCAAGCTGCGCCCGTTTATCGTCACGGCTGACTGGCGGCCCGTCCTGCTGACCGACCGCGCTGACCTGCGCACCCTGATCACTCCGCAGCGATCGGAGCAGCTTGAACTGTTCGCCGCATGACCCCGTTCCGCGACGCGCGCATTACCGATGCCTGCGCCGTGCCGCTGACCGCGCCCGATGATTTCGATGGCTGGCGAGAGCAGGCGCGGCGGCTGATCATGGCCGAAGTGCCGCCTGACCGGGTGGTGTGGACCGTCCCCGGCGAAGGCAATGGCGATCTGTTTGCCGAAGCGCCGGGCCAGTCATGCCGGCCTCCCGCGCCGGCTCCGTCTGCCCCGCAGCCCCGCGTCTCCCGCGCCTTCCTGACGCTAGCAAAGGCGGCGGCGCTCCATTCCGATCCGCACCGCTTTGCGTTGCTCTATCGCCTGCTGTGGCGAATGCAGGGCAAGCCCGGTCTGCTTGAGGACGCGGCCGATGCGGACGTGCGGCGGCTGAATGACCTGTCCCGAGCAGTGCGGCGCGACATTCACAAGATGCGCGCCTTTGTGCGTTTCCGCAGCGTGGCCGACGCGGACGGGCAGGAGCAATTCGTCGCCTGGTTCGAACCGTCGCACCATATCTTGCGTACAAACGCCGTGTTCTTCGTCAACCGCTTCACCCAGATGCGCTGGTCGATCCTGACGCCGCGGGGCAGCCTGCACTGGGATGGCACTTTACTGCACGAAGGCCCTCCCGCCCGGTGTGAAGATGCCCCCGGCGGCGATCCGGCCGATGACCTGTGGCGCCAGTACTATTCCTCGATCTTCAATCCGGCCCGACTGAAAGTGGGCGCCATGGTCAAGGAAATGCCGCGCCGATACTGGAAGAACCTGCCCGAAGCCGCGCTCATCCCGGAGCTGATCGCAGGGGCACAGGCGCGGGAGGCGGCCATGGTTTCCGCCGGGGGCGATGCCTTTGCGGGGGTTCCGCAGCCGCAGGATCTCGATGCCCTCGCTCGCGGGCTGCGCGATTGCCGCCGCTGCCCGATCGGCTGCAACGGGACGCGCGCCGTGCCGGGCGAGGGGCCAAGCGATGCCGCGCTGATGATCATCGGCGAACAGCCGGGAGATAACGAGGAGATGGCAGGCCGGCCCTTTGTCGGCCCCGCCGGCCAGTTGATGAGCGACTATCTCGGCCACGCCGGCATCGACCGGGCGCAGGCGCGGCTGACCAATGCAGTGAAGCATTTCAAATTTGAACCCCGTGGCAAGCGCAGGCTGCACCAGAACCCGTCCGCCAAGGAGATCGATATCTGCCGCTGGTGGCTCGATGCCGAACGCGCCCTTGTGCGGCCCAAACTGGTGCTGGGACTGGGGGCGAGTGCCGGCCGGTCGCTACTCGGCAAGACGACATCGATCCAGCAAGTGCGCGGCAAGCCGATTGCCCTGGCCGATGGCAGCGAATTGTGGCTGACGGTCCACCCGTCCTACTTGCTGCGGCTCGACGGTGAAGCGCGAGAGACCGAAAGCGACAAGTTTGCGGCAGACCTGGCAGCCGTCGCCGCCCGCAGCCGCGAACTTGCCTGAAGGACGTTAGATAGGGTCAGCGGCGAAGGCCTGGCGGGTCATCTCGTCAAGTGCTTCCTGCGGTATCGGCGCATTCTCACCGGCGATGAAGGCCAGCAGGTCGTTCTTCAGCCGCTCGGTATCAGTGGCGAACACGCCGTGCGCCGAGCCATCGTATGCGATCAGCCGCGATCCCGGCACCTTGCGCGCCACTTCGCGGGCGGTGGCATCGATCGGCACGGTCTTGTCATCGGTGCCGTGAATGATCAACGTTGGCACCTTGAAGTGGGCGAGGTCGGGACGGAAGTCGGTGGTGGCGAAGGCCTTGGCTGCTGCGAGCGTCGGGCGAAGGCCGGCCTGCATCGCGGTTTGCCACGACAGGTCGAGCACTTCCTCGCTCACCGGCTTGCTGATCATGCCGACGCCGTAGAAGCCCTTGAAGAATGATGTGAAGAACTTCGGCCGGTCGTCCAGCATACCCTGCGTCATTTCATCGAAGGTTTCCTGCGGCACGCCGTCCGGGTTGCTTTCGTCCTGCAGCATGAAGGGGACCACCGAGGCGATCAGCGCCACGCGGCTCACACCCTTGCCCTGGTGGCGCGACATGTAGCGGGCTATTTCGCCGCCGCCCATCGAGAAGCCGATCAGCGTGACGTCATCAACTGCATCATGGAACTTCATCACGGCGGAAAGGTCATCGGCAAAGGTATCGTAGTCATAGCCGCCCGAAGGCTGGCTCGACCGGCCGAAACCGCGCCGATCATAGGAGATGGCCTTGAAGCCGGCTTCGGCCAGCGCGTGGCTGATCGGGTCCCAGCTGTCGGCGGAAAGCGGCCAGCCATGGATCAGCACGACCGGCGGGCCTTCGCCCCATGCCTTGGAATAGAGGTGGGCGTCGCCGGTTTCGATGATGTGCATAGTGGGTCTCCGAATGGGTGATTGTGCAACGCCCCAGAATCAAAGGCGTTCCGCAGCGGTTCTGGGATTTGCGGTCAGGAGTGTGCGGCATGCCGACAAAAGGATTCGCCGGCCCGACAAAAAGAACATAAAAGGAACAGTTGCCCCTTTAGCGATGTTGTCTCACCCGTGCCTGAAGCCGCCCTAACTCCCGAACGCCGCCGCGTGGAGCAGTCCATGCTGCCGCCCGCCGATGCCGCGCCTTTCGTGGAACTTGGTCTGGCGAGCTGCTTTTCGTTCCTGCGCGGGGCGTCCGATGCGGTCGACCTGGCGCTCACCGCGCGGCGGCTTGGCTATGACGCGCTGGGCATTGCCGATGCCAACACCATGGCCGGCGTGGTGCGGCTGCATGGCGAGGCGAAGGCGCTGGGGCTGCGGCCGGTCATCGGCTGCCGGATCGAGACGGTGGAAGGGCTAGCCTTCCTTGCCTATCCGGTGGACCGCGCTGCCTATGGCCGCCTGTGCCGCCTGATCTCGGCCGGACGCATGGCGCGGCCCGATGGCGAATGGCAGGACAAGGGCGTCTGCGAGATCACGGTTCCCATGCTGGCGGACCATGCCGAGGGGGTGCAGCTGGTGCTGGTGCCGCCGAGGGATGTGGCGTCAGAGTTCACCTTGGCGGTGGCGAACAATGTTATCGGGCTGGACGGAGAACCAGTATCCGGGGAGCGATTGTTCAAGGGATGTTTGGAAACCCTGCTCCCCCAACTGCGCGCGCAATTACCAGGCCTGCGCCACATCGCGGTGAGCTATCTCCATGTCGGTGACGACATCCGCCGGATCGCTGCGCTCGATGCCATGGCGCGCGAGAATGGCATGGGCGTGCTGGCCACCAACGACGTGCTCTACCACGCCCCCGAACGCCGTCCGCTGCACGATGTGATGACCGCGATCCGGCACAAGACCACGGTCGCCAAGGCCGGCTACCTGCTCGAGGCCAATGGCGAGCGGCACCTGAAATCGCCCGAGGACATGTGCCGGCTCTTCGCCCGCTGGCCCCACGCGATCGAGGCGGCGCGGCAGGTGGCCGATGCCTGCCGCTTCAGCCTTGACGAACTGCGCTATGAATACCCCGAGGAGACCTGCCCGGAAGGCCGCACGCCACAGGAGCAGCTCGAATATCTGACCTGGCAGGGGGCGGAGGGTCGCTATCCCGATGGCTTGCCGCAGGACGTGTGCACCACGCTCTCCCGCGAGCTGGAGCTGATCGGCAAGCTGAGCCTCGCCCGCTATTTCCTCACCATCAAGGACATCGTCGATTTCGCGCGGTCGCAGGATCCGCCGATCCTGTGCCAGGGGCGCGGTTCTGCGGCCAATTCGGCGGTGTGCTATGTGCTGGAGATCACGGCGGTCGATCCGGCGCGTCACTCGCTGCTGTTCGACCGTTTCATCTCCGAAGACCGTAACGAGCCGCCCGACATCGACGTCGATTTCGAGCACGAACGGCGCGAGGAGGTGATCCAGTACATCTACGCCCGCTATGGCCGCCACCGCGCCGGGCTTTGCGCCACGGTGATCCACTATCGCCCGCGCATGGCGATCCGCGAGGTGGGCAAGGCGATGGGCTTGTCCGAAGATCTGACCGGCGTGCTCGCCCGCACGGTCTGGGGCGGGCACGGGCGCTCGATCAAGGAGGCGCATGTCGCCAGCGAGACCGGCGTCGATCTCGATGATCCGCACCTGCGCCGCGTACTGGCGCTGACCGAGCAGATGATCGGCATGCCGCGCCACCTCTCGCAGCATGTCGGCGGCTTCATCCTTACCCAAGGCCCGCTGACCGAAACCGTGCCGATCGGCAACGGCGCCATGCCTGAGCGCAGTTTCATCGAATGGGACAAGGACGATATCGAGGCGCTGGGCATCCTCAAGGTCGATGTTCTGGCGCTGGGCATGCTCACCTGCATCCGCAAGTGCCTCGACCTGCTGGGTGAACACCACGGGCAGAACCTGACGCTGGCCACCGTGCCCAAGGAGGATCCGGCGGTCTACGACATGCTGTGCAAGGGCGATTCGCTCGGCGTGTTCCAGGTGGAAAGCCGCGCGCAGATGAACATGCTGCCGCGCCTGCGCCCGCGCCAGTTCTATGACCTGGTGATCGAAGTGGCGATTGTGCGGCCCGGGCCGATCCAGGGCGACATGGTCCACCCCTATCTCAAGCGGCGGCGCGGGGCGGAGAAGGTGGAGATCCCCGCGCCCGGCCCGGCGCATGGCCCTCCGGACGAGCTGACCTCGATCCTCGGCCGCACGCTGGGGGTGCCGATCTTTCAGGAACAGGCGATGAAGATCGCGCTCGACGCCGCCAAGTTCACCGGGGCAGAGGCCAACCGACTGCGCAAGGCGATGGCCACATTCCGGTCGCGCGGCATGGTCGATGAATTGCAGGACATGATGGTCGGCCGGATGATCGAACGCGGCTATGATCCCGATTTCGCCGAGCGCTGCTTCAACCAGATCAAGGGCTTCGGCGAATACGGCTTCCCCGAAAGCCACGCGGCCAGCTTTGCCCTGCTGGTCTATGTCTCGTCCTGGCTGAAGTGTCACTTCCCGGCGGCCTTCGCCTGCGCTCTGCTCAATTCGCAACCGATGGGCTTCTACGCCCCGGCGCAGATCGTCCGCGATGCACGCGAGCATGGCGTGCCGGTGCTGCCAGTCGATGTGAATTGCAGCGGGTGGGATAATACCCTCGAAAGGGAGAGAGGGAAAGTCGCCCTGCGCCTTGGCCTGCGGCAGGTCGATGGCTTTCCCGAAGCGGCGGCGGCGCGGATCGTTTCGGCGCGGGAAGAGACCGGGCACTTTGCTGACGTGCGCGAATTGCAGGAACGGGCAGGGCTGTCTCCGGCGCTGATCGAGCGGCTCGCGGCGGCGGATTGCTTCAATTCATTGGAGATCACCCGCCGGCAGGCCTTGTGGGATGCGCGCAGTCTTATTGCAGCGCCGAAGCTACCCCTTTTCGCCGCGATGAAGGCGCGGGGCGAGGGGGCTGAGGCGAAGGTAACACAGCTCCCCGCCATGCCGCTCAGCGAGGAAGTGGTCGCCGACTACCAGACCCAGCGGCTGTCGCTCAAAGCGCACCCCATGGCCTTCCTGCGCCCGGCACTGGCCGAGCGCGGCTTCGTCCGGGCGGCAGACCTGCGTGCACGCAAGTTCCGCTCAGCGGTGCAGGTGGCCGGTGTCGTGCTGATCCGCCAGCGTCCGGGCAGCGCCAAGGGAGTCTGCTTCATCACCATCGAGGACGAAAGCGGGGTCGCCAACCTCGTCATCTGGCCCGACGTGATGGAAAAGCAGCGCAAGATCATCATGAGCGCGCGGCTGATGGAAGTGCGCGGGCGGGTGGAATACGATGACGAGGTGATCCACGTGATCGTCAGCCAACTGACCGACGCCACGGCGAGCCTCCATGCCTTGTCCGACAATATGCTCAGCAGCCCAGTCGCCCGCGCCGATCATGTCAGCCGGCCGCTGCCATCGCGGTTCCAGCCCGAAGAATGGCAGCCGCCCGGTCCGGCAAACCGCGATTGCGGATGGAGCCACGGCCACCCGCGCGATGCCCGGATCATCCCCGGTTCGCGCGATTTTCACTGAACTCCGAAGGCTTTCATCCCAAAGCCGTCACGAAAAAAATGCCTAGCCCAGCGCATAGCGCCTGTTTGCCTGTCCGGAGGCATGATGCGCACATGGGCCATATCAGCTTTGATCACATCCTTCCGGAAGTCGGCAAGCGCGTCACCAGCCGCCTGCGCCTGCGCCTCGCCGCGCGCATGATGACCACCGCACAGGCATGGCCGGCAGAACTGCTCGACCTGTCCTATTTCGGCGGCCGCATCGCCTGCGATGAGCCGCCGCAGCCGGGGCAGGACGTGCTTATCGAATGGGGCGATTTCGACGCCTTCGGCATGGTCGTGTGGGCCAACCTGCGCACCTGCGGCGTGCGCTTCTACGAACCGCTCAAGGCGCAAGTCCTGATCGCCACGCGCGACCGCAACGATGTCGAACCCGTCCAGACCAACAAGGACCGCGCGCACCATGAAGCCCGGGATTTCGTTATGGGAAAATTGAACCGCTGAACGGCTGGTGACCCCTACGGGAATCGAACCCGTGTTTCAGCCGTGAGAGGGCCGCGTCCTAACCGCTAGACGAAGGGGCCGGATATGTCCGGCCAAGCCTGCAAATGCCCAAACCCGCTAAAGTTTGGTGACCCCTACGGGAATCGAACCCGTGTTTCAGCCGTGAAAGGGCCGCGTCCTAACCGCTAGACGAAGGGGCCGCACCAGCTTGCGCCGAGGCGAGGCGAGGCCGCGCACTTAGTGGGAGACCTAAAAACGGTCAAGCCCTGTAATTGAACAAATCATCAATCGGCCCAGGCTGCGTCATCCAGATGCAGCTCGGCCTGAGGGCGGTTGGCCCAGTCATCGATCTTGGCGCGCCCGGCCAGCCAGAGCTTTCGGCCCTTGGAACCATGCAGCAGCGCCTGGCCGAGATCACTCTGCGCGGCACGAAATGCAATCGCCTTGAAGCTGGCGCCATCGTTGCCGCCAGCCAGCAAACGGACGTGATCGGTGCCGACAATGTCCGCCTTGATCAGGTGAACCGGCCCGATCGCGATTCGCGGAGCCGGCCAGCCCATGCCGAAGGGGCCGGCGCTTTCCAGTTCGGTCACCAGTTGCGGGGTCAGTCCGCGCGGTGACAGACTGAGGTCGAGCAGCATCGACTGTCCCGCCATCGCGGCGAGGACATCGGTGGCGAGCTTTTCGTCAAGCCAGTCAGCCAAGGCTTCCAGCTTGCCGGGGGCCACGGTGAGACCCGCCGCCATGGCATGGCCGCCGCCGGCGATCAGCAATCCGGATTCGCGAGCAGCTATGATGGCTGCGCCCAGATCGACGCCGGTGATCGATCGGCCTGATCCCTTGCCGTTACCGGCCTCGTCAGCATCGAGAGCAATAACCAGCGTGGGCTTGCCGGTCTTTTCCTTCACCCGTCCCGCGACGATGCCGATCACGCCGGGGTGCCAGCCATTTCCGGCTAGAACGATGACCGCGCGGTTGTGCTGGCGGTCGATCTGCATTTCGGCAGCTTCCTGCACGGCTGCCTCAATGGCGCGGCGCTCTTCGTTCAATTGCGAGAGCTGAGCAGCGATGGCGCGGGCCTCATCGGGGTTCTGCGTTGTCAGCAGCCGCACGCCAAGGGTGGATTCGCCCACTCGGCCGCCGGCATTGACCCTTGGACCGAGCGCAAAGCCGAGGTCGCTGCAGGTCGGCGCGCGCGACAGACGGCTGGCGTCGATCAGTGCCGCCATGCCGATGTTTTCACGCCGGGCCATGACTTTCAGGCCCTGCGCCACGAAGGCACGGTTGAGACCCCTGATCTGGGCCACGTCAGCAACCGTTCCCAGCGCGACCAGATCGAGCAGGCCAAACAGGTCTGGCTCCTTGCGCTCGGCGAACCAGCCGGCATTCCGCAAGTTCCGGACGAGCGCGACTGCCAGCACGAAGGCGACGCCTACTGCGGCCAAGTGTCCATGCGCAGCGGCCTCATCGTCTTCGTCAAGCCGGTTGGGATTGACGAGGAACAGCGCCGCCGGAAGCTGCGCCGAGCATTTGTGATGATCGACAACGACGACGTCGACGCCGGCATCCTTGGCCATCTGCAGCGCCTCATAGGCCATGGCGCCGCAATCGACCGTGATGATCAACGTCGAACCATCCTGCGCCAGGCGGACCAAGGCTTCGCCGGACGGACCATAGCCTTCAAGCAAGCGGTCAGGGATATAATAGGCCGGATCGGCACCCAGATCCCGCATCAGGCGGATCAGCAGAGCGGCGCTGGTTGCACCGTCGACATCATAATCGCCATAGACTGTGACTTTCTCTCCGTTGGTCACGGCGGCGGCGAGTCGCTTTGCCGCGTCTTCCATGTCGCGAAAGACCGAAGGATCGGGAAGGAAGCCACGTAAGCTGGGGTTGCGGTGCCGATCGAGATCCTCGCGAGCCACGCCGCGCGCGATCAGCAGCTGGGCGACGAGGTCGTCTCCCAAGCCGCCACCGTCGAAAGCGCCGTCCCCAAGGTCCATGTTACCGGCGCGCCAACGCCACGCCTTGCCCGAAAGCGATTGTTCGATTGAGGCGACAGAGGATGCGCGGGTGGCCATGCGATCAGCGCTAGCCTCTCCGGCCGCGCGCGGGAAGGGCGGGAAGGCCGCATCTGCCGAAAATTGACAATCGGGGCATGGGGGTATTGAGTGCCGCCGGGTGCCATGTCGAAAGGATCGAACCATGTTCGCATCACCGAAGCCTGCCCTTTTAGCTTCGATTGCCATAAGCACCGTCGCCGGACTGGCGATGCCATTGTTGGCGCAGACCAAGCCTGCCAGCGGGCCAGTTGCGCGCTATGACATGCGCGCCGGAACCGTGACCGGGATGGGGGCGATGGGCGGCGGCATGCGCGGGGCCATGAGCATGGCGTTTGGCGGCGGCGGAAACAGCGCCCCGCAGCATGAATTGTACTTGCGGCTCGGTTCAGGACAGCCTCCGGTGAAGGGTGCTCCCAAAGCTGACCATTTCATGCCGCCGGCTGCGAAACTGGGCAAATCGGTGCCGCTGCTTACCCCGCAGGCCGAACGCGACGCTCGCGATGAACTGCCGCAGATGGGCAATGAAAAGCCCAAGGGCCGCATGCTGATCTTCTGGGGCTGCGGCGAACATGCGCCCAAGGGGCAGCCGGTGGTGATCGATTTCGCCAAGCTGGCTGCCGGCCAGATGCCCCCGGGAATGTGGTCCACCACCGTGCTGCGCGACTGGGGTCCGACGCTAACCAACAGCAAGACCTTCGGGCGCTGGCCAAACGAGGATACGATGGGCGGCAACAAAGCGATCCGCACTGATGCATCCCTGCTTGGCGCTCACCGGGTTGCCGGCAATTACAGTCCCGAGATCGGTTTCAACCTGACGAAAGACTTCATGACCGCGCTCAATGTGCGCACCAGTACGTTGCCATCGGGTGCTGGCATGTTGCGCTGGAACTCAGTTCCCGAAGCCACCGGGTTCTATGCCTACATGTTCGGTGCGAAACAGGGCCCGGGTGGCGACATGGGTGACATGGTCATGTGGTCTAGCAGCGCCTCACGGCAATTCGGCGGAGGCCTGCAGGACTGGCTCTCGCCGTCACAAGTCGCTCCGCTGGTGACCAACAAGACCGTTCTGCCGCCCAGCGCAACGGCCTGCATCGTCCCCGCAGAGGTCAAGGCGGCCACGGACTTTCGCATGGGCACGTTGACCGCCTTTGGCCCGGAAGAGAACTTCTCCTATCCTCCGCGTCCAGCAGACCCGAAGGCAGCATGGGCCGTGCAGTGGACTGCACGAGTCCGCCACCGCTCAACCACGAGCTGGATGGACATGCCGGGGATGACCGGCGGGATGCCCGCCGGAATGGGCTCCGGAGAGGGACCAGTGCCGCAGCAGCCTCGCCCGAATTGCAAGCCGAGGGGACTCGGCGGTATCATGGGCGGAGTGCTCACAGGACGAACGGGGTGCTGACGCTGCCGACAGCTGGCGATGGCTGAGCCGGGCGGATTGGCCATCATCTGGCACAGCCGAACCGGAGCGAGCGAAGCCATGGCGCGGGCGATTGCCGAGGGCGCCGGCGAGCTCGCCCGGATTGTGCGTGCGCAGGACGCGAACGCCGATGCAATACTGTGCGCGGCGGGTCTCATATTCGTCTGTCCGGAAAATCTCGGGACAATGAGCGGTATCATGAAAGACATGTTCGACCGGACCTACTATGCCGTGCTGGGCAAGATCGAGGGCCGCGCCTATGCCACTGCGATCGCTGCCGGGTCCGCCGGGCAAGGTGCAGGGTCACAGATTGACCGGATCGTCGCCGGGTGGCGTCTGCACCGGGTAGCCGATCCGTTGATCGTGAACCTGAATGCCCAGAGTCCCGAATCGATACGAGCGTGGAAAACGGTTGCGGTAGAAGACCTTGTACGCTGCCACGATCTGGGCAAGGCCTTCGCCGAAGGTGTACGGATCGGTATCTACTGAATCCGCACGGATATATCAGTCAATATCATGGATTGAGGGGTCGACGCGCTTGGAAAAGCAAGCAATTCACAGTGTACCGGCAGGAAGGGCAATTCAATTTGCCGCGCATGTGAACGATAGACCAATTTCATCCAGTCCGGCGCTCAGCCTGCACTTTGCGAAGGGCATGCGCCCGAACGTCGAGGCGATCCTGCGCCTCGCGACGCGTCCGGCTGAGAGCACGGCATTCTCCGTCAGCCTGATGCCTGAGCCCGATGAAGGCTGGCTTGAACTGCTGGCCATGGGGCTGACTTTCGACTTGCAAGGAGTTGAGCCTTTTCCGGCGGAGCGCATCGATCCCGCCAGCCATTATTTCGGGTTTTCCCAGAGTGACTATGTCGAAGGCAGCGATGCGCTGAGGCTGACTCCCGGGCCGCACCTTGCCGGTTCAGCGACCATGATGCCGGTACTGCGCATCCTCGCCGGGCTGGGAGCAGAACTTGCGCGGCTGCCTGGTCTCGAGGCGGTCGGCTGGGCGACATCGGCCACGCGCATGGCACCGTCCTATTTCATGAGCAGTGTCACGGCCTGGCTTTCGGGCGGGGCATTTCCCGCGCTCGGCCTGACCGGTTTGACGACACGGGACGATGGCGGCCTGGAAAGCGAAGGGCTAGCCCTGTTCGTCGGATACGAGATCGCGATCGAACCTCTCCCCGGCGAATCGATGGCTGACCGCGCCAAGCGGGCCGCGCGGGCCATGCATGCCATCGTCCAGTCGGGAACCCGCGACATCGGCTAGCTTGTCGATAGCCAAGGCAGGGCATTCACGCCGACCTGCCGGCGCAAGACGGAGTGCTGCGTCTGTGGCGATCGGTCTGACGCGCCGCGCGGGCGAGCCGCTGGGAATCTCAGGCAGGTCAGGAGATCGGAAGCAGCATCTGGGTTACTGGCCAATCAATGCCCGTCGAAACAAGAACCGATGAGCTGCGCTTCCGCGCGGTCAAGACTATAGCGCCGGCCTCCAGCGGCATCATTTGCTGCCGCTGCAACTGCTCTCGATGCGGTGGTTTGGCCAGTTTTTCGAAGGCATCGGACTCAACCGCATCGGCTTTGACGATTTCCGCCGCAACGCTTGCTGCTCCCATGCAGTGCCCAGACGGCAACGATGATGGCGCTGCCAATGCATCGCGGACCGCACCATCGCTAAAATGCGCTGGCTATGGACCGCGTTGCCTGGATCGAACGCACCTGGCGAGCGGGCGGCCGATGCGATGCTGCGGCAAAAGACGCGCTGTTTCGTCTGGACCTGCTGCAAAGTGCGTTGCGACGGCGCTTGCTCGATCCATCTCGGCACCCGATCCCGCTCAACAGCCGCGATCCTGGATTGCACAAGCTCGACTTCAGTGATCTTGATGCCATGGCCGACCTGTTGTGGGCAGCGACCGAAAGCCCTTAAATCGCGAAGCCCGCAGTCCGCCCGGCCAGTTCGGCGCGGGCCTCGGCATATTGGGCGGCCAGCTTCTCGACCCGGTCGGCCACGCTCTCCACCGCGTCGACTGCGCCGATGCCTTGACCCGAGCCCCAGATATCCTTCCATGCCTTCGCCGCAACGTTACCGCCCGATCCGAAGTTCATCTTGCTCGGATCGCTTTCGGGCAAGGCATCGGGATCGAGGCCGGCGGCGGCGATCGAGGGCTTTAGATAGTTGCCATGAATGCCGGTGAACAGGTTGGTATAGACGATGTCTTCCGAGCTGCCGGCGACAATTGCCTGCTTGTAGGCATCGACAGCGTTAGCCTCGGTGGTAGCGATCCACGGGCTGCCAATATAGGCAAAATCCGCGCCGAGCGCCTGAGCGGCCAGGATCGAACGCCCGCAGGCAATTGAACCGGACAGCGCGACAAGGCCAGTGAACCAACTCCGGATTTCCTGCATCAGCGCAAAAGGTGAAAGCGTGCCGGCGTGGCCACCGGCGCCGGCTGCGACCGGGATCAATCCGTCCGCGCCCTTGTCGATGGCCTTGCGGGCAAAGCGGTCGTCGATGACGTCATGAAGCACGATGCCGCCCCAGCCGTGCGCCGCGTCGTTGACTTCCTTCACCGCGCCCAGCGAAGTGATCAACATCGGCACGGCCCACTTGGCACAGGCGGCTAGGTCGCTTTGCAGCCGGTCGTTGGTTCTGTGCACGATTTGATTGACGGCAAACGGAGCCGCAGGCCGGTCGGGGTTGGCGCGGTTGTGCGCGGCGAGTTCTTCGGTGATCTGGTGCAGCCACTCATCCAGTTGGCTGGCAGGGCGGGCATTGAGAGCCGGGAAACTGCCGACGATCCCGGCTTTGCACAGCGCGATCACCAGTTCCGGGCCGGAAATGATGAAAAGCGGCGACCCGATGACGGGAAGGCGAAGGTGTTCGAACGGTGCGGGCAAGCTCATTGACGGGCGATAGCCCCAATTTGCCCCTTTTGTCGAGCAAAGCCGGGTGATCGCGCGGGCGCTTTTGGGCTGTTCAGGTGGTCAGCCGGATCAAGTCCAATTGCCTTTGCAGGGCACTTGGCCGAAGGCATCGGCAACTGATTTGCGGGAGACTATACCGATGAGCGCGCCAGAACTCGATTGCTCTGACCTCGACAACTACATCGGCAAGCCGATGCAGCCGGCGCGGATGGTCGATCCGATCGCCAACAGCGATATTCGTCGCTGGGTCCAGGCAATGCACTATCCCAACCTCCTGCATTACGACCACATCTATGCAGCACAAAGCCGCCACGGCCAGCTGGTCGCCCCGCAAAGCTTCCCGGTGGTGATGGACTGCGCGCACGGTTCGGCGCCGTCTTGCATCGGCATGATCCCCAATTCGCACATGCTGTTCGGCGGTGACGAATGGTGGTTTTATGGCCCAACGCTGAAGGCGGGTGAGCGCGTGTTCAACGAGCGGATTCCGTTCGACTACACGGTCAAGAACACCTCATCGTTCGGCCCGACCTGCTTCCAGCGCGGTGACAACTTTTACTACAATCAGGACGGCGAACTGGTCGCCAAGCAGCGCTCGACCTCGATCCGCTATTTGCAGGCAGCCGGTGAGGCGAGCCAGAGCGGCAGCACCGAAGGTCAGGACGATCCGGTATGGACCGACGAAGAGCTGGAATCGCTTGAGGATCGCAAGTTCACCTGGATCCAGATGCTGCACGATCTTGGCCATTCGCCGCGTTACTGGGACACGGTTACCGTGGGCGAAGACCTGCCGGAGCGTGTGTTCGGACCGCACTCGATCGTCAGCTTCACCACCGAATGGCGCAGCTACCTGTTCACCAGTTGGGGCACCACGCACCGCCGCACAGATCTCGATATCGAGGCGCTCGGCTTCGTCGGCCCCATGGCCGGCAAGGAGCAGGATCCCACGCTAGAACGGATCAACCCTGAACAGACCGACGGCGCCTACATCGGGCCGAGCCGCGGCCATCTGTTCCCGCGCTGGGCCCGCTACATCGGAATGCCCCGCGGCTATGGCTATGGCGCGTCGATGGGTGCCTGGCTCACCGATTATGCTTCGGGCTGGGCGGGCGAATGGGGCATGGTCCGTCACTCGGCCTGCAACTATCGCAGCCCCGCTCTGACCGGCGACATCACCATCCAGACTGCCAAGATCACCGACAAGTTCGTCGATGAAGACGGCCGCCACATGGTCAAGATGGAAGTCCGCATGACCAACCAGCTCGGTTCGGTTCTGGCCACGGCAAAGACCACTGTCGAACTTCCCGTTCGCCCGGCGTAAGGAAAGCAATCAAATGGTAGAAGCCTTCGACTGTTCGGATATCGACAATTACCTCGGTAAGCCGATGGATCAGTCATTCCTGCGCGAGCCCATCGCCGGGAATGACATCCGCCGGTGGGTCCATGCGATGCATTATCCTAATCTGCTGCACTTCGATCCGAAGTTTGCGGGCGAGAGCCAGTTCGGCAAGCTGGTCGCGCCGCAGAGCTTCGCGATTGCTACCGATGACGGACACGGCGCCGGCCCGGCCTGCGTTGGCAAGATCGCCAATTCGCACCTGCTGTTCGGCGGGGACGAATGGTGGTTCTATGGCCCGCGCATCCTTCCGGGCGACACCATCGAGAACCAGCGCATACCGTTCGATTACGCCGTCAAGCAGACCGGCTTCGGCCCGACCTGCTTCCAGCGCGGTGATAACAATTACGTCAACCAGAACGGCGAGGCGATTGCCAAGCAGCGTTCGACCGCAATCCGATATCTCGCTTCGGCAGGCGGCGGCAGCGTCAACGAGGCCGATTTTGATGAGCCCGAGTGGACCGACGAGGAAATGGACGCCTTCGATGCTCGCCGCTTCGCCTGGGTGAAGATGCTGCGTGACCTTGGCCACAAGGAACGTTGGTGGGACGATGTTTCAGTCGGTGACAAGCTGGATGAACGCCTGTTCGGACCGCATTCGATTGCCAGTTTCACCACTGAATGGCGTGCTTACCTGATGAACACCTGGGGGGCGATCGGCTTTCGCAAGAACGACCTCGAAGCGTTGGGCTTTACCCGTGAAATGGCCGGTTACGAGAACGATCCCGACATGATGCTGGACAACACGTTCCTGACAGACGGTGCCTATTACGGCCCTTCACGCGGGCATCTGTTCCCCAAATATGCTCGCCGCATCGGAATGCCGCGCGGCTATGGTTATGGCGCCTCGATGGGCTCTTGGGTGACAGATTACTTGTCGGGCTGGGCTGGGGAACACGGGATGGTCGTGCATTCCATCGCCAATTATCGCGGTCCGGCGCTGACCGGCGATGTCACCATCCAGACTGCGGAAGTCACTGAGAAGTCGGTTGATGCGGATGGCCGCCACCTGATCCACGTCAAGCACCTGATGGAAAACCAGCGCGGCGTGAAGATGTGCACCGGCACCGCTGAAATCTGGCTGCCGAAAAAAGGCTGATTGAAAAGCCGGCCTCCTCCCGCATTCAGGGAGGAGGCCGCTTTTTACTTCAGCGCATTCGCCGCGCTGAGCACGGCGCGGACGCCGGCCGTGGCGACGTCTTCGTCGATGCCCACGCCCCAGATCACCTGACCATCCGGTCCGACGCATTCGACATAGGCCGCAGCGCGCGCATCGGCACCTTTGCCCATCGCGTGTTCGGAATAGTCGCGCACTTCAAGCTGGATTCCAAAAGATTCGGCCAGCGTGGCGCAGACTGACGAGATCAGGCCGTTGCCACGCCCCGACACCGATTGTTCGCGGCCATCGACGCCAATCTTGCCAGCAAACAGCCGTGAGCCGTCGGCGGCCTTGGTTTCCTCGTAATCGACCAGCTGGAGGTGCTGCGGATCGTCAAGGCGATAGACCTTGCGGAACACATCCCAAATGTCCGGCGCCTGCAGCTCGCGGCCCAGTTCGTCGGCCAGATCCTGCACGTGGCGGCTGAAATGCGCCTGCATCCGCTTGGGCAGTTTCAGGCCCTGATCCTGCTCAAGTACCCAGGCGAAACCGCCCTTGCCGCTCTGCGAGTTCACGCGGATCACGGCTTCATAGGAACGGCCAAGATCCGCCGGATCGATCGGCAGGTAAGGCACCGACCACAGCGGATCGTTGCGCGTTTCCTGCGCCGCAAAGCCCTTCTTGATCGCGTCCTGATGGCTGCCGGAAAAGGCCGTGAAGACAAGTTCGCCGCCATAGGGATGGCGCTCGGGCACTTTGAGCTGGTTGCAGTATTCGACCGTCTGAATGACCTCGTCGATGTCTGAGAAGTCCAGTTCCGGATCGATGCCCTGCGTGTAAAGGTTGAGTGCGACAGTCACCAGGCAGCAGTTGCCAGTGCGCTCGCCGTTGCCGAACAGGCAGCCTTCAACACGGTCGCCGCCAGCCATCAGGCCCAGTTCCGCCGCCGCAACTCCGGTTCCCCGGTCGTTGTGGGTGTGCAGCGAAATCACGGCGCTCTCGCGGTTGGGCAAGTTGCGGCAGAAGTATTCGATCTGGTCGGCGTAGATGTTGGGAGTCGAAGCTTCCACGGTCGCCGGCAGGTTGAGGATGATCGGCTTTTCTGGCGTAGGCTGAAGAATGTTCATCACGGCCTCGCAGCACTCGATAGAGAAGTCGAGTTCAGCGGTGGAGAACGTCTCCGGAGAATATTCGAATTGCCAGTCGGTCTGCGGGAAGCGCGCGGCATTGTCGCGCAGGTACTTCGCGCCGTTCTCGGCGATGGCGCGGATATCGGCCTTTTCCATGCCGAACACGACCTGCCGCCACAACGGCGACACTGCGTTGTAGACATGGACGATGGCCGCCTTCGCACCAGCAAGGCTTTCGAATGACGTCCGGATGAGGTCTTCGCGCGACTGGGTCAGGACCTGGACCAATACGTCTCCCGGGATACGGCCGTTATCAACGAGGCCGCGAATGAAGTCATATTCCGTCGCGCCGGCGGCGGGGAAACCAACTTCGATTTCCTTGAGGCCCAACTTGATCAGCAGGTCAAAGAACCGCGTCTTCTTTTCCGCGCCCATCGGATCGATAAGCGACTGGTTGCCATCGCGAAGGTCAGTCGAAAGCCAGCGCGGAGCTTTCGTGATCGTGCGGGAAGGCCAATGCCGGTCAGGCAGGTGGATTTGCGGGAAGGGCCGATACTTGGCCGAAGGGTCTTTCAACATGGTCATGGCGTTACTCGGAAAAATCGGTTGCGATACTGTCGGCAATTTATCCCTTGAGCGCTGGCCGCGACGGGAGAGCCGACACAGCCGTTCACGCCCAAGGGCGTGTAAGTCGCAGGATTAGGCCGTTCTTCCGGGTCATGGCCAAGGCCTATGGGGAAGGGCGCGGAGCTTGTAAAGCCCCCGTTTCAGCAAGTTGCAAGGTTTGCAAGTTGATGAAACACACTCTGTTCGCCACGTGAGTATTTTCCATATGAAGCCGCCCGAATAGACGAAAGCCACGCGGGTGGCGCGGCTTGTGAAGCTGATAGCTGGCGAACTCCCGGTAACATGCGGGGAAGAGGATACACCCCGACCCCGCATGTAGGAAAGCATCACGCCTCGACCTTTTCCCGCTTCGGCCGGGCATGGACGACCTTGCCATAGCCTTTGCCGTAATCGAGCGTGCCGAACATCCAGTCATAAAGCAGGCTGATCGTCGCGAAGTTGCCGCCGGTGAAATGGGCGTGGTGGTTGTGGTGCATGACCGACATCGTGTTCAGGTATTTGTATGGGAACTTGTCGGTCGGCCACAGATCGTGGTTGTGCTGGTTGATCTCGGAAAAGGCGATCCAGGTGATGACGACGGTTGGCACTGAGAATGCGCCGAGCACGAAGGACAGACCAAGGATCGTCCCGACATAAAGGCCAAGACCGCCTGCCACTTCAATCGGATGGATGAAGCTGGAATCGCCGCGGCAAGGGTTGTGCTGGCGGTGGTGGACGGCATGGACCCACATCAGCGGGCCTTTGAAATAGCCGCTATCGTGAAACAGGAAGCGGTGCACGAGGTAGTAGAAGAAATCATAGACCAGCAGGATGATCACGCAGTCGCGCAGCACCCGGCCAATCGAATGCAGCTCTGTCGATATCGCGAACGGAACGATGGCGGCAAAGATCACCACCCAGAAAAACATGCCCCATTTGCGGTTCCAGGCCTGATTGGCGGCATAGGTCGGTCGCTGCATCTTTTCGATGTAGCTGGCCTTGTTGATCCGCGCCGATTCGCGGAACGTGGGGACCAAGGCGGTGCCCAGCGCGCGGAGCACCATGGTGATGGCGATGATGGCGACGGCGGCGATCAGCGATTGCTGCCAGTTGTAACTGGCAAGCAGGCTGGCAGGTATCTGGTCCATTGTCTTGTCCTTCGGATATTGCTGAGAACGCTGTTCTCATTCCACCGTCTAGACGAATTATGCCGGTGCCATCCTTGATCGAGCGCAAAAACAATCAGGCGATCGGCTCCGCCTCCATCGATGGCTTGGCCGCCCCCAGTCGGACAACAGGCACGAGCAGCAACATCATAACGGCAAGCGCCGCAAACAGACCGAAGATCACGTCATAGCTCCCTGTGATGTCATAGATCCTTCCAAACAGCGGCGGCGAGATCAGCAGGAACGAGAGGATAACCAGATTGAGCATGCCCCCAACGCGCCCGACGACTTCACGGCCCCATATGCGCGGGATAAGGAAACTTTCCATCGGCATCATCATTCCGCCAAAGAACCCCATCAGCATGACCCCCAGCGCAATCGCGGAAAAGCCGGCGTCGGCCCAGATCATTGCAACGCAGCCGACTGCATAGCCAATCAGGCTGACCGACATCAAATGGCGCGGGTTCATCCGGTCGGCCATGGCGGCAAAACCGAGCTTGGCGACGAAACCACTTGAGGCATAAATCGAGATGAGAAACGCCGCCGAACCCGCTGCGATGCCGACATCTGTCGCCAGCGAGACGAGGTTCGTCACCATGCCCTTGAGGCCGGCGGTGACCGTCGCCACCAGCACCGCAACCATCCAGAACGATGGATCGCGCAGCAGGGTACTTGCCGCGATCGTGCGCACCTTGTTGACCTCTACTGCGGCCTCGGGATCTACCGACGCACCATCCGGATGAAATCCGCGCTCGCCCGGATAATTCACCACGAAAGCGGCCGCGGCGAGGGTGATGGCGAGGACGATGAGCGACAGCAGTCGCAGCCCCATTCGCCATTCAAACTCCGTGAGAAGATACTGGATGATCGGCGGAAAGATGACACCCCCCAACGCAATACCGGCGATCGCCACACCTAACGCTGCACCACGCCGTTTGGCGAACCAGCGCGTCAGCAGCACGGTGCAGGCCAGCGGACCGATCAGCAGGTTGGCTGGGGCGACAAGCACGCCGTAAACGATCAGTACGTGGTTAAAGGTCTGGGCAAAGCTGATGGCAATGAATCCCAGCGCGAGAAGCACTCCGCCAAGAGCCATCGCGGCCTGCAGCGACACCCGGTCAAGCAACTTGCCGACGCTGGGAGATATGATTGCGGACACGCCGGACAGGACCGTCATCGAAAGCATGAGGACCATGCGGCTCGGCTGGAATTCCTTGCCCAGCGGAACGGCGAGCACGCTGTATGACGAGGTGATCATCGCCGTGACCGCCAACAGGACCATGCAGGCCCCAACTTGCCGCCAACCGACTGCGAATGATCGTTCCATGCCGTCTCCCTGTACTCAGGCGATGTTTGCCCGATTGCGGCTGATTATGAACGTCGCGGCGGGAAAGGAAAGATGACCAAGCGGGCGAAATGCCATGCAGGGCGTCGCGGAATATTCATCGCCGGGGCATGGTGCGGCGATGACAGCGATTCGGCCGTTCGCGCTCCTGGTTGGCCAGGGGGAACTTGACGATTTGGCGGATCGGCTTGCCCGCATACGCTGGCCAGAGCGCGAGTGCGTCGACGATTGGTCTCAGGGAGTACCGCTCGCGGCGCTGCAAGGCCTCGTTACCCACTGGCGCGAGCGGTATGACTGGCGGTTGTGTGAGGACCGGCTCAACGCCTTCGGGCAATTCGTCGCAGAGATCGACGGGCTCGACGTCCATTTCCTCCATGTCCGGTCGCGTTATGAAAATGCCCGTCCGCTGATCCTGACTCATGGCTGGCCCGGGTCGGTGATCGAATTCCTTGAGGCAATCCCGCGCCTCACCGATCCCGTGGCTCATGGCGGCAAGGCAAGTGATGCCTTCCATGTCGTCGTGCCATCGCTGCCGGGCTACGGCTGGTCGGGCAAACCAAAGAGCACTGGCTGGAACGTCCAGCGGATCGCCCGCGCCTGGGCAGAGCTCATGGCGCAGCTTGGTTATGATCGCTGGTTCGCGCAGGGCGGGGATTGGGGGGCGATCGTGACGGCAGCCCTTGGCGCGCAGGCTCCGGCAGGGCTGGCCGGGCTGCATCTCAATATGCCGATGGCACGACCGACTGCCGATGATCGGCTCGAAGATGACGCCGAGGTCAAGGAAGCGCTGCGGGCGGGGCGGCACTACATGGACTGGGATTCGGGTTATTCCAAGATCCAGTCCACCCGGCCGCAGACGATTGGCTATGGCCTTGTCGACAGCCCGGTCGCGCTGGCCGCGTGGATCTACGAGAAGATGTGGGCGTGGACGGACAATGCGGGCCGGCCCGAAGAAGCGCTGTCCTATGACACGATCCTCGACAACATCATGGTCTATTGGCTTAACGCGAGCGGCGCGTCGGCCGCGCGGCTCTATTGGGAGAGCTTCGACGCCATCGCCCAGACTGGCGAAGTAAATGTACCCGCTGCCTTCAGTCTATTCCCGCGCGAGATCACCAAGGCCCCGCGCAAATGGACCGAGCGGATGTTCCGCAATATCGTCTACTGGAACCCGGCGGAGAAGGGCGGACACTTTGCCGCCTGGGAGCAGCCGGATATCTTCGCCCGGGAACTGCGCGCCGCCTTTGCTTTGATCGACCCGCGCTGAGCCCCAACGCAAAACGCCCGGTCGTGATGACCGGGCGCCTGCATTATTGTCAGCGGTAAGGCTGGATCAGTTCTTCGACTTGTCGACCAGCGCGTTGGCACCGATCCACGGCATCATCGCACGCAGCTTGGAGCCGGTTTCCTCGATCTGGTGGCGCTTGGCGGCAATGCGCGAAGCCTTCAGTTCGGGCTGGCCGGCGCGGTTGTCGAGCACGAAGTCCTTTACGAAGCGGCCCGACTGGATGTCGGCGAGAACGCGCTTCATTTCCTTCTTGGTCTCTTCGGTGATGATGCGCGGGCCGGTCTTGATGTCGCCGTATTCGGCGGTGTTCGAGATCGAATAACGCATGTTGGCGATGCCGCCTTCATACATCAGGTCGACGATCAGCTTGAGCTCGTGCAGGCATTCGAAATAGGCCATTTCCGGCGCGTAACCGGCCTCGACCAGCGTTTCGAAACCAGCCTGGACCAGCGCGGTGGTGCCGCCGCAGAGCACGGCCTGCTCGCCGAACAGGTCGGTTTCGCATTCCTCACGAAAGTTGGTTTCGATGATGCCCGAACGGCCACCGCCAACGCCCGAGGCATAGGCGAGGGCGACGTCATGGGCGTTGCCGGTCTTGTCCTGATGGACGGCGACAAGGCAGGGAACGCCGCCGCCGCGCTGGTATTCGCTGCGCACGGTGTGGCCGGGGCCCTTCGGCGCGATCATGATCACGTCGATGTCATTGCGCGGCTCGATCAGGCCGAAATGGATGTTGAGGCCATGTGCGAAGGCCAGCGCCGCGCCGGGCTTCAGGTTGGCGTGCAGGTCTTCGGCATAAATCGCTGCCTGATGTTCATCGGGAGCGAGGATCATGATGATGTCGGCCCAGGCGGCGGCGTCCTTGTTCGACATCACCTTGAAGCCGGCGCCTTCGGCCTTCTTCGCCGTGGCCGAGCCTTCGCGCAGGGCAATGGCGACATCCTTGACGCCGCTGTCGCGCAGGTTCTGGGCGTGGGCGTGGCCTTGGCTGCCATAGCCGAGCACGGCGATCTTCTTGCCGGTGATCAGGTTGATATCGCAATCGGCGTCGTAATAGACCTTCATGTCACTTCCTCTTGAATATTGATGCAGATGAAGCCGTGCCCGGGGGCGCGGCGAAATGGATCAGGCCCCCTCCGGCCCCCTCGTCATGCCGACGATGCCGGTGCGTCCCACTTCGACCAGCCCCAGTTCGCGCATGATGGCGATGAAGCTGTCGATCTTTTCGGGCGTGCCGGTCAGTTCGAAAATGAAGCTGGCAGTCGTGGTGTCGACCACCTTGGCACGGAACACATCCGCTACGCGTAGCGCCTCAACCCGGCTGTCGCCCTTGCCGGCAACCTTGATCAGCGCCAGCTCCCGCTCAACGTGCGGTCCGTTCTCACTCAGGTCGACCACCTTGTGCACCGGCACCAGCCGTTCAAGCTGAGCGTGGATCTGGTCGATCACTGCGGGCGGGCCCTGTGTTACGATGGTGATCCGGCTGACTGCGTGGTTCTCCGAGATGTCGGCCACGGTCAGGCTGTCGATATTATAGCCGCGCGCGGTGAACAGTCCGGCGATCTTGGCGAGAATACCCGCCTCGTTATCAACGGTGATGGCGAGAACGTGGCGCTCGGATTCCTGTTGCTTGATCTTCATCATGAGGTCCCCCTTACACCAGCGCCTTGGCTTCATCGTCCATGGTCCCGGCGACGACATCGCCCTGCAGGATCATGTCCGTATGCGCCGCGCCCGAGGGGATCATCGGGAAGCAATTGGCCTGCTTGGCGACCATGCAATCGACGATCACCGGACCATCATGGTCGATCATCGCTTGAATGCCGGCGTCGAGCTGGTCCTCGCTCTCAATGCGGATGCCCTTCCAGCCATAGGCTTCACCCAGCTTCACGAAGTCGGGCAGGCTGTCCGAATAGGAGTTCGAATAGCGGCTTTCATAGGTCAGTTCCTGCCACTGGCGGACCATGCCCATGTATTCGTTGTTCAGGATGAATACCTTCACCGGCAGGCGGAACTGGCTCGCGGTGCCCAGCTCCTGGATGTTCATCTGGATCGAGGCTTCGCCGGCGATGTCGATGACGAGACTGTCCGGGTTGCCAAGCTGCGCTCCGATGGCGGCGGGCAGGCCATAACCCATTGTGCCGAGACCGCCCGAAGTGAGCCACTTGTTCGGGCCGAAGAAGTGGAAGTGCTGCGCCGCCCACATCTGGTGCTGTCCGACCTCGGTGGAGATGATCGGGTCCTTGTCCTTCGTCAGCTGGAACAGGCGTTCAATGGCCAGCTGCGGAGCGATTTCGCTCTGCGACTTGGTGTAGGACAGGCTCTTCTTGCCGCGCCATTCCTCAACCCGGGCCTTCCACGCGGTCAGGTCCTGAGCCTTGCGGCTGCCCCAGGCTTCGATCAGCTGGGCGAGGACTTCGGCGCAGTCGCCAACGATCGGCAGGTCGACCGCGACCGTCTTGTTGATCGAGCTGCGGTCGATATCGATGTGGATCTTCGTCGAATTGGGCGCGAAGGCATCGAGCCGTCCGGTAACGCGGTCGTCAAACCGCGCGCCAACGCAGACGATCAGGTCCGCCTGATTCATCGCCATGTTGGCTTCATAGGTGCCGTGCATACCCAGCATGCCCAGCCAGTCGGCATGGTCGGCCGGGAAGGCACCGAGGCCCATCAGCGTCGAAGTCAGCGGAGCGCCCGTCAGTGCCTGCAACTGGCGCAGCAGGTCGCTGGCGCGCGGACCGGAATTGATCACGCCGCCGCCCGTATAGAAGACGGGAGTCTTGGCATTGGCGAGCAGTTCGATCGCCTTGGCAATCTCGCCCTCGCTGGCCGCCATGCGCGGGTTGTAGCGGTTGCGGCGCTGCGGCGGGCCATCGGACATGGTCGCCGTGGCGATCTGGACGTCCTTGGGAATGTCGATGACGACTGGGCCGGGGCGGCCGGTGGTGGCGATCTGAAAAGCCTCGTCGATGACCGCGGCGAGTTCGCTCGGGTCCTTCACGAGGTAGTTGTGCTTGCAGCAATGCCGGGTGATGCCGATCGTATCGGCTTCCTGGAACGCGTCCGAGCCGATCAGCGAGCTGGGCACCTGACCGGTGATGACCACCAACGGGATCGAGTCGAGAAAGGCATCGGCGATGCCGGTGACGGCATTGGTCGCGCCGGGGCCGGAGGTAACGAGGACGACACCGGGCTTGCCGGTTGAGCGGGCATAGCCTTCAGCCGCATGGGCCGCGCCGGCTTCGTGACGGACGAGGATGTGGCGGACGCGCTGTTCGGCGAACAGCTCGTCGTAAATGGGCAGCACGGCGCCGCCGGGATAGCCGAACACGAATTCGACACCCTGCCGCACCAGGCTTTCGACCAGAATGCCTGCGCCGCTGCGCTCCTGGCTCACTGCACTCACTCCTCAATCTTTCAACGCTGTGCTGCTAAAAAGACAGACCCGGCACAGGTTACTGCGCCGGGTCACCTCTCCAGCTCGCTCGAACCACCGGGGTGGCTCGTTGTGCAGCGCGGTAGGCGACAGGAAATAACGTGTCAATAGCTAATCACGTAATAATGATGCGAATATATCACCCTCGTTAAAATGTTCTAACTCGAATCTTGGCCAATCGGTCGGCGGCTGGTGACGCAGCCAGGTGATCTGGCGCTTGACGTAATTGCGCGTCGACTGGCTACCGCGTGCCAACACATCCTCAAGAGTCGTAGTTCCACGAAGGAAATCGACGATTTCCGGCACGCCGATGGCCCGCATGACGGGAAGGTCGGGGGAAAGCTGCCGGGCCAGCAATGCCACAACTTCGTCAATTGCACCGCGTTGCAGCATGGTCGCAAAGCGGCGGTCGCAACGCCCATAGAGCCACGCACGGTCGGGAAGCAGGATCGCCGCGTGCAATGTGACGCTGTCGCCAATCCCGCCGCTCACTTGTTGCTGCCAATGCGACAACGATTGACCACTAGAACGCACGACTTCCAGAGCCCGGCGGATTCGCGCAGAATCTGTCGGGCCAAGCCGAGCCGCCCGCTGCGGGTCTTCTGCCTGCAAGGCGAGCGCGGCTTCGCCCAGCGGCATATCCCGCACGGCCTCGCGCACCTGCGGATCAATCGCCGGAATGGGTGCGATGCCGTCAAGCAAGGTGCGTACATAAAGCCCGGTTCCGCCAACAAGGATGGGAACCGAGCCGTGTTCGTGGGCAAGGGCGATCTCAGCGCGCGCGCGTTCAGCCCAGTCAGCGGCGGAACAGGCCTGGGCGCCATCCCATTCGCCAAAGAGCCGGTGCTCAACCCCTTGCATCTCATATACGGATGGCCGAGCGCTGAGAATCTCCAGGTCTGCATAGACCTGCGCGCTGTCGGCATTGATCACCACGCCCCGCCGGCCCTGCGCTTCGAGCGCCTTGGCGAGCCGAACCGCCAGATCGCTCTTGCCGCTCGCCGTCGGCCCTGCAATGAGCGCCAGCGGCGGCCTTTCAGGAGAATCTACGTTGCTCATCGCACGCGTCATAGCAGAACCGGACCAGATGTCGGCACATGTCGATGTGGCGATTGCCAGCATGACCGCGCGCGGCTGCAAGGTGGCGGGGGCGGCAATGCTCGATGCCTGCGCCAATGTCCTCGAATTCGATATCGTCGAAGGCGATCCGCAAGTGGTGCGCGAAGTGCTCGACGCGCAGTTCAAGCCCAGCGACCTGATCGTTGCCGATCACGTGCCGCGCGTGCCTTCGCTGTTCGTGTCGGACATGGATTCGACGATGATCATGGCCGAATGCATCGACGAACTGGCGGACTTTGCTGGCTTGAAGCCGCAGATTGCCGCGATTACCGAACGCGCGATGCAGGGTGAACTCGATTTCGAGGCGGCGCTGCGTGAGCGCGTGCTGCTGCTGCGCGGGCTGTCCGAAGGCGCGATAGCCGAATGCCTAGCTACGCGAATTTCGCCAATGCCCGGCGCACGGGTGCTGGTCGAAACGCTCAAGGCGCATGGCTGCAAGACGGTGCTCGTTACTGGCGGTTTCCATCAGTTTGCCGATCCCGTGGCGGAGCAGCTTGGGTTCGAGATGGTCGTCGGCAATCGGCTAGAGGTTTTGGGCGGCGAACTTTCAGGTGGATTGGTTGGATCGATCACCGACAGCAGCGTCAAGAAGGCCGTCCTGCTAGAAGAAGCCTCGCGGCTTGGTGGGGGGGGGGCAATTACGCTCGCTACGGGCGATGGCGCGAATGATATCCCGATGATTGAAGCGGCGACCTATGGCCTCGCTTACGCCGCCAAGCCAAAAGCGCGCGCAGCGGGGGACGGCTGGATCGATCGGGGCGACCTGACCAGCGTGCTTGAACTGCTCGGCATCCCGCGCGAACGCTGGGTGTGGGAATAAGCGCACGACGAACTATTGACATTAGTGTCAGTTAAACTTAGCTAGGCGGCATGGAAATGCCAGCCAGCCATGACGCATTCGATACCGCCGCGCAGCAATCGCGCGCCGAAACGCCGATCCTGATCCGCGGGCGCCCCGATTTCCGGTACGACTGGAAGCGCGCCTGGACCCATTTCCGCGCGCTGATACGCAACAAGGAAGACACCACCCAGGTCTTCCACATCTTCGAAGCCCTGCCGTGGAAAGGCATCTACAAGGAGGCAACCCGCTTTCTTGAGAGCGAGCAGGGCAAGGCGCTGTTCCTGTCCGAACCGTTCCTGCCATCGCTGCTCGACGACCATGCCACGCTGCGCCGGATGCCCGCCGGATCGCTAGCCCACGCCTATTGCGACTTCATGGAGCGCGAAGGGCTGACGGCGCAGGGGCTGGTTGAGGAATACGAAACCTTCCGCAGCGATCGCGTCCGCCTGAACGACCGCTTCGAATGGTATTTCGAACGCATGCGCGACACGCATGACCTGATGCACGTGCTGACCGGCTACAGCCGTGATGCTCTGGGCGAACTGTGCGTGCTGGCCTTCACGTACGGCCAGCAGCCAAGTCCGGCACACCTGTTCCTTGGCTATGCCGGCGGTGTCGAAATCCGCACCCGGCTCAAAAGCAAGGCGCCGGTGCTGGGCGCGGTGCGTGAAGGCCAGCGCCTCGGCAAGGCTTGCCCGCGTCTGGTCGAACAGTCGATCCATGAGCTGCTGCCGCTGCCGATTCAGGAAGTGCGCCGGCGGTTGAAGATCACGCCTGCGAGTAAATATGCTGAATGCCACGCAGAATGGCGCAAAATCGGCATCGATCCCTACGACATGATCGCACCGGTGGCAGCCTAAACCGTCGTCGTCCCGGGCTTGACCCGGGACCGCTGGCCTCACTGCCGCAAGCCCTGATCAATCCGACCAGCGATCCCGGGTCAAGCCCGGGATGACAGAGCTGGTTCACCAATTCCCGTCATCCTGAACTTGTTTCAGGATCCATTTAGCCGTTCGCGCGGCGCTTTGCCTAAACGCGCAACGGCGCCCCTGCGCACCCTCCGAAAATCCGAGCCATCATGCGCAATAGATCCTGAAACAAGTTCAGGATGACGAAGTGGGAGAGGGAGTGGCGTTACCCTTCCATCCAGTCGCGGAAGAAACTGTCGCTGGCTTCGCGCAGGTCGGCGAGCGATGCACCCGCAACCGCGTTGCCACCAACCCTGCCGATCAGTCGCGCTTCCTCAACCTGGGTGCCTGGCGCCGCTGTCACGATGTAGCGCGATTGGTCTTCGCCAAACGCGCCCGCCGTGCCGAGTTGGTCGGTGATTTCGCTGCCGATCCCGCCAGCCAGCGCCATTTCGGCGAGTGCGACAATTAGGCCGCCATCACTGATGTCGTGGACGGCAGTGATCTTGCCTTCGCCAATCAGTGCACGGACCTTTTCGCCATTGGCACGTTCGACCGATAGGTCGACTGGTGGCGCTTCACCCGCTTCACGCCCCGCGACCTCACGCAGCCACAGCGATTGGCCAAGGTGTGAGCCTGCGCCGCCGATAAGCCAGATGGCATCGCCTTCGTTCTTGAACCCAATCGTCGCCATCTTGGTGTGATCAGCCATCAGGCCAACCCCGCCAATCGCCGGCGTCGGCAGAATCGCCGATCCGCCGCCAGTCGCCTTGCTCTCGTTATAAAGCGACACGTTGCCGCTCACGATCGGGTAATCCAGCGCCCGGCAGGCATCGCCCATGCCCTGCAGGCAGCCGACGATCTGCGCCATGATTTCGGGTCGCTGCGGGTTTGCGAAGTTCAGGCAGTTGGTGATGGCGAGCGGCGTGGCGCCGACCGCGCTGATGTTGCGATAGGTCTCGGCCACGGCCTGCTTTCCGCCTTCGTAAGGATCGGCATAGCAATAGCGCGGCGTGCAATCGGTGCTCATGGCGAGCGCCTTCGTCGAGCCGTGGACGCGCACAACCGCCGCGTCGCCGCCGCTCTTCTGGAGCGTGTCCGCGCCAACCTGGCTGTCGTACTGCTCCCAGATCCAGCGCCGGCTGGCGAGATCGGGGGAGGCCATCAGTTTGAGCAGGTCCGCGCCGATATCCGTGCTTTCCGGCACATCGCCCAGCGGAGCAACATTTGCCCAGGCCTTGTATTCCTCGGGCGTGAGATAAGGCCGTTCGTATTCCGGCGCGTCTTCGGCCAGGGGCCCAAGCGGAATATCGCAGACCACTTCGCCTTGCCAGGTCAGCACCATGTGGCCGGTGTCGGTCACTTCGCCGATTACCGCGAAATCGAGCTCCCACTTGCGGAAGATCGCTTCGGCCATAGCTTCCTTGCCCGGCTTGAGCACCATGAGCATCCGCTCCTGGCTTTCGCTCAGCATCATTTCATAAGGCGTCATGCCTTCTTCGCGGCACGGCACCTTGTCCATGTCGAGCACGATCCCGGCCTTGCCGTTGGTTGCCATTTCGACGCTTGAGCTGGTCAGCCCCGCCGCGCCCATGTCCTGGATGGCGACGATGGCATCGGTCGCCATCAGTTCAAGGCAGGCCTCGATCAGCAGCTTTTCAACGAAGGGATCGCCGACCTGCACGGTCGGGCGCTTTTCATCGATATCATCGCCAAAATCGGCGCTGGCCATGGTCGCGCCGTGGATGCCGTCGCGCCCGGTCTTCGATCCGACATAGACGATCGGATTGCCTAGGCCGGTGGCGGCCGAATAGAAAATCTTGTCCTGATCGGCGATACCCACGGTCATGGCATTGACGAGGATGTTGCCGTCATAGGCCCGGTGGAAGTTGGTCTCGCCGCCAACAGTCGGCACGCCCACGCAGTTGCCATAGCCGCCGATGCCCGCAACCACGCCCTGGACGAGGTGCTTCATCTTGGGATGGTCAGGCCGGCCGAAGCGCAGTGCGTTCATGTTCGCCACCGGGCGCGCGCCCATGGTGAAGACGTCGCGCAGGATGCCGCCAACGCCAGTCGCTGCGCCCTGATAGGGCTCGATGTAGCTGGGGTGGTTGTGCGACTCCATCTTGAAGATCGCCGCCTGATTGTCACCGATGTCGATGATGCCGGCATTCTCACCCGGACCGCAAATCACCCACGGCGCTTTGGTCGGCAGCTTCTTCAGGTGGAAGCGGCTGGATTTGTACGAACAATGCTCCGACCACATGACCGAGAATATGCCGAGCTCGACAAGGTTCGGCTCGCGTCCGAGTGCATGGAGCACGCGCGCATATTCGTCTTCGGATAGCCCGTGGGCGGCGACAACATCGGCGGTAATGTCAGTCATGCGCGCGCCCATAGCCTCGGCGCGCGCCGATGGCTAGGCCGCGAAGCGCGTTGTCACCCAAGTAGCCACAGTCGCCGCCACGGCGGTTGCAAAGGCACCCCAGACGATATCGACCACCGTCACGTGCACCGGCCAGACCTTCATCGTCGCCTGATTGGTCAGGTCATAGGTCGCATAGGCCAACCCGCCGAGCAGCGCCCCGTTGAGCAAGGCCGCGCTTGTCCCGCCGGAGAGGCCGGGGCGCACGGCAAACCAGATGATCCCGGCGATGTAGATCGCATAGAACACCAGCGCCGGACCGCCGCGGAATGACGGCGCCAGAAGCTCGCCAATGGCCGGGCGATAAAAGTTCTTGCCAGCCCATCCGAGCCACAGGAAGTCCAGCACGCCAAAGCTGACGGCGGCGGATACGTAAGCAATTACCCATTTCATCTGCGGTTTCTCCCTGGAGGCAGCTTGACCGTGACGCGCGGCGCGGTCAATGGTTCCGGGATGTCTGAAATGACCCCCAAACTGACATTTGAACAGGCCCTTCGCGCGCTGGAAGATGTTGTCCGCAAGTTGGAGAGCGGGGAAGTGCCCCTCGACGATTCGATCACGCTCTATGAAGAGGGTGAGCGGCTCCGCAAATTGTGCCAGGCGCGGCTCGATGCGGCTTCGGCGCGGATCGAAAAGATCGTCAAAGGCGCAGACGGCCAGCCCGCCACCGCTCCTTTTGACGCTGACGCCTGAGGGGCAACCATGCCGGCCAAGCTTCTCCTCAGCGATGCGCTTGCCCGCATAGCCGCCGATGTCGATTCCATGTTCGACGCCATGCTGCCGGTGCCGGATGATGCCCGCGCACGGCTGATCGAGGCGATGCGCTATGCCGCGATCGGCGGCGGCAAGCGGCTGCGTCCGCTGCTGCTGACGGCGACAGCAGAACTCTACGGCGTCGATTTCTCGACCGCGCTGCGCGCCGGCGTCGCGATCGAGGCGATCCACGTCTATTCGCTGATCCACGATGACCTGCCGTGCATGGACGATGACGACATGCGCCACGGCAAGCCCACCGTGCACCGCGCCTTTGACGAAGCGACTGCGGTGCTGGCCGGCGATGCGCTCCATGCCTTTGCCTTCGAGATCATTGCCGATCCCGACCTGTTCCCCGATCCCTTCACCCGCGCCGAACTGGTGCTCGCGCTTGGCCGCGCTGCCGGGATGAACGGCATGGCCGGCGGGCAGATGATGGACATCGTTGCAGAAGACGAAAGCTTCGACCTGCGCACCGTCACCCGGCTCCAGCAGCTGAAGACCGGGGCGCTGCTGGGCGCGGCAGTGGAAATGGGCGCGATCCTTGGCCGCTTGCCGCCCGAAGGCCGCACGCTCCTGCGCGGTTACGCCCGCGACATCGGCCTTGCCTTTCAGATCACCGACGACCTTCTTGACCATGAAGGCGATGAAGCCGCCGCCGGCAAGGCACTTCGCAAGGATCAGGCCGCCGGCAAGCAGACCTTCGTCTCACTGTTCGGCCCCGAACGCGCCCGCCAGCAGGCGCAGATGCTGGTCGATCAGGCCATTGCGCATCTGGCGCAGCACGGGCAGGAAGCGGACTTGCTGCGGGCGCTGGCGCGCTACGTTGTCGAGAGGGATCACTGATATGGCAACGGCTCCCAAGGAACGCATCGGCGTCTATCCTGGCACCTTCGATCCGATGACGCTTGGCCATGCCGACATCATCCGGCGCGGGGCCAAGCTCGTCGATAAGCTGGTCATTGGCGTCACCACCAACATCGCCAAATCACCCATGTTCAACGATGATGAGCGCATTGCCATGGTCCGGCGCGAGGCTGAGGGCCTTGGCCTGTCGAACATCGAAGTCGTCGGCTTCAATTCACTGCTGATGGACTTTGCCGATGCGCAGGGTGCTTCGGTGGTGATCCGCGGCATTCGCGGGGTGACCGACTTCGAATACGAATATCAACTCACCGGCATGAACCGCCAGCTTAACAACAAGGTTGAGACCATCTTCCTGATGGCTGATGTCAGCCTGCAGCCGATCGCCTCGCGATTGGTCAAGGAAATCGCGCTTTACGGCGGCGATATCGCCAAGTTCGTCAGCCCAGCGGTCCGTGCCGATGTCCTTGCCCGCATCACCGAGACGGCGCGGCTTGCGCGGGACTGAATTTACGTGCCTTGCGCCTGTTCATTGCCATGACAGTTGACGGGCGCTATCGACACGCCACCCCCAAGGCACCAGCCACGAGAGTTGACCAGATGAAGCCGCGTAATCTTATCGTTTCCATCATGCTGGGCCTGTCCCTGGCGGCAACGCCCGCCATGGCGAAGAAGAAAAGCAAGGACATCGTCGCGGAAAAGCCGCAGGTCCTGCTGAACACGGCGGTCAATGCCGACATGAAGTTTGAGCCGGAAAACATCCTGCTGCTCGATCTGTCGAACGGAGGCCGAGTCGCGATCCGCCTGATGCCGACATGGGCACCCAACCACGTCGAGCGTATCAAGACCCTGGTCGGTCGCGGCTTCTACAACGGCGTGGTGTTCCACCGCGTGATCGATGGCTTCATGGCGCAGACCGGTGACCCCAAGGGCACGGGCGAGGGCGGTTCCGACCTTCCTGACCTGAAGGCCGAATTCAACATGGTGCCCCACATGCGCGGCACTGTCTCCATGGCCCGCACCAACGAGCCTGACACGGCGAACAGCCAGTTCTTCATCGTATTCTACCCGCGTTTCGCGCTCGACAAGCGCTACACAAACTTCGGCAAGGTCATTGCCGGGATGGAACAGGTTGACGCGATCGTCCGCGGCGAGCCGCCGGTGAACCCGACCAAGATCCTTCAGGCGTCTTTCGCCAGCGAAGGCAAGGCGCAGATGATGCCGCCGCCGCCCGCACCGCCGGTCGCCATTGTCGAACAGCCAGCCCCGGCACCCGTGGTCGCTCCGCCGGTGAAGGCAGCCCCTGTGGCGAAAGCAAAGCCGCGCACCAAGTAAGTAAGAAAGGTGCCGTCCCGGGCTTGACCCGGAACCGCTGGACTGTACCGCCCCGCCAGCGATCCCGGCTTTTACCGGGATGACGGAATGGTGCCATGAAGGTCGACCTCTTCGATTTCGAACTCCCGGCAGAGAACATCGCGCTGCGACCGGTGCGCCCGCGCGATTCGGCGCGGATGCTGCTCGTGGCTGGCGATGCACCATTCGAGGATCTGACCGTCCGCGATCTGCCGGCGCAATTGCGTGCTGGCGACGTTCTCGTGTTCAACGACACTCGCGTCATTCCCGCACAGCTTGAAGGCACGCGCGGTGAGGCCCGCATCGGGGCGACCCTGCACAAAAGGATCGACTTGCGCCGCTGGCAAGCCTTCGTCCGCAATGGCAAGCGACTGCACGAAGGCGATGTTATTGCCTTCCCGGCGGATGTTTCAGCCAAGGCCGAGCAGCGCCACGCCGACGGTAGCTGGACACTGGCCTTTGCCGGCTCTGAACCAGTAGAAGTCTTGCTCGAACGGGCAGGGCGGATGCCGCTGCCGCCGTACATCGCGGGGAAACGCCCGACTGATGCGGCTGATCTTGAAGACTACCAGACCATCTTTGCCAACGAGGCTGGTGCTGTCGCCGCCCCAACTGCTGCGCTGCATTTCACACCTGACCTACTCGCCGCGATTGATGCCGCTGGCATCGGACGGGAAATTCTGACGCTCCATGTCGGCGCAGGCACGTTCCTTCCGGTCAAGGCCGAGGACACCGACGACCATTCCATGCACGCCGAATGGGGCCGGATCGAACCGGACACCGCCGCCCGGCTCAACACAGCACGGGCCGGCGGCGGCCGGATCATCGCAGTCGGCACCACCAGTCTGCGCCTGCTGGAAAGCGCGGCGGATGCAGATGGCACGATCCGGCCTTTCGCTGGCGACACCGCAATCTTCATCACCCCCGGCTACCGCTTTCGCGCCATCGATGGCCTGATGACCAACTTCCACTTGCCCAAGAGCACCCTGTTCATGCTCGTCAGCGCTTTGATGGGGTGTGAGCGGATGCAGGCGGCCTATGCCCATGCCATCGCCGAGGGCTATCGGTTCTATTCATATGGCGATTCCTCGTTGCTGCTGCCATAGCGCGGGCGATGAGCAAGCCCCGTTTCGATTTCACCATTCACGCCGTTGACGGCAAGGCCCGCACCGGCACGATCCAAATGCAGCGCGGCGAGATCCGCACGCCGGCCTTCATGCCGGTGGGCACGGCGGCGACGGTCAAGGGCATAAAGCCCGAAGGCGTGAGAGCGGCGGGCGCCGACATCATTCTGGGCAATACCTATCACCTCATGCTCCGCCCCGGCGCTGAGCGTGTCGCGCGGCTTGGCGGGCTGCACAAGTTCATGAACTGGGACCGCCCGATCCTCACAGACAGCGGCGGCTATCAGGTGATGAGCCTCAGCGACCTGCGCAAGATTACCGAGGAAGGCGTGACCTTCGCCAGCCACCTCGATGGTTCGCGCCACCTGCTCAGCCCCGAACGGTCGATGGAAATCCAACGCCTGCTCGGCTCCGACATCGTCATGTGCTTCGACGAATGCCCCCGCGCCGACCAGCCCCGCGATGTGATTGCCCGATCGATGGAAATGTCGATGCGCTGGGCCAAGCGCAGCCGCGACGCCTTTGATGCCGGCGGCGAACACGCCGAGCGATCCGCCTTGTTCGGCATTCAGCAAGGCGCGCTCGATGAGGATCTGCGCCGCCAGAGCGCCGAGGCCTTGGCCGAAGTCGGCTTCGATGGCTACGCAATCGGCGGCCTTGCCGTGGGCGAGGGGCAAAATGCCATGTTCGCCACACTCGATTTCGCGCCCGGACAACTGCCGGCAGACCACCCGCGCTACCTGATGGGCGTCGGCAAGCCCGACGATCTCGTCGGCGCGGTCGAACGCGGGGTCGACATGTTCGACTGCGTTCTTCCCACACGTTCGGGCCGCAACGGGCAGGCCTTCACCTGGAACGGGCCGCTCAACTTGCGCAATGCCAAACATGCCGAGGACCTGGCGCCGCTCGATGAGGAATGCGGTTGCCCCGCCTGCCGCGACTACAGTCGCGCTTACCTGCATCACCTGATCAAGTCGGGCGAAATGCTCGGCGCAATGCTGATGACCGAGCACAACCTGTGGTTCTACCAGTCGCTGATGCAGGGCATGCGCGATGCCATCGCCGCCGGTCAGTTCGCCGGGTTCGCGAAACGGTTCCGGACTTCATACTTGAAATGATCTGGCAAAGGCTGGCAGCGACACATTACGCGTCGCAGGTGCTCTAATCCCGCTTGATCGTTTCAAGCTGCGTGCCGCGATAGGCGACGAAGAACCCAGATCTGGGATCGAGAAAGCCTGCGCCGATCGCGCAGGCGTGCTGCTGCGCGGTATGCAGATCGGAGTACCATTTCCCGGCGCGATGCGGGGTTACAAAGCGATAATTGAACATCTTGAACGCTCAAACGCAGGACAGTTTCACTCGTTCCCGCAGCTTATCGCATTTCCTGCCAACAGCTTGTGCGCTGATCTTAAGGCAGTTCCCATAATCCTGTGACCACAAATGCAAAGGGCGGCCCCGAAGGACCACCCTGCATTTTTCGGCAAGAGCCGGCTGGATCAGCGCGAATAGAATTCGACGACTAGGTTCGGTTCCATCTTCACCGGATAAGGCACTTCATCAAGCGTGGGAACGCGGACGAAGGTGACCTTGTCGTTGCCGTCGGGAGCGACGTACTCAGGGATTTCGCGTTCGGCGAGGCCCTGCGCTTCGATGATCAGCGCCATTTCCTTGGCCTTTTCGCCAAGGCTGATGATGTCACCGGGGCGGACGCGGCGGCTGGCGATGTTGCAGCGCACGCCGTTCACGCGAATGTGGCCGTGCGAAACAACCTGACGGGCAGCAAAGATGGTCGGTGCGAACTTGGCGCGGTACACGACCATGTCGAGGCGCTGTTCGAGTAGGCCGATCAGGTTCTGACCGGTATCGCCCTTCATCTTCGACGCTTCCTGATAGGTGCGCTTGAACTGCTTTTCCGTCACGTCGCCGTAGTAGCCCTTGAGCTTCTGCTTGGCGCGCAGCTGGATGCCGAAGTCCGAGATCTTGCTCTTGCGGCGCTGGCCGTGCTGGCCGGGGCCATAGGCGCGGCGGTTAACCGAGCTCTTGGGACGGCCCCAGATGTTTTCACCAAGACGGCGGTCAATCTTATGCTTTGAAGCCTTGCGCTTTGACACAGGCGTTCCTTTCAATTTGCGTGCTGCAGCGATGTGCTGAAGCTTCCAGCCCGGACACGCACCGTTTCAGCATAATCTGAAACGCGATCGCCGCTTCACCGGGGTGCGGGATCAATTGCGAAGGCGCGCGCTTAGCGGCGAGGGGCCAGAAGGTCAAGCTTCATCGGGCGGAGAGTCTGGATCGGGCGGGGTTTGGGGCTTGCCCCGCCGGTTGTCGCCCGGTTTGCTGCCCGGCAGGCGTTCCATGGCCGAAAGCACCCCGCGCATGGTCCGCACCTCAAGGTGGTTCCAGCCGGGCTTGGTCAGCATGGCGCGCAGGGTGAGGCGGGTCGGCATGGCCCGCGATGGCGGGTTGAAGTAGCCGCGCGGGGTCAGCAGCGCTTCCATCTGGTTGATCATGCCCTCAAGGTCTTCCTGCGGCGCCGGGGGCAGCAGTTCCTCGACCGTCGGCTGGGCCAGATCGACCAGTTTCGACCACTCATAAACGCACAGCATCACCGCCTGCGCAAGGTTGAGTGAGGCGAAGTCCGGGTTGATAGGTACGGTGATGATCGTGCGGGCCAGCGCGACGTCCTCGGTTTCCAGCCCCGAACGCTCCGGCCCGAAAACGATGGCCGAGCGGGCGACATCGCCGTGGATTGCCTGCGCCGCCTGTTCGGGGGTCATGACCGGTTTGGTCACGCCGCGCTTGCGGACGGTCGTCGCATAAACGTGCGAACAATCGTGCACCGCCTCGGCGAGGCTCTCGAAAACCTGCGCCTCGGCAAGAACGATGTCCGCCCCCGCCGTTGCCGGGCCGGCGCTGGGATTGGGCCAGCCATCGCGCGGCGAGACAAGGCGCATTTCGGTGAGCCCGAAATTGAGCATGGCGCGCGCGGCCTTGCCGATGTTCTCGGCCAGTTGCGGGCGGACGAGGACAATGACGGGTTTAGTGCTTGCCGACATCGCGCACCGTTCCGGCAAATTCCTCAAAGTCCTTGGCATCGCCGAAGTCCCGGTAAACCGAGGCGAAGCGGATGTAGGCCACCGAATCGAGCTGGCGCAGGCCTTCCATCACCATTTCGCCGATGGTCCGCGAAGGAACTTCGGTCTCGCCCATGGTCTCGATCTGGCGTTGTATGCCGGATACGAGCTGGTCGATCCGCTCCTGCGCAATGCCGCGCTTGCGGCAGGCGAGGGTAACGGACTGTTCGATCTTCAAGCGGTCAAACGGTTCGCGTGCATCGTTGCTTTTCAACACGGTAATCTCGCGCAACTGGACCCGTTCAAACGTCGTGAAACGTGCCCCGCAGCCCTCGCACTGGCGACGGCGGCGGATCGCGGTGTTGTCCTCGGTCGGACGCGAGTCCTTTACCTGGCTGTCGTCATGGGCGCAGAACGGGCAACGCATCGGCGGTTACGGACGGACCCGCTTGTAGAGCATGAAGCCGGCTCCCGCGAGCGCGCCGAGCGGCAGCGATACAACGGGAAGAATCCAGCCCGCCGCCGCGCCGATCGCCAATCCGGTCAGGACGGGCTTCGTCGAAGGATGGCGCGCGCCGTCTTTGGCCATGCCAACGACTTCAACCTTCAGATCCTCGATCAGGTCACCACCGTTGTTGTTTGGGTTCTTGCCTTCGGTCATCGGTCACATTCCTTCATAGATAGGGAATCGGGCGCAAAGCTCTTCTACGCGCGCCTTGACCGATTGTTCCACCTGCGCGTCACCGTCTTCGCCGTTCTTGCGCATTCCTTCGACGACTTCGGCAATAAGTCCGCCGATCTGCGTGAATTCCGCCACGCCGAACCCGCGTGTCGTGCCGGCCGGCGTGCCAAGGCGGATGCCTGAAGTCACGAAGGGCGAGCGTGAGTCGTTCGGGATGCCGTTCTTGTTGCAAGTGATGGCAGCGCGATCGAGGCCCTTTTCGGTGGCCTTGCCGGTGATGTCCTTCGACGTCAGGTCAACCAGCATCAGGTGGTTGTCCGTGCCACCCGAAACGATGTCGAGCCCGTTGGCCTGCAGCGAGGCGGCGAGCGTCTTGGCATTGTCTGCCACGGCCTGGGCATAGGCCTTGAACTCGGGCGTCATCGCTTCGGCAAAGGCCACGGCCTTGGCAGCGATGATGTGCATCAGGGGGCCGCCCTGCAGACCCGGGAAAATCGCCGTGTTGAGCTTCTTGGCGAGCGCCTCGTCGTTCGACAGGATGATGCCCGAACGGGGCCCGCGCAGGCTCTTGTGCGTCGTAGTGGTGGTGACGTGGGCGTGCGGGACGGGCGAGGGGTGGACACCGCCGGCGACGAGGCCGGAGAAGTGGCTCATGTCGGCAAGCAGGTAGGCACCCACTTCATCGGCGATTTCGCGGAAGCAGGGGAAGTCCCAGGTGCGCGAATAGGCGGTGCCGCCGCAGATGATCAGCTTCGGCTTGCACTCGCGTGCGATGCGGGCAACCTCGTCCATGTCGATGCGGTGATCGTCGGCGCGCACGGTGTAGGGCACCGGATTGAACCACTTGCCGCTCATGTTGACGGGGCTACCGTGGGTCAGGTGGCCACCGGCGTTGAGGTCGAGCCCCATGAACGTGTCGCCCGGCTGCAGCAGCGCGAGGAATACGGCCTGGTTCATCTGGCTGCCCGAATTGGGCTGAACGTTGGCGAAATTGGCGCCGAACAGCTTCTTCGCCCGTTCGATCGCCAGCGTCTCGATCTCGTCGACATATTCGCAGCCGCCGTAATAGCGCTTGCCCGGATAACCTTCGGCATACTTGTTGGTCAGGATCGAACCAGCGGCTTCGAGCACGGCCTTTGAACAGATGTTCTCGCTGGCGATCAGCTCGATCTTGTCGCGCTGGCGGCCGAGTTCCTTGCCGATCCAGCCGGCAATGTCGGGATCGGTAGCAGCGAGGCCGGCGGTGAAGAAGCCATTGGGGGTGACGGCGGTCATCTCAGATCCCTGTTCAGCAAGATGGGTTGGAAAGCTTGTCGACGCGGCCGGCGTGGCGGCCTCCGCCGAAATCAGTCGAAAGGAAAGCGTCGAGGCAGGCCTTGGCCATGTCCTCTCCGGTCAGCCGGGCGCCCATGGCGATGCAGTTGGCATCGTTGTGTTCGCGCGCCAGAGCTGCGGAAAGCGGTTCGGACACGAGCGCGCAGCGCAGCTTGGGGTTGCGGTTGACGGCGATCGATATGCCGATGCCCGATCCGCACAGGGCGACGCCGCGTTCGGCGGTGCCATCGGCAACCACGGCGGCGAGCTTGTAGCCATAGTCGGGATAATCGACCCGGTCGGCCGTTTCAGGGCCAAGGTCAGCAACCTCATGACCGAGGCCGATCAGGTATTCGCGCAAGGTCGCCTTCAGATCGACCGCGGCGTGATCGGATGCGATGGCAATTCTCATCGGCGCTGCTCGTCTCTTTGGTGGGAATCGGCTGGGCACCCCATAGGGGCAAGCCTGCCGCGATGCCACCCGCAATGCGCGAATCTGCACAGTCCGGGCGCGGTTTGACTCGGGCGTGCGCGGCGAGCATCAATCGCGCCGGGATTGGGAGGACAAGAATGAAGCTTTGGACAGGATTTGCCTTGGCTGTTGCTGCCGCGCTGGTGCTGGCGATTATCGGCACGACGCCTCCGGGGCCTCTCCCGGCGAACTCTGCGGCGCAGGACTTTTCCGCGGCTCGTGCGATGGCCGATGTCCGCGTGATTGCGGCGCGTCCGCACGCCACCGGCACGCCGGAGAATGCGGAGGTTCGCCGCCATATTGTCGAACGTCTACGCGCAATGGGGCTGGAAACGCGCGAAACCCTGCTGCCTCTGCCGCCGCGCGCGACCGAGCGGATGAAAGGCTGGTCGAAGGGCGTCCACGCGCCGACCGAGATGGTCAATATCGTCGGCGTGCTTCCCGGCAAGGATCGCTCCCTTCCAGCGGTCGCCCTGATGGCGCACCACGACACGGTTTGGGGATCGCCCGGTGCTTCCGACGACACGGCCGGCGTCGCGACGATCCTCGAGACGGTGCGCGCCGTTCGGCAGCGCGGGCTGGCAAAGCGTGACCTGATCGTGATCCTGACCGATGCTGAAGAAATTGGCCTGTCGGGCGCTGAGGCGTTCTTCGCCTCCGATCCGATCCGCGACCGCGTCGGCACAATCGTCAACATGGAAGCGCGCGGGGGCGGGGGACGGACGACATTGTTCGAAACATCGCCGGGGAACGGAGCGGCAGTTGCGCTCTATGCCGATGCGGTCAGCCGGCCGGGTGCCTCGTCGCTCGCGACTTTCATCTACAGCGTCCTGCCGAACGACACTGACCTGTCCGTCTCGCTGCGGGCAAGCAAGCCGGGCTACAACTTCGCCTTTATCGGCCGGCCGGGGCTGTACCATTCGCCCAAGGCCGCGCCGGATGCGCTTGATCAGGGGGCGTTGCAGGACATGGGCGGTCAGGTCCTGGCACTGACCGACGCCTTGCTGCGGGCAGATCAACTGCCCGAAAGCGCGCCTGATGTGGTTTTCTTCGATGTCTTCGGGCTGTTCCTCGTCAGCTATCCGGTCTGGATCGGCTGGCTGATGGTGGGAGTGATAGTGCTGGGTCTTGGCTACGCGGCACGCGGCCTGCGCGGCAAGCAGATGGCTGAGGGCGCGGCGCGAATGGTGCTGCTGATCCTTGGCGCGGCGCTGGCGCTGTTTCTGCTCAACCTGTTGTCAGGTGCGGGCAGGGGGGCGAACTATTACGACCGGCTGGCGGCGATTCCTTTGCTGGAAGGCATGACGGCGGCGGCTTGTATCGGCCTCTTCCTGCTGCTGTTCCGCATCCAGCAGATCAATGCGCGGCAGATCGGTGCGGCGCTGCCCCTGCTGCTCATCGGAGTAGGCGCGCAGGCCTTTGCGCCGACTGCGGCTTATGTCGTGTTGGTCCCGCTGGTGCTGGTGGTGCTGGCGATCAACCTGAAGGGGGCTGCGGCCAAGATTGCCGGCGCGTTCGTTGCCGCGCTGGTGCTCGGTTACGAGCTCTACCTCGGCCACTTCGTCTTGCAGGGCGTTGGTCCGACCATGCCGTTTGCCGCCGTGCTGCAACTGGCGCTCGCATCGCTGGCGGTGCTGTTGGCCTGGCCGGGGCTGGGCAAGCCGATTGGTCGGCAGTTGGCCCTGGCGGCGCTGGCTCTGGCCGTGGTCATATCGCTGTGGGTCCGCCTTGACCCCATAGCCGATACCATCGCCGTATATTCAAGCGACAAGGCGGTTGAGCCGATCCCGATCACCAAGCCAGCAGCTTGATGTGAGCCCAGAACGGGTAAACCCCGCTGCATTTCTGCAACGGGGTTTTCCTGGATCAACCGTTCCGAAGAACTATCGTCCTGGCTGCAAAACACTGCAGGCCGGGATTGGTTCCCGGCGCTGCAAATATTTTTACTGATCGAGGAACGAGCGCATCTTGCGCGACCGGCTCGGGTGCTTGAGCTTGCGCAGCGCCTTGGCTTCGATCTGGCGGATACGTTCGCGCGTGACCGAAAACTGCTGGCCGACTTCTTCCAGCGTGTGATCGGTGTTCATGCCGATGCCGAAGCGCATGCGCAGCACGCGCTCCTCGCGCGGGGTCAGGCTGGCAAGGACGCGGGTGACCGTTTCCTTGAGGTTGGCCTGGATGGCCGCGTCGACCGGGATGATCGCGTTCTTGTCCTCGATGAAATCACCCAGGTGCGAATCTTCCTCGTCGCCGATCGGCGTTTCGAGGGAGATCGGCTCCTTGGCGATCTTCATCACCTTGCGCACCTTTTCGAGCGGCATCGAAAGCCGTTCGGCCATTTCCTCGGGCGTGGGCTCTCGGCCCTGCTCGTGGAGGAACTGGCGGCTGGTGCGGACCAGCTTGTTGATTGTCTCGATCATGTGGACCGGGATGCGGATCGTGCGCGCCTGATCAGCAATGCTGCGGGTGATGGCCTGCCGGATCCACCAAGTCGCATAGGTCGAGAACTTGTAGCCGCGCCGGTACTCGAACTTGTCGACCGCCTTCATCAGGCCGATGTTGCCTTCCTGAATAAGGTCGAGGAACTGCAGGCCGCGGTTGGTGTACTTCTTGGCGATCGAGATCACTAGGCGCAGGTTCGCCTCGACCATTTCCTTCTTGGCAATGCGCGCTTCGCGTTCAGCCTTCTGGACCATGTTGACGATGCGGCGGAATTCCTGAAGCGCCATGCCGGTGGCAGAGGCGATGTCCGAAACCTCGGCGCGGATGCGCTCGACTGCGTCGACCTCGTTCTCGGCGAAGGCCGCCCACTTCTTGTCCTTGCTGGCCTGAGAAGCCAGCCACGCATCATCAAGCTCGTGGCCGATGTAGCTGTCAAGGAAGTCCTTGCGGTTGACCTTGTGGCGTTCGGCCAGACGCAGCATCTGGCCGCCAAGCGCAGTCAGCCTGCGGTTGAAGGCGTAGATGTTGTCGACCAGGAATTCGATCTTGGTCGCATGGAACTTGACGCTCTCAACGTGCGCGGTCAGCTCTTCACGCAGGGCGTGATACTGCTTTTCCTTGGCCGATGAGAAGGTGTCGCCCGCGTTCATCGCGGCGAGACGCTCGTTCTGGATCTTCTCGAACTTGCGGAAGACGCTGGTGATCAGCGCGAACTTTTCCAGAGCCTCAGGTTTAAGCTGGGCTTCCATCTGGGCGAGGCTGAGGGTGTTGTCCTCTTCCTCTTCCTCAGCCGGACGGCGGGCGCGGCGTTCGATACCTTCTTCGTCTTCTTCGTCGGCGGGTTCTTCCTCGACCTCTTCTTCTTCCTTGAAGGTCGGGCCGGCAGTCGCCTCGGTAATTTCGCCGCTGCCTTCTTCCTCACCGTCTTCGGTCAGGGCTTCGGGCGCGGGCTCCTTGGAAAGCATGGCGTCGAGATCGAGGATCTCGCGCAGCTGCATTTCTTCATTGTTGAGCGCTTCGGACCACTGGATGATTGCATGGAACGTGATCGGGCTTTCGCAGAGCCCGAGGATCATCGTGTCACGACCCGATTCGATGCGCTTGGCGATGGCAATTTCGCCCTCGCGGCTGAGAAGTTCGACCGCGCCCATTTCGCGCAGGTACATGCGCACGGGATCATCCGTGCGCTCGATCGTTTCCTTCTTCTTGATCAGGTCGGGACGTTCGGAGCCCCCGGAATCGACCTCGTCGACTTCCTCGTCCTGCTTGTCGTCCGGATCAACCGCGTCCTCGTCGCTCTCAACGATGTTGACGCCCATTTCCGAGATCGCGGACATGATGTCCTCGATCTGTTCGGAATTCATCTGATCCTGCGGCAGTGCCTCGTTCAGCTCGTCCATGGTGATCACGCCGCGCCGCTTGGCACGGGCGATCAGCTTCTTGATTGCCGAATCGTTGAGGTCGATGAGGGGGGCGTCGCCGCCTTCCTTTTCACCGCCGGTAAAGTCTTCGTCCATTTTCCCGCCGTGTTCCTGCGGGGGACTGCCGAAACCGGCGAGTCGCCCCTGATTCTGGGTATCTCGAGCCGGATTATACCGCGTGGTGGCCCCTTGGCACGGCCACCCGGCAAATTCCAGCCCTGTTTAGTGACTTCATGCGCAACTTGCCGAGCATTAACTGCGATGCTGCGCCTCAGCTGCGATTTTGGGCCTTCAATCGATTTTCAAGCTCTTGCTTGCGCTGACGCAGGCGGGACTGTTCCTCGAAATCGAACCGCTGTGTCGCAGCCTCGATCGCAGCTTCCAGTTCGGGACCTTCGACCAGCATCACCACAGCCGAATCGAGCGAAGCCAGAGCAGACTGTGCGTCGGCACCGGACCGGGCGAAAGGATATGGAATACCGGCGAAGGACTCATCGGAAGGAGACGTGAGGCCCTTGGCAGCCAATGTGGTGATGAGCGCCGAAGTTTCAAGCGCTTCGCCGTGATCGAGGTGTTCAAGCATGGCGCCCAGTACGCGGGCCTGCTCAGGGTCTGCTATCCGGGCGCGGGCAAGCGCCTCGGCGTGGCGTGCGAGAGCCTGCGGATAGAGCAGCAGCCCGGCGATGACCGCGGCGCCAAGACCATCGCGGCGGCCAACACCCGTCGCCCGCTCCATCCGCCGCGCCGTTTCGGGTGCGGGCGGCAATATAGCCGGCTTGCGATCGAAACGCCCCTGGCGCCCGGTAAACGGCTGGCGCGGAGGCGGCGGCTGGCGGGCAGGGAAGGCGAAGTCGGAAAAGCGCTCGCTCAATTCGCGGCGATAGAGCGCCTTGATATCCTGATCAGCAATCGTATCGACATGCGCCATCAGCCGCGCCTTGAGACCGGCCTTGTCTTCGGGCGTGGACAGCGGAACGGCATCGCGCTCGTTCTCCCACAGCGTTTCGACAAGGCTCCCGGCGCTCGCCAACACCCCTTCCAGCGCGCCAACGCCCTGTTTGCGGATCAGGTCATCGGGATCGAGGCCTGTCGGCAGACGGCAAATCCGCAAGGTGTGCGCAGGCCGCAGCATGGGCAGGGCGCGGGTGATCGCCCGCATCGCGGCGCGCTGACCGGCGGAATCGCCATCGAAACAGAGCACCGGAGCCTCGACCAGTCGCCACAGCATTTCCAGCTGGCGTTCTGTGAGCGCGGTGCCCATCGGAGCGACGGCATCGGCAATGCCCGCTGCCGCCAGAGCAACGACGTCCATCTGCCCCTCGACCACCACGATCCGCCCGCTCTGCCGCGAGGCCGGTCCGGCGCGGTGGAGGTTGAACAGGGTACGCCCCTTGTCGAACAAGGGCGTATCCGGCGAGTTGAGATACTTTGGCGCGTCCTTCTTATCGGCATCGAGGATGCGCGCCGCAAAGCCGATCACGCGCCCGCGCGCATCCTGAATCGGCATGGTCAGCCGGTCGCGGAAGCGATCATAGGGCTCCTTATCGTCTACCGCGATGCGCAGGCCCGCCTCGATCAGCATCGTTTCGTCAAACCGGCTCAGCGCTGCCTTGAGAGCCTGCCGACCGGCCGGGGCAAAACCAAAGCCGAAGCGCTCCATCGTATGAGAATCGAACCCGCGCGAATTCAGATAGTCACGCGCCTTGGTCCCCGCGGGCGTTTCCAGCTGCGCGCGGTACCAGTCCTGCGCGGCCTGCATCACGTCATGCAGACCGCTTTGTTGTTCGGCAATCTTGGCTGCGCGCGGATCGGGTGCAGGGACTTCCAGACCTGCCTCGGACGCCAGTTCCTTCACCGCATCCATAAACGAAAGCCCGCGCTGGTCGGTCATCCAGCGGATGGCATCGCCGTGCGCTCCGCAACCAAAGCAGTGATAGAACCCCTTCAGGTCATTGACCGTGAAGCTGGGGCTCTTTTCATTGTGGAACGGGCAGCAGGCCTTGAATTCATGCCCCGCCTTGGTGAGCCGCGTCGTCCGCCCGATCACCGCCGAAAGCGTGATCCGGGCGCGCAGTTCATCCAGCCATTGGGGGCTGAGCAACACTCTTACGCCAGCGCGGCTTTGACCAGCCCGCTGGCCTTGCCCATATCAAGCTGGGTGCCGTGCGCCGCCTTCAGCGCGGCGACGACCTTGCCCATGTCCTTCATGCCGGCAGCGCCGGTATCGGCGATGATCTTGGCAATCGCGGCCTTGGTATCGTCTTCGCTCATCTGCTGAGGCATGAATTCCTCGATGACGGCGAGTTCGGTCTTTTCCTGATCGGCAAGTTCCTGACGACCGCCCTGTTCGTACATGGTGATCGATTCGCGGCGCTGCTTGGCCATCTTCTGCAGCACGTCGACTACCAGCGCATCGTCATCGGGCAGATTGGCGGAAGTGCGCAGTTCGATGTCCTTGTCCTTCAATTTGGCAAGGATCAGGCGCACGGCGGCGAGGCGGGGCTTGTCGCCGGCCTTCATGGCGGTGACCTGCGCGGACTTGATCGAGTCGCGAAGCATTTTCGTGTGTTTCCTGTAATTACGGGGTTCGCACCGGGGATAGGAGGCCTCTAACCGGAATTTCGGTGCTTTCAAACCTTGACGCACCGCAACATGGGGTCTAGCCGCCGCTCCTTAGCACACATCGCCGGAAACCCACCCACGGAGCGCCTCCAATCATGGCCGACGCCGCCTCTTCGCACGTATCCAAGCCTGACGGCGCAACTGGCGTTCTCGTCCTTGCCGATGGCACCGTTCTCTGGGGCCGAGGCTTTGGCGCAGTGGGTCAGGCGGTGGGCGAAGTCTGCTTCAACACGGCGATGACCGGATATCAGGAGGTGATGACCGATCCCTCCTATGCTGCGCAGATCGTCACCTTCACTTTCCCGCACATCGGTAATGTCGGCGTCAACGACGAAGATCTTGAAAGCCATGTCGACGGCGCGGTCGGCTGCGTGGTCCGCGAAGATGTCACCGTGCCGAGCAATTTCCGCAGCCAGGGCACTTTCGGTGATTGGTTGGCGAGCAAGGGCAAGATCGGCCTGTCGGGCATCGATACCCGCGCGCTGACCCGCCGCATACGCATGGCCGGTGCGCCCAATGCCGTGCTTGCGCACGATCCCGATGGCCGGTTCGACATCCCCGCACTGATCAAGCGCGCGCTGGAATGGCCGGGTCTGGAAGGCATGGACCTCGCCAAGCTCGTCACCCGCAGCGCGGGCGAGGAATGGGAAGGCGGCGCATGGACGCTGGGCAAGGGCTATGCCCGTAGCCCACGCGATGCCCGCCCGCACGTCGTCGCGATCGATTACGGCGCGAAGGACATGATCTTCCGCAACCTCGTCAAGGCCGGCGCGCGGGTTTCCATCGTTGCGGCGACGACCTCGCTTTCCGACGTGCTGGCGATGAAGCCGGACGGCGTATTCCTCTCCAACGGCCCAGGCGATCCCGCGGCAACGGGCGAATACGCCGTGCCGGTGATCAAGGGTCTGCTCGATGCCGACATGCCGATCTTCGGCATCTGCCTTGGCCACCAGATGCTCGGCATCGCGGCTGGCGCGGCGACCACCAAGATGAACCAGGGCCACCGCGGCGCGAACCACCCGGTCAAGCGGCTGGAAGACGGCGTGGTCGAGATCACCTCGATGAACCACGGCTTTGCGGTGGACAACACCTCGCTGCCGGACACGGTCGAGGAGACCCACATATCGCTGTTCGACGGATCGAACTGCGGCATTTCGGTGAAGGGCAAGAAGGCATTCGGCGTGCAATACCACCCTGAAGCATCGCCGGGTCCCATGGACAGCTTTTACCTGTTTGAACGCTTTGTGGAGATGCTGAAATGAGCCTCACCGACCTTCAGGCCCACGTGCTGGCCTATTACACGTCCGGCCACGGCAAGGAGCTCAGCATCACCACTCGCTGGTATCCGCATGCCGAACTGATCATGATCATCGATGACAAGATCGGCGTTGCCGTGCGCAAGTTCGGCCGCAAGGCCGCGCGCGAGACGCGTGCGGCGGCGACGGAATTCGTTGATACGATGATCGCGCAGGGCGGCTGGTCTACGCAGACCAACGACTTTGGCGGCACGATGCACCAGTTTCAGGCGGACAAGTTCCCCGGGCTGCTCGCCGCGTTCAACGCCTCGAGCCCGATCGTGCAAGCCGCTGCGGCGGACGAAACTTACTGGGCGGAAAAATTCGCCGAACTGACAGCCTGACGGAACCCCCATGCCCAAGCGCACAGACATTTCGAAGATCCTGGTCATCGGCGCCGGCCCGATCATCATCGGGCAGGCCTGCGAGTTCGACTATTCGGGCACACAGGCGATCAAGGCGTTGCGCGAGGAGGGCTACAAGGTCGTCCTCGTCAATTCGAACCCCGCCACGATCATGACCGATCCCGACATGGCTGATGCGACCTATGTCGAGCCGATCACCCCCGAAATCGTCACGCGCATCATCGAAAAGGAACGCCCCGACGCGGTCCTTCCGACCATGGGCGGGCAAACCGCACTGAATACCGCGCTCTCGCTGTTCAACGACGGCACGCTGGAAAAGTACGGCGTCAAGATGATCGGCGCCGATGCCGATGCCATCGACAAGGCTGAGGATCGCCAGCGCTTCCGCGAGGCGATGGACAAGATCGGCCTCGAATCTGCACGTTCCGGCGTGGCCCATACGGTCGACGAAGCTTTCGCCTTGCTCGAACGCACTGGCCTGCCCTCGATCATCCGCCCCAGCTTCACACTCGGCGGCACGGGCGGCGGCGTGGCCTATAACAAGGCCGAGTTCGAAGCGATTGTACGCTCCGGCCTTGATGCCAGCCCGACCACCGAAGTCCTGATCGAGGAATCGCTGCTCGGCTGGAAAGAGTACGAGATGGAGGTTGTCCGCGACCGCAAGGACAACTGCATCATCATCTGTTCGATCGAGAACGTCGATCCGATGGGCGTCCATACGGGCGATTCGATCACCGTCGCCCCGGCGCTGACGCTGACCGACAAGGAATACCAGATCATGCGCAACGCATCGATCGCGGTCCTGCGGGAAATTGGCGTTGAAACAGGCGGTTCGAACGTACAGTTCGCAGTCAATCCCAAGGATGGCCGCCTGATCGTAATCGAGATGAACCCGCGCGTTTCGCGGTCGTCGGCTCTGGCATCGAAGGCCACTGGCTTCCCCATCGCCCGTGTCGCCGCCAAGCTCGCGGTCGGCTACACACTTGATGAGATCACCAACGAGATCACCGGCGCGACCCCGGCCAGTTTCGAGCCGACGATTGACTACGTCGTCACCAAGATTCCGCGCTTCGCCTTCGAAAAGTTCAAGGGCGCCGAACCGCTGCTGTCCACCGCGATGAAGTCGGTTGGCGAGGTTATGGCGATTGGCCGCAACTTCAAGGAATCGATGCAGAAGGCACTGCGCGGGCTCGAAACTGGGCTCGACGGCTTCAACCGCATGCCGCACCTTGAAGGCACGAGCCGAGACGTGATCACCGCCGCGCTGTCGCGCCAGACGCCGGACCGGCTGCTGGTTGTCGGACAGGCCTTCCGCGAAGGCTTCAGCCTTGAGGACATCCAGGCGATCACGCACTTCGATCCCTGGTTCCTGCGTCACATCGAAGAGATCATCGCCGAAGAAGCGGCGATCATGGAAAATGGCCTGCCGAACGACGCCGCGGGCCTGCGCCGTTTGAAAGCCATGGGCTTTTCCGACCACCGCCTTGCCACGCTGGCCGTGCGCTCGGTGCATATTGCTGGCGGGCTGGGCGAGACGATTGCCCCGCGCAAGGGCGGCCTGCTGCACGATGCCGTCAAGGCCATGGCGGGTGCCACCACCGCGCAGGAAGTCTGCCAGCTGCGCCACAAGCTGGGCGTGCTCCCGGTATTCAAGCGCATCGACAGCTGCGCCGCCGAATTCGAGGCGGTCACGCCTTACATGTACTCGACCTACGAGGCACCCAGCTTCGGCGAGCCGGAATGCGAATCCGCGCCGACCGATCGCAAGAAGATCGTCATCCTTGGCGGCGGCCCGAACCGCATCGGGCAGGGCATCGAGTTCGACTATTGCTGCGTCCACGCCTGCTTCGCGCTGGCCGAGGTCGGCTATGAAACGATCATGATCAACTGCAACCCGGAGACGGTCAGCACCGATTATGACACGTCCGACCGCCTCTATTTCGAGCCCCTGACCGCCGAGGACGTGCTGGAAATCCTGCATGTCGAGCAGAAGAACGGCACGCTGGTGGGCGTTATCGTCCAGTTTGGCGGGCAGACCCCGCTCAAGCTCGCGCAGTCGCTTGAAGACGCTGGCATCCCGATCCTCGGCACGTCACCGGATGCCATCGACCTTGCCGAAGATCGCGAGCGTTTTGCCAAGCTGGTCAACGATCTCGGCCTCAAGCAGCCGGCCAACGGCATTGCCCGCAGCCGCGACGAGGCCGTGGCCGTGGCCGAACGCATCGGTTTTCCCGTGCTCATGCGCCCGAGCTATGTGCTGGGTGGACGGGCTATGGAGATCGTTGATTCGGTCGCCCAGCTCGATGATTACATCACCACCGCCGTGCAGGTTTCGGGCGACAGCCCGGTGCTGATCGACCAGTACCTGCGCGATGCCATCGAATGCGATGTCGATGCGCTGTGCGACGGCGAGCAGGTGGTCGTCGCTGGCGTTCTGCAGCACATCGAGGAAGCGGGGATCCACTCGGGCGACAGCGCCTGCACCCTGCCGCCTTACAGCCTGTCCCCGGAAATTGTCACCGAAATGGAGCGGCAGGCCGAGCTGCTGGCACACGGCCTCAGTGTGCGGGGGCTGATGAACATCCAGTTCGCGGTCAAGGAAGGCGAGGTCTACCTGATCGAGGTCAACCCGCGTGCCTCGCGCACCGTTCCTTTCGTCGCAAAGGCCATCGGTCAGCCAGTCGCCAAGATCGCAGCGCGGGTGATGGCGGGCGAGAAGCTCTCGACCTTCCCGCCGTTCAAGCGCGATCTCGACTATATGGCGGTCAAGGAAGCGGTATTCCCGTTCGCGCGCTTCCCCGGAGTCGATCCGGTGCTCTCACCGGAAATGAAGTCCACCGGCGAAGTTATGGGAATTGATCGCGATTTTGCGACGGCTTTCGCCAAGAGCCAACTTGGCGCGGGCGTTTTGCTGCCTGACGGGGGCCTCGTCTTCGTCTCGGTCAAGGACAGCGACAAGCATGTCGTCCTGCCGGCCGTGCAGAAGATCATTTCTCTTGGTTTCCGCGTGATCGCCACGGGCGGGACGCAGCGCTACCTGGCCGAGGCCGGCCTGCCTGTCGAACTGGTCAACAAGGTGGCCGAGGGCCGCCCGCACATCGTCGACCGGATTGTCGACGGCGATGTCGCGCTGATCTTCAATACGACCGAGGGCTGGCAGAGCCTGAAGGACTCGCAATCGATCCGCCAGGCCGCGCTGAAGGGCAAGGTTCCCTACTTCACCACGGCCGCCGCATCAGTCGCCGCGGTGGAAGCAATCGAGGCATTGCGCGGCGCGCAACTTGAAGTCCGCTCATTGCAGGACTATTATAGCTGAAATCTCGCGCTTACCCCCAACATCGCGACCGCCCAGCCTGCTCCCTGCTTGGAGCGGGACGGCAGTCCAGTCCTTGGGTAAGCGCGGGCAACAGGAGGTAGTATACCAATGGCAAGTGTCGAAAAGCTGCCGATGCTGGCGGAGGGCTATGAAAGGCTCATCGTCGAGTTGAAGGCGCTGCGTGAGGAACGTCCCCGGATCGTCGACGCGATCGAGGAAGCCCGCGCCCATGGCGACTTGTCGGAAAACGCGGAATACCACGCCGCGAAGGAACGCCAGGGCCAGGTCGAAGCCAGCATCGGCGATCTCGAAGATCGCGTCAGCCGCGCCCAGATCATCGATCCGACAACGCTTTCGGGCGACCGGATCATTTTCGGCGCCACGGTCACGCTGCTCGACGATGATGACAAGCCGGTGCGCTATCAGATCGTCGGCCCCTATGAGGCGGACGCCAAGGTTGGCCGCATCAGCTACAATTCGCCGCTTGGCCGCGCCCTGATCGGCCGCCGCGTCGACGACGAAATCGAAGTCACGGTGCCTGCCGGTGACCGTTCGTATCTGGTGAAGAAGATCGAATTCATCTGACAGTTCGGCGGCGCAACGCGCTGCTCGCTGAAAGGCAAAAAGGGTGGCCGGGACAAACCGGCCACCCTTTTCTGTGTGTCAGACTGCGCTGCTGATCAGTTCAGGTCGGGCTGCAGCAGCCGATGCAGGTGAACGATGACATATTTCATTTCAGCATCGTCAACCGTGCGCTGAGCGCTGCCGCGCCAGGCTTCTTCAGCCTCGGCGTATGATTCGTAGATGCCGACGAGGTCCATCTTCTCAAGATCGGTGAATTCCAGACCTTGCGGGTCGCTAACCTTGCCGCCCATCACGAGGTGAAGTTTCTGCATGCGATTGTCTCTTTCCGGGGGAGCTGGCCGGAGGACTTGGCCAGGAAGTGGAAAGCGCGGCGCATACAGCCGAATTGGCGGAAAGCCAAGGTCAGCGGCGCAGTTTCCCTACCATTTTGATGGCTTCGCGTGCAGCTCTAATACCCAGATCACGCGAAGTGCTGGCTGCCTTGCGCGTGCCGGCCTGTGCGCGGGCTCCCAGCTCGACAACCCTCTCTCGCCCGTCACTGCTGACGTCGCCCAGTCTTTCCTTTGCCTGCGCCGAGTAGGACCTGCCCAGTTCGCCGGCCATCAGCGCGCCAGTGAGTATGCCTTTGCCGACCTTGCGACCAATCCCGCGCGGCAGAAGCGCGCCGGCCAGCAGGCCGATAACCACACCGCCGCCGATCAACGCAATGGGATAGTCACGGGCAAGATCGGTGTAGGTTTCAGGGGGATCACGATCAGGCACCTTGGCAAGGGCCGACGGGGCAACCGGTTCGTTCCTGCCTGCCGTGGATTCGTTCACGTTCAAAATTCCTTATCCATCCGCGCCTTCAGCTTCGACCACCAGCGCCCGCCGAGCGACAGAATCGGGCGTCGGGCCAGCCAAAGGCCGAGCAACGCACCCGCGCCGGCAATCACGCCCTTCGATTCGCTGGCGACTTCGCCGAGGCCATGAGCGACGCCCTTGACCTTGCCGGTAATCTGTTCGCCGACACGTTCGCCAACACCCTTTTCGGCATAGTCGCCTTTCAGCGAGCTGAACCTGCCAAGCAGCCGGTTGCGCGCCGAATTGCGAGCATCGCGCGCCTCATCGACCTTGGGCGGCAGTTCACTCACGGCCGGATTCCGTCATCATCGGAAATCGCCGCCAAAGTCCTCGTCCAGCGCGCCTTTGCCATCATGACGAGGATCAGCGCAATCAGGAACAGTCCGCCGGCAACGATAGCTGTGGCGCCCCAGGCAGTGACAATCGGGGCCAGCGCCATCAGCAAACCAATGACGAGCGCGCCGAGCCCGAAAACAGCGACTGTGAACGCAACCACCCCCAGCAGGGCGACGTCCTTCAGGCCCTTCGCGGCCACGCCGGCGCGGACTCGCTGGAAAGCGAATTCCGCTTCGGCATAGGCACGCGCATCACCGCCGAGCTGCTTGAGCTCGTCGATCAGGAACGGGTCTTCGGGTGGCGCGTCGTCCAGAAGGGAGTCCCTTGCGTCAGGTATCAGTGCTCGGCGTCAGCTATCGTTGTTCGACGAACCGCGGAACATGCGGGCGAAAAAGAAGCCGGCAACTGCGGCGATACCGACAGCAAGGCCCGGGCTTTTCTTGACGAATTCCTTGGCATCGGTGCCGAGTTCGCCAAGGTCCTTGGCTTCGAGCTTGGCTGCACCCTCCTGCATGGTGCGGGCGGCGGTGCGGGCATAGTCGCCGTACTTGGCACCCAGCTTTTCGTCGATCGTCGTCGCACTGTCAGCAACGATCTGGCCAAGGCCGGAAATGGCCTCGCTTGCCTTGCTCTTGCCTTCGCGGGCGAGTTCAGCGGCCTTTTCCTTGGCCTGAACGCCATATTCCTTGGCATCGCCAAGGAGCGCCTCGCTCTGAGTCGTGGCCTTCTGGCGGTATTCGCCAGCCTTGTCCTGCGCCTGACTGGTGAGCGCCTGAACGCCGGCCTTGGCTTCCTCGATGGCCTTGGCAAACTTTTCCTTGGCCTCGCTTCCGGCGGCTGCCGTCTTGGGTGCAGCCTTGGAAGCTGCCGGCTTCCTGGCAGCCGGCTTCTTCGGTGCGGCCGTGGTCTTGGCGCTGGTGGCAGGGGTCTTGGCCATGAATCAGGTTCCTTTGCCTCTAGGTGGCGTGTGTATCGATAAATGGGAACGTTTCATATGCAGTCAAGTTCCTTTGACGCGGGTTTGCTGCAATGCAACTTGCCTGCCGGACTGCTGGTGCTAAGGGGTCGGCAAAACAAGCCGCCACGGCCCCCGTCCCATGCAGGAGTTACTGACGCCATGACCGCCATCATTGACATTCACGGACGTGAAATTCTCGACAGCCGCGGCAACCCGACGGTGGAAGTCGATGTGCTCCTCGATGATGGCTCGTTCGGCCGCGCTGCCGTGCCTTCGGGCGCGTCGACCGGCGCGCATGAGGCGGTGGAATTGCGCGATGGCGACAAGGTTCGCTACCTCGGCAAGGGCGTGCTCAAGGCGGTGGATGCCGTGAACGGCGAGATCGCCGAAATGCTGCTCGGCCTCGATGCCGAAGACCAGCGCGACATCGATCTTGCCATGATCGACCTCGACGGCACCGAGAACAAGGCCCGCCTGGGTGCCAACGCTATCCTCGGCACCTCGCTCGCCGTGGCCAAGGCGGCTGCCAACGCGCGCGGCCTGCCCCTCTATTCCTACATTGGCGGCGTTTCGGCGCATGTCCTGCCGGTGCCGATGATGAACATCATCAACGGCGGCGAACATGCCGACAATCCGATCGACTTCCAGGAATTCATGATCATGCCGGTTGGAGCGGATTCGTTGGCCGAGGCGGTGCGCTGGGGCGCCGAAGTGTTCCACACGCTGAAGAAGGGACTCCACGAAAAGGGTCTTGCTACCGCAGTGGGCGACGAAGGCGGCTTTGCGCCGAACCTGGCCTCCACCCGTGATGCGCTCGACTTCATCATGGCCTCGATCGAGAAGGCGGGCTTCAAGGCCGGCACCGACATCATGCTGGCGCTCGACTGCGCGGCGACCGAGTTCTTCAAGAATGGCAAGTACGAGATTTCCGGCGAAGGCCTGAGCCTCAGCCCAGTGCAGATGGCGGACTATCTGGCCGACCTGACTACCTCTTATCCGATCATCTCGATCGAAGACGGCATGAGCGAGGACGATTTCGAAGGCTGGAAGGCGCTGACCGACAAGATCGGCAGCAAGGTCCAGCTGGTCGGCGACGATCTGTTCGTGACCAATCCGAAGCGCCTCGAAATGGGCATCGGCATGGGGCTGGCGAACTCTCTGCTGGTCAAGGTCAACCAGATCGGCTCGCTGACCGAAACGCTCGAAGCCGTGTCGATCGCCAACCGCAACGGCTACACCGCCGTCATGTCACACCGTTCGGGCGAGACCGAGGACGCGACCATCGCCGATCTCGCGGTCGCCACCAATTGCGGACAGATCAAGACGGGCTCGCTGGCGCGGTCGGACCGGCTGGCCAAGTACAACCAGCTTATCCGCATCGAGGAAGAGCTGGGCGCGGCTGCAGTCTATGCCGGTGCTTCGGCGTTCGGACGCATCTCGGTCTGATCAACTGCCGACGATCAGGGGACGGCGCGGCTCATTGCTGCGCGTATCCTGTGATGCACGCGCGAAATAGGCGGACATCGCCGTTTGCGCGCGCGGTGTGAGTCGCACGAAGATGCGGCGGGCGTCGCTGCTGTCAGCCTCGCGCTCAACCAGTTCGCGTGATTCGAGGATGGTCAGCCAGCGGAGCGCCGTGGTGGTGGGAACGGCGGCGCCAATGCAGGCGCTGGTAACCGGTACGCGTTTGCCTTCGCAGGCATTGATGAACAGGTCGAGCAGCAGATCCCACGCCGGCTCACCGAACAGATCGGTGCCGGAGAAATACTGGTTGCGAAGCCGCCGGGCGCGATAGGCATTTCTCGCCAGCTCTCCAAGTACGCGGCGATCCGTGGGCATGGCCGCTTCATCGTGTGAGCCATTGGTTGCGGCCGGGGCAGGGCGCCCTTCCAGTTCCCGGGCCAGAGCCAGCAGATCACCGGCCATCGTGATCAATCGCTGCGCGCGACTTCGCATTCCGGCGACTGTTTCGCCTTCGGCAAATTCAACGCGATGCAGCAACGTGCCCATGCTGGTGAAGGCCCCTGATAACCGCCTCTGCAACAGTGAAGTTGCGGGAAAGGCGGTATTTCCTTGAGCTGACCTATCAGGAACCCAGGGACATTAGTTCGAGAGCTTGCTCGGGATTGGACCTAGTTACATCCAAATCAAACATGTCCCGCAAAGCATCGATGGCGCGCGACACGTGGGCAGCGGCCAGATCGGCACTGGCACGATCCAGCAAAACCAACTTATGTTCGAGCTTTTCGAGCGCATGATGCCCGCTAAGCGCCTGTTCGAGCAGGGCCACGGGATCGACAGAATCAGGCAATGAATTTTGGTCCATCGTGGTGATATTTCCTTCCGATCAAGATCGGGCTGAACTTGGCAAAGCGTCTCCGGTCGAAATTCCTTTCGCTTAATGCCGCAAATCTCTCGACGAACGGTTGTAGCGCAGCCTCGCAACAATCCTTATTGAGCAGGGTTATGGATTAGCTGGCATCAAGCCGGACTTCAGGGACTGCCAAAGGGACTCAATGCCATGAACCGTACCGGATTTGCCGCGGCCCTGCTGCTGGGCGTTGCCAGCCTGTCATTGAGCGTGGCTGGCTGCACTTCTTCCGACAAGCAGGCCGCCGCCCGCTCGGCCGGCACGGCGCTGGGCATCGAAACGGCATCAATGGACAAGACGGTCAAGCCGGGCGACGATTTCTACGCCTATGCCAATGGCGGATGGATGAAGAGCGCGGTTATCCCGGACGACCGGTCAAACATCGGCGGCTTCACCATCGCGCGGGATGAGACCGAACGCCAGCTCGGCGAATTGATCCAGTCGATCGTCGCCGGCAGCCCTGCGCCCGATAGCGATGCCGGCCGGATCAAGTCGCTCTACAGCGCCTATCTCGATACCAAGACGATCGAGGTTGCCGGGCTGGAGCCGCTCAAGACGGATCTCGCCCGCTTTGCCGCGATCAGCGATGTTAACAGCTTGTCGCGGGTGCTGGGCGAGCAGGTGCGCGCCGATGTTGATCCACTGAATTCAACCGACTTCCAGACCACCAACCTTTTCGGCCTGTTCGTTACGCAGGCGCTGTACGGCAGCGAAGTCATGCCTTACCTTCTGCAGGGCGGCCTCGGCATGCCCGAGCGTGAGTATTATCTGTCGTCAGACGCCAAGATGGCAGACCTGCGGACCAAGTACCGTGCCTACATCGCCGGGGTGTTCGAACGCGCCGGAATGAGTGATGCGCAGGCGCGCGCGGACCGCGTGATGGCGCTCGAAATGAAGATCGCACAAGCCCATGCGAGCCGCGAACAGAGCGAGGATTTCCAGAATTCCGCCACCGAATGGGCGCGTGACGACTTTGCCCGCAAGGCGCCGGGCATCGATTGGGATGCCTTCATGACGGGCATGAACCTGCCGCAGCAGAAGCGCTTTTCTGCCTATCATGCCGCCGCGATCACGCGGCTTTCGGCGCTGGTGGCGAGCGAGCCGCTGGATGCGTGGAAGGACTGGCTGGCACTCCACCAGATCAGCACTCACGCCGATGTCCTGCCGGCGACGTTCGACAATTGGAACTTCGAGTTCTTCGGCAAGGCATTGCAGGGCACCAAGGTTCAGCGCACGCGTGAAAAGCGGGCGCTGGCGGCTGTGAACCTCCATCTCGGCGATGCGCTGGGCAAACTTTATGTCGAGAAGTACTTCCCGGCATCCGAGAAAGCCGAGATCGAAGGCATGGTCAGCGAGATCAAGAGTGCCTTCGCCCGCCGCATCGAATCGCTCGACTGGATGGCCGATTCCACCCGCAAGGAAGCGATCGAAAAGGTCCGCACCATCGAAGTCGGCGTGGGCTATCCCGAAACCTGGCGCAATTATGCCGGTTATGATCCCAAGCCCGGATCGGCCTATGCCAATGTCATCGCCGGTGAGAAACTGCGCACGGCCCAGGCATTGGCGAAGATCGGCAAGCCGATGGACCGCCGCGAATGGTGGATGAACGCGCAGCTGGTAAATGCGGTCAACCTGCCGGTGCAGAACGCGCTGAACTTCCCCGCTGCCATCCTGCAGCGCCCGTTCTTCGATCCCAAGGCCGATGCCGCCTACAATTACGGCGCGATAGGAGCCGTCATCGGGCACGAGATCAGCCACAGCTTTGACAACAACGGCGCGGCTTTTGATGCCACAGGCAAGCTGCGCAACTGGTGGACGCCCAAGGATCTTGCCCGCTTCGGACAGGCCGGCAAGGCGCTGGCCGACCAGTATGATACCTACAAGCCGTTCCCGGATCTGAGCATCAACGGCAAGCTGACGCTGGGTGAAAACATCGCCGACGTCGCCGGCCTTGCCGCTGCGCTCGATGCCTATCACGCCTCCTTGAAGGGCAAGCAGGCACCGGTGATCGAAGGCTATACCGGCGATCAGCGGTTCTTCATCGCCTATGCCCAGTCTTGGGCGACCAAGATGCGCGAAGAGGCACTGCGTGGCCGGGTTGCCACCGATGGCCACGCGCCGGGCCAGTACCGCGCACTGACCGTGCGGAATATCGACGCCTGGTACCGCGCTTTCGACGTGCAGCCGGGTGAGAAGCTTTACCTGCCGCCCGAAAAGCGCGTGAAGGTCTGGTAGGCGCGCCGGTCAGGCAGACAAAACACCGACGCTATCGATGCTGACGGCATGGAGGCGCGAGAGCTGCTCTTCGGTCGATTCAACCTGCGTGAAGACGCAAAGCTCGGCTACTTGAGCCGGACTGGTGGCGCTGGCGATCGGAGCCCATACACCGGGGCGGGTTGCCAGCCAGGCGAGCGCGACTTGCCCCATCGTCGCCTGCGCCTCGGCGGCGACCTCGCGAAGCACAGGCAGGGCCTGCCATCCCGCCGCGCTGGCGAACTGGCGGGCGTTCTCTCCGCGCATTCCGGTGAAGTCAGCGTCGGACGCATATTTGCCGGTGAGGAAGCCGGCACCGAGGCCGTAATAGGGCAGCACCGCGATGTCCTGTTCGACCGCTAGTCGTTCCAGATCAGCCGGATACTCGTTGCGCCAGACGAGGTTATAGCCCGGTTGGAGCACCGTGAAGCACGGCGTTCCGGCTGCATCAGCGGCGGCGTTGAACGCGGCCAGTCGGTCAGGCTCGGTGTTCGACAGACCCAGCTCGCGGATCTTTCCGGCTGCCGCCAGCGCCGCGTAAACGCCCGCCACGTCGTCAGGTGAGGTCACCAGATCATCGCGGTGGACGTAATAGAGGTCGATGTAATCACTGCGCAGCCGTTCCAGCGAAGCGTCGCAAGCCGCTGCCACCCGGTCGGGAGCCAGAGCTCCCGGGGCGCCGCCAAGACCGGTCTTCGTCGCGATCCGCATATCCCCGCGCACGCCGCGCAGTTCCATCCATTCACCGATGATGGTCTCGCTCTCACCGCCCTTGTTGCCCGGAACCCATGCGGAGTAGATCTCCGCAGTGTCGATGGACCTGCCGCCCGCTTCGAAAAAAGCATCAAGCACGGCAAAGCTGGCGTCGCGATCGATCGTCCAGCCAAAGGGATTGCCGCCGAGGACCAGCGGAATCCCGCCAAGGCCGGGATGTGCTTCAGGCACCGAACTTCTCGCGCAGGGCGAGCAGGGCCATGGCGGCCTCTGCGGCCTCTCCGCCCTTGTTCTTTTGCTTGGGGTCGGCGCGGACCAGCGCCTGCGCTTCGTTCTCTACCGTGAGGATGCCGTTGCCGATCGCCACGCCGTCCATGGTCAGCGCCATGATGCCGCGTGCGCTTTCGCCGGCGACGATTTCGAAGTGATAGGTCTCGCCGCGAATGACCACGCCGATGCCGACATAACCGTCATATTCGCCCGACTGGTCGGCGAGCGCGATCGCACCGGGAATTTCGAGCGCGCCGGGGACGGTGATGACGTCCGCCTTGTGCCCGGCGGCCTTGATTGCGGCGCGCGCACCTTCGACCAGCATATCGTTGAGGTGATCATAGAAACGGGCTTCGACGATGAGAAACTTGGCCATGACAACTCCTAGCTTGCCGTCCAGAGCGCCACCATGGCGCCACCGGCAAGGATCAGCAGCGCCCCGATGGCGCGGCGCATGTCGAGCGCTTCCTTGAGCATCGCGCCGCCAAGCACAAGTCCGATCAGCACGCTCGTCTCTCGTAGCGCGGCTACTGCGCCGACCGGAGCAAGGCGAAATGCGAACAGCGCGGGCACGAATGAGACGAGGGCGAGCACGCCGGCCTTGGTGCCGATGGCCGGCTCGCGGCGCAGGGCCGGCAGGATTCGCCCGCCGTCACGCATGGCCAGCAAGGCAGGCATGGTGAAACCATCGGCGACGTAGAACCATGCGATGAAGTGCAGGGCGCTCTCCGCCTCGCGTACGCCCTTGGCATCGATGATCGAATAGGCGGTGGTGAGCAGACCCGTTGCGGCCGCCACCAGCGCCCCACGCCGGCTGATCGATCCGTGCCGCACCAGAGTGAGGATACCCGCACAGAGGATCGCCACGCCGGCGACGACTTCCATTGCTGGCCGGTCCCGCAGCACGATCACCCCGAAAAGCAGCGTGAACAGCGGCGCGGTGCCGCGCGCCAGCGGATAGGCAATCGAGAAATCGCTCAGCCGGTAGGAGTGGATCAACGCCCACTGGTAAGTCGCATGGACCAGCGCCGCACCGACGATCCACGGCATCAGTGCGGCCGGCGGCGTGCCGAAATGGACGGCCAACGGCAGGAAGGCAGTGAGACCGATCAGGCGGATCCAGGCCTGAACCGCCAGCTTGTCCTCACCGACCTTGAGGTAGGCATGGGCAAAGGCCGTCGCGACGGCCGAGACGAGTGCGAGGGCGATCCCCAGCGGCGCGCCGGTGAGCATCAGGCCCGCCGCCTATGACGTTTCCACACCGCTGCGCAAATGACGACCATCGCCGCCCCGGCTACGCAGCCCGCAATCGCTATGACCGGCGGAGCACCTGCAGCCCTGAACCAGTAGAGCAACGGATAATGGATCGCATAGAGCGGGAATGACAGCTCACCCAAGGCCGCCGAGATCCTGTGACCTCCGCGCAAGGCGATACCGCCGATGAGGATCGGCACACAGAGCAATCCGACAAAAATCACGTCGTGCAGCCAGTTGTATCCGTCGCTACGGTCCGGGATTGCGAACCACAGCGGCATGGCGATCAGCGCGAAAATTCCGGCGACGGATGGCACCTTGCGCTCGCCCCACAGCCGCCAGATGACCACGCCCAGCGCATAGGCCGTCGCCACGCGGGCAAGGCCTTCGCCCATATCGCCATTGCGCGAACCGATGTCGAGGTGTCCGTGTACCAATGCGGCGCTGACCAGCCAGGCAAAGCTGATCGCAGCCAGCATCGCGATAAATACCGTCCGCACCCGCCACAGCAGCGCGTGCGCCGCGTTGGCGACCAGTTCGAAAAAGATCGACCATGCCGGCACGTTCAGCGCGAAATAGTTCCCCGACCACGGGCTTGGCAGCAGCAGCAGATTCACCAGAGCCACTTGCCACAGAACGAGGTCCTGCCCGCGCGTCCCTTCGGCAAGGAAGGGCAAGAACAGCACGCCGCCCAGTGCCATCGTCGGCCACAACCGCTTGTAGCGCGCGGCAAAGAACCTGAGCCCGGACATGCCGGCGCGCAGCCGCGGTTCATAGGTCCGCGCCATTACGTAGCCGGACAGCATGAAGAAGAAATCGACCGCCAGATAGCCGCGCGGAAAAACGTCGGGAAATTCCGGCATCAGCACGTGGGCGTGCATGATAACCACCGCCAGCGCCGCAATGCCGCGCAGGGCATCGAGCCCGTGCAGGCGCTCGCTGGCTGTTGTCGGGCGGGGAGCGGTCGCCGGGGTCACTTCCCGGCCATAAGGCGCTTTTCGATTGCGGACTAGTAGGCGAACCCTGCGCAATCCACTGACTTGGCGTGACCTTCGGCAGATGTCGGCTCTGTCCGCCGCGCGAGCGCCTTACCCACCAGCACGAGCGCCGGTCCGTTCCCCAGCGAGGTCTTCACGGCAAGGCCGAGTAGATCAAGCCGCGTGTAGAAGTGGCGCTCACTCGGCAAGCTGGCGTTTTCGATCAGCGCGACCGGCGTCGATGCCGGCAATCCGGCTTCCCGCAGACGGACAGAGAGTTCGCTCGCCGCGGCCTTGCCCATGTAGATCGCCAGCGTCGCTTCGGGATCGGCGAGGGCTTGCCAGTCAAGGTCAAGCGCTTCACCAGCGCGCGCATGGGCGGTGACGAAAGTCAGCTTGCGCGCAGTACCCCGCAGGGTCAGCGACATGCCGAGACCCGCCGCTGCCGCGCTCGCTGCGGTCACACCCGGGCACACCGCCACTTCGATGCCGCTGGCGTGGCAAGCGTCCAGTTCCTCGGTTGAGCGACCGAAGATGGAAGGGTCACCGCCCTTGAGCCGCACCACGCGGTCACCCTGCAGCGCTGCCTCGACGATCAGGCGATCAATGGTTTTCTGGTCTTTTGAATGGCGGCCTGACCGCTTGCCGACATGGACGCGGCGCACCCCCGGCGGGATCAGCGCAAGAACGCCGGGGCCGACGAGGGCATCGTGGAACACCACCGTCGCGCTGCGGATCAGCCGCTCGGCCTTGCGGGTGAGCAGTTCGGGATCGCCGGGGCCTGCGCCAACCAGCCACACCTTGCCCGCGGGGAAATCTTCATGCGTCATGCTGCTGCCTCCGCAGTTTCGAGCCGGAATTCCTGCAACAACCGGGCGATCGCCGGTCGGCACGATCCGCAATTGGTGCCGGCGCAGGTAGCCGCGCCGATGGCTTCGACCGTCTCCGCACCCGCGCAAGCGGCCTCGCGGATCGTGTTGGCACCGATGCCGTGGCACACGCAGACAATTGGCCCACGATCGGGAACGGGCGCGCTGGGCCTACCTGCAAGCAGTTCAAGCGCGGCGGCTGAAGATTGCCCCAGCTGATCCGCAACCCAATCGCGCGCTGGCAGCTCGCCTGACCGCGTCAGGAACAATGCCGCAACGAGCGAGCCATCGGCACCGCGCATGACGAAGCGCCGCATCCCGCGCGTCATATCGGCAGCCTCAAGCCGCTCTCCTGTGGGAAGCAAGGCATCGGGGCTGCAATCTGCGTCGCCGGCGAGTTCGTATAGCCAACCGCCCGGAACGCGTGATCGGCTCCACCACCGCATCCCGGTGATCTCCACCGCATCGCGGCTCGCCAGAAATGCGCGCCACTGGGTTCGCACCGGGTTGACGGCGGCTGGCGTATCCTTGAAGCCCGGCTGGCCGGACACCGGATCAGTATCCTGCGAAGGCAAGCGGTTGGCGCGCGCTTCACCGGAAAAGCTGTCGGTCCAATGCATCGGAACGAAGAGGTCGCCGGGGCGCTGGCTGTCGGTAACGGCCACGCGAAAGATTGCCTTGCCTGATGCTGTCGAGACTTCAGCAAGCCCGCCGTCCGCCAGTCCGTGCTGCAAGGCATCACGCGGATGGACTTCCAGCAATGCCTCACGCCGATGTTGCGAGAGCGTCGGCGAAAGGCCGGTGCGCGTCATCGTGTGCCACTGGTCACGGTAACGACCGGTATTGAGGCGCAGCGGGAAGGCAGGATCGAGCGCAGGGACGGCGGGGGCCGATACGGCGACGATACGCGCCTTTCCATCGGTGTGGCTGAACCGCTTGGCGAGCGGATGGCGGCCACCCCAGATAACCGGGTCTAGCGCATCGAATGCTGCATCATCCAGCAAAGCGAGGTCCGTGAGATCAAGGACCTTACCATGCTTCACGGCCAGCGACGTCATCTGCGCATATTCGCTGAAGATTGCTGCTGCCGAGGTAAAATCGAAGGCCTTGCCCCAGCCCATGCGCCCGGCGAAATCGCACAGGATTGCCCAGTCTGCGCGGGCCTCTCGCGGCGCGGCCAGAAGCGCGCGTTGGCGGCTGATACGGCGTTCCGAATTGGTTACGGTGCCGTCCTTCTCGCTCCAGCCAAGCGCAGGCAAGCGGATGTGGGCTAAGCGGCTGGTGTCGGTGTCGGCAAGCACGTCCGACACGACCACCGTTTCGCAGCGCGCCAGCGCCTCGCGTACGAAACCCGCGTCGGGCATCGAAACGGCGGGATTGGTAGCCATGACCCACAGGAACTTGATGCGGCCATCGTGCACCGCGCGGAACATATCGACCGCCTTCAGGCCCGGTCCCGAACAGATGTTTGGTGCATTCCAGAACAGCGCGACATCGGCGCGTTCTTCTGCCGAAAAACCGAGGTGGCAGGCGAGCATGTTGGCCAGCCCGCCCACTTCGCGCCCGCCCATGGCGTTGGGCTGGCCGGTGATCGAGAACGGTCCCATGCCGGGCTCGCTGATCAGGCCAGTTGCCAGATGCAGGTTGATGATCGCGTTGCCCTTGTCGGTGCCGCTGCGCGACTGGTTGGCACCCTGGCTGAACAGAGAGATCATGCGCGGATGCGCCGCGACGAGATCGGACAGCGCCTTGAACGTGTCCGGGTCAATGCCGTGGGCCGAAGCGATCAGGCCTTCGACATAGCCGGCGGGCGTATCGCACTTCTGATCAAGGAACGCAGCGTCTAGCAGACCCCGGTCGCGCATATCGGCAAGCAGAGCGCTGAAGAGCGCGACATCGCCATCGGGCGCCAAGGCCACATACAGGTCCGCCTGTTCCGCCGTTTCGGTCCGGCGCGGATCGATAACGACAAGCTTGGTACCGCGCTTCTGGCGTGCCGCCTCGATCCGCTGCCAGATCACCGGGTGGCACCAGGCGGTGTTCGATCCGACAAGCAGGATCAGGTCCGCTTCGTCTAGGTCGTCGTAAGTGCAGGGGACGACATCTTCGCCGAATGCGCGGTTGTGCGCAGCGACCGCGCTGGCCATGCACAGGCGGCTGTTGGTGTCGATATTGCCGCTGCCGATGAAGCCCTTCATCAGCTTGTTGGCGACGTAATAGTCCTCGGTCAGCAGCTGGCCCGAGACATAGAAGGCCACGCTATCCGGCCCGTGTTCGGCTATGCATTGGCGCATTTTGGTGGCGGCAAGGTCGAGCGCTTCATCCCAGCCTGCTTGCCTGTCACCAATCATCGGGGTGAGCAGGCGACCTTCGAGCCCGACCGTTTCGCCCAAATGCGTTCCCTTCGAGCACAGCTTCCCGAAGTTGGCCGGATGCTCGGTATCGCCCTTGATCGTGACGCTGCGCTCGCCGGTAACGGTTGCGCGGATGCCGCAGCCGACACCGCAGTAGGCGCAGGTTGTGCGGATCTCGCGCATCGATCAGGCCGCGCTGCGACGGATGACAGCTTCGCGAAGCAGGTAGATGCGCCCGGCATCGACCTTCAGCGGGATGGTCGGCACACAGCCCTTGTCCTCGCCCTGCGCTTCGCCGGTCTTCAGCGAGATGTTCCACGAATGGAGCGGGCAGGTGACCACCGAACCGTGGACGATCCCTTGACTGAGCGGGCCTTGCTTGTGCGGGCACTTGTTCACCAGCGCATAGAACTGGTTGTCGAGCGTGTGGAAGACCGCGATTTCCTCACCGCCGACGACGGGGAGGGTGCGCGCGTTGCCGGGCGAAATCTGGCCGACCGGGCCGATATCGAGCCATTCTCCGATCATGACGCAGTCTCCAGAATAAGGGGGCGCACTTCGGCAAGGTGCTGGTGCAGTTCGGACTCGTCACCGGCAGCGCGCGCGGCCCATGGATCGTCCTGCATGAATTGCTGCGAGTGGCGGAAGCGCGCGGCGAGACGCGCGACGGCATCAGGATCGTCGAACAGCGCGGACTTCACCGCTTCCAGTCCGACGCGCTCGATCCACGGGGCGGTACGTTCAAGATACCAGGCGTCCTCGCGGTAGTGCTGGATGAAGGCGGCACAGACTTCCATCGCCTCCTCCTCGGTCGCCACCTTCGAAAGTAGGTCGGTAACCCGGACCTTGATGCCGCCGTTGCCGCCGACGTGCAGCTCATAGCCGCTGTCAACGCAGACCACGCCGAAGTCCTTGATGGTCGCTTCGGCGCAATTGCGCGGGCAACCGCTGACCGCGATCTTGAACTTGTGCGGCATCCACGAACCCCAGGTCATCCGCTCCAGCTTGACGCCGAGGCCGGTCGAATCCTGCGTACCGAACCGGCACCATTCGCTGCCGACACAGGTCTTTACCGTGCGCAGTGATTTGCCATAGGCGTGACCTGAAACCATGCCAGCGGCGTTGAGATCGGCCCAGACGGCAGGCAGGTCTTCCTTCTTGATGCCGAAGATATCGAGCCGCTGGCCGCCGGTGACCTTGACCATCGGCGCGTTGAATTTCTCCACCACGTCGGCAATTGCGCGCAGTTCCTTGGGATTGGTCAGCCCGCCCCACATCCGGGGAACGACCGAATAGGTTCCGTCCTTCTGGATATTGGCGTGCATCCGTTCGTTGACGAAGCGGCTCTGCTGGTCATCGACATATTCGCCGGGCCAGGCGCAGAGCAGGTAGTAATTGAGCGCCGGCCGGCACGAGGCGCAGCCATCGGGCGTCGTCCAGTGCAGTTCCTGCATCGCCTGCGGGATTGCCTTGATCTGCTTCTCGATCAGCAGGCGGCGCACGTCGGAATGGGTGAACTTGGTGCACTTGCACAGCGTTTTCGGGCCGCTCTCAACCTCGCCGCCCAGTGTCAGGCTGAGCAGGCTTTCGACGAGACCGGTGCACGAACCGCAACTGGCGCTGGCCTTGCAGGCCGACCGCACCGCGTCGAGGCTGTGGGCCCCGCCTAGCACGCAGCCCACGACCTTGCCCTTGGACACACCGTTGCAGCCGCAGATTTCTGCGTCGTCCGAGAGCGCTGCAACGGCGGCATTAGGGTCCGCGAGGGCGCCCCCGGCGGCGAAGGCCTGGCCGAAGATCAATGCTTCGCGGATGCCGGAGACATCCTCGCCCTTTTTCAGCAGGTCGAAGTACCACGAGCCATCGGCGGTATCGCCATAAAGCACCGCGCCGACCAGCCGGTCGTCCCTGACGATAACGCGTTTGTAAACGCCGCGCGAGGCATCGCGCATGACGATGTCTTCGGCGCCGTCTCCGCCCGAGAAATCCCCGGCGGAGAACAGGTCTATGCCCGAAACCTTGAGCTTGGTTGACGTGACCGAGCCTTCGTAGCCGCTGGGTGATCCGGTGGCATGATCGGCGAGTGCGCGGCACATGTCCCACAGCGGCGCGACAAGGCCATAGCAGGCGCCGCGGTGCTGGATACATTCGCCAACGGCCATGATCGCAGGGTCGGAGGTGACCATGTGGTCGTCGACCATGATGCCGCGTTCGACATCGATTCCGGCAGCCTTGGCCAGTGCAGTGGCGGGACGGATGCCCACGGCCATGACGACGATGTCGGCAGCAAATTCGCGGCCATCCTTGAGGCGCACCGCCGAAACGTGGCCGTCCTTGCCGACGATTTCGGCCGTATCAGCGCTGGTGACAATCGTCTGGCCGCGCCGTTCGAGCTCGCTCTTGAGCAGGAAGCCGGCGGCCTCGTCGAGTTGGCGTTCCATCAGCGTCGGCATCAGGTGGATCACGCTGACGCTCATTCCGCGCAGGGAAAGGCCGTGCGCCGCCTCCAGCCCGAGCAGGCCGCCGCCGATGACCACTGCCGATCCGCCCTTTTCGGCTGCAGCCAGCATCCGGTCGACGTCATCGAGATCGCGGAAAGTGACCACGCCGGCCAGATCCTTGCCCGGAACCGGGATGATGAACGGGTCTGAACCCGTTGCGATCAGCAGGCGGTCATAGGCCTCGGTGCGACCCGATTGGGCTATGACGACTTGGCTGGCCCGGTCGATCGAGACGACTGGATCGCCGGAGACGAGCGTGATGCCGTTGTCGGCGTACCAGTCGTCCCCGTTGATGACGATGTCTTCGAAGGCCTTTTCGCCAGCGAGCACCGGTGAGAGCATGATGCGGTTGTAGTTCACGCGCGGTTCGGCCCCGAAGATGGTGACCGAATAGCGGGCCGGATCGCGGGCGAGGATTTCCTCTACCGCGCGGCAGCCGGCCATGCCGTTGCCGATGACGACAAGCCGCTCGGCCAAACCGCCGTTCAGGCTCTTCGTGTCGAATGTCACAGGCGCGTTCACCTTGGTCTCCTTCAAACGCGCACGCAAAAAAGCCGCCTCGAACCGGTCCAATGGAGCGGTACGGGCGGCTGCGTTGCCACGCGTGGTTAGATTGTCTGTCCGAAGCCGTTCATCCACCCTTCCTTGGGCGGCGTAATCTCCGAGTCAGGTGCAGATTATGGGAAACCTGCCCCTGCTGGCAAGCGTTATTTTGCAGTGCAGCAAAAATGGGAGCCGCGCAGATCCCGCGCGGCTCCCTCTCCCATCAGTAGGACATTTCCAGTTGCAGCCAGAACTTCCTGGTATCAACGCCAAATCCGGCTGCATCGTAGTCTGCGTACTTCGCCAGAATGCTCACGCGCTTGAGTTTGAAGCCCAGGCTGGCGTTCCATTCATCGCCGTAATGGACCGAACCGAAATCGCTGTTGTAGCGGTGGTAAGTCACCGCAGCGTTCAGCCCCGGCAGTGCCTTAACCTGCGCGAACTTGTAAGACACGCCGCCATACCAGTCCTCGATCCCCGCCGCCGGCGTGGTCAGGAACAGGTCGGCCCAGCCGTTGAACTTGTGCATCGTCGCCATTGGGGTCTGGACTGCACGCGTGCCGTTCGATCCCAGCTTTTCATAGCCGGCCATCACGCCAAACGAACCAAAGGCTAGGCCTGCCTCGGCGGCAATGTAATCGACGTCGTAGCTCGCCGGATTGTCCTGATAATCGGACTGCCGGGCATAGCTGGCAGCAAGGTTGAGCGTCGTCTTCGGCGCCAACTTGAATGCTCCCGTGGCGCGTGCGCCCCAGGTTTGCGTATCGGCATTCGTCGTGGCGAGGGCGCCGGCCTGCTCTTTGGCATCGAAGTCGAGCAGGTAGCTGAACGCCTTGACCTGCACTGGACCAACCTTTGCGGCAGCGCCGAGGAACACGAAGTCGCCTTCAAATTCTGTGCGCGGTCCGGCATCGACGCCGAAGATCGTGCGCTGGCTGATCGCATAGGTCGCATCGAGTGACACCGGGCCAAGCGCGGCTTCGGCGCGGACGGCATCAAAGGTCTGCTCGTTCTGGCGCCAGCCGACAGAGCCGACAAAGCGCTGGTCATCCAGGTTGATGCGTTGGCGGCCCACGGTGGCGGTGAAGGGCTTCGACTTGTACTGCAATTGCAGGCGGTTGAGCTCGACATTCATCGGATCAGCGACGACCGAGAAGGCGGGACGGCGCTGGCTGTCAACGATGGCGAACGGGAAGGCATTGTAGTCGTTCAGGACGCCAATCGTGCCCTCGGCCTCGGCCAGCAGCGACAGGCCCGACTTGTGCTTGAGCTCGGCCCCGGCGCGCACCCGCAGGGTCACGGCATCGGCGTCAGTCGCGGGCTGGTCGACCGCCTCATAGCGCAGGCGCATATCGACGATCGGATCGAGCGACAGCCCGCCGCCCAACTTCACCGGATCACCCGGAGCCGCGAGCGCAGGGTGTGCAAGGGCGATCGACGCCGCGAGTGCGGTCGCCGTCAACAGCAGTTTCTTCATCGAATTTCCCTCCTGAGAACCTTGGCGCTCTCAGGCATCCCCCCCGGGATTGCGTCAGGCCGCCTTTTCGTGCGGTCCGTGATCGTATTCGGCGAGGAAGTGCAGAACCTCCTGCCGGTAAGCATAGAACTGCGTGTCCTTGAGCAGCGCCTTGCGGTCACGCGGGCGCGGCAGGTCAACCTTGAGGATCTTGCCGATCGTCGCATTCGGACCGTTGGTCATCATCACGACGCGGTCGGCCAGCAAGATTGCCTCATCGACATCGTGAGTAACCATGACCGCGGTCACCTTGGTGCGGTTCCACACCTCAACCAGCACGTCCTGCAAGTCCCAGCGGGTCAGGCTGTCGAGCATACCGAAAGGCTCGTCGAGCAGCAGCAGGCGCGGGCTGAGGGCAAAGGCGCGGGCGATTCCGACACGTTGGCGCATGCCGTTCGACATTTCCGCTGCCAGCTTGTCCTTGGCATCGGCGAGGCCAACACGTTCGAGATAATAGTCAACGATTTCACGGCGCTCAGCCTTGGCGGCGTGCGGATAAACCCGCTCCACCCCCAGAGCGACGTTCTGCCGCGCGGTCAGCCATGGCATCAGGCTCGGCGCCTGGAACACCACGGCCTTGTCAGGTCCAGCAATGTCGACTTCGCGGTTATCGAGAATGATCGCACCCTTGCTGATCGGGTTGAGTCCCGCCGCCATGGTCAGCACGGTCGACTTGCCGCAGCCCGAGTGGCCGATCAGCGAAATGAACTCGCCCTTGTCCATCAGCAGGTTGAAATTCTCGACCACGGTCAGCGGCCCCTTGGGGGTCGGATAGACCTTGTGAAGGTTGTAGAATTCCAGATAGCGCCGGGCATTGCGGCCCTTGGCGGCCTCAAGATAGGCCTTGGGCAGCGGCGCCAGATCAAGCGGGGTTACGCTGGGAAGATTGCCGGAGTCGCTGCCCTGCGCCTGCTTGTCGGCCACCAGAGAGCCAAGATAGTTGACGATCTGAAGGCGCAACGCCTGGAAGGCAACGTCATCGTTCATCGCCTCGCGGTCGCGCGGGCGGGGGATCGTCACGTCGAAGATCTGGCCGATGCGGGCCGATGGAGCTGGGGTCAGCACGGCAACGCGGTCGGCCAGCAGCAGCGCCTCGTCGACGTCGTTGGTGACGAGGATGATCGTGCGCTTCTCTTCCTTGCGGATGCGCTCGATCTCGTCCTGCAGCTTTGCCCGGGTGAGGGCGTCGAGCGCCGAGAGCGGCTCGTCCATCAGCAGGATTTCCGGTTCCATGGCGAGCGCGCGGGCGACCGCCACACGCTGGCGCATACCGCCGGAAAGCTGCGCCGGCTTGCGGTCCATGGCGTGGCCAAGGCCGACCAGTTCGACCTTCTGCTTGACCAGCGCCGCGCGGTCGGCAGCAGAGCGGTCCTTGTGGACGGCGTCCACAGCCAGCGCGACGTTCTGTTCGACCGTGAGCCAGGGGAACAGCGAGTAGGATTGGAACACAAGCCCGCGATCCTTGCCCGGGCCGTCGATCGGTTCGCCGCGCAGCAGAATCTCGCCTTCATCGGCTTCGAGCAATCCGGCGATAGCGGAGACCAGCGTGGTCTTTCCGGCGCCAGAGAAACCCAGCACGGCGATGAATTCGCCTTCGCGGACATCGAGATCGATACCGCCGAGCACTTCGCTCGTGCCGCTCTTCGAGTGGTAGCGTTTGGTGAGGCCCTTCAGGGACAGGATGGGAGTCTGGGTCATGATCAGAACGTCCGGTTTCGGCTGACGAAGGACTGGAGCGCCATCATCACGCGGTCGAGGGCAAAGCCGATCAGGCCGATGACGACCACGGCGACCATGATGCGGGCAAGCGACTTTACGTTGCCGTTCTGGAACTCGTCCCAGACGAATTTGCCGAGGCCGGGGTTCTGGGCGAGCATTTCCGCGGCGATCAGCACCATCCAGCCGGTGCCGAGCGACAGGCGCATGCCGGTGAAGATGTAAGGCAGCGAGCTGGGCAGGACCAGCTTGGTCAGCCGTGCTGCCCAACCGAGCTTGAGCACGCGGCCGACATTGATCAGGTCCTTGTCGATGCTGGCGGTGCCTACCGCTGTGTTGATCAGCGTCGGCCACAGCGAGCAGAGCATGACCACCACTGCCGAGATGACGAAGCTCTTGGGCATCAGGCTTTCATCGCCGCCCGCCATCGAAGCGGAAACCACCATGGTGACGATCGGCAGCCAGGCCAGCGGGCTGACCGGGCGCATGATCTGCACGATCGGGTTGATCGCGGCATTGACCGTCTTCGACATGCCGGCAACCAGTCCCAGCGGCACGGCGACCAGAGAAGCGAGGATAAAGCCCAACGCGACGGTTTCGAGAGAGGTGAAGATCTGGTCGATGAAGCTGGGTGGGCCGGTGTAGCTCGATCCCGCGGCCTCAGCCACTGCGGCATCGGCACGGATCGCAGAGGCTTCGCCCATCAGGCCGATGAAGGCCGTCCAGACATCGCCGGGGCCGGGCAGCGCACCCAGCGAAGTCTTCACCGTCGGCGCCAGCACAGCCCAGAGTGCGAGGAAGATCAAGACGCCCGCAACCGGCGGCCATGCGGCATCATAAATGTCGCGGGCCGGGGGCAGTTTGGCGAGCAGCGCGCCCGCCCGGGTAGGAAGCTTTGTTTCGGCGGCCGTGGTGGCTGACGACTTTGCCTCGACCGGCGGGTCCACTTCGTCGGTCATGGCAAATTCTTCTTTCCTGAGCGGGGCGGCATTCATGTCTATCATTCCCTGTCTTCGGATGCTGCGCGTTACTTGACGCCGGCGGCGCTGACCTTCTGGCCATCCTTGAGCCCGATGGCGAAACCGGCGGCATAGGCAGCAGGCTTGCGCGGATCGAAGGTCACACCGTCAATCGCCTTGCGGGTGTAGGTGCGGTAACCGTCGGTCTTGGGGAAGGTATCGGCCGGGATCTTGCCTTCGGCGACAAGGCTGGCGGCAGCGGCATCGTATAGATCGGTGCGGTATGCGGCCTTGACCGTATCGAGATACCACTGGTCAGGCTTGGCCTCGGCGATCTGGCCCCAGCGGCGCATCTGGGTGAGGAACCAGATGCCGTCGGACCAGAACGGATAACTGGCCTGCTGGTCGAAGAAGAGGTTGAATTCCGGCGTATCGCGGGTGTCACCATCACCGAAGGTGAACTTGCCGGTCATCGATGCCATCAGCACCTTTTCGTCAGCCCCGACATATTTCGGCGAGGCGAGCAACTTGACCGCTTCAGGCCGGTTTTTGCCGCCCTCGGCATCGAGCCACATTGAAGCCTTGATCAGCGCGCGGACGAGGGCCTGTGTGGTCTTGGGGTTTTTGGTCGTGAATTCCTCGGTCAGGCCGAATACCTTGTCACCCGTGGTGCCGGCGATATCGGGATCGACGATGATCGGCACGCCGATCTTCTTGGCGACCGCAGCCTGGTTCCACGGTTCGCCGACCGAGAAGCCGTTGATCGTGCCGGCTTCGAGCGTTGCTGGCATCTGCGGCGGCGGGGTTACCGAAAGCTGGACCTCCGCGCCTGTGGTGCCAGCGGTGTCGCCAGGCAGGTAATAGCCGGGGTTCAGGCCGCCAGCGGCAAGCCAGTAGCGCAGCACGTAATTGTGCGTCGATACCGGGAAAACCATGCCCATCTTGAATGGCTTGCCGTCCCCCTTGAACTTGGCGACGACGGGCTTGAGTGCGGCGGCGGAAACCGGATGCGCTACCTTGCCATCGGCACCCTTGGGCAGGGTGGGGGCGATCAGGCCATAGACCTCGTTGGAGATCGTCACGGCCTTGCCATTGATGTCGAGGCTGAAAGGAGTGATCAACTTCTGCTTGGCACCGATGCCGGCGGCGGACGCCAGCACTTGTCCCGCAAGCATGTGCGCGCCGTCGAGCTGGCTGCCGGTCACGCCGTCTAGAAGCACCTTCCAGTTGGCCTGCGGTTCAAGTGTTACGTTGAGACCTTCTTCGGCAAAGAAGCCCTTTTCCTTGGCGACGACCAGCGGGGCAATGTCGGTCAGCTTGATGAAGCCGAGCTTGAGGTTCGACTTCTCGATCCCCTTTTCAGCGGCGACCTTGGCGACGTCGCTGGTGTCAACCGGAGCGCTTGAACCGCCGCCGCCGCATCCGGCCAGCGCCGCACTGGCGAGCAGCGCCGCGAACATTCCCCGCCGATCGAACCCGAACCTGTGAACCGTATTCATCGCGCCATTCCCCGTGACAGAAGCGCAAACAACAAAAAGCCGCCTCGAACTGGTCTCCTGAAGGGAGGCCAAATCGGGCGGCACCGTTGCCACGCATGTGAATGATACAGGGCGGATGAGTGCGACCCGGCTTTGGGTCACTCCACTCCTGTGCCCTTTGGGTAAGCGATTCGGCCGATCGGACGCAAGCGAAATTTATTGCGCTGCAGCAGAAAATTTACGGCAGGTGCGAAAGGTAAGCCTCAAGCGACGATGGATCGAACACGCCGCCATCGAAGAAAGCATTGCTTTCCAGTGTCATTTTGCCCTGCTGCGTGCCGACCGCGAGCTGGGTTTCAACACTGCCTTCAACCTTCGAACTTGCCCCCGGCAGCGGCTCCTGCGTGCCGAGCAGGGCGCTGCGGTATACGTCAGGGCGGAATACCCGGGCTGCGCGGGCAGCCTCACCAGCGTCGAACGGCGTGCCTTCCCAACGCACCATCTGGGTGTAGAGCCACTGGGCCTGACTGACCCAGGGAAAATTCGCAGCCTCGCGGTACTGAAACATGAAGTCGGGATAGTGCACCGGCTCGGTGCCCTTGGCGAGCAGCAGGCGATCGGCAATGGCGCGCTGGATCAGTTCGGCAGAGCCATCGAGATAGGCTGGCCGGGCAAGAATCGCGGCATTGGCCTCCCAGTTCTCCGGATCGATGAAGTGCCGGCCTGCCGCGATCAGCGCGCGGATCAGGGCCTCGACCTCCTCGCGGCGATCGGCCAGCACCGGTTCGCGCAGGGCGAGCACCTTTTCCGGACCGCGCCGCCAGATCTGCGCGGTCGCGAGCACGATGCGCCCGACGCCGCGTTCCACTGCCACGCTGTTCCACGGCTCACCCACGCAGATCGCATCGACCTCCCCAGCCTCGAGCGCGTCAGCGCAGAACGGCGGCGGCACGGTGGCAATCTCGACATCGCGATCCGGGCGAATCCCGCAGGCAGCTAGCCAGTAGCGCAGCATGTAGTTGTGGCTCGAATAGCGGTGCACCACGCCGAAGCGCAGCGGATGGCCAGCGGCCACGCGCTCTGCCGCGAGTTCGGCAAGCTTGCGCCCCACCTCTGCGGGATCGCCAAGGCCGGCACCGGGTGAAATCCTGTCGGCAATCGCGGTTGTGAAGGTCACGGCATTGCCGTTCAGCCCCAGCACGAACGGAGCGGACAGCGGCACTGCCGGCCGGCCCCGGCCCAGAGTCGTCGCAATGGCGAGCGGCGCGACCATGTGCGCGGCGTCGCTGTGGCCATAAAGCAGCCGGTCAAGCACTGTCGCCCAGCTGGTATCGCGGACCATGCGAATGGTCAGACCTTCGGCCTCGGCAAAGCCGTGTTCCTGCGCCAGGATCGGCAGCGCCGCATCGACCAGCGGAAGGAAGCCGATGGAGAATTCGCGGGCCATCATTTTCCTCCCAGCAAGCTGTGTGCGGTGACAACAGCCTCGGCAATGTCGATAATTCGTCGCCCCTGATCCATCGCCGCCTTGCGCAGTTCGGTATAGGCCTGAGGCTCCCCGCAGCCGCGGGTGTCCATCAGGATCCGCTTTGCGCGGTCGATCGTCTCGCGTTCGGCCAGCTTGCCCTTGGCTTCGGCCAGGTCCGACTGCAGGCGGGCGAAGGCGTTGAAGCGGCGCACGGCAAGATCGAGAATCGGGCGGATGCGGTGCGGTGCCAGTCCATCGACAACATAGGAGGAGACGCCGGCATCAATCGATGCGGCGATCGATTCCTCGTCGCTCTCATCAACGAACATGGCGATCGGCCGATCCAGCGCGCGGCTGACGGCGAAGTATTCTTCCAGCACGTCGCGTGAAGGATTGCCGAGGTCCATCAGCACGATGTCTGGCGCAATCTCGCCAATGCGGGCAACAAGTCCGCGCCTTTCCGTGACCACGAAAGTTTCACAATCGTCGAACGCGGCAAGGCCCTCGCGGATCACCGCAGCACGCGTTGCGCTTTCATCGACGATGGCTATCCGCATTGCCGCTTTGTGCAGTGCAGCACGGCGGCACGCAACGAAGTTTTGCTTTCAGCGCGGGAGCGAAGAGCGGAATGGAGAAGGGGGGTGGTGGACGCACTTGGGCTCGAACCAAGGACCCGCTGATTAAGAGTCAGCTGCTCTACCAACTGAGCTATGCGTCCACACGGGCGGTAAGTTCCGCGGGGTCCCGAATCTCGGGAGCGCCCCCTATAGCGCTTGATTCGAGCGATGGAAGGGGTTTTTTCGATCTAATTTTCCGAGCCGACAGGCCAGCCTGAATTCGCGGCTTAGTCTGCCCACCGCCCGCGGCTGCGGGTCCAGCGGTCGACTGCCATGATCGTGCCCAGACAGATCATGTTCGTCATCATCGAAGAACCGCCATGGCTGACGAAGGGCAGGGGGATGCCAACCACCGGAGCGAGGCCCATGACCATCATCAGGTTGATCGCCATGTAGAAGAACACCGTGCAGGTCATGCCCGCCGCAAGAAGCTGCGAGAACCGGTCCGGCGCCCGGTCTGCCACGCGCATTCCCCAGCGCAGGATGTGGATGAAGGTGCCGATTACAAACAACCCGCCCAGCAGGCCCCACTGCTCCGCCATCGTGGCGAAGACGAAGTCGGTATGCGCCTCGGGCAGGTAGCCGAGCATGGATTGTGAACCGTTGCCGAAACCCTTGCCGGTCAGGCCGCCCGAACCAATGGCGATCTTTGACTGTAGAATGTGATAGCCGGTGCCGCTGGGATCAGCCTCGGGATCGAGGAACACGAACACGCGCTTGCGCTGGTAATCGTGCAGCAGGAAGAAAAAGGCGATGGGCGCGGCAACAAGCGCGGCGGCGCCCCCGGCCACGAACCAGCGCATCGGCGGCCCGGCAAGGAAGATCACGACGATTGCACCAAAGCTGATGGCGAGGCCGGTGCCAAGGTCGGGCTGCAACATGACCAGCAGCGCCGGGATTGCCAGCAGGCCGAGCGCGGGGACCAGCGCCTTGAATTCAGCGGTCATTGAAGGCGGCAAGTCCGAATAAAAGCGCGCCATGACCAGCACGATCACCGGCTTCATCAGTTCCGAGGGCTGCAACGTCATGAAACCAAGGTTGAGCCAGCGCTGGCTACCACCACCGATCCCTCCGATCAGTTCGACGAGGATCAGGAGGACGACAACGGCACCGTAGATCGGATAGGCTCCGAACTTGAACAGGTCCTTGGGAATGGCCGCGATCACCAGCGCCATCACCAGAAACACCCCGAAGCGGATCAGATGGCTCGATGCCCAGGGCGCCATTGAGCCGCCCGCCGCCGTATAGAGCACCGAGGCTCCGAATAGGACGAGCGCGAACAGCGGGATCAGCACGCGCCATGGCTGGCGGGCGATCGGTTCGGGAATGGCGTTGCGCCACATCATTGCGGCGCCTCCGCTTGCGGGGCTGCAGCCGGTGAGGGCGAGGGCACCGTAGCCGGGACCGGCGTGCCCTTGGTCTCGTCAACCTCACTGCGCGGCACGATCACATCGTTGACGATCTTGTCCGGCGGGGTTGCGGCCTTCTCGGCCTTGTCCTTGGCTTCCTCGACCGCTTTGTCACCGCCGACCTTGGCCGCGGAAGTCCCGTAAGCGGCGGTATAGGCGCGGTACTTTGCCGACATGCGTTCCGATGGCGTGCCGCCCCAGCCCTTTTCCATTTCGAGAAGGATCGCCCATGCCTTGGCCGGATCGAACAGATAAGTGAACACGTCCTTGGCAATCGGCGCGGCGGCGCGCGCACCAAAGGTGCCGTGTTCGACCACGACCGAGATTGCATATTTCGGCCGGTCCGTCGGCGCATAGGCGATGAACAGCGAGTGATCGCGCGACTTCCAGTCACCCACGTGCCCGCGCGCGACCATGGCCCGCACCTGCGCTGTGCCGGTCTTGCCGGCCATCTGGATATTGTCGAAGGGCAGTTTGCTTCCCACCCCGGTGCCCGATCCGTTGACCACGCGGAACATGCCGTCATGCGCCACGGCGAGCTGTTCGGGCGTGAAGGGGAAGGCAGGCCCGAACGGCTTGGGGTGGCCATGGATCAGCGACGGCTGGAGGTTCTTGCCGCTGGCAATGCGCGACGTCATCACCGCCAGTTGGAGCGGCGAAACCGAGACATAGCCCTGGCCAATCGATGCATTGAGCGAATCCGCCGCGCTCCATTCCTGCTTGTAACGCCGCATCTTCCACGCCGCGTCCGGGATCGTGCCATAACGCTGCGAGGAAATCGGCAGATCGAATTCCTGCCCGAGACCAAGCATCTTGGCGACAGGCGCAATGGCATCATAGCCAACCCGGTGCGCCATCGACCAGAAATAGGTGTTGCAGCTGTGCTCGATCGATTCGCGCATGTTCACGGAACCGTGAACGGCATCACAGCGGAAAAAGCGGTTGCCGAGACGGTAGCCACCGGGGCAGCTAACGCGCTCTTCCGGATCGACCCCGTGCAATTGCAGCGCCAGCGTCGCCATTGGCTTCATCGTCGATCCCGGCGGATAGAGCCCGCGCAGCGCCTTGTTGAGCAAGGGGATGTGATCATCGTCGTTGAGCATTTTCCACTCAACGCGGCCGATCCCGCCAATGAAGCTGTTCGGATCGAAGGCGGGCATCGAGCAGAGCGCGAGGATACCCCCCGTGTCGCAATCGATCACCACGACCGCCGCCGATTCGAGGCCGATGCGCCGCGCGGCGAAGTCCTGAAGCGCGCCATCGATCGTCAGCTTGATCGGGTTGCCCTGCACATCGTCGCGCATTTCCAAGTCGCGCACGACGCGGCCATTGGCTGTAACTTCGGTGCGCCGCGCGCCCGGAACCCCGCGCAGGGTCTGCTCGAACTGCTTTTCCAGACCGTCCTTGCCGACCTTGTAGCCCGGCGTGATCAGCAGGGGATCGCGGTCTTTCTTGTATTCGTCTGCGGTTGCCGGCCCGACATAGCCGACCAGATGCGCCACTGAAGGCCCGGTCGGATAGAGCCGGGTAAAGCCGCGCTGCGGCAGAACGCCGGGCAATTCGGGCAAACGGACGTTGATCGCATCGAACTGCGAACGTTCGAGCCGGGCGCTGATCTCGACCGGCTGGAAGCCCTGCGATTCCTCGATCTTGTCCTTCAGGTCCTGCAGCTTTTCGGGCGTCAGGCTGAGGATCTGGCCCAACTGGCCCAGCGTCTCCTGAAGATTGGGCACGCGTTCAGGAATAAGATCGACACGGTAGTACTGCTGGTTCGCCGCGATAGTCTGGTTGTTGCGATCAAGGATCAGGCCGCGTCTCGGCGGTATCAGGCTGAGGTTGACTCGGTTGCTTTCGGACAGCGTCTTGAAATGCTCGTTCTCAGCTACGGCGATCCACGTCATCCGCGTGGCGAGCAGCACGCCCACGCCGGCCTGCAAGCCGCCGATGACGATTGCGCGCCGGTCGAACGAGTTGGCCAACTGGCCGCTCGTGATGTGCTTCTGGGTTCGCTGGCTGAAGCGATCCCTGAATCGCTTCCACATCACCGGATGCTCCGAAAGCGGATGAGCCGGAGCCGGTCGCACCAGGCGGCGAAGCGGCCGACCAGCGGAAACAGTAATATCGAGGCGAGAATCTGGAACAGCACCGGAGTAACAGCAATGGCCGGTGCGCCGTGTCCGCCGATCAGGCAGGTCAGCAGGATATAGCCGGTCGCAAGCACAGACCCGACCAGCCAGTCGACCAGCACGCCGCGCCAGGGATAGGTCGCCTCAAGCAATTCCATCGCGATCAGCGTCAACGACCACAGCAGGATGCCACTACCCAGCGGCAATCCCGAATAGAGATCGTCGAACAGGCCGAGCGGCAGGCCAGCCCAGACCGGCAGCACACCGGGGCGCACTTGCCGCCAGGCGACGAGCATCAGGTAGCCGAACGGCGGCAGCACCGGCGCGGAGAAGATCGACAGCCACTGCGGCACGACCGAGGCCAGCATGATCGACAGCCACGGCATGACATTCGCCAGCACCGGTGAATGCGAGCGGTTGATTTCCTTGCGGTACCGGCGCTGCGGAAAAAGCGGCGGACGACTGGCCATTACTTCTTCGCCGGAGCTGGCGGCGGGGCAGCGCTTACCGATGCGTCAGGCATTCCCAGCGCGGCAATGTAGACCGGCTCGACAACCACGAATTCGCTCGACGCGGGATCGCTCAGCACGCGGGCGGTGGCCCCGTCGCGGGTTACGGCCATGACCACGGCCACGGCAATTCCCGGCCGGTAAAGCCCGCCGGAACCCGAGGTCACAAAGATGTCGCCCGGTTTCAGCGGATTGATGCCAAGGCTGACCAGCTCGAGCTGCATCGTGCCATCGCCAACCCCGCGCGCCGTAGCGACGATGCCATCGGTAGAGCGCCGCACCGGAACCACGCTCTCGCTGTCGGTAATCAGCAGCACGCGTGAGGTGCCGCGCGACACTTCGAGCACGCGTCCGACAAGGCCAAGTGGCGATCGCACCGGCATTCCCGTCGCCACGCCGGCGCTTGATCCGGCGGACAGCGTGGCAAACCGGCGCAGGCTGGAGCCGGTGGAGGCAATAAGTTGCGCCTTGGCGACCGGGACCACGCCTTCGACCGGCATGTGCATCAACGCCTTCAGCCGGCGGTTCTCGTTGGCGAGGGCAGCAGCTTCGGCGAGACGAACGCGGTTGATCTCGGCCTCACGCTCTAGCCGGGCGACCCGGCTGCCGCGCGTGAAATAGCCGCCGATTGTATCGAAAAATCCGCTGCTTTCCGAGCGAACGGTGGCCGTGGCCGTGGCCATCGGGCGCGCTCCGTCAGAGGCCAGACCGCGCAGGCCGGAAAAGGCGTTGGGGTCGACGAAAGACACGATCAGCAGCGCGCCGCCCAGCAGCGCGCCGGCGATAGCGGCGATGTAGCCGAAGAAATTTGTATACTGCGCCCGTTTGGAAAAGCCGGTGCGCCGGTTGCTCGGCGGCGCCATGCGCCTCTCCTTCTATCCCGACGTTCGCGCTTCCAGCCCCTCCAGACGCTTGCGACCGCCGATATTCCTCAAGACGATCAGGCGGTCATCAGAACGCCGCGGTACATCGGTTCTTCCATCGCCCGCCCGGTGCCGAGAGCGACGCAGGACAGCGGATCCTCTGCGACCGAGACCGGCAGGCCGGTTTCCTCGCGCAGGAATTCGTCGAGTCCCTTGATCAGTGCGCCGCCGCCCGTAAGCACGATGCCCTGGTCGACGATGTCTGCAGCCAGTTCCGGCGCGGTGTTTTCGAGCGCGATGCGAACGCCTTCGACAATGGCGCTGATCGGTTCGTTAAGCGCCTCGGCCAGGTTGGCCTGCGTGATGGTGATTTCCTTGGGCACGCCGTTGACGAGGTCGCGGCCCTTGATGTGGATCGTCTCACCAATGCCGTCGAGCGGCGTGGTGGCAACGCCGTAGTCCTTCTTGATGCGCTCTGCCGTGGCTTCGCCGATCAGCAGGTTGTGATGGCGGCGGACATAGGAAACGATGGCTTCGTCCATCTTGTCACCGCCAACACGCACCGACGTGGTGTAAGCGAGGCCGCGCAGCGACAGCACGGCGACTTCGGTCGTGCCGCCGCCGATATCGACCACCATCGAGCCGATCGGTTCGGTCACCGGCATGTCAGCACCGATAGCGGCAGCCATCGGCTCAAGGATGAGAAACACTTCCGAAGCGCCGGCGTTCGATGCCGCGTCACGGATCGCGCGGCGTTCCACCGAGGTCGAGCCCGAGGGCACGCAGATCACGATTTCCTGCCGGCGGAATACCGAGCGGCCGCCATGCACCTTGCGAATGAAGTGCTTGATCATTTCTTCGGCGACTTCGATGTCGGCGATCACGCCATCGCGCAGCGGGCGGATGGCTTCGATGCTGTCCGGGGTCTTGCCCATCATCATCTTCGCGTCGTCGCCAACGGCCTTCACGCGCTTGACGCCATTGATCGTCTCAATCGCGACAACCGACGGTTCATTAAGGACAATTCCGCGATCCTGCACATAGACCAGCGTGTTCGCCGTCCCCAGATCGATTGCCATGTTCTGCGAGCCAAGTTTGAAGAATCGCGACAGGAAGGATGCCATTGAAAAATCCGTTTTATAACAAACTATTAACCGCATTTCCTGCGGTGGCTATAGGCCGGCCGGAAGGCGGGGGAGGCCGCCCATTAGCGCATGCCCCCGGGAAAGGCCAAAATTTTGTTGGGCTAGCCACAGATTCCGCCGCGCTCCGGCTCGAATTCGCATCGCTTCACCGCTAGGCTAACCGCGCAATGCCAGTGATCCGCCGCCTGCCCGAAAATCTTGTAAACCGCATCGCCGCCGGCGAGGTGGTCGAACGGCCTGCTGCTGCGCTGAAAGAGCTGGTCGAGAACGCCATTGATGCAGGTTCGACGAACATCGCCGTGCGCCTGTCAGCCGGCGGGCTCGACCTGATCGAAGTGACCGACGATGGCTGCGGCATGGACCCGGCGGAGATGGAACTGGCGCTGGAACGCCACGCGACGTCAAAGCTGCCGGATGAGGCGATCGAACTGGTCGCCACACTGGGCTTTCGCGGCGAGGCCCTGCCTTCGATCGCGTCGGTCGCCCGTCTCACCATCGAAAGCCGCGTGCGGGGCGAGGACAGCGGGTGGCAACGCGTGATCGATCACGGCAAGCTGGCCGAGGAAGGCCCGGCGGCGCTCCCGCCCGGCACCCGCATCCGGGTCGAGAACCTGTTCGCGCAGGTCCCGGCGCGGCGCAAATTCCTGCGCTCGGCGCGGTCTGAATACGCCGCCTGCCTTGATGTCGTGCGCCGGCTGGCCATGGCGCGGCCGGACATCGGCTTCACCTTGGAACACGACGGTCGCCGCGCACTCGCAGTCCAACCCGGCGAGGCGCTGGCCGAGCGCGTGGCGCGGATCATCGCGCGCGAACTGGCGGACAACGGCGTGGCCGTCTCGGTCGAGCGCGGTGACATGCGGCTGACCGGCGTGGCCGGCCTGCCGACCTACAACCGCGGTGTGGCCGATCACCAGTACCTGTTCGTCAATGGCCGCCCGGTGAAGGACCGGCTGCTGATCGGCGCTGTGCGCGGTGCCTATTCGGACATGCTGGCGCGCGACCGCCACGCGGTGCTGGCGCTGTTCCTCGACCTGCCGCCGCAGGATGTCGACGTGAATGTCCATCCGGCCAAGACCGAAGTCCGTTTCCGCGATCCCGGCTTTGTGCGCGGCTTCATCGTTGGTGGTCTGAGGCAAGCGCTCGACAGCGGCGACCGGCGCAGCGCGCAGGCTCCTGCCGCTTCCGCGATGGCGCAGTGGCAGGTTGAACCGGTGCGACCTGAACCGACGCTCGGCTCGTTGTTCGCGCGGGAATATTCCGCGCCGCTGTCGCGGGTAAGCGATGCCGGGCAGGCGTGGCGCGGCTATGAAGTGGCCGTGATGGCCCCGCCAATGGCCCGCGCCGAAATGGCGGAAGAGCAGCCGGCGGAGGCGCAGCAATTCCCGCTCGGGGTGGCGCGCGGACAGGTTGCGGGCACTTATATCGTCGCCGAGGCGGAGGACGGCCTGATCATCGTCGACCAGCACGCCGCGCACGAACGGCTGGTGCTGGAACGGCTCAAAGCCGCCGGGGCGGGCGACAAAATGACCAATGCGCAGGCGCTGCTAATCCCCGAAGTCGTCGAACTCGACGAACCGGTCTGCGACCGGCTTGAGGAACGTGCGGAAGACTTTGCCCGCTTCGGCCTCACGCTCGAACGCTTCGGCCCGGACGCGATGCTGGTCCGCTCGGTCCCCTCGGTACTAGGTCAGGGTGACGTCCAGGCCCTCGTCCGCGATATTGCCGACGACCTTGCCCAGAACGGCGATGCCCTGCTGCTCGGCGAACGGCTCGACCTCGTACTGGCGACGATGGCCTGCCACGGATCGGTGCGGGCAGGGCGCTCGCTGTCAGTTGCCGAGATGAACGCACTGCTCAGGGAAATGGAACGCACGCCGCGTTCGGGCCAGTGCAATCATGGGCGGCCGACGTGGGTTAAACTGGCGCTGGGTGATGTCGAGAAGCTGTTTGGGCGGAAGTGATCAGCCCGGCCGCACCTGCACAAACGCATTCGCCACATAACTCAGCACCGCCTCGCCATGCTGGTTCAGCGTCCGCACGCGCGTCCGGAAAATCCCCATGTCGGGCTTCGACGCGCTGACCCGCTTTTCCAGCACTTCGCGCTCGCAGGTGAGCGTGTCGCCGGGATAGACCGGCTTAAGGAAGCGCAGTTCGTCGATGCCGGGTGAGCCAAGCCCCTGATGGCCGCGCTCGTCTTGATATTTCACGATCATCGCCATGGTCATGCCGCAGGTGTGCCAACCGCTCGCCGCCACGCGCCCGAAGTGGGTCTGCGCGGCGGCGGCGTCATCGAGGTGGAACGGCTGGGGATCATATTTGCGCGCGAAATCGAGCACTTCCTCACGCGTGACCGCGTAAGAGCCGAAGCGTTCGACCTTGTCCAGTACCAGATCCTCGAACCATTCCATGCGTCTAGTGTCCCAACGAGAGTTTCGCGAAGAGCGTATAGCCCATCGGCGACTTCCCGTAATAGGGATCCAGCACATCCGGCTTGGCATAGGCGGCGACACTGCCGCCGAGTGCCAGCTGGAACGTGTCACCCAGCGGAATGCGCCGTGCGTATCCCGCCTGGAACTTGCTGACGCGGAACTTTTCGTCATGCAGGGGGTGGCTGTGATCGGGGAACAGCTCGTCATTCGCCACGTTCTCGAACCGTCCGAACAGCACGTTCTTGCTGTCGAGCTTCCAGTTCACTTCGCCCAGCCATGCCGAAAGGGTTTCGCCCGGAACACGCTTCTTGGCGCTGTAGGCGAGCATGGCGGAGACCGCCTCGCTGGCATAGTGCGCAGAGGCGGTGAAGCGATGCTCGTTCTCACCGGGGTGCACGGCCTCAGGCTCCTTGATCTCGCCGTAGCTGGCCTGAATCGCCCAGTTGGGCGTCGGGTTCAGCGTGCCGCGCACCGACCAGGAATCGAGCTTCGGCGTCTCGATATCCCAGCGGTCTTCGTCAGGCTCGCGCCCACGAAAAGCCGAGGCTTCGATCTGCCACGTGTTGCCGGCAAGGCCAGCCGTGACGACGCCATAGGTAATGTGCGTCGAATCGAACCAGTGGTGCGCGATGGGCGGCTCGGGATTATAGGCCGCCGACCCGCGATGCATGAAGGCCGAGGGTCCAAGCGCGGGTTCGCCGACCGGGCCGCCATAGAGGAACAGGCGCGTCTTATCGCCAATGTTGAAATCAACGCGCGCCGCAAGTTCCATGAACAGATCGTGCGGATGCTGGCGATCGACCAGCGGCAGGCCGCCTGCCGTCTCACCCGTCGCGAAAAGGTTGGGGTAGCCCTCGGCATCCATCGCCGGTTCAAGGCTGAGCATCGATTTCAGCTGCACGCGGCCCCATTCCGGCTCGGTCTGGGCGACGGCCATGAGCATTGAGGTGGAATAGAACTTGTCATCGCCGCGCGGGCCGGTGGCCTTGGTGTACTTGGCCGACACGTCGCCGTGGAGCATCACCATCCAGTTGCCCGAATTGATGTGCAGCCCACGCATCCCGCCTTCGAGTGCTGGGAGACGCGCGGTGCCGGAGCCCTCGGCAGGCTGGGTCGACACAGAGTGGTCCGCCTTGTGATCCATGCCCTTCATTTCGTGGCCGGTCATGTCGTGGCCGGACATATTGTGGCCAGCATGGGGATCTGCTGCGGGAGCAGAAACGGGCGCCGGAGCTGGGGCAGGGGCAGGCGCAGGCCCGGCAGCCGGCGCCTCTTCATGCGCGCCGTGATCATGTTTGTGGTTCTGCGCCAGCGCTGGACTGGCGATCGAAGCGGCGCAGGCAAGCGCCGCCAAGCGGGTCATTCTCATCGGAATAGGTCCTGTTCTGATTGCTGGAAATGCGCCGCATCACGCGGCGAAGCAATCAGGCTCGCGGCGGCGGCAGGGCGGGCTGGACGGCGAATCCGCTGAGTTGGTCGGTAATTGCCGCGACCGGCTCTGCGGCAAAGACGAAAGGCTGAGCGCTGAGGCGCAGGCCATCGGAATAGGGCGCGATGCAACCGATGCAGTCATGCGGCACCGCGCCGGCCTGCTTCTGGACGGGCGCTTCGGGCTGGTGATGGCCGTGATGCGCCTGAGTGTCGGTTTCGCTCACCTGTACCGGCTCGGCGCAATGCTGCGACACGGCCAGCGCCGGGGCCGCGAGGCAGAGGATCAGCAGACAGGCAAGCAGGCGGCGCACCATGATGGCAATATAGCCGATCAGACGTTGAACTTGAAGTGCATGACGTCACCGTCCTGCACGACGTATTCCTTGCCTTCCTGCCGCAGCTTGCCGGCATCCTTGGCGCCGGATTCGCCGCCGAGACCGATGAAATCATCGAAGGCGATGGTTTCGGCACGGATGAAGCCGCGCTGCATGTCGGAGTGGATCTCGCCTGCCGCGTCCGGGGCCTTGGCACCGCGGTGTACGGTCCATGCCCGCGCTTCCTTGGGGCCAACGGTGAAGAAGGTGATCAGGTGGAGCAGGTCATAGCCCGAGCGGATCACGCGGGCGAGACCGGTTTCGTGGAGGCCCATCTCTTCAAGGAAAACCATGCGCTCTTCCGGGTCCATGCCGACCAGTTCGCTCTCGATGGCGGCGGAGACGATCACGGCATTGGCGCCCTCGGCCTTGGCCTTTTCGAAGACCTTGGCGGAAAAGTCGTTACCATTGGCGGCGCTCTCTTCGTCCACGTTGCAGACGTAGAGTACCGGCTTGGCGGTGAGCAGCTGGGCCTGATTGAACACGCGCAGTTCGTCTTCACCATCAGGACGGGCGAGGCGGGCGGGCTTGCCTTCGCGCAGCAGTACGAGCGCGGGGGCGAGCACGGCGGCGATCAGCTTGTTTTCCTTGTCGCCCTGCGCGGCCTTTTTCTGTGCGGCGGGAACGCGCTTTTCGAGGCTCTCGAGGTCGGAAAGCATCAGTTCGGTTTCGACCGTATCGGCGTCGGACACCGGATCGACCTTGTTGTCGACGTGCTGAATGTCGTCATTCTCGAAGCAGCGCAGCACGTGGACGATGGCATCGACCTCGCGGATGTTGCCGAGGAACTGGTTGCCGAGGCCTTCGCCCTTGCTCGCCCCGCGCACGAGGCCCGCGATGTCAACGAAGCCGAGCTGGGTTGGAATGATCTTCTGGCTGCCGGCGATGGCGGCGAGCTGATCCAGCCGGGGATCGGGCACGCCGACATTGCCGACGTTCGGCTCGATCGTGCAGAACGGATAGTTCGCCGCCTGCGCCGCCTGCGTTTCAGTCAGCGCGTTGAACAGGGTAGACTTGCCGACATTCGGCAGGCCGACGATACCGCAGCGGAAACCCATTTTCTCTTGATCCTATAGATAAGCTGGCGCGCGCTTAGCGGTGTGTTGGCCTGAGCGCCACCCCTGTCGGACCTCAGTCGAGCACGGCTTTCACCCAGACACCGTTCGGGCTGCCCTCTGCCAGCTTGAGCTGAACCTGCCGCGATACCTCGTTGATCGGCTCCTGCGGGCGGCTGACCGGGTGGACTGCCCGGCGCAGCGGGCGAGACCCAGGCGTCATGGCGAGCACTTCGGCGATGGCATTGGGAATGTCGATCGGATCGCTGCGGCCCATGGGAGAAGCCGCCATAGCCGCCGCCACGCGCGCCGGATCCGGGGGCGGGGCCTTCAACCGGGCGACCTGCTCGGCATAGCCACTGGCGTGGCGTTCGGGAATGCGGGCGGCAAGTTCGTTCTGATAACGCGCGCGGTTGATGCCGACACTGGTCGGATAGCCGCCCGGTTCGATGATCAACACTTCGATCCCGTGCGGAGCGACTTCATAGGCAAGCTGCTCGCTCATGGCCTCGAGCGCAAACTTGGTCGGCGCATAGAGCCCGCCGCCGGCCATGACGAAACGCCCCTGCTGCGAGGAGATGTTGACGATCACGCCCGACTTGCGGGCTCGCATTGCAGGCAGGGCGGCGCGCATGGTGCGCAGGGGTCCGAAGACGTTGGTGTCGAAGGCGAATTGCGCCGCCTCCATGTCATGCACCTCGACCGGACCGCCGAAGACCACACCGGCATTGTTGACCAGTACGTCGAGCGCGCCGCCGGCCAGTTTCTCGGCCTGCGCAATGGTCGCATTGACCTGCGCCTCGCTCCGCACGTCGAGCGGCAGGACGGTGATATCGAGCTTTTCGTCCTTGGCGATCTTGCGCAGTTCGTCCGCTTCCGGTCGCGGCAGGTTCCGCATCGTCGCGAAGACCTGGGCCCCAAGCCGTGCATAGAGCAGCGCCCCCACGCGGCCAAAGCCCGACGAGGTGCCGGTGATAAGGATCGACTTGCCCTTGAGATCGGGTTTGGCAGCAGGACTGGCGGCATTGCCTGCCGATGCGGCAAATGCGGCAACAAGGGTACCGGTTCCGGCCAGCACGGTTCTTCTGGTCAGCTCTTCCATCGGAGTCTCCATCGGCCCTTCCCGAAGCGGAGACTATCGCAGCGCGCGCCGCTGTCGAGGTGAAATCAGGCGGGGGGTATAGTCGCCAGCCAGGCATCGGTTTCACGCTGGGATGACAGCTTGATCACTGTTCCCGGGAAGTTGCACAAGGCCTGCCCGTTGCGCTCATGCCAGCCACGGCGGAACGTGGCGACGAAATGGAGGAATTCCCAATTGATATTCTCGTTGCAGCCTTCGGTCATGTCCGGCCGGTTGGTGCCGCGATACTGCCACCAGCGGCGGAATACGCGCCACAGGCATTGCGCGGTGGGATAGTCGAGCCAGACCACGGTATCGGCGCGCTTGACCCGTTCGGGCAGGGTGGAGCCGTAATTGCCGTCGATGATCCAGCGTTCCTGCGCCTGCACCTCGCGCACTTCGCCAAATGCCTCGTCGCGGTCGCGCTCGATCCAGCCGGGCAGCCAGTGCAGCCGGTCCATGTGGTAAAGCGGCAGAGCGGTCCGCGCCGCCAGCGCCCGCGAAAGCGTCGATTTTCCCGCACCCGGCGATCCGATAATCAGGACGCGGCGCATTGGCCTCAGTCCTGCTGGCGCAGCGCGACATCGCTCATGAAACGCACGTCGTCGCCCTTGGTCAGCCATTCGGCCTCTGCCGCCACCGCGCCGAGCATGCTGGCGAGATCGTCCATTTCGGACTTGGCGTAATTGCCCAGCACATAACCGGTCACCCGGTCCTTGTGCCCCGGATGGCCGATGCCGAGCCGCACTCGGCGGAAGTCAGGACCGAGGTGCTGGTCGATCGAACGCAGGCCGTTATGACCCGCCGTGCCGCCGCCCTGCTTCACCTTGACCTTGAAGGGAGCGAGGTCGAGCTCGTCATGGAACACGGTCAGTGCGTCGGTGCCAAGTTTGTAGAAGCGCAGCGCCTCACCAACGGCGCGGCCAGATTCGTTCATGAAGGTCGCCGGTTTCAGCAGCAGCACCTTTTCAGTGCCGATGCGCCCCTCTTGCAGCCAGCCCTGGAACTTCTTCTGCACGGGGCCGAAGTCGTGAAAATCGGCGAGCGTATCGCAGACCATGAAGCCGACATTGTGCCGGTGCATGGCATATTGCGGACCGGGATTGCCTAGGCCGACCCAAAGCTGCACTGAAATTCTCCAAACAAAAACCGGGCCACATCGCTGTGGCCCGGTCTGTGATGGGGCAGGCCTGCCTTCCCCGTCAATGCAGCGGAAAACCGCAGGCGATTATTCGCCCTCGGCCGCTTCGCTCGCTTCGCTGCGCAGTCCCGAAGGGGCAACGATGGTGGCGATGGTGAAGTCACGGTCGGTAATGGCCGAAACCGCACCTGCCGGAAGCGTCACGTGGCTGATATGGATCGAAGCGCCAAGGTCGAAACCGGTCACGTCGATGGCCACTTCGTCAGGAATGCTTTCCGGGTCGCAGACCAGATCAAGCTCGTGACGAACGATGTTGAGCACGCCGCCACGCTTCAGGCCCGGCGAGGCTTCTTCATTGATGAAGTGCACCGGCACGTTGACGTGGACCTTGTGGTCCTTCGAAATGCGCAGGAAGTCCACATGCAGCGGACGATCGCTGACGGGGTGGAATGCAACGTCCTTCGGAAGCGTCCGCACGGTCGTTCCACCAACCGAAATCTCGACGATCGAGTTGAAGAAGTGCCCGGTGCCAAGCTGGCGGCGCAGTTCCTTTTCCTCGATGTGGATCGACTGGGGGTCTTCGTTGTTACCATAAACAACGGCAGGGACGCGGCCTTCACGACGCAGTGCACGGGAGGCTCCCTTGCCTGCCCGATCACGCGTCTCGGCCGGCAGGGTCAGAGTATCGCTCATATGACTAGCCTTTCGAAAAACGAAAAATTGTACAACTTCTCCGTCACGCCTCCAGGGATGACCATGACGGGAAGGGCGCGCCGTTAGCGGGGTTGCGCGGGAAATGCAAGGAATGACGGCGGCCGCAGGGTTGGCCGGCGTGGGCTATTGAACCCGCTTCACCTTCCAACCCCGCTTCTGCATCAGTGCGGGCAGGCCATCATCGGCGGCGAGATGTGCGGCGCCAACGGCGACGAACGGGCGATGCCCCTTGCGCAGCATGTCTTCGATCTGGACGATCCATGCGGCATTGCGGTCCGAATAGAGCGCCTGCCGCAGTTCCGGGTCGGCAAGGATGCCGGTCCGGGTTTCGCGGGCGATCAGCGCCATGTCCCCCTTGCGCCACGCCTCGGCCAGTTCCACCTCGCCGGCCTCGTCGCGGTCATCGCGCAGCGCTGCGTTGAGCAGGTCGCGCTGTTCCTTTTCGGGCAGGGTATCGAATATCCCCAGTTGCCGGCGCGTGCCTTCCAGTTCGCCGCGCGGCTTGCCGGGAACGGCCTTGACCAGCGCGAGGTCGATGCCGTGATCTGACTGCGCGGTCTTGTTGGCCAGTTGGGCCAAGGTAAGCGCGGCGGCCCAGGTTTCGACATTGGCAAAGGTTGCGTCCTGCGCCTTGGTTTCGGCGTAGAGCTTTTGCAGCGCCGGGCGAACCGTTGGATCAACCCGTTCGCTCAGCGGCGGCAGTCCGGGGCTATTGGCCAGTTCGGTAAAGACCGCGCCCATGCCGCCGGTGTCTTCGATATTGGCGATTTCCAGAACGATCATATCGGCGCTCGCCAGCGCCTGATCGATATCGCGCGATCGCCATTCCGCCGCGCGTGGCAGCATGTGGATCGTGCCGAACAGCCAGGCATGCTCGCCGCCCGGACCGGTGACTTCCCACATTGCCGGCTTCGCCTCGTCAGGGCGGGAGCAGGCGGCGAGGGCTGCCAAAGTCAGGGCGGCGAGCAGCTTGCGCATGATTACTGCACCCGGGTGATCTTGAAGCCCTGCTTCTTCAGCATCGACTGCACGCTGTCCTTACCGGCGAGGTGACCCGCACCGACCGCGATGAACACCGTGCCCGGCTGGTCGAGCCGCTGCTTGATCCAGCCGGTCCAGTTACGATTGCGGTTGGTCAGCAGCGCCTTCATCAGCGCCGGATCGGTCTGGTCAGCGTTCATCATCTGGCCCAGCTTCTCATGGTTGCCGACCGCCCAATAGCGCACCATGGAATCGATCTGGCCCTTCAGTTTGGGCATGCCTTTGACGACTTCGCGAAGGTAAGACACCTGCGACTTTTGCGGCAGGGCATCGAAGATGCCGAGCTGGAATTCAGCCGTTTCCAGGCCGATCTGCGGCACCTTCGCTGTCTTGGCGCGAGCCTGAAGCGCCGCTTCGACGCCGCTTTCAGGGGAATAGCCTTCCTTCAGCAGGGGCAGAGTGGACAGCGTCACCGCGACGAACCACGGCTCAAGCGGATCGAGCGCGCCGGCCGGAATGCCGTTATCGGTGAGCGCCTTGGTGACCAGCGTATAGTCCTTGGCCGGCAGCACGGTTTTCAGCGACTGGCCCTTGGGCAGCACCGCCAGCTTGCCGACCAGCGCCTGCATCGATGCCGGCTGGACCTCGGGAATCTCGGTCACCAGCGTATCCGAACGGTCAAGCGCCGTGGCGACCGGACCTTCGAGCCAGGTGATGCCCTTGGGCAGGACGTGGATAGTACCGAACAGATAGATCGTCGTGTCAGGGTCCGACAGCTTCCACAGCGCCGGCTTGGCCGTGGATGGCATGGGGGCGGCGGGCTTGGCCGTTTTGGCGAACGCAGGGGCGCCGGCGAAGGTGATGGCAAGCGCAGCGGCGCAGGCAAAAGATTTCGAGATAAATTTCATGGGGGACTCCTTAAGGCGAAACAGCTTTGAGAAAAGAGGACAAATTCAGCGGAAGCGATGCCAGATCCAGCCAATCGACCAGACGATGATCACCGCCCAGAAAATGGCGAGGCCGTCCGGCTCGAGCAGAATCCCGCCGCGCCAGGCGACCCACCAGCCGATCGAGGCGAAGAAATAGGTGTAGATGCCCAGCACCGCGCCAAAATTGTAGGCAGCCTGCTCGTGCTCATCGGCAGTCTTGTGCCAACGGTAATAGAGCCAGGCGAGCAGGGGTAGCGAGGCCAGCATGACTGCCGCCACGGCCGGGCTGATCGGCGCATTGTATGAAAACACGCTCAGGCCCGCATCGGCACCGTCGGGCGCACCCAGTTGCATCAGGCCGCCCAGTACCGCGCCAAGCAGGCAGGTGCCGAGCACGACCAACTGGTATTCGCGCATCTTCGGCGATCGGGAGAGCGTAAATTTCGTCGCGCCGCGGCGGATCATCCATAGCCCGCCTAGCACCACGGCTGCGGCGACCACATAAACCAGCAGTGACTTCCAGCCGAACGTACCGCCAGCAATCGCCGCCTTGGTATAGCCGACAATTACGCCCAGCGCGAAAACCGCGATCAGGACGCCGCCGATCACCAGCGCAGCGCGTTTGAATGGCGACATTCCCTCGCTGCGGATATCATCAGTGTTGGTCATCGAAGATCTCCTCGATCGAAAGTTCAAACAGCCGCGCAATGCGGAAAGCGAGCGGAAGTGAGGGATCGTGCTTGCCCGTCTCGATCGCGTTCACCGCCTGGCGGGACACGTCGAGGTGTTCGGCAAGATCCGCCTGACTCCAGTTTCGCATCGCGCGCAGGACCTTGAGCTTGTTGTTCATGTCATCAAGACCTGTCCTTATGTCAGGTATACATGACTATATGTCGTGATTCTCTGACAGTGTCAAGACAACCTGACACATCACCATCCGAAGGTTGATTTGCGCCCCTCCATCGGCCAAAGGGCCGCGCATGGCCGAGGTTTCTGCACCGCTTTCCTTCCAGGACATGATCCTGCGTCTCCATTCGTTCTGGAGCGCGCAAGGCTGCCTGATCCTGCAACCCTATGACATGCGCATGGGGGCAGGGACGTTCCATCCCGCCACCACGCTGCGCGCGTTGGGGCCGGAGCCGTGGAAGGCCGCCTATGTGCAGCCGAGCCGCCGCCCGACCGACGGCCGCTACGGTGAGAACCCGAACCGGCTGCAGCACTATTACCAGTATCAGGTGATCCTGAAGCCGAACCCGGAAAACCTGCAGGAACTCTACCTGCAATCGCTGGCCGAGATCGGCGTCGATCCGCTGGCGCACGACATCCGCTTTGTCGAGGACGACTGGGAAAGCCCGACGCTCGGCGCCTGGGGGCTGGGCTGGGAAGTCTGGTGTGACGGCATGGAGGTTACCCAGTTCACTTATTTCCAGCAGGTCGGCGGGTTCGATTGCAAGCCGGTGGCGGGCGAACTCACCTACGGCCTCGAACGTCTCGCCATGTACATCCAGGGCGTCGACAACGTCTATGACCTGCGCTTCAACAACGAAGGCGTGAGCTATGGCGACGTCTTCCTCGCCAACGAGCAGCAGCTGTCGAAGTACAACTTCGAGATTGCCGACACCGAGGCCCTGTTCAAGGGCTTCCAGCACGCCGAGGCCGAGTGCAAGCGCTGCATAGAGGCGGAAATCCCGCTCGCCGCCTATGACCAGGCCATCGAGGCGAGCCACCTGTTCAACCTGCTGCAGGCGCGCGGCGTCATCTCGGTGCAGGAACGCGCCAGCTACATCGGCCGGGTGCGCGATCTCGCCAAGGGATCGTGCCAGGCATGGATCGAAAAGAACCGCGCCCAGTGGGAAGCGAAGTATCCGGGGTGGACGGTATGAGCGATTTCCTCCTCGAACTGCGCTCGGAAGAAATTCCCGCCCGCATGCAGGCCGGCGCACGCGCTGACCTCGAAAAGCTGTTCCGCAAGGAAATGGGTGCCGCCGGCGTGGCTGTTGGCGAAGTCACCGTCTGGTCGACCCCGCGCCGCCTTACCCTGATCGCCCGCAACCTGCCGGAGGCGACAGCCGCCGTTTCGGAGGAAGTGAAGGGCCCGCGCGTGGGCGCTCCGCCGCAGGCGCTCGAAGGTTTCCTGCGCAAGACTGGCCTCACCGAAGACCAGCTGACCGAGCGTGACGGCGTGCTCTTCGCCATCAGCGAAAAGCCGGGCCGCGCCACGGCAGACGTGCTGGCTGAGGCGATCCCCGCCATCGTCCGCGCCTTCCCGTGGCCCAAGTCGCAGCGCTGGGGTGCCGCCTCGATCAGCACCGAATCCATGCGCTGGGTGCGCCCGCTTTCGGGCATTGTCGCGATCTTTGGCGAAGACCTCGTCGCCTGCGAAGTCGGCGGCATTGCGTCTGGCTATGCCACCCGGGGCCACCGGTTCCACTGCCCGGGCGAAATCACCATCGGGAGCGTTTCCGACTATCAGGAAAAGCTGCGCGCCTGCCACGTCATCGTCGATCACGCCGAGCGGCAGGACCTGATCCGCACGAAGGCCAAGGCGGCTGCCGAAGCTGCCGGGCTCACCCTCGTCGAAGACGAAGGGCTGGTGATCGAGAACGCCGGCCTCACCGAATGGCCGGTGCCGCTGCTGGGCCGTTTCGACGAGGAATACCTCGAAGTGCCGCCCGAAGTGATCCAGCTGACGGCGCGGACCAACCAGAAGTATTTCGTCTGCGAAAGCGATGGAAAGCTGGCCAATGCCTTCGTGTGCACCGCCAATATCGAAGCAACGGACGACGGCGCACGTATTGTGGCGGGCAACCGCAAGGTGCTCGCAGCACGGCTCAGCGATGCGCGGTTCTTCTGGCAGCAGGACCGCAAGACCAAGCTGGCGGAGCAGGCCAAGAAGCTCTCGCGGATTACCTTCCATGAGAAGCTTGGAACGGTTGCCGACAAGGTCGAGCGCGTTGCCAAGCTGGCGCGCTGGCTGGTTGAAGAAGGCGTGGTCAAGGGTGCCGACGCCGATCAGGCCGAACTCGCCGCGCGGCTGTGCAAGGCCGATCTCGTCACCGAAATGGTGGGCGAATTTCCTGAACTCCAAGGCCTCATGGGCGGCTACTACGCCCGCGCCGAAGGTCTGCCTGACGCCGTGGCCGATGCGATTGCCGATCACTACAAGCCCGTCGGGCAGGGCGATGACGTGCCGACCGCGCCGGTAACCGTGGCGGTGGCGCTGGCGGATAAGCTTGACACAATATCAAAATTTTTCGAAATCGGAGAATTGCCAACTGGATCCAAGGATCCCTTTGCGCTGCGGCGCGCTGCAATCGCAATTTGGCGGTTGTTGGAAGCCAATCAGATTAGATTAGCCCTTTGGCCCATCGTTGCGGGTCAAATCATGCTGCGCGGCGACGCTACGGTCATGGATGACGTCGTTAAGGAAAAGTTCTGGTCAAAGAGCCGTGACGCAATATGTGCGGAATACCGCTGGGACATTCCGCATAATCGTTTCCCTGATCCTCTTGAGACGCTTTCGGTCGTCGCTGACCAATTGCTCACCTTCTTCGCTGACCGCCTAAAGGTTCAGCAGAAGGAAGCCGGCGTCCGCCATGATCTGATCGACGCCGTGTTCGCGCTCGGCGGCGAGGACGATCTCGTCCGCCTGCTCGCCCGCGTCCACGCGCTTCAGGCCTTCGTCGGCACCGAAGACGGCACGAACCTGCTCGCCGGCTACAAGCGCGCGGCGAACATCCTCAAGAAGGAAGGCTTCGAAGCCGCCTCCACCCGCATTCCGCGCGATTGCGAGGAAGATCCCTTCGCTGCCGTGGACGATCCCGATGTCGCCTATGCCATGCGCGAGCGGGCGGCGGTGCAAAATACGCTGTCCTACACACCAGAACCAGCAGAAAAGGCACTGATCGACGCGCTCGACGCGGCCGGGCCAAAAGCTTCTGCGGCGGTCGCGGCAGAGGATTTTGCGGGGGCCATGGCGGCCCTCGCAAGCCTGCGCGGGCCGATCGATGCGTTTTTTGACCAGGTGACCGTCAACGATGCCGACCAAGCCAAGCGCGCCTATCGCCTCTCGCTGCTTGCGCGGCTGCGCGATGCCGTGCACGGCGTGGCCGATTTCTCACGCATCGAAGGGTAGCGCCGCCGGAATCAGTGTCAACCTGTCATTCAGGGGGCAAAGCATTGATTTTGGGTGCAATTCAGAGGCAACAGGCAGGGTGACACCCTGTCACCTCTGTCACCTCTGTCACCCTGCGCGGGCAAGGCGAGTGCGGCGCTCGCAAAGCAGGCATTTCATGCTGCATCGCAAAATTTCCCTGACTTACCGCCGGCCAGCGGTTAGGCCCGCGCTCACACCGGCATGTGATTCGTCGGTTCAGGAAATGGCGGTTTTCCATGGCTTCTAGCATCTATCCCTTCGGTGGTACGGTCCGCAGCGATGATCCGCGCAGCCGCGACAAGACGATTGTCGGTGGCAAGGGCGCGAACCTGGCGGAAATGGCGGGCATCGGCCTGCCGGTGCCTCCCGGTTTCACGATCACGACCGAGGAATGCGTCCGCTACCTCGCACACGGCGCGGACTTTTCGCCCGAGTTGAAGGACGAAGTCGCCGTAGCACTCCGCCATATCGAGCAGGCCGCCGGCAAGAAGTTCGGCGATGCCGCCGATCCACTGCTGGTCTCCGTCCGCTCCGGCGCGCGGGTTTCGATGCCCGGCATGATGGACACCGTGCTCAACCTCGGCCTCAATGACGAAACAGTGCAGGGCCTCGCCAGCGCCTCGGGCGATGCGCGTTTCGCCTGGGACAGCTACCGCCGCTTCATCCAGATGTATTCGGACGTAGTGCTTGGCCTTGACCACCACTTGTTCGAAGATGTTCTGGAGATCGCCAAGGAAGACAACGGCTTCTACGCGGATGTTGAGATGCAGGCCGAGAACTGGCAGGCCATCGTCGGCGAATACAAGGCCATCGTCCGCAGCGAACTCGGCCGCGATTTCCCGCAGGACCCGCATGAGCAGCTGTGGGGCGCGATCCGCGCGGTGTTCGATTCATGGGATTCGGACCGCGCCAAGGTCTATCGCCGCTTGAACGACATTCCCGGTGACTGGGGAACGGCCGTCAACGTGCAAGCCATGGTCTTCGGCAACATGGGCGACACCAGCGCAACCGGCGTCGCCTTCACCCGCGATCCGGCGACCGGCGAGCGCGCCTATTACGGCGAATGGCTGGTCAATGCCCAGGGCGAGGACGTCGTCGCCGGCATCCGCACGCCGCAGTACCTGACCCTCGCCGCGCGCGAGAAGGCAGGGGCCAAACCGCTGTCGATGGAAGAGGCGATGCCAGCTGCTTATGCCGAGCTGGCCGCCGTGTTCGACCTGCTCGAAAAGCATTACCGCGACATGCAGGACATCGAATTCACCGTCGAGCGCGGGCACTTGTGGATGCTCCAGACCCGTTCGGGCAAGCGCACGGCCAAGGCCGCGCTGCGCATGGCAGTGGAGATGGTCGAGGAAGGCCTGATCGACGAGAAGACGGCGATCTGCCGCATTGATCCGATGGCGCTCGACCAGCTGCTGCACCCGACGCTTGATCCCGACGCGCCGCGTGACGTGCTGGGTTCTGGCCTTCCGGCCAGCCCCGGCGCGGCTTCGGGAGCGATCGTGCTCGATGCCGATACGGCCGAAAAGCGCGCCGAACGCGGCGATGCGGTGATCCTTGTGCGCGTCGAGACCAGCCCCGAGGACATTCACGGCATGCACGCGGCGCGCGGCATCCTGACTGCACGCGGCGGCATGACAAGCCACGCCGCCGTGGTGGCGCGCGGCATGGGCCGCCCCTGTGTTTCAGGCGCCAGCTGTGTGTCGATCGACATGGCATCGCGAACGCTCAAGATCGGTTCCCGCGAACTGGCCGAGGGCGACGTCATCACGCTCGACGGCTCCACCGGCCAGATCATGGCGGGCAAGGTGCCGACCATCGAACCCGAGCTTGTCGGCCACTTCGGCGTGCTGATGGAATGGGCGGACCGCCACCGCCGCATGAAAGTGCGGACCAATGCCGAAACGCCCGACGATTGCCGCACCGCGCGGGGCTTTGGCGCGGAAGGCGTCGGCCTGTGCCGCACCGAACACATGTTCTTCGAGGAAAGCCGCATTTCCGCCGTGCGCCAGATGATCCTCGCCGAGGACGAGGCTGGCCGCCGCGCCGCGCTGGCAAAGCTGCTGCCCGAACAGCGCGCCGACTTCCACTCGATCTTCGAGGTCATGGCCGGCCTGCCGGTCACCGTGCGCCTGCTCGATCCGCCGCTGCACGAATTCCTGCCCCACGCCGATGCCGAATTCGAGGAATTGTCCGAAGCCATCGGCATCGGTGTTCCCACGCTGAAACGCCGCGCCGGGGAATTGCATGAGTTCAACCCCATGCTCGGTCATCGCGGCTGCCGGTTGGGAATTACCTTCCCCGAAATCTATGAAATGCAGGTCCGCGCGCTGTTCGAAGCGGCTTGCGATGTCGCGCAAACTGGTGATGCACCGGTGCCCGAAGTGATGATCCCGCTGGTCGCCACGCGCAAGGAGCTGGAAATCCTGAAGGCGCTGGTCGACCGCACCGCCGCGCAGGTGTTCGAGGAGAAGGGCCGCACGATCTCGTACCAAGTCGGCACGATGATCGAACTGCCCCGCGCCGCGCTGATGGCGGGCGAGATTGCGGAGGTGGGCGAGTTCTTCTCGTTCGGCACCAACGATCTGACGCAGACGACGCTCGGCCTGAGCCGCGACGATTCGGCAAAGTTCCTCTCGGCCTATGTCGAACAGGGCATCTTCGCGCGCGATCCGTTTGTGAGCCTCGACATTGAGGGTGTTGGCCAACTGGTCGGCCTCGCCGCCGAGCGCGGCCGGGAAACGCGCCCGGACATCAAGCTCGGCATCTGCGGCGAACATGGCGGCGATCCGGCGAGCATTGCGTTCTGCGAAGGGCAGGGTTTGGACTACGTCTCCGCTTCTCCTTACCGCGTGCCGATTGCCCGCCTTGCGGCGGCGCAGGCGGCGATCAGCGCCAACCGCTGAAGGTCAGGATTTCAAAGGTCTCGGTAACGCGGCCTTCGCTGTCCGCCAGTGCGGCGAAGGCTTCGCGGGCCCGTGACAGGGCGGCGCGGTTCAGAGACGGGCCGCGATCAACGAGGACATTGCCTAGGCCCTGCGCCCGCAGGTCTGCGACAAGGCTTTCAAACCGGCCGTAGCGAACGTTCAGGCTGCGGCTGTCGACGACCGGGTTGGCATAACCGGCGCGCTGTAGGAGCTGGCCGCCGGCACGGACATCGACCTGCGGATGGAGCCGGGGGGCAGGGCGGTCACCATCGGCGGCAAGCATGACCTCGCGCAGCACCGGCAGCGAACCAGCGCCGAGCATGGTGACGAAAGCCAGGCCTCCGGGTGACAGCGCGCAGCGCGCATGGATCAGCGCCCCGGGCAGGTCGTTGACGGTATCGAGAACGAACGGCAGGACGATCAGGTCGTGGCTTTCGACCGGCCAAGGTTGCTCAAGATCGAAGCAGCCGGCGGCGGAAGCTCCCGGCAGAGTCTGGGCCAGCACACCGGCGCGGTCACCGATCACCAGCGACCGCTGGGGGGCGTGGCGCAGGAAGGACAGGCGGTCCGCCAGATCGTCCGCAACGTCTTCGACCAGGAATCGGGCGGCGTCTGACATTGACTGCATCCGGTCCGCCCGCAGCTGCGCCATTGCACGTCGGTTCGGGGAAAAGATCGCGGGAGGAGCGCCAGACATGCGCGGCTCCTGCCTTGCGTACGAGGGAATCGCAAGCGATAGTCGGCAGTTCATGCAGGTGCCCGCCGCCATCGCTCCGATCGTCAATCTGGTGTTCCCGCCACGCTGCCCGCTGTGCGGTAAAGGCCTGTCAGAGCAGCAGTGCCTGTGCACCGCCTGCTGGAGTGAACTGGCGATGCCCGGCGTACCGTGCTGTAGCCTGTGCCAGCGACAGTTCCCGAATGGCATGCCCGACGGAACCGTCTGCGCGCCGTGCCTCGCCGATCCGCCAAAGCACGACGGGATTGCGGCGGGGACCTTGTACAACGAGGGCAGCCGGCGGCTGGTTCTCACATTCAAGCACGGCCACCGGATTGCACTGGCACCACTGCTGTCGCGCCTGATGATCGCGCGGCTCGGAGACATCGGCCCGAACTGGATCTTGGTCCCGGTCCCGCTGCATTGTTGGCCCACGAAATTGCCCGGGCGAGTGGGGCTACACTGCTCGTCGATGCGATCGAGCGCTATCGCCAGACGCCGAGTCTCGGCGGGCTCGGCCGAAAGGGCTGCGCACGGGCGCTGAGCGGTGCAATCAGGATTAATGCCCGCCGTGCAGCAAGGGTGAAAGGAGCGAAGATCCTGCTGCTTGACGACGTGCTGACCAGCGGCGTGACCAGTTCTGCCTGCGTCTCTGTCGTGCGCCTCGCCGATGCCGAAAGCGTACGGATTGCCTGCTTCGCCCGCGTCCTCGACGAAGCGCTTTCGCACGCCAACGATGCCGCACAAACGAAAACGCCCGGAACCGAAGCTCCGAGCGTTCTCGTGACGAAACTCTAAAGCGCCGGTTTCCCGGTAACGACAAGCGCCCCCACGCTCGCCTCGCCCTAAACCCTCATGCGGTCCGACCTGCCTGACTTTCGGCGGTCGATACCTTTCCCCTGTACCTTGGCGTCTTGGAGACGCCGCCAGTCCCGGCGGGGCAGCCTCCCAGCTGCGCAGCCTGTTTCTTCGACAACGCGCCGAAAGGAAAGAGACAAGCGGTGGCGCGATGGATTTTGCCTCGTAGATGTGGTTATCGTGCAACAAGCATTGCGCGCCCGCACTGAATTTCGACAGAAAGTTCCCGATGACCGATCCTGTGACTGAAGACCGCGAGCAGGGCCAAACCTTCATGCCAAAGTTCGATGCAGCAGGGCTGCTGACCGCGGTCGCCGTCGATTCAGCGGACGGGTCCGTGCTCATGCTTGCCCACATGGATGCAGAGGCGCTCGCCAAGACGCAGGAAACCGGCTTTGCGCATTTCCATTCGCGGTCGCGCGGGCGGCTATGGATGAAGGGAGAGAGTTCGGGCCATGTTCTCCAAGTTCAGGCGATCCTTGTCGACTGCGACCAGGATGCAATCGTCCTGCAATGCGTCCCCGCGGGCCCTGCATGCCATACGCTCGCACCGAGCTGCTTCTATCGGCGGCTGGAGGGTGGCAAGCTCATCCGCATCTAGTTGACGCTTACGTAAAGGGAAGCTACAAGGCGAGGCATGGCCAGTCTCGCAACGCTCCCGCACGCCGGTGCCCACCTCGATCGACCCGATGCGCTCGACCGTGAACATTTCACCATTTCCGACCTGACCGCCGAATTCGGCGTCACCGCCCGCGCGCTTCGCTTCTACGAGGATGAAGGCCTGATCTCGCCGAGTCGGCAGGGACTCTCGCGGATCTACTCGAAGCGCGACCGCGCCCGGCTCGCCTGGATCCTGCGCGCCAAGAATGTTGGCTTCAGCCTGACTGAAGTCCGCGAGATGATCGATCTTTACGATCTTGGTGATGGCCGTGTCGAACAGCGCCGCGTTACGACGGAGAAATGCCGCGCCCGCATCGAACAGATGGAGCGCCAGCGCGCCGACCTCGATGCTGCGATCGCCGAACTTTCCGCCTTCGTCGAACAGATCGAATCGCTCGAACTTCCCCTCAAGAAAAACTGATAAGAGAGAGGTCCACCCCCATGCCCATCTTCAAGGCTCCGACGCGCGATTCGCGTTTTATCATCAACGAGGTCCTGAAGCTCGAAAGCTATGGCAACCTGCCGGGCTTCGAGAATGCGACCGCCGACGTGGTCGACACCGTCGTCGAGGAACTCGGCAAATTTGTCAGCGAAGTCGTCGCGCCGATCAATCTTTCCGGTGATCAGGAAGGCTGCAAGCGGCACCCCGATGGCACGGTGACCACGCCGGCGGGCTTCAAGGAAGCCTATGCCGCTTTTGTCGATTCGGGCTGGGGCACGCTGGCGCAGCCGGAAGATCTAGGCGGACAAGGAATGCCGCACGTGCTGGGGATGCTGCTTGAGGAATACCTCGTCTCGGCTAACCAGTCGTTCGCCATGTATTCGGGCCTGACCAGCGGCGCAGTCGCGGCGGTGAAGGCCAAGGGCACTCCCGAGCAGCAGCAGACCTATCTTCCAAAGATGATCTCCGGCCAGTGGTCGGGCACGATGAACCTGACCGAGCCGCATTGCGGTACCGATCTGGGCATGATCCGCACCAAGGCGGTGCCGCAGGCCGATGGTTCCTATGCGATCACCGGAACCAAGATCTTCATCTCGGCTGGTGAGCATGACCTGACCGAGAACATCATCCACCTCGTCCTCGCCAAGACGCCTGACGCGCCTGATTCGGTGAAGGGTATATCGCTGTTCATCGTGCCGAAGTTCCTGCTTGATGCAGACGGCAACCCCGGTACACGCAATCCCGTCACCTGCGGCTCGATCGAGCACAAGATGGGCATCCACGGCAATGCGACTTGCGTGCTCAACTATGACGGCGCCAAGGGCTGGATGGTCGGCGAGGAAAACAACGGTCTCGCCGCTATGTTCATCATGATGAACGCAGCGCGCATCGGCGTGGGCATCCAGGGTCTGGGCCAGGCGGAAGCTGCCTACCAGAACGCCGTCGCCTATGCCGGTGATCGCCGTCAGGGCCGGGCGCTCACCGGACCGGTTGATCCGGAGCAGAAGGCCGACCTGCTGTTCGTTCATCCCGACGTGCGCCGGATGCTGATGGATGCCAAGGCCTTCACAGAAGGCATGCGTATGCTGGCGATGTGGGGCGGCTTGCTTGTCGACCTCGCACACAAGTCTGCGAGCGAGCAAGAGCGCGCCGATGCCGATGCGCTGATCAGCCTGCTCACCCCGGTGATCAAGGGTTACGGCACGGACAAGGGCTTCGACGTTGCCGTCAACATGCAGCAGGTCTTCGGCGGCCACGGCTATATCGAGGAACATGGCATGAGCCAGTTCGTCCGCGATGCCCGTATCGCGATGATCTATGAAGGCGCGAACGGCGTACAAGCGATGGACCTTGTCGGCCGCAAGCTGGCAATGAACGGCGGCAAGGCGGTTCAGGCCTTCTTTGCCATGGTCGATGCCGAATGCGCTGAGGCCAAGGGCGACGAACGCCTCGCAGACCTCGCCGGACGGGTCGAGAAGGCCAACGGCGAGCTCAAGGCTGCAACCATGTGGCTGATGCAGAACGCCATGACCAACCCCAACAACGCCGGCGCGGGCGCGCATCACTACATGCACATCATGGGCATCGTGACGCTGGGGCTGATGTGGCTGCGGATGGGCAAGGTTGCCTCGGCGGCACTGGCCTCCGGCAGCGGCGACACGGCGTTCTACGAAACCAAGCTGGTCACCGCCAAATACTACGGCGAACGCTACACGCCGGATGCAGGAGCCCTGCGCCGCAAGATGGAAGCGGGTAGCGAAACGATGATGACCCTGCCGCTGGAAGCCTTCGCCACGGCTTGAGGCCTGCCTCCGGCGATATCCTCCCGGTGATCAGGCGGGCAGGTGCATTGCGCGCCTGCTCGCCTGCTGGCAGCTTTCCCTCGCAAGGGAGAGAACGCGCATGTATCCGAAGACCATCGCCGAAATGCGGGTGGACTGGCCAACGCCGGATCACATTCCCGATCATCTTAAGGTCGACCTTGGCTGGGCATCGGGAATGACGCCCAACGATCTGGTCGATCCCTATGAGCCGTGCGCCTGGCTATCCGGGGCTGACGTGCCGCCGCTGCTCTATCAACCAGCGTCACCGAACAACCTGCAGGTCGGCGCGTCCGGCGGAGCGGGCGGCGGGCGCGGAACCTGGGTTGTCACCCATTACGCCGACATCAACCGCGTCTATTCCGACAACGAGGTTTTCTCGAACAAGGGAACGGCCGAATTTCAGCGCATGATCGGCGAGACGTTCCGCTCGATCCCGCTGGCAATCGATCCGCCCGAACATCAGAAGTACCGCCTGTTCCTCATGCCGCACTTCTCGCCGGCGCGGGTCAACCGGATGCAGGACGATATCCGCGCTGTCGTGGTCGAGATGATCGAGGAGTTCCAGCACAAGGGCGAAGTCGACATCGCCCATGACTTCGGCCGCGTCTTTCCGGTGCGCATCTTCATGGGCCTGATGGGTTTCCCTGCCGCCATGTTCGAGGAATTCCTCGAGTGGGAGTGGAACATCCTCCACGGCGGCACGCATGAAAAGATGGCCTGGGCTCTGCGCTCAGTCCTCGATTTCCTGGGTGGTTTCATCGCTGAAAAGGAGGCCAACCCCGATGACGGGCTGGTCTCATCGATTGTTCACGGCACGATCGAAGGCAAACCGCTGACCGATGACGAAAAGATCGGCATGGTCTGGTTCCTCTGGCTCGGCGGGTTGGATACGGTGGCCGCAACGATCAGCCAGATGTTCCGCCGCATGGCGCTGCAGCCGGAAATTCAGGAGCAGCTTCGCGCCGATCCCTCTCTGATACCGACCGCAGTCGAGGAATTCCTGCGCACCCAGCCGATTCTCAGTTCGACCCGCTCCGCCAAGTGCGATTTCGAATGGCACGGTCAGCAGATCAAGGCCGGCGACACCTTCCAGTGCCTCAACCCGTCAGGCAACTTCGACCCCGCCCAGTTTGACGACCCGCGCACATTCGACCCGGCGCGCAAGGCGAACCGGCACTTTACCTTCGTCGGCGGCGTTCACTTGTGCCTTGGCGCGCCGCTCGCCCGGCGCGAATTGCGCATCCTGCTCGACGAATGGTTCAAGCGGATCGGGCCGTTCAAGGTGAAGGAAGGGACGGACACGACCGTCTTCCCGTTCCTGCTCTCGATCCGCAACCTGCCGATTGTCTGGGACGTAGCCTAGTCGGACTGCGGGCCGAAAACCTCGTCACACAGGTTCATCAGCGCAGCCCATGACTGGCGGTCCGCGCTGGCGTCATAGCCGATAGACGCCATGCCACGGGCATCGCTGCCCGGATCGGTGAAGCCGTGCTTAACGCCGCTATAGGCGTGGAAGTGCCAGTCGGCAGCCACGGCATCCATTTCCTCCCAGAATTCCGCCACCTGTTCGCGCGGGACCAGCGGATCAGCATCACCGTGACAAACGAGTATGCGCGGGCGGATCGGCTGATCTGCCTTGCGCCCGGTGGAAAGAATGCCGTGAAAGCTGGCGACCAGTGCAAGGGCCTCACCGGCACGCGCCAGTTCAAGGACGGCCTGTCCGCCCATGCAATAGCCCACTGCGCCGATTGGCAGGCCGCCAACTCCGGGAAGCTCACGCAGCACTGCCAACGCTGCGGAAAGTCGCTGCCGATAGTGATCGACATCGGCGCGCAGTTTTTCCGCCAGCGGCTTCGAGGCCTCGAAATCCGCAACCGGCTCGCCGTAGAAGTCAGCAATCAGCGCGAGAAACCCCGCCTCGGCAAGCATGGTCGCGCGCCGCTCGATGAGCGCGGTAACGTTGGCAATGGTAGGATAGACCACCAAGGCACCGCGCGCCGGTCCTGACGGACGGGCCAGCCAACCCGTCAGCCCGCTGTCACCATCACGGTAATCGATCCGCTGCAGCCCGCTCATTCGGGCAGGAAGTCCGGAACCGAAAGGTAGCGCTCGCCCGTATCATAGTTGAACCCGAGCACGCGGCTGCCGGCGGTCAGGTCAGCCAGCTTCTGCGAAATCGCTGCCAGCGTCGCGCCCGAGCTGATGCCGACGAGCATGCCTTCCTTGGTCGCGCACTGGCGCGCCCATTCCTTGGCATCGGCAGGATCGACCTGGATCGCGCCATCGATCGACTGGGTGTGCAGGTTGCCGGGAATAAACCCCGCGCCGATGCCTTGGATCGGGTGGGGGGCCGGCTGACCGCCAGAAATGACCGGCGACAGCGTCGGCTCAACGGCATAGGCTTTCATGTCTGGCCAAGCCTTCTTGAGCGTTTCCGCGCAGCCCGTCAGGTGCCCGCCGGTGCCGACGCCAGTGATCAAGGCATCGATCGGCGTCTCGGCAAAATCGGCGAGGATCTCCTGCGAGGTCGTGCGCACGTGGACTTCGATATTCGCCGGGTTCTCGAACTGCTGCGGCATCCAGCTGCCCGGGATTTCGGCCAGCAGTTCCTGCGCGCGGGCGATCGCGCCCTTCATGCCCTTTTCACGCGGCGTCAGGTCAAAGGTCGCACCGTAAGCGAGCATCAGGCGGCGGCGTTCGATCGACATGGAATCCGGCATGACGAGGATCAACTTGTAGCCCTTAACGGCGGATACCATGGCCAGACCGATGCCGGTGTTGCCGCTGGTAGGCTCGACGATGGTGCCCCCCGGCTTCAGGCTGCCGTCGGCTTCGGCGGCCTCTATCATGGCGAGGCCGATGCGGTCCTTGATCGAACCGCCGGGATTGGCGCGCTCGCACTTGATCCAGACCTCATGGTCGGGGAACAGCCGCGAGAGGCGGACGTGCGGGGTATTGCCGATGGTTTCGAGGATCGAATCGACCTTCATGGCGCTTGCTCCTTTTCGCGATATTGCGGTGCGAATGTCCGTGCGTTCTTGAGTTCCGGGAAAATGAATGCCCAGGCGACGGTGACCAATATGGCTCCGACGCCGCCAAACACAACCGCTGCGACCGCGCTGTGCAGCAGGGCCGCCACCGTCCCGGACTGCATCTCGCCCAGTTCGTTCGATGCCGAGATGAACAGCCCGGAAATCGCGCCGACCCGGCCGCGCATTTCGTCAGGCGTGCTCAATTGCTCCAGCGCCGAGCGGATATAGACCGAAACCATGTCCGCCGCGCCAAGTGCCGCCAGGCAACCTAGCGAGAATACGAAATTGGTCGAAAGGCCAAAGCCCACGGTGGCGAGACCATAGGCCCCAACGCCCACCAGCATCTTGGTGCCGACCTCCCTTTCGATCGGCTTCCACGACAGGATGAACGCCACGACCGCAGCTCCGGCTCCCGGCATGGCGCGCATCAGGCCCAGGCCTTCGGAACCCACGTGGAGGATGTCGCGGGCGAAGACGGGAAGCAAAGCGGTCGCGCCGCCCATCAGCACCGCAAACAGGTCGAGCGTGACGCATCCAAGGAGGAAGCGGTTACGCCGCAAGAAGCGGAAGCCTTCGATATATTGACGGATCGGATGAGTTTCACGGTCGCTTGCAGCTTGTGGCACAGGTCCGATCGTCAGCAACGAAACCGCCGACAATCCCAGCAGAACCGTCGCCAGCGCATGGGGCGACCAGGCAAGCACGGCAAAGAGTAGGCCGGCAACCGTGGGCCCGATCAGCGACCCGAACTGCCATGCGGTTGAGCTTATGGCGATGGCGCGCGGCATCAGCGGGGCGGGGACGACATTGGGCACCATCGCACTCAGCGACGGGCCAAGAAACACCCGCGCCGCACCGTGCGCGGCCGCAAGGGCAAAAAGCACGGGCAGGGAATGAGTCCCGATCGCCGTGACATAGGTCAGCGCCCCGGCAATCAGCAGGTCGAGCAAGGTAGCAAACAGGGCAATGCGCCGGCGATCGAACTGGTCAGCAAAGACGCCGGAAACAGGGCTCAGCAGCGCATAAGGCACGAACTGCGCCAGCCCCAGCAGGCCGAGCAGGAACGAGGCATCGACAATGGACATGGCATAGTCGCTGCGCGCCACGTCATAGATCTGGTAGCCAAGGATGACGACCATGCCGGTGGTTGCGACCACCGCGCAGAAGCGGGAAAGCCAGATGCGCCGGAAAGCCGCAATCTGGAACGGGCTGGTCGGTTCAGTCACCGCCGATCAATGGCAGCAGGAATCGCCCCTGCCAAGCAGAGGCTTGGTTGCTTGCCGGATAGCTGTACTTAACGCGTACGGCGCAGGCGCGGGTTCGGTTGGAGCGTGTCGATCAAGGCAAAGAAATCGTCCGGCCGCACGATGCGTTCGAACTGGAACCCGCCGCGTCCTTCGGTCACCCAGATCAGGTGTGCTTCAATCCGGCCGACATGGGGCAAACGGATGACAACCCGTTCACCGCGGGTCAGGGGCAGGTCGCCATCGACCATGAATCCATGCGCCGAGATGTTGACGATATGCATGTGCAAGTCACCGAGCCGGCGATGTTCGCCGATGACCTTGTGGTCCACCGGATGACGCGCAGCGCGGCGCATATCGGTGACCGTAAGTTGTGCTCCGACTGACATTGCCTTTGGCGACTCCTTGTTCGCGACTTACGGCAAGTCTTTGCCGCAAAATGGCGAAAAAAGAGTAAAACGAGGAAACAATTTGCCGGGTCAGGCAGGTCGCAAGACGCCGTGTTTCTTCTTGCCCGAGGAGATGCGATGTTCGCAACCACCGGGAATGTGGTGGTTTTCATCGGTCACCGCTTCGCCTTCGATCCTCGCGCCGCCGCCTGAAATTAATCGCTTGGCCTCGCCCCGGCTGGCCGCGAATCCGATTCCCACCAGCGCATCGATGATTCCCATGCCCTCTGCGGGCAGGGCCAGCACCGGAAGATCCTGCCCAACGCCGCCGCCCGCAAAGGTGGCGGAAGCCGTGGCCTGAGCTGCATTGGCGGCATCGGCGCCTCGGCACAGCGCGGTCACTTCGTTGGCGAGCACGACCTTGGCCGCATTGATCTCGCTACCTTCAAGCGATTCGAGTCGCGCAATCTCGTCGAGCGGCAGGTCGGTGAACAGGCGCAGGAACTTGCCGACGTCACGGTCATCGACGTTCCGCCAGTATTGCCAGAAATCGTAAGCCGGCAGCTGCTCCTCATTGAGCCAGACCGCGCCGGCGGCCGTTTTGCCCATCTTGGCACCATCCGCCGTGGTCAGCAGCGGCGTAGTGAGGCCGAACTGTTCCTTGCCTTCCATCCGGCGCGTCAGTTCGATGCCGTTGATGATGTTGCCCCATTGGTCCGATCCGCCCATCTGCAAGCGACAACCGTGGCGCAGCGCCAGTTCGCGGAAGTCGTAGGCCTGCAGGATCATGTAGTTGAATTCGAGGAACGTCAGCGGCTGCTCGCGGTCAAGGCGCAGCTTCACCGAATCAAAGGTCAACATGCGGTTGATCGTGAAATGCGGGCCAACGGTGCGCAGCAGTTCGATATAACCGAGCTGCGAAAGCCACTCGTCGTTGTCGACCATGATCGCGTCGGTCGGACCATCCCCGAACGTCAACAGCCGCTCGAACACCGTGCGGATAGAGGCGATGTTGGCCTGGATGCCCTCGGAGGTGAGCATCTTGCGGCTCTCGTCCTTGCCGGATGGATCGCCCACCTTGGTGGTTCCGCCGCCCATCACGACAATCGGCTTGTGACCGGTCTGCTGCAGGCGGCGCAGCATCATGATCTGCACCAGACTGCCGACATGGAGCGATGGCGCCGTGGCATCGAAGCCGATATAGCCGGGCACCACAGCCTCGTTCGCAAGCTTGTCGAGCCCATGGGCATCGGTCAGCTGGTGAATATAGCCGCGCTCGTCGAGCAGGCGGAGCAGGGAGGATGTGTAGCTGGTCATGGCGTCTTCCGGTTTCGGGCGCGCGCCTAGCATGGAGAAGCGCGCTTGCAAACGTATCGCCTGATTTGCCACCCCGAAACACCTGCGCTGAAGGTGCGCTCGGTTGACGCCTATGTTGTGCGAAACCGCGATAACTATCTGCATTTCCGCTGGCGGATAAAAGGCACGGGCGCGCTGATTGTGCCGGAATTTGTCGGACCGGGGCGAGAAGATGGCCTGTGGCAGACCACCTGTTTTGAGCTGTTTCTCGGGGCACCGGACAACGATTCCTACCATGAGTTCAACTTCTCGCCCTCCGGGCGCTGGGCGGCCTACGACTTCACCGGATACCGCGAAGGCATGGCCGAGCGGGCAATGGTTGCGCCGCCGCAAACCCAGGAACGCCGCCACGCCCATATCCTCACATTTGATATGCAATTGCGCGCCAGCGTGCTGCCGCCGCGCCCCTTGCGACTCGGTCTCACTGCCGTGATCGAAGAGGAAGGTGGGGTGAAAAGCTATTGGGCCATCGCCTACCCGCCCGGCGCACCCGATTTCCACGCGCCCACTTGCTTCGCCGCAACACTTCCGCCACCGGAGCAGACATGAAATTCGGCATCGATCGCCTGCTGGCAGACCCCGCTCTTCGCAAACCGCTTGAGGGCAAACGCGTTGCGCTGATCGCCCATCCCGCGAGCGTGACCGAGGACCTGACTCACTCGCTCGACGCGTTGATCGCGGCTGGGATCAATGTCACCAGCGCCTTTGGCCCGCAGCATGGGCTCAAGGGCGACAAGCAGGACAACATGGTCGAAACGGCGGACGAAACCGATCCGCTTTACGGCATCCCGGTGTTCAGCCTGTACGGCGAGGTCCGCCGCCCCTCTGGCCAGATGATGAGCCCTGCGGACGTGTTCCTGTTTGACCTGCAGGACCTTGGCTGCCGGATATATACCTTCGTCACCACGCTACTCTACCTGCTTGAGGCCGCTGCCGAGCATGGCAAGGAAGTCTGGGTGCTCGATCGCCCCAATCCGGCCGGCCGGCCGGTCGAGGGGACCTTGCTTGTTCCGGGGCAGGAAAGCTTCGTCGGGGCGGGGCCAATGCCGATGCGCCACGGGCTGACCATGGGCGAGATGGGGCATTGGTTCATCGCGCATTTCGGCCTCAAGGTTCCTTACCGCGTGATTGAGATGGACGGCTGGCAGCCCGAAGGCCCCGGCTTCGGCTGGCCCACCGACCGCGTCTGGATCAACCCGAGCCCCAATGCCGCCAACATCAACATGGCCCGCGCCTATGCCGGCACCGTGATGATCGAAGGTGCCACGGTCAGCGAGGGCAGGGGCACCACCCGCCCGCTCGAAGTGCTGTTCGGCGCGCCCGATCTCGATGCCAAGGCGGTACTGGCCGAAATGCGGCGCTATGCTCCCGACTGGCTGGCGGCCTGCGCGATCCGCGAGTGCTGGTTCGAACCGACCTTCCACAAGCACGCCAAGACCCTGTGCAGGGGGCTGATGATCCATGCCGAAGGGCCATTTTACGATCACCATGCCTTCCGCCCGTGGCGCTTGCAGGCGCTGGCCTTCAAGGCGATCCGTAACCTTTATCCCACCTATGATCTGTGGCGCGATTTCCCTTACGAGTACGAATTCGAACGACTGGCGATCGATGTGATCAACGGCGGACCGGCGCTTCGTGAGTGGGTGGACAACCCGGCTGCATCCCCGGCTGACCTTGAACAGATTGCCGGCAGCGACGAAGCCAAGTGGCGCGAGGCCATCGCGCCTCACCTGCTTTACTAGGCGATACCTTCCAACAGGCCGGGATCGCCGACGAGGAACGAAGTCATCGATAGCGCTCCGTCGACATCGTCATTGAACACCGCGACTTCGTCGCCGGGCAGCCTTGCGCCGATGACATAGAGCAGCGGCAGGTAATGCTCGGCAGAGTTGATTGCCATGGCCGCCGCGCGGTCGTCGGGCGCAAAGTAAGCAAGCGCCGCATCATCCCCCGCCTGTGCCGCCGCGACGACCCGCCGGCCGATATCGAGCGCCCATTCCGGCTGCGTGCCCTGCGATTGCCGCCACAGCGACAGGTTGTGAACGACATTGCCGCTGCCGACGATCAGCACGCCTTCATCGCGCAGCGGAGCCAGCGCTCGGCCGATCTCGATATGGGCAACGGCATCGAGCGGGCGATCAAGACCTAGCTGGACGGTCGGAATGTCCGTCGCCGGATACATCGGCTGGAGCACGCCCCAGGTGCCGTGGTCGAAACCCCAGCTTTCGTCGCGGACAATGCGCTCTTCGCCCAGCAGTGCCGCCACCCGGTCCACCAGGTCGTCCGACCCCGGCGCAGGGTATTGCATGGCGAACAGTTCGGGCGGAAAGCCCCGGAAATCGTGGATTGTGCGTGGTGCGGCACCGGCGGTCAGATGCACCCTTCCATCTTGCGTTTCCCAGTGCGCACTGATCGCAAGGATAGCCTTGGGCCGGGGCAGGACCTTGCCGAGCGCGACAAAACTGGCGCGGTAGGGATTGTCGGTGATCACGGTCATCGGCGAGCCGTGACCGAGGAACAGGGCGGGCATGCGTGTCGTCATGGGTACAATCTTTGTCCTTGCCACGCTGCTTCAACCAAGGATCGCTTGGGCCGTACCTAGTGCTTCTTCCTCGTCAGTTCACGCATGGCGGCATCGAGGCCATCGAGCGTGAGCGGGTACATGTTGTCCGACAGGATCTCGCGCATCAACTTGGTTGATCCGGAATAGTCCCACTGCCGCTCAGGCACCGGGTTCAGCCAGACGGTCGCCGGATAGGTATTGCACACGCGCTGCATCCACACTGCACCGGCCTCGGGATTGAAATGCTCGACCGAACCGCCCGGATGGGTGATCTCGTAAGGGCTCATCGCCGCATCGCCGACGAAAATCACCTTGTAGTCGTGACCGTATTTGTGGAGCACATCCCAGGTCGGCGTGCGCTCTGACCGGCGGCGCGAATTATCCTTCCACACGCCTTCATAGAGGCAGTTATGGAAGTAGAAAAACTCAAGGTTCTTGAACTCGGTCGTCGCGGCGCTGAACAGTTCCTCGACCAGCTTGATGAACGGATCCATCGATCCGCCGACGTCGAGGAACAACAGCACCTTCACCGCGTTGCGGCGCTCGGCGCGCATCTGGATATCGAGGAAGCCCTGACGCGCCGTGCCTCGGATCGTCTCTTCCAGATCAAGCTCTTCCGCCGCCCCTTCGCGGGCGAACCGGCGCAGGCGGCGCAGCGCGATCTTGATGTTGCGGGTGCCGAGTTCCTTGGTGTTATCAAGGTTCTTGAAGTCGCGCTGTTCCCAGACCTTGATCGCGCGGCCATGTTTGCCTTCGCCGCCGATGCGCACGCCTTCAGGGTTGTAGCCGGAGTGGCCGAAAGGCGATGTGCCGCCAGTGCCGATCCACTTGTTGCCGCCCTGATGCCGGCCTTCCTGCTCCTCAAGCCGCTTTTTCAGCGTCTCCATGATCTCGTCCCAGGAACCAAGCGCGTTGATCTTTTCCATTTCCTCGGGCGTGAAAAAGCGCTCCGCCACGGCGCGCAGCCAATCCTCGGGAATGTCGACCGGCTGTTGGCCATAGTCGGTGAGAATGCCCTTGAAGACCTTGGCAAAGACCTGATCGAAGCGGTCAAGCAGGCCCTCGTCTTTCACATAAGTCGTGCGGGCAAGGTAGTAGAATGCCTCGGGCGTCTGCTCGATCACCTCGCGGTCGAGCGCTTCGAGCAGCACGAGGTGCTCCTTGATGGAGGCCGGGATGCCGGCGAGGCGCAGTTCGTCGAGGAAATTGAGGAGCATGGGTTCAATCCGGTTTGCGTGTGCCGTGGACCGTCGCCACCAGCACGAACGAGATATACATCAGCAGGTACCACGCGCCCAGCTTTGCCGGCGAGACCATTTGCCAGCCGTGTTTCTGGTCCGGGTAAATCCAGGCGTTGGAAAAGGTCGCGATGTTCTCCGCCGCCCAGATGAACAGCGCGACGAGGAACCAGCCGAGCAGCAGCGGCATCCAGCGATGCGTCCGCCAGTTGAGGAAGTGGACACGGGTGCGCCAGAACAGCAGGCCGATGGCAGCGAACAATACCAGCCGTACATCGGGCAGCCAGTGGTGGGCGAAGAAATTGATGTAGATCGCGACGGCCAGCACCTGCGTCTGCCACTTAACCGGATAGGCCGAGTAGCGGAAATCGAAGATCCGCCAGACACGCGCGATATAGCTGCCGACAGCGGCATACATGAAGCCGGAGAACAGCGGCACGCCGCCGATCCGCAGCAGGCTCGGTTCCGGGTAGACCCATGAGCCGAAGGCGGTCTTGAACAGCTCCATGACCGTGCCGACAATGTGAAAGGCCAGGATCACCTTGGCCTCCTCCATTGTCTCAAGCCGGAAAGCGAGCATCCCCGCCTGAATCGCCAGCGCCGCGAGCGTCAGGAAATCATACCGCGCCAACGCCGCATCGTCCGGATAGAAGAGGTGGGTCGCCAGCAGCAGTCCGAGCATCAATGCCCCGAACAGGCAGGCCCACGCCTGCTTGAAACCGAACAGCAGGAATTCGTAGATCCACGAATGCCAGCCGGGGCGCGGCTCGAAAGCCTCCAGCCGCCCGCGGATCGCGGCGAAACGGGTGTGGCGCTGGCCAGCCAAGGCTCAGTCGGCCGGTGGCGGGATGGGCGGCTGTTCCTGGTGCTGATCGATTGCCGGATCGACGACGGCCCAGTCCGGCGCTTCCGACAACCAGATCGAAATGGTCGGCTTCAGCCCGTGACCCTCGTCAAGGAACCCCAGCCGGAACGTCCGCGCGTTGGGCCGCCCTGATGTCTTCGCCATGACCGGGTTGCCGCAACTTGGACAGAACATCTGCGTATAGGCATTGCCGCTGGCCGCAGTGTAGCCGTACGAGGCCAGTTCACCGGTTATCTCGACATCGCCAAGGTCGAAACGCGCGTTGACCGTGGCCGCGCCGCCAGCCAGCTTCTGGCACTGACGGCACCAGCATTGCGCCACGGCGAGCGGCTCGCCCTTGATCGTCGCGGTAACGGCGCCGCAAACGCAGCGCCCGGTGTAAGGCGCCGCCATCAGCTCTGCCGCCGCGCCATGAAGGCCAGCCGTTCGAACAGCATCACATCCTGCTCGTTCTTGAGCAGCGCACCGTGGAGAGGCGGGATAGCCTTGGTCGGGTCGCGGTTCTGCAGGACGTCGAGCGGCATATCCTCGTTGAGCAGCAGCTTCAGCCAGTCGAGCAGCTCGCTTGTCGACGGCTTCTTCTTCAGGCCCGGCACTTCGCGGACTTCGTAGAAGATCTCCATCGCCTTGCTCACCAGCGTCTTCTGGATGCCCGGGAAGTGAACGTCGATGATCGCCTGCATCGTGTCACGATCAGGGAACTTGATGTAGTGGAAGAAGCAGCGGCGCAGGAACGCGTCGGGCAGTTCCTTCTCGTTGTTCGAGGTGATGACCACGACCGGGCGTTCCTTGGCGGCAACGCGCTCGCCGGTTTCGTAAACGTCAAAGCTCATCCGGTCGAGTTCCTGCAACAGGTCGTTCGGAAACTCGATGTCGGCCTTGTCGATCTCGTCGATCAGCAGGACGGGAAGCTCGGGCGCGGTGAAGGCTTCCCAAAGCTTGCCCTTGCGGATGTAGTTGTTGATGTCGTGGACGCGCTCATCGCCCAGCTGGCCGTCACGCAGGCGGGCAACGGCATCGTATTCGTAAAGGCCCTGGTGCGCCTTGGTGGTCGACTTGACGTGCCATTCAATCAGCGGGGCATCGATAGCCTTGGCGATTTCATGCGCGAGGACCGTCTTGCCGGTGCCGGGCTCGCCCTTCACCAACAGCGGGCGCCGCAGCAGGACAGCGGCGTTGACGGCGACCTTAAGGTCATCGGTGGCGACGTAATTGCTCGTACCTTCGAAACGCATTGGCGATCAGTCCTGTCATGGCTCTTTGCGAGTGCCGGTAAGCTGTGCTTTGCAGTGCGGCAAGAGGCAATGCAGGGAGAGAAGCGATGCCCGGTTTCGAGGACTGGCAGGCGATTTGCGAAACCAAGGCGCGCTATTGCCGCTGCATGGACACCAAGGACTGGGAGGGATGGGTCGATGTCTTCACCGAAGACCTTGTGCTCGATACCACGCCCGCCGGCGGCTACCGGATCGAAGGGTGTGACGAGGTGGTCGCAATGGTGCGCAGCTCAATAGGCGACGCGAAAACCTCGCATCAGGTGCACAACCCGGAAGTTGTGTTTGACGGGGACGATGCAGCCGACGTCATCTGGGCCATGCAGGACCGCGTTGAAATGAGCGCCGAAAGGGCGGCGGCTTCAGGTCATCTGGGCCATACTGGCTATGGCCACTATCACGAACGCTATGTTCGCTGCCCGGATGGCAAGTGGCGAATCAGGGAAACTCGACTGTCCTACCTGCATTTCGACGCGCGGCGGGCCTAGGCGTCGATCATTTCCGGATCGAGTTCACCCGCGCGGTTCTGAATGAACATGAAGCGCTGGGCGGGATCGCGGCCCATCAACCGGTCGACTAGGTCCTTCACCGCCGCGCGGCCCTCGTATTCGGGCGGCAGCGTGATACGCAACAGCGAGCGCTTGGCCGGGTCCATCGTGGTTTCGCGCAGCTGCTGCGGGTTCATCTCGCCAAGGCCCTTGAATCGTCCGACTTCTACCTTCTTGCCCTTGAATCGGCCGTTTTCCAGCTCGGTACGGTGCGCCTCGTCGCGGGCGTAGGCGCTCTCTTTGCCGCAGGTCAGCCGGTAGAGCGGTGGCTGGGCGAGGTAGAGGTGCCCGCGCCGCACCAAATCCGGCATTTCCTGGAAGAAGAACGTCATCAGCAGCGTGGCGATATGCGCCCCGTCGACATCGGCGTCGGTCATGATGATCACGCGGTCATAACGCAGGTTGTCCGGGTTGCAGTCCTTGCGGAAGCCGCAGCCCAGCGCGAGGCCAAGGTCGGCGATTTCGGCATTGGCGCGGATCTTGTCCGCCGTGGCGCTGGCGACGTTGAGGATCTTGCCGCGGATCGGCAGGATCGCTTGGCTCTTGCGGTCGCGCGCCTGCTTGGCCGAACCACCGGCGCTATCGCCTTCGACGATGAACAGTTCAGTCTCGGCATCGCCCTCACCGGTGCAATCCGTGAGCTTGCCGGGAAGACGCAGCTTGCGAGCATTGGTCGCGGTCTTGCGCTTGACCTCGCGCTCCGCCTTGCGGCGCAGGCGTTCGTCCATGCGTTCGAGGACATGGCCGAGCAGTGCCTTACCGCGCTCCATGTTGTCGGTGAGGAAATGGTCGAAATGATCGCGCACCGCGTTCTCGACGAGGCGGGCGGCCTCAGGGCTGGTCAGGCGGTCCTTGGTCTGGCTTTGAAACTGGGGATCGCGGATGAAGACCGAGAGCATGATTTCGCTACCGGTGACGACGTCCTCGGGCGCAATGTCCTTGGCCTTCTTCTGCCCGACAAGATCGGCAAAGGCGCGGATGCCCTTGGTCAGCGCGGCACGAAGCCCCGCTTCATGGGTGCCGCCATCGGGCGTGGGGATGGTGTTGCAGTACCAGGAATAGGCCCCGTCCGACCACAGCGGCCAGGCCACGGCCCATTCGGCGCGGCCCTGCTCGTCACCGGGGAAATCCTGCGTTCCCGAGAAGAACTGCGTGGTCACGCATTCGCGGGCGCCGATCTGTTCCATGAGGTGATCGGCCAGCCCGCCGGGGAACTGGAACACAGCCTCTGCAGGAACCTCGTCCGACACCAGCGACGGCGCACATTTCCAGCGGATTTCCACGCCGGCAAAAAGGTAGGCCTTCGACCGCACCAGCTTGAACAAGCGCGCCGGTTTGAACTTGGCATCATCGCCGAAAATCTCGGTATCGGGTATGAAGGTCACCGATGTGCCGCGCCGGTTCGGGGTGCCGCCAAGCCGATGCAGAGGCCCGGTGGGCAGCCCGCGGGAGAATTCCTGCGCGTAGAGTTCCTTGTTGCGGGCTACCTCGATACGGGTCAGCGAGGACAGGGCGTTGACCACCGAGACGCCGACCCCGTGCAGGCCGCCCGACGTGGCATAGGCTTTCCCTGAGAACTTGCCGCCCGAATGGAGTGTGGTGAGGATCACTTCGAGCGCTGACTTGCCCGGATATTTCGGATGCTCGTCCACCGGGATGCCGCGCCCGTTGTCGATGATCGTCAGCTTGCCTGCCGCGCCGGGGGCTTCTTCCAGCAGGACCTCGATACGGTTGGCATGGCCCGCCACTGCCTCGTCCATCGCATTGTCGAGCACTTCGGCCGCGAGGTGGTGCAGCGCGCGTTCGTCAATGCCACCGATGTACATGCCGGGGCGCCGGCGGACGGGCTCAAGCCCTTCGAGCACTTCGATCGCAGAGCCGTCATAGCTTTCGCCAGCGGCGGATTTGGGCAGGGCTTCGAAAAGATCGTCGGACATGGGCAAAGCTTTAGAACGCGAGGAATTCCGCGCGCAAGGAGGGGCCGGGACTTATCGTCAGTCGTCCCGCTGCGCAGGCAGGCCTCAGTTCGGCAAGCGTGCCGGGGCAGGGCTCACCACGGTGACACCGCCTTGTCGGATCTCGACCACTTCGAGTGCGCGTTCGACCACGCCGTTCGCGCCAAAGCGGAACACGCCGTCGAGCCCGAGGAAGCCGTCGGGGTCTTGCAGCTTGGCGGTCGGGAAGGTCGTCCCCGGCTTCCACGTCCGCGACACGCGCAGGGTGAGCAACACGGCATCATAGCCCATCGTCGCCATGCGGTGCGGCTGGGCGCCGAAGCGATTGCGATAGCTTTCCGAGAACTGGAGGAAACGGCCATCAGACGCCGCAGCATACCATGCCCCGCGCAGCGACGGGCTGGTCAGTGCGCCATTGTCACCGCTCCACAATTCCGTTCCCAGCAGGCGAGGTCCAACGCCGCGGGGGCGCAGTTGCGGCGCGGCGAGCACGGCAAAGCGGCTGCCATCGGCGATCAGCACGGCATCGAGCGGACCCTTGGCCTTGAGGCGCTTGGCGGCGCTGATGATCGAGGGATTGCTGCGGGCAAAGACCTCGCTGGCAACGACCGTGCCCCCGGCTTCCATCACCGCCGTGTTCAGCGCGGCATTGGCGCGCAGGCCGTAGTCACCCTCGGGCAGCAGCGCACCAAAGCGCCGCGCGCCCTTCGAGCGCGCCCAACCGATAGTCCGTTCGATCGACTGGTTGGGAAGGCTGCCCATGATGAAGACATCGCGGCCGGCAACCGACGCGTCATTCGAGAACGCGATGATTGGTACCCGTGCGGGCCTGGCGATGCGGGCCACGGCGGCGACCTCATCGCCCATGAGCGGCCCGAGGATCAGCTTGTTGCCATCAGCAATCGCGCGGGTGGCGGCATCAGCCGTGCCGCTCGACGTGTCGTAAGTCGTGATGCGCAGGTTCGTCGCATTGGTATCGAGCACGGCCATGTTCGCGGCATTGGCCAGGGCCTGCCCCACACCGGCATTCGGTCCGCTAGTCGGCAGCAGGATCGCCACGCGGTGGCGCTGCTGATCGGCGGGAAGGATATGGGCATTGGGCACCTGCGTGGTTGGTCCGCTGCTCTGCGGAGCGCCCTTTGGCACGATCTGGCACCCGGCGAGCAGGACCAGCCCCGTTGCCGCGATTAGCCCCCGTCTGGAAAACTTGCCTTCGATCATGCCTTGATGCTCCCCGCTGGCCGGTCCATTAAATCCCGATGGACACAGCGCTTGCCCCCGGGCTCTACATTGTCGCGACGCCAATTGGCAATCTGGGTGACATAACCCTGCGGGCTGTAGAGACGCTCCGTGGCGTATCAGCGATAGCCTGCGAGGATACGCGGGTCACTGGAAAGCTTCTGCACCACCTCGGCATCAAGCAGCGGTTGGTGAGATATGACGACCATGCCAGCGAGGAAACCCGCGAATATCTGCTGCGGCTGGCAGGCGAGGGGCCGCTGGCGCTGGTAAGCGATGCCGGCACGCCGCTGATCTCCGACCCCGGTTTCAAACTGGTCCGCATGGCGCGCGAGCGCGGCATTGCCGTGACCAGCCTGCCGGGTGCGAGCGCGGCGATCATGGCGATCACATTGTCGGGCATCCCCAGCGACCGCTTCCTATTTGCCGGTTTCCTGCCTTCGAAGGACAAAGCGCGGCGCGATGCGCTGGCCGAACTGGCCTCGGTTCCGGCCACGCTGGTGTTTTACGAAACCTCGCCGCGGCTGACCGATGCGCTAGCGGCAATCGACGATGTCCTGCCGGGCCGAGAAGTAGCGGTTGCTCGGGAACTGACCAAGAAGTTTGAGGAATGCCGCAGTGGCACCGCGCAAGACCTCATCGCGCATTACACCGCCCATCCGCCCAAGGGAGAGATAGCGCTGGTGATCGCGCCGCCCCTGCCGGCTGAGCCCGAAGACCATGACATCGATGCAATGCTGCGCGAGGCCCTCGCCGGAGCCAAGGCGAGCCAGGCGGCGGGTCAAGTGGCCAAGGCGACCGGGCTTGACCGCAAGATGCTTTATGCGCGGGCGATGGAACTCAAGTGAAGCGCGAAGAAGCCGAACGGCGGGCCAGGCGCGGCGAAACGCTCGCAGCATGGTACTTGCGGCTCAAGGGCTTGCGGGTTCTGGCACAGCGCGCGAAACCCATCGCGGCGAGATCGACCTGATCGCCCGGCGCGGCAATCTGGTGGCCTTCATCGAGGTCAAGTGGCGCGCCAATCACGCCGATCTCGACTACGCGATTGACGAATGGCGCTTGCGGCGCGTCCGCGCGGCGGTAGAGGCTGTGGCGCATCGCTGGATGAAGGCAGGGGACGACATGCGGATCGACGTCCTCCTGCTTGCACCCGGTCGCTGGCCGCGCCACATCGTCAACGCATCAATGTAATCGGGAATCCAAACATGACCCTTCGCGTCGCCGTCCAGATGGACCCGATCGAGACGATCAACATCACCGGCGATTCCAGCTTCGCGCTGATGCTGAGCGCGCAGGCGCGCGGGCATGAGGTGTGGCATTATGACGTAAAGAGTCTCGCGCTCGATGAAGGCCGGTTGACCGCATGGGCCAGCCCGGTCACCGTCCAGCGCGTCCCCGGCGACCATTTCCAGAAGGGCGAAGCGCGCAAGATCGATCTGGCCAAGGATGTCGACGTCATCCTGATGCGGCAGGATCCGCCGTTCGACCTGGGCTACATCACCGCCACCTTCCTGCTCGAACGGCTGGCCGGGCAGACGCTGGTGGTCAACGACCCGGCCAGCGTTCGCAATGCACCCGAAAAGGTTTTCGTGCTGGATTACGCGCGCTTCATGCCGCCGACGCTGGTCGCCCGCCGGATCGAGGATATCCGCGACTTCCATGCGCGCCATCCCGACGATCTGGTGATGAAGCCGCTCCACGGCAACGGCGGCAAGGCCGTTGTCCGCATCCCGGCCGACGGCAGCAACATGGCCGCGCTCAGCGAACTGTTCGACGCTGCATGGGTCGAACCGCACATGGTCCAGCCGTTCCTCCCCGACATTTCTGAAGGCGACAAGCGCATCGTTCTGGTCGACGGCGTGTTTGCCGGAGCTATCAACCGCCGCCCCGGCGAAGGCGAATTCCGCTCCAACCTCGCAGTAGGCGGCTATGCCGAGGCGACAACACTGACGGCGCGCGAAGAAGAAATTTGCGCGGTCCTCGCCCCTGAACTCAAGGCGCGCGGGCTGGTCTTCGTCGGCATCGATGTGATCGGCGGCAAGTGGCTGACCGAGATCAACGTGACCTCACCCACCGGCATCGTCGCCATCGACCGGTTCAATGGCACCGATACGCCGGCGATGATCTGGGACGCGATTGAGATTCGCTACGCCGCGATGCTGGGTTAGTCGAAACTGAAGTCCACCATGATCTCGCCGGAAATCGCCTCAAGTGCGTCCTGAACCTCGCCGGGAGTAGAGGCGGCGGGGATGGTCAGTTCGATCCTCGCCTTGAACAGCAGTTCGCCAGTCTGGGCGCCCGGAACCGCATCGGATTCAAACCCGTCGATATTCGCGCCGACCGCTTCCAGCACCTTGGTGACTTCGCGCACGATCCCCGGGCGGTCTTGCCCCACCAGCTCGATCACCAGTGCCTTGCCGGTGTCAGCAGGATCGCTCCCGGCCGGCACCATCGCCACTTGCAGCCCGCTGGCATCGATGCCCAGCACTTCGTCGGACAACAGCGGCAGGTTGGCCGCGTCGACCTCAACTAGCACCGAGCCGACATATTTGCCGCCAAGCCGGGCGAGGTGACTTTCGAGCCAGTTTCCGCCCGCCCCGTGGACCGCCTCGGCCAGTTCGCGGGTGAGGCCCCGCCGATCGCTGCCGAGCACGGTGAGAATAATGCGCGCTTTCATTCCTGCTCCCTCGGGTGTGCATTGCGGTAAACGTCGAGCAGAACCGCTGCGTCCACCTTGGTATAGATCTGCGTCGAGCCCAGACTGGCGTGGCCGAGCAATTCCTGCAAGCTGCGAAGATCGGCGCCGGCGCCCAACAGGTGCGTAGCAAAGGAATGGCGCAGCGCGTGCGGCGTGGCACTGGCCGGCAGCCCAAGCGCAATCCGCGCCCGCGCCATCGCCTTTTGAACCATGCCCGGAGCCAGCGGCCCACCCCGAGAGCCCCGGAACAGCGGCTGGTCGCGCTCCGCAGGGAAGGGGCACTTGCCAAGATAATCCAACACCGCATCGCGCACGATCGGCAGCAGGGGCACGACGCGCTGCTTGCTGCCCTTGCCGGTGACGGTGATTGCATCGCCCAGCGGCAGGGCTGCGCCGGTTAGCGACAGCGCCTCGGCAATGCGCATTCCTGCGCCGTAGAGCAGCAACAGCACCGCCCGGTCGCGCGCACCGATCCATTCCTCCGCGCCGCTCTCACCGACCATGGCGGCGAGGTTTACCGCCTCGTCGGGCGTGACAGGGCGGGGCAGGCCCTTCTTGATCCGTGGTCCACGCAGACGCGGCGGTGAAGGATCCGGCTGGCCTGAACGTTCGCGGGCGAAGCGGATGAAGGCTTTCAGCGCCGACAGTTCACGTGCGGCGGAAACGTTGCCGATGCCCTCGGCCCGCCGCAAGGCAAGCTGGCCTCGCAGCGCTGCTGCATCCAGCCGGGCGAGGGCGGACCAATCGGTCTCGCCTAATTCCTCCAGCAGCCGCCCCGCCGTGCCGACATAGGCGCGCACCGTATGCGGTGAGCGGCGGCGATCATCGCTCAGATGCCCTCGCCACGCCTCGAGGATTTCCGAGGCGCGCATGTCAGGCAGGCTCTTCCGCATCGAACAGCGCATCGGGAACGATTTCGCCAAGCAGGCCATCGAGCAGCGCGAACCCTCTCTCGGTCACCCCGATGCGGCTGCCCCGCTGCCAGGTAAGGCCCTGCCGCTCATAGAAGGCGAGCCTGTCAGCATCGAAGAGGTCTTCGACGGGCAAGCCGAGACGCGCCGAAAGCTGCGCAAGATCCAGTCCCTCCGTCAGCCGAAGCCCCATCAGCATCGCCTCGGACGCCATTTCGCGGCTGCCGAGCTGGCGCGATTCCGCGATGCCATGGCCATTGCGCGCCATCGCCTCAAGCCAGTTCTCCGGCTTGCGGTGCCGCACCGTTGTCTCGCCCATGCGCCGCCCATGCGCGCCCGGGCCGATGCCCAGCGTGTCGCGGTAGTGCCAATAGGCAAGGTTATGCCGGCTGCGCTCGCCCGGCTTGGCGTGGTTGCTGATCTCATAGGCTGGCAGGCCGAAGGCGGCAGTCATGGCGCGGGTCTGCGCGAACATATTTGCTGCGGTATCCTCGTCCAGCGGCGCGAACTGGTTCTGCCGCACCATAGTTTCGAACTTCGTGCCGGGTTCGATGGTAAGCTGGTAGAGCGACAGGTGCCCGGTGCCGAAAGATATTGCGCGGGAAAGTTCTGATTCCCATGCCTTTTCGCTCTGGCCGGGAAGGGCGTAGATCAGGTCGAAACTGACGCGTTTGAAGAATTGTTGCGCAACATCGAGCGCAGCAAGTCCCTCTTCGACCGAGTGCAAACGGCCCAAGAATTGCAGCGCCGCATCATCAAGCGATTGCAAGCCCAGCGACACCCGGTTGACCCCGGCGCCTGCCAGAGCGGCATAGTTCGCTGCCTCTACCGACGAGGGATTCCCCTCGAGCGTGATCTCTATTTCAGGAGCAAAACCCCACAGTCGCTCAGCCTCTGCCAGAAGCGCCGCGACCACGGCAGGCGGCATCAGGCTGGGGGTGCCACCGCCGAAGAAAATGCTCTCCAGTGCCTCACCGCCAGCGACTTCGGCTTCGTGGCGCATGTCGGCGATCAACGCCGCTTGCCACCGCGCTGCATCCACCGAATCGCGGACGTGGCTGTTGAAGTCGCAATAGGGGCACTTCTTCTGGCAGAACGGCCAATGGATATAGAGCGCGCGGGCCATGGGTGCAGTCTAGCTGCCGAACTGGTCTTTCACCAGCTTCGCAAAGGCATCGGCGCGGTGGCTGATGGCGTGTTTTTCTTCGGGATCGTGCTCGGCAAAGGTGCGCGTATCGCCCAGCGGCACGAACACCGGATCATAGCCAAAGCCCATCGTCCCGCGCGGGGGCCAGGTCAGCGTGCCGTTGGCGCGGCCTTCGTAGACTGCGCTCTCTCCATCGGGCCATGCAATCGCCAGGACGCAGGAGAACCAGCAGGATCGATCCACATCCGGCCCCAGTTCGGCGAGCATGCCTTCGACCTTACCCATCGCCATGTACCAGTCACGGCCAGGTGAACCCTCAAACCACTGACGCTCGGCCCAGTCGGCGGTATAAACGCCCGGCCTTCCGCCCAGCGCAGTTACCGACAGGCCGGAATCGTCGGCCAGTGAGACGATCCCGCTGGCCTCAGCGGCAGCGCGCGCCTTGATCAGCGCGTTCTCGACAAAGGTCGTGCCGGTTTCCGCCGGTTCGGGCAGGCCGAGCGCTCCGGCGGAAATGCAGTCCACGCCGTAAGGCGCAAGCAGGGCGGAAATCTCTTTCAGCTTGCCCGCGTTGTGCGTGGCGATGACGAGTTTTCCGAAGAGATTGGTCATGAATCGTCGTCCCGGCGAAAGCCGGGACCGCTGGCCGTCCGGCGCAAACTAGGTTTGATGCGGCCAGCGGTCCCGGGTCAAGCCCGGGACGACATTACTTCGCTACCGCCTCAGCCTGCGCGGCAAAAATCCGGTCGCAACCGATGCGGGCGAGACGCAGAAGGCGCAGCAGGCCTTCCTCGTCATAGGTCGCGCCTTCGGCCGTGGCCTGGACCTCGGCGATGTGGCCACCTTCGATCAGAACGAAGTTTGCGTCGGCATCGGCCGAGCTATCCTCGATGTAATCAAGATCGAGCACTGGCACGCCATCGCAGATGCCGCAGGAAACGGCGGCGACTCGGCGCGGCATCGGGTCTTCGGTGATCAGGCCCTTCGCCATCAGTCCGTCGATGGCAAGGCGCAGCGCCACCCATGCGCCCGATATCGAGGCAGTGCGGGTGCCGCCATCGGCCTGGATCACGTCGCAATCGAGCACGATCTGGCGTTCGCCCAGCTTCTTCATGTCGACCACCGAGCGCAGCGAACGGCCGATCAGCCGCTGGATTTCCTGCGTGCGGCCCGATTGCTTGCCCTTGGCCGCTTCACGGCTGCCGCGCGTGTGCGTGGCGCGGGGGAGCATCGAATATTCGCCTGTTACCCAGCCTTCGCCCTTGCCGCGCAGGAACGGCGGGACCTTTTCCTCGACCGAGGCAGTGCACAGCACCTTGGTATTGCCAAAGCTCACCAGCACCGAACCTTCGGCGTGGATGGTGAACTTGGTCTCGAACGAGAGGGCGCGCATTTCGTCAGGCGCACGGCCGGAAGGTCGCATGTACAGGTCCTTTGTCGATTGATCGGGGGAGCCATTGGCGCAACGGGCTTGAGGCTGCAAGCCTAGTGCGTACATAGGGTCCATAATGTCCGGCCCGCCCATCACCGAACTGACCACCCGCGCACGCGACATCTTTCGTCTCGTGGTCGAGGGATACCTGTCCACTGGCCAGCCGGTGGGATCGAAGACGCTTGCTGTTTCGGGGCTAAACCTGTCGCCGGCATCGATCAGGTCGGTGCTGCACGATTTGGAGCATCTCGGCTTGCTCGCCGCGCCGCATACCTCGGCAGGGCGCATGCCGACCGAGGTGGGGTTGCGGCTGTTCGTTGACGGGATGATGCAGGTGGCCGAGCCGACCCAGGCCGAGCGCACCGCCATCGAACGCCAGCTTGCCGCACCAGGACCGATCGAAGCGGCGCTGGCGGCGGCGAGCAGTGTTCTGTCCGATCTCTCCGCCTGCGCCGGCGTCGTCATGGTGCCGCGCCGCGAGCCGCGTTTGCAGCACTTGCAGCTTGTCGCGCTGTCGCCCGGCAAGGCATTGGCGGTGCTGGTGGGCGAGGATGGCGGGATCGAAAACCGCGTGGTCGATGTGCCCGCGCACCTGCCACCATCAGCGCTTGAGGCTGCATCAAATTACCTCTCCGCCCAACTCGTTGGACGTACTCTGAGCGAGGCAGTGCGCGCGATCCGCGCCGAGATCGCCTCGGGCAAGAGCGCGCTCGATGCCGCGAGCCGCGATCTGGTCGAACGCGGGCTGGCCTTGTGGAGCGAAGATGCCCTCAAGCGCCCGGTGCTGATCGTGCGCGGCGCATCCAACCTGCTCGACGATGCCGCGATCACCGACCTCGAACGCGTGCGGCAATTGCTTGACGATCTCGAAAGCAAGCAGTCGGTCGCCGAATTGCTCGACGCCGCGCGCGAGGCTGATGCCACAAGGATTTTCATCGGCGCGGAGAACCGGTTGTTCGCGCTTTCCGGCTCTTCAGTGATCGCTTCGCCCTATCGAGACCGCGAGGGCCGGGTCGTCGGAGTCGTGGGTGTAATCGGCCCGACTCGGTTGAATTATGCGCGCGTCGTCCCCATGGTGGATTTCACGGCCCATTCACTGGGCAAACTGATCGGCTAGATCAGTTCTTTGGTACATAAACACAGGGTTTTTGAAGACATGAGCGAAGATACCAAGCCGCAGGAAGACCCCGCGGTGGCAGCAGAATTGAACGGCGTACCCGAAGATCTGCTTGATCTCGACAAGGCGAGCGATTCGCTCGACGATGCGTTGTCGCACCTTCGCAGCGACCTTGACGCTGCCAAGCAGGAAATCCTCTACGCCAAGGCCGAGACCCAGAACGTGCGCCGCCGGCTGGAAAAGGACGTGGCCGACGCGCGCACTTATGCCGCGACCGGGTTTGCCCGCGACATCCTCTCAGTGTCCGACAACCTCAGCCGCGCACTCGATGCGATTGGCGCGGATCTGCGCGAGGATGACAAGGCCAAGAGCTTTATCGCCGGCATCGAAGCCACCGCGCGCGAGATCGAGAAGGTCTTCGGCCTCCACGGCATCAGTCGCATCGCCGCCGTCGGCCTGCCGCTCGACCCCAACCAGCACCAGGCCATGCTTGAAGTGCCCTCCGCCGATGCCGAACCCGGCACCGTTCTGCAGGAATTGCAGGCCGGCTACATGATCAAGGACCGCCTGCTGCGGCCCGCGATGGTGGCGGTTTCCAAGAAGCCGGATTGATATCGGCCGGGCGACACTACGCCTCTTCCCATTGACCAGCAGATTTGCGACACTCCTGTCGATATTTCGACAGGAGTTTTCGCATGGACGTTTCAGGCAAGGTAGTCCTCGTAACCGGCGGCGGCGGCGGGATTGGAGCTGGCATTACCGAGGCTTTTGCCGAGGCCGGTGCGAAAGTAGCGATCACCGATATCAATGGCGACTGGGCGCAGGCCGAGGCGACGCGGATCGGGCGCGGGGCTATTGCTTTCCAGCATGATGTGACGTCGCCCGAAAGCTGGGCGCAGATGAAGACCGGCGTCGAAGCGGCGTTCGGGCCGGTCGACGTGCTGTGCAACAACGCTGGAATTTCGCTGCCGTTCAAGCCGATGGAGGACATCACCCTCGACCAGTTCGACCGGGTCATGGCGATCAACGTGCGCGGCGTGTTCCTGGGCTGCCACCTGTTCATGGGCGAGATGAAGGCGCGGGGCAGCGGCCACATCGTCAACACCAGTTCGGTCAACGGCCAGCTGCCGCACGGCACTTTCGCCTGCTATTCGGCGAGCAAATTTGCCGTGTCGGGGCTTTCGGAATCGATCGGGCAGGAGCTGGCGCCGTTCGGCGTCGGCGTCTCGATCCTTTACCCCGGACTGACCCGCAGTCGCATGTCCGAGGGCCAGATGCACGACCTGCCTGACGACATCAAAGCGGCGATCGCCGGCAAGATGATGGAGCCGGTCTGGCTAGGCCGCGCGGTCGTTCGCGCGGTTCAGGAAAACCAGCTCCATATCATTACCCACCCGGACCACCTCGATGCGCTGAAGGCACGGGTCGATGCGCTTTACGCGGCGTTCGGTGAACCGGCGCAGCCTGATTTTGCGGGCGGGCGGATCGATGTCTAGACCAGCTGCGCGGCGTTCTCGTCGCGGTGCTTCTTGAGGTACTTCATGAATGGCGTACCGCCGGTACCGACATCGGGATCGTTGCCCGGCTCGTTCGACGCCTGCTTGTTGATGTAGCTCGCGGCATATTCGAGGTGCCGCGTGCGGAAGCGGACGACCTGTTCAAGATTGGCGTTGAAGGCGTCCTTCAGACTCTGCGAACCTGATCCGACAACGAAGCCGCGCAAGTTCGACTTTGCGCCAAGGTCCTCGATGAAACGGCGGTGCGGGACGGGGCGGTAGAAGTGCAGCTCGTCAAGAAAGGCTTTCAACGGATCGTCGCTGTGGCGAACGCCAAACAGCGCGTCCATCGACGGCACGATCGAGCTTTGCGATCCAGTCTGTCCCCGCAGCGCCTGCGGCTTCCCCTCAAACAGCCCGTCATAGACCAGCCCGCCGCCCAGCGCCGGGTTGTTCGCCCAGCCATGGATCCACGGGCGCACGCGGTGGAAATAGACGTAGGGATCGCAGCGCTCGGGCATCCGCTTGAACACGTCGTAGATCCGCTCCCAAGCTGCGTTGTTTTCCAGCAGCAGCGCCTCGCAAGTTGCCACATCGCCGGCATCGGAGGCGGCGATCAGCTTGACCGCGTTGTCGAGCAGGACGCCGGCTTCCAGTTCGATGCCGATGTGGACCAGCACGAACCAGTTCTCGTCATCGCCGCCAGCAAAATTCTGCACCATGCGGACGTTGTCGAGCGCGAGCGGCGCGGCCTTGTCAATCCGCGCCCAATTATCGAGCACATAGCCCGAATAGGGCAGGAGCGGCGCCTGGTCGAGCCGGTCAGCCACGGCAACCATCGGACGGGCGAGGTTCGCGGGAAGGTGGGCAGGGGCCTCATGCTCGCCCCAGACATAAGCTTGCACGAGGAACGAGAGGTGGACCATCGCGCGGCGCACCTGCTCTTCGGGGGCGGACTGCGCCCATTCGCTCAGGTCGATCGCGGGGAGGCGGTCCAGCCAGTGGCGCACCTTGCCCGAAGTGATCAGGCCCGAGAGCATCTCGGCGGCGTGGAGGTAGGGGGTGAATTCGGCGGGGAGGTCCACCTCGTCGATTTCGAAATGCGATAGGAAGCCGCGGTCGCGCGACATGCCATAGTCGGATAGCTGCATGGGTTCGCTCATGGCCGGGCGCGGGTTCGGCCGCCCGGAATGGTTTCCATTGATACTGGTTTGGCGGGGCCTCACAAGCCCCAGGCGGTCAATTTCCACCGGCTCCTAATTGAACCAGCCCCCTAATTACCCCAACCCATGGTGCGTTCCGGCGTCGGCGCACTGCCCATATAGATCGGATCGCGAGAGACCGTCTGGCGGAGCGGCTTGCTTGGCACGTAGCTGGCATTCTGGCCGCGCCCCTTGAGCTTCTGGATGATGCTGATCTGCACCCCGGTCAGCCGGTTGGTACTGACATCGCGCCCGTCATGCGCATAGGTCCGGCTGTAGAGCGAAACATCATCCCCGATCAGCCGCATCTTCTGCACCATGGGATCAAACCGCCAGCGATAGGTCGAGGACAGCGCGGTGGTGCCGCCGGTCAAGTCATCGACGATCAGCACGCCGCGCGCCACCTTGAGCTCAGCGCTGCCAAGCGGGCTGGGATCCATCTCCGCCTGCCCGATCTTGACCAGCCCGCGCGGCGAATCTGCCACGACTACCAGCAAGCGCTCGTCATCCTTAACCGCCACGGCAGCGACATCGACCAGCCCGTCGCCGGTCAGGTCGGCATCGACCCGCGTTTCAACTTCCGCGCCAATCGGCAGGAACTTGCCAAGGTCATGAACCCGTTCAGCCGCCTGCCCCGATACGGCCCAGGTCATAGCCAAAAAGGTAGGGATCAGGCGCTTCATCGGCTCGCTCCTTCAAACGCGTCAGGTGACGTAAATCGCCAGATACCGCGCGATCAGCGCCACCAGTATGGCAATCGAAGCGTTCCGGTTTCTGACCAGCGCCGCCGCGATCATCAACGCGAGCAATACCAGCGTCATCGCCAAAGACACCGGCGATGCAGCCATGGCCCGCAGCTGCGACTGCATCAGAACGAACGCCCACTGCATCGCCAGCATCGCAATGAGCATGACGAACACGACGCGCTGGACGCGGTGGTAATGCACATCAAGGTCCTGAAACCGCTCTGGATCGCTGGGGAAGACGAGCCGGGCGGCGAGGTAATAGGCGCCGGAAAACGCCACGATGGCCACTACCGACAAGGCACTTACCACCACTAGTTCGCGCACGGTCCAGGCGAACATCCAGAACGACAACAGGTCAAGGATAACGAAGATCGCCAACAGGGGTGTCAGCCAGCCAAAGGAAAAACCTTCGCTGCGCGCCGCGCCGCCAAGCCGGAATTCCAACGCGCGACCAAGGCCGGCGAGCAATTCGACCAGCGAAAGCCCCATGACGATGGTGAAAAGGGAAAAGAGGAATTCAAACTGGCTCATGATGCCCCCGGGAACCGGACCACGGCATCATAGGCACTCAGCGGCGGCTTGCCAGCGACATTCAAGCCGCTGCGCAGCAGGAACGCATGACGGACGATATCGGCCTGCTGCTCGATGCCATAGGCTTCCAGCGGCTTTCCCGGCACCAGCTCATAGTCATAGCGGCAGAACGGGTGGCGCATCAGCATGAGCCAGAAACGCCCTCGCTTCTGCGCCTGCCAGACATGGACCATTTCGTGGATGAACAGTCCCTTGAGCGACCACGACGCCTGCGCGAAATCGTCGCAATATTGCGTGCCTTCAGGATGAAAGTGCAGGTGGCCCATGGGCGCCATCACCACGCGCGCCGGCTGGAAGGGGAACCATTTGCGCCGGCGGATAGTCACCGGATCGGAATCGACCGCGCTACCGAAGACCGAGCGCACCAGCGCGCGCTCGCCTTCGGTCAGGGAGCGTTCCCTGCCTGCCGGGCAGGCATGATTCATCGATCAGTTGCCCGCAGCGGCCGCCGGTGCAGCTACCGGCAGGCTCGTCACCAGCGCATCTCCAGTGTCAAAATTTATCTTGAGCTCGGTGTCCGCACCAGGCTTGAGGTCGGGCTTCAGCCCTGTGACCATGACGTGCCGCCCGCCAGGCGCGAAGGCCATGGAGCTGCCCGCCGCGACCACCACGTCATGCGCCATGGTCATCGAGGAATGGCCGCCCTTGTCGACCGTATCGTGGATCATCGCCATGTCGCCGCCCGCGATTTCGATCGACAGGATCTTGCGCGGCTTGGCGGAGGAATTGACGAGGGTGAAATAGACCGCACCTGGGCTGTCCTTGACGATCGGCAGGACCAGACGTGGTTCTGTCAGTTGCATGCCTTCAGCCGTGGTTTTGGTGACAACGACTTCGTTCTTCCCCTCCGAGCAACCCGCAAGCAGCAGAAGCGAAACAGCAAGGGCGGGGGCAAGCAGGCGAGCACGCATGGGAAGCAACCTTTCGGACCAGTTTGAAACGCTGGCTCACTTAGGTGCGGCATACCCTTGTGCCAAGCGAAAGCAGACCTATATCGCCCTTCGAACGAGCCGCGGGGCCGCTCTGCCGACTATCGGGGAGGGGCCAAAGCGGTGTCCAACTGCAAGACGTGAGGAATAGGGAATAATGGCAAAGGTAATCGGGATCGACCTTGGCACCACCAACAGCTGCGTGGCTGTGATGGATGGGGGGAAGCCCAAGGTCATCGAAAATGCTGAAGGCGCGCGTACAACGCCTTCGATCGTTGCTTTCACCAAGGATGGCGAACGCCTGATCGGCCAGCCGGCAAAGCGCCAGGCGGTAACGAACGGCGACAACACGATTTTCGCGGTGAAGCGCCTTATCGGCCGCCGCTTTGACGATCCGGTGACCAAGAAGGACACCGAGCTGGTTCCTTATCCCATCGTCAAGGGCAAGAACGGCGACGCATGGGTCAAGGCCGGCGGCGAAGACTATTCGCCCAGCCAGGTCTCTGCGTTCATCCTGCAGAAGATGAAGGAAACTGCCGAGGCCTATCTCGGCGAAACCGTGACGCAGGCGGTGATTACCGTTCCCGCCTACTTCAACGACGCCCAGCGCCAGGCAACCAAGGATGCCGGCCTGATCGCCGGCCTTGAAGTGCTGCGCATCATCAACGAGCCGACCGCGGCTGCGCTCGCCTATGGCCTCGACAAGAACGACGGCAAGACCATCGCGGTCTATGACCTTGGCGGCGGTACCTTCGACGTGTCGATCCTCGAGATCGGCGACGGCGTGTTCGAAGTGAAGAGCACCAACGGCGACACATTCCTCGGCGGTGAAGACTTCGACACCCAGGTCGTCGAATGGCTGGCAGAGCAGTTCAAGAAGAAGGAGGGCATGGACCTCCGCACGGACAAGCTCGCCCTCCAGCGCCTGAAGGAAGCGGCTGAGAAGGCGAAGATCGAGCTTTCGAGCACGGCTTCGACCGAAATCAACCTGCCCTTCATCACCGCTCGCATGGAAGGCGGCACCACCACGCCGTTGCACCTGGTCGAGACGATCACCCGCGCCGATCTCGAAAAGATGGTCGCGAACCTGATCGAACGCACCAAGGAGCCAATGAAGAAGGCGCTCGCCGATGCTGGCCTCAAGGCCAGCGACATCGACGACGTTGTCCTCGTTGGCGGCATGACCCGCATGCCGCGCGTTCGCGAAGTCGTGAAGGAATTCTTCGGCAAGGAACCGCACACCGGCGTCAACCCGGATGAAGTCGTCGCCATGGGCGCGGCAATCCAGGCCGGCGTGCTTCAGGGCGACGTCAAGGACGTCCTGCTGCTCGACGTGACCCCGCTGTCGCTGGGCATCGAGACGCTGGGCGGCGTGTTCACCCGCATGATCGATCGCAACACGACGATCCCGACGAAGAAGAGTCAGGTTTACTCGACCGCCGAGGACAATCAGCAGGCCGTGACCATCCGCGTGTTCCAGGGCGAACGCGAAATGGCGGCGGACAACAAGCTGCTTGGCCAGTTCGACCTCGTCGGCATCCCGCCGGCGCGTCGCGGTGTGCCGCAGATCGAGGTCATCTTCGACATCGACGCCAACGGCATCGTCCACGTGACGGCGAAAGACAAGGGCACCGGCAAGGAGCAGCAGATCAAGATCCAGGCTTCTGGCGGTCTCACTGATTCCGACATCGACCAGATGGTCAAGGACGCGGAAAAGTTCGCTGAAGAGGACAAGAAGCGCCGTGCCGAGGCCGAGGCGAAGAACAACGCCGACAGCCTTGTCCATGCGACCGAGCGCCAGCTCGAAGAACATGGCGACAAGATCGACGCCAGCCTCAAGGCCGAAGTAGAAGCTGCCATTGCTGAAGCCAAGACCGCAATCGAAAGCGGCGATGCGGACGCAATGACGGCCAAGACCCAGGCTCTGACCGAAGTGGCCATGAAGATGGGTCAGTCGATCTACGAGAAGGAACAGGCCGCAGCTGCCTCGCCGGGCGCGGAAGCGAAGCCGGGCGAAGAGGAAGTGGTCGACGCCGAGTTCTCGGAAGTCGACGACAACAAGGGCTGATCGAACGATGGAACGGACCCGCCGCTTGCGCACAGGCGTGAGCGGCGGGTTGCGTTAGGGGCGGGACGATGTCAGCCGAATTAGACTATTACGAATTGCTGGAAGTCTCGCGCGGCGTGGACGATGCGACGCTCAAGTCGTCGTATCGCAAGCTCGCGATGAAATTCCATCCGGACAAGAACCCGGGCTGCGCAGAAAGCGAAGCGAAGTTCAAGGCGATCAGCAGCGCGTATGCCTGCTTGTCAGACCCGCAGAAGCGTGCAGCTTACGACCAGTACGGCCACGCCGCGTTCGAGAACGGCGGTATGGGCGGGGCAGGCGGCATGGGCGGCAATCCGTTCAACGACCTTGGCGATATCTTCGAATCGATCTTCGGCGGTTTCGGCGGCGGCGGTGGTCGCGGCCAGGCGCGGCGCGGGGCTGACCTGCGCTATGACCTCGAAATCAGCCTCGACGAGGCGTTCCACGGCAAGTCCGAACAGATCGAGATCGACGTATCGGTCCAGTGCGAGCCCTGCGACGGATCGGGCGCCACGCCCGGAACCGGCACGCGGCGCTGCAACCTGTGCGGCGGCCACGGCAAGGTACGCGCGCAGCAGGGCTTCTTCATGGTCGAGCGCACCTGCCCGACCTGCCACGGCCGCGGCGAAGTGATCGAAAATCCCTGCCGTTCGTGCGGCGGGGAAGGCCGGGTCGACCAGCGCCAGACGCTCGACGTCAACATTCCCTCGGGTGTCGACACCGGCACCCGCATCCGCCTCACCGGCAAGGGCGAGGCCGGACCCTTTGGCGCACCGGCGGGCGATCTCTACATCTTCGTCCACGTGAAGCGCCATTCGGTGTTCGAACGCGACGGCACAACGCTGCTCACCCGTGCGCCGATCACCTTCACCAAGGCAGCACTGGGCGGAGAGATCGAACTCCCCGGCCTCGACGGCACGCGCCACACGATCACTATCCCCGCCGGTATCCAGTCAGGCAAGCAGCTGCGCCAGCGTGGCGCGGGCATGCCCGTGCTGCAAGGACGCGGGCGCGGCGATCTGGTGGTCGAGATTCAGGTCGAAACGCCGACCAAGCTCTCGGCAAAGCAGAAGGAACTGCTGCGCGAGCTTCAGGAAACCGAGACTGGCGACGAATGCCCGCAGTCGAAGGGATTCTTCGACCGGATCAAGACCGTGTGGGAAGGGTTGACGGACTAGGCGCCGTCACCCCTCCCTCAATCCGCGCCTGTCAGGCCGGTTTGCGCGGCACGAAAAGCATGAAGCGCGCCGTCTGAAAGCGGAAAATCAGCAGATAAAGCGCGTGCAGGATGGCCAGCAGCAGGATCAGGTTGCCCAGCGTTTCGTGCACTTCGCCGAGCAAGCCTTCCTCGCGCTCGCCCCGGTCACCATCCTCAGCTCGCACTGACGGAGCAAGGCCCAGCAAGGTCGCGGGCTCGGCGGCTTCCTCTTCGCCCTCATCGCCTTCCGAACGCTCGCCGTCATGCGCGCGGATCGAATTGCCGGTCAGAGTGCCGCCCTTGTCCATCAGGATGCCGGTTGTTGCCGTGCCGGAAACTGCAAGCAACAACGCAAGCGAGAGTGCAGCAGAGATTGCTGGTTTCTGGGCACCGTGACCGCCAGCTCGGGGGATCAGGCGGCGGAACTGGAAGCCAGATTTACCGATCAGTCCCAGCACGAGCCGCAATACTGTTAGCAAGGCGACGACATATCCCGTCCATGCATGAACCAGGCCCAGCTCCTCGGCGGTGAACCAGGCCAAAAGGCAACCGGCACCCAACAGGAGATGGTAGAATCTAAGAGACTTCATGGGATATCCTTGCGGTTACCCCCCTTCCAAGGGCCGCACTATCCCAATTGCGGGCGCGGCGAATTGACCATGGTCAAACCGATTTGGCCAACACCTCTGCCCTGATCCCGGCCACCAGCCCCTTGTCAGCCACCAGCTTGCCTTCCTCCTCGTCCAGGATAGCCAGAAACGCCTCCTGCTTGAACTCCGCCAGCTCGCGGGCGTCAAATATCTGGCCTTCGGGCAGGGCGCTCGCGATCAGGTCTACCATCCTTTCGGCGCCATGTAGCCGGCCCCACAGATAGTCATTCTCACGGTAGGCACGGCTGAAGAAGGCGCCGAAGTTGAAGAATTCCACCCCGCGCAGGCACTTCGCCGCACCGCCTGTTCGGATGGAGTTTGCATCGTCGGGCGAAATGCGGTCGATTTTCACCGGATCGAATTCGTTGAGGCCTTCGCCGTGCATCAGCGGGAAGGTGACCACATCGTAGAACGGGAAGCCGAGGTATGCGAGCAGCACCTTGCGCCGCAGCGCGCGCGGCATTTCCGCCATCGCCTCAGCCAGAATGGTATCGGCGAGAAGGTCCGCGCCGCGCAGGTCGCGGGTCTGGGCAATGTGACCCAGCACTGCGCCGGGATCGACCATCACGTTCGCTGCCAGAACGGTGAACAGCGAGCCCAGCCGCTCCGGGCTGTCCGCATCGAAATAGACCGCCAGCGCCCGGTACACCGCGTCACGCGCGAAATCGCGGTCAGCGGGCGTAACTTCAGGATCGCCGTCCCAATCCTGCGTCAAGCGCCGCGCCAGCAGGCGCAGCCGCCGTATGCGGTGCGGCAGATCATGGTTGCGGAAAAAGGCAATGGCATCGTCCGAGGCCCCGCTGCGCATCGCCGACAAGTGATCAAGCCCCTGCAATCTCAAGTGCCGCAGAAGAACGCGCGAAATCAGCCCCTGCTCGATTGCCGGCACAAATTCGTGGATCGCCTTGGCCAGATCATCAATGATCGAAACGAACTTCGCCTGAGCATAGCCGTGATAGGCATAGTCTGCCCGCCGCATTGCCGCATCCTGCGCTTTGGCCCGCCACGCCGTCAGCCGCTTCACAGTCGGCCGATCAAGGAACAGCGTGCGGCCGAAAGTGAGTTGCACGGCATCCTCCACCTCGGGACGCAGCGCCTCGACAATGCCGCGCAGCCGCTCCATCTCGCGGCTCTGGCGTTCAAGCTCCTCAAGGTTGTCTCGCACCGGCTGCTCGCGCGGGATCGATGACAGCGAGCCGAAAATCACCGCGAAGAACCCCGGCGCGCGGGGATCGTCATGGCCAAGCCCGCCGACTTCATCCGGCTTGGGATCGATATAGATGAAGCGCCGATCCACCTCGCGCTGGGCGGGCCGGTCGTGCAGCACGTTGATCGCTTCGGAAAACGGCGCGTTGACCAGCACCGACCCATCGATCAGCGCCACATCCTCGACATCGCCCTTGCGGGCATGGCCGGGCAGCACGCGCTTGAGGAAAGCCTCGCGTCCGTTCCACGCGGCGCCGCGTTCCTCTGCCAACTGGTCGATCTCACTCGCCTGCAGCGGCGGAAAGGCACCGGGGAAGCTCGCCGTCGCCCGCGCGGCGAAGACCAGTTCGAGCGGATCGGCAAGGCCGGTGCCGCCCTCAGCGGGCACATTGCGGCGGAAACCGATCGAGACGCGGTGCTCGCTTTCTTCAACCTGCGGCGGCGAATGGAGCCGCAACGTCTGGTTGTGTCCCTTGAAGTCGGTGGCGGTGACAAACAGGTCGAGCGGATGGTCCGGGGGCAGCAGCGGATCGGCAATGGTGCTCGCCGCCATGGAATCCAGCGCACCGGCCAGCACGCGCGAAAAGCCCAGCCCGCCAAACGGCGGCTCGAACCAGCGTGAGCGGACAAAGCGTGACAGCTTGGCCCGAACCTCGCGCCGCGTTTCCTGCGCCACGCTGACCGTCACGACATTGCCCGGGCGGGTCAGCAGGTAATGCACCAGCGGCACGGCCCAGAACTTGACGAAACGGGTCCACAACCGCGCATCAGGATCGAGCATCTGGTCGACGTCGGTATTTTCCAGCCAGAGCGTGGTCAGCGGCTCAAGGCTTTGCCCCGAATGGATCGCCTGCGCCAGAAACACGCCGTTGAGCCCGCCCGCGCTGGCTCCGGCGATAATGTCGATCAGCACCCGCAGGCGCAGGTCATGCGCTTGCTCGACGCGTTCCAGCATCCGACGATAGACCGTCTGGCTGCCTTCGGTGCAGGGCTTGTTGCCGTGGAAATTGCGGCTGGCGCGGGCCAGTTTCCACAGTTCCTTGGTCACGCCGTGCATATAGACGGTCAAACTGACTCCGCCGTAGCAGACGAGCGCAATTCGGAGTTCCTTTTGGCGCATGGTGCATGCTTGGCGGAGAAAAGCGCACTTGGCAATTGCGTTCCCGATCCGTTCCGGATAGATCGTCCGCCATGGCCAAGCCCAAACGCCGATATGTCTGCGCCGCCTGTGGCTCCGTCTCGTTCCGCTGGCAGGGCCAGTGCGCCGATTGCGGCGAATGGAACACGCTGAGCGAGGAAACCCCCGCGACGACCTTTTCCACCAAGCACGACTTGTCGAGCGGCGGCCGCCCACTGGCGTTCGAGGCGCTGGATGCCAAAGGGCAGATGCCGGTGCGGCGCTCCACCGGGCTGCCCGAATTCGACCGCGCACTAGGCGGCGGGCTGGTCCCCGGATCTGCGATATTGATGGGCGGCGATCCCGGCATCGGTAAATCGACCCTGCTGCTTCAGGCCGCAGCAAAGATCGCGCAGAGCGGCGGTAACGTCGTCTATGTCAGCGGTGAGGAAGCGACCGGACAGGTTCGCCTACGCGCCGAACGACTCGGGCTGGCGGGGGCGCCGGTGCTGCTCGCCTCGGCCACATCGGTGCGCGATATCCTGACCACGCTGGGCGGCATGGACGCCCCGGCGCTCGTCGTCATCGATTCGATCCAGACCATGCATTCCGACATGATCGAAGGCGCGCCGGGCACGGTCAGCCAGGTCCGCGCCTCGGCCTTCGAACTGATCCGCTTCGCCAAGGAGGCGGGTTCCGCGTTGGTGCTGGTCGGCCATGTCACGAAAGACGGTTCGATCGCTGGTCCGCGCGTGCTTGAACATATGGTCGACGTGGTCATGGCTTTCGAGGGTGAACGCAGTCACCAGTACCGCATCCTGCGATCGATCAAGAACCGCTTCGGTCCGGTCGATGAAATCGGCGTCTTTGCCATGGCGGGGGCAGGGCTTGAGGAAGTGGGCAACCCCTCCGCGCTGTTCCTTTCGGGCCATGAAGATGCCGTTCCCGGCAGCGCCGTATTCCCGGCGATGGAGGGGACGCGGCCCGTGCTGGTCGAAATTCAGGCGCTGATTGTCCGCCTGCAAAGCGGCGCAACTCCGCGCCGCGCGGTGGTCGGCTGGGACAGCGGGCGACTCGCGATGTTGCTCGCCGTGCTTGAGGCGCGGTGCGGGCTCAATTTCTCCAGCGCCGAGGTTTATCTGAATGTTGCGGGCGGTTACCGCTTGTCTGACCCCGCCGCTGACCTTGCCGTGGCTGCCGCGCTTGTATCCGCGCTCAGCGACAAGCCGCTGCCCAATGGCCATGTCTGGTTCGGCGAAGTATCGCTTGCCGGGGAAGTCCGTCCGGTCGCCCATTCGGGCCTGCGCCAGCGCGAAGCGGCGAAGCTGGGATTCAAGGCTGCCGTCATGGCGTCAGATAATGGACAGTCCGTTCCCGATATGCGCCAGCACGCGGTTTCGCACTTGCGGCAAATTGTTGACCGCGTTGTGGGGGAAGAGTAACTTTCGCCTTAATGACAGGGTTTGACATCGGTGTGCTGATCGTGGTGGGCGTGACTGCGGCCAGCGGTTTTATGCGGGGATTCATTCATGAAATCCTCAGCCTCGCGGCGTGGGTGGTTGCCGTGCTGGCGATCCATTACCTGCACAGCCCGCTCACGGAAAAGCTGATCCCGTTCACCAGCGACAAGCTGGGCACCGCCGCCGTGCTCGCTTTCGCGCTACTGCTGCTGATTCCCTATTTCATCATCAAGATGCTGGCCAAGCGCATGGGCGACATGAGCCGCGATTCGCTGATCGGCCCGATCGACCGGCTGATCGGTTTCGGATTCGGCGGGATCAAGGGCTTGTTGATCATCGTCATGGGCTTCTCGATCCTGGTGCTGGGCTTTGATACCCTGCGCGGCGTTGGCGGACGGCCGGTGTGGATGACCCAGGCGCGCACCTATCCCTTCGTCAATTCGGGCAGCGAGGCCTTGGTCAAGATCATCGCCGAACGCCGTTCTGAAGCCGCGCGCGCAGAACAGAAGCGCCTTAATCGCCAGTGACTGCCAAAGTGAGCAGCAGTCCGATGAAGCTCTACACGCCTGTGGTGTTATCGCTTGCGACACAGCTGTCGCGCTGGCCGCACGATCCAGAAATGCCGCTGCAAGGCCGCGCCCGGTCACCGAGCTGCGGATCGGTACTGGCGATGTCTCTGGCACTTGATGACGAGGGCGCGATCGAACGGGTCGGTGTTTCCGCCCAGGCCTGCGCCATCGGACAGGCCTCGGCGGCGATCTTTGCCGAAGCGGCCCGGGGGCAGGGCAGGGCCAAGCTGCAAACTGCACTGACGGCAATCGAAGCATGGCTCAAAGGCGAAGGACCGCAGCCTGACTGGCCCGGTCTTTCAGCCATCGCTGCCGCAAAAGACTATCCCGCACGCCACGGCGCCGTACTTTTGCCATGGAAATCCGCGCTGGATGCGCTTCCCTAAGCCGCACCCGCCCGCTAGAGGAACGGCAATTCATCGGGCGGGGACCTAGAAATGAACGAACCAGCGCGACATCCGGACGTCAAACCCAGCGACAAGGAAATAAGGCTCGTCATCGCAGCCAGTTCCATGGGCACGGTGTTCGAATGGTATGATTTCTTCATTTACGGCACGCTCGCCGCGATCATCGGCAAAACCTTCTTTCCTTCGGGCAATGCCACGCTGGAAACACTGTTGGTCTGGGCCGGGTTCGCCGTAGGCTTCGGCTTCCGTCCGCTCGGCGCGATCCTGTTCGGCTATATCGGCGACAAGCTGGGCCGCAAGTACACCTTCCTCGTCACAGTCACCCTGATGGGCATCGCCACCGCAGGTGTCGGCCTGATCCCGTCTGCGGCATCGATCGGCATTGCCGCGCCGATCATCGTGATCCTGCTTCGCGTGCTGCAAGGCCTTGCGCTTGGCGGCGAATACGGCGGCGCAGCGATCTATGTCGCCGAACATGCCCCGCCCGAACGGCGCGGGTTCTTCACCGGCTTCATTCAGGCCAGCGTGGTCGGCGGCTTCGTCCTCAGCCTTGTCGTCGTGCTCGGCTGCAAGGCCATGCTCAGCCCCGAGGCATGGGCGGCATGGGGCTGGCGCGTGCCGTTCCTGCTCTCGATCATCCTGCTCGGCATCTCGCTGTGGATGCGGCTGATGCTGTCAGAAAGCCCGGTCTTCCGCGCGATGCAGGAAGAGGGCGAGATCGCCGGCAATCCCTTCGTCGAAAGCTTCACCTACCCTGGCAACAAGAAGCGCATCTTCATCGCGCTGTTCGGCATCGCCGCCGGCCTGACGGTGATCTGGTACACGGCGATGTTCTCAGCGCTGAGCTTTCTCAAGGGCCCGATGCGGGTGGAGGATACCACAGCCGAAGTGGTCGTCGGCCTGTCCGCCGCCTGCGGCATGGTGTTCTTTGTCTGGTTCGGGAAGATGTCTGACCGGATCGGCCGCAAGAAGCCCATCGTCATCGGCTATGTGCTGACACTGTTGCTGCTGTTCCCCGCCTTCTGGGCGATCGGCAATGCCGCCAATCCCGGCCTCGCCGCTGCCGCGCAAAACGCGCCGGTTGTCGTCGGCGGGCCGGACTGTTCGTACAACCTGTTCGATGCCGAGCAGAAGACCGATTGCGGCAAATTGCTGGCCGATCTCGCCGGCGTCGGCGTTGCCTATCAGCGCGTTGAAAGCAGCGCACTGATGCTGACGGTCGGCGGCAGGGCGCTCCCGCTCGAAGCCTATCCCTTCGCTGACAAGGCCGCGCGCGGCAAGCAGATGCAGGCGTGGCTGGGCGAGGCGGGCTATGACCTCAGGAAGATCCAGCCGTCTGCCGGCAGCCTGTTTACGATCTTCCTCTGCCTGCTGGGCCTGATGTTCCTTTCAGGCATGACATACGGCCCGGTCGCGGCCCTGCTGTCGGAGATGTTCCCGCCAAAGATCCGCTACAGTTCGATGTCGATCCCCTATCACATCGGCACCGGCTATTTCGGCGGCTTCCTGCCGTTGATCGCCAGCATGATCGTCGCGCTCAATGGCAATCCGTTCTCGGGGCTGTGGTACACCTGGATCATCGTCGCCGTGGCCTTCGTCGTCGCCATGTGGGGCCTGAAGGGCGGACCGCCGCGCGACTTCGAAGATGACGCCTGAACCGCCGCTTCGGCTGCACCTTGATAGCGAAGCGCTTGTTGCCAACTGGCAGCGGCTGGACGCGCTGTCCGGCAAGGCGCGCGCGGGGGCGGCGGTCAAGGCAGATGCTTATGGTCTCGGGGCCCGCCGCGTTGCCAAGGTGCTAGCTGATGCCGGCTGCCGTGATTTCTTCGTGGCTTATGCGGGCGAGGCTGCCGAATTGGACGGCGTAATCGACCCCGCCGCGATCAGGGTGCTGCACGGGCCGCTGAGTGACGATGACACCGCCTACATGAAGCAGGCCGGCCTGCGCCCGACGATCAACTCGCTCGCGCAGGCGGCCCGATGGCTGAAGGCCGTGGGCGGGGCCTGCGATCTGATGGTCGATACCGGGATCAACCGCCTCGGACTGCCGATGGAAGACCTCGGCAACGAACTGGTCGGTCGGTTGAATGTCTGCACAATGATGTCCCACCTTGCCTCGGCGGATGAGGATTCCCCGCTCAACGCCCAGCAGTGCGCACGGTGGACAGAGGCGCGCGCAGCCGTTCAGGCGAGGGACTACAGTCTCGCCAATTCAGCTGGCATCGTGCTCGGCGCAGAATACCACGGCACCCTGACCCGCCCGGGCCTCGCACTGTACGGCGGTGTGCCGCGCGCCGAACTGACCGGTGAAGTCGCCAGTGTGGCGAAACCTGCGGCGATGATTATGCAGGTGCGGGATCTCTCTGCTGGCGATACTGTGGGCTACAACGCCACCTTCACCGCGCCGCGTCCAATGCGCGTCGGAGTTGTCGCGCTGGGCTATGCCGACGGATTTTTGCGGTGCTGGTCGGGCAAGGGAATGCTGCGCAGCAACGGATGCGAATTGCCTGTGCTTGGACGCGTTTCGATGGACATGACGGTGATCGACCTTTCCGCCGCACCCACGCTAAGCGAAGGCGACTGGGTCGAAATGGACTATGACCTGCCGCAGGCTTCGCATGTTTCAGGCCTTTCGCAATACGAGCTTCTCACCCTGCTGGGGCGCCGGTTTTCACGCTGACCTGACGAGATTGCCGCTGCGCAGCATAACTCATGTTGCACCGCACTAGGTGCAAGTGCTAAGAGGCGCTTGGGTTGTGCAGGACAAGGGTGCCAAACATGGCAAAAGTTAAAGACGGCGACTGCGTAATCATCAAGAAGTATGCGAACCGGCGCCTCTACAACACCCAGTCGTCCAGCTACATCACGCTCGATCACCTGGCACAGATGGTCCGCGAGAACGTCGACTTCAAGGTTGTCGATGCCAAGACCGGCGATGACATCACGCACCAGATTCTCACCCAGATCATCATGGACGAAGAAGCCAGCGGCGAGCAGATGCTGCCGGTAAACTTCCTGCGCCAGCTGATCTCGATGTACGGCAATTCGATGCAGGGGCTGGTGCCGCACTACCTTGAAGCCTCGATGGACAATTTCCGCGATAATCAGCAGAAGCTGCGCTCCGCTTTCGAGGAAAGCTTCGGGAACAATCCGCTGGCCAAGATCGCCAAGCAAAACCTCGAAATGTTCAAGGCCGCGACCGCTGCCTTCATGCCGGGCGCGATGCAGCAGGAAGGCGCTGCGCCTTCTGAACCCGCCGCCTCGGAACCTGCCGCTGCAGAAGGCGAGGACGAGCTTTCCACCCTGCGCGCGCAGATGGCGGCAATGCAGAAAAAGCTCGATTCGCTGGGCAAGTAAGCCCCTCGGCTGAACAGGCCATTTGAAGTGCGGGCCAAGTGCCGCTAACAGCGCGGCCATGAATCAGCCCAAAATCAAGCACGCCCTTTCCGTCACCCGCGAAGCCGACTTCGCCGCATGGTATCAGGACGTCATTTCCGAAGCCGACATGGCCGAAGAATCGGGCGTGCGCGGCTGCATGGTGATCAAGCCGTGGGGCTACGGCATCTGGGAACGCATCCAGCAGGTGATGGACGCGCGGATCAAGGCCGCGGGCGTGCAGAACTGCTATTTCCCGCTGTTCATCCCGCTGTCCTACTTCGCCAAGGAGGCCGAGCACGTTGACGGTTTTGCCAAGGAAATGGCGGTCGTCACCCATCACCGGCTGATTGCCGATGGCAAGGGCGGACTGGTGCCCGATCCCGACGCCAAGCTGGAAGAGCCGCTGATCGTCCGCCCGACTTCCGAAACGGTGATCGGCGCAGCCATGGCGCGGTGGATTCAGTCGTGGCGCGATCTGCCGCTTCTGACCAACCAGTGGGCCAACGTAGTGCGCTGGGAAATGCGCACCCGCATGTTCCTGCGCACCAGCGAGTTTCTCTGGCAGGAAGGCCATACGGCCCACGCCGACCGCGACGGCGCGATGGAAGAGACGCTGCGCGCGCTCGAGATGTACCGCTCCTTCTCCGAAGACGTGCTCGCCATGCCGGTGATCGCCGGTGAAAAGCCCGAAAACGAGCGCTTCCCCGGCGCCGTTGCGACCTATTCGATCGAGGCGATGATGCAGGATGGCAAGGCGCTGCAGGCCGGAACCAGCCATTACCTCGGCACAGGTTTCGCCGAAGCCGCCGGCATCCAGTACCAGAACAAGGAAGGCCAGCAGGCGCATTGCCACACGACCTCGTGGGGAGTCTCCACGCGTCTGATCGGCGGCGTGATCATGACTCACGGCGATGACGACGGCCTGCGTGTGCCGCCGCGCATCGCCCCGCAGCAGATCGTCATCCTGCCGATGCTGCGCGACGACGATGGCGATGCCGCGCTGCTCGCCTATTGCGAGGAAGTTCGCGCCAAGGTTGCCGGTCTGTCCGCGCTGGGCGAGCCGATCCGCGTCCTGCTCGACAAGCGCCCCGGCAAGGCCACGCAAAAGCGCTGGGCCTGGGTCAAGAAGGGCGCGCCTGTTATTCTCGAAGTCGGCGGCCGCGATATGGCCGAAGGCAAGGTCAGCGTGATCCGCCGCGACCGGCTGTGGAGCGATGCGGCCAAGGTCAACTTCGCCCCGCAGGACCGTGACGAATTTGCCGCCGGTGCTGCTGCCCTGCTCGAAGATATCCAGTCCGCGCTGCACAGCGAAGCCGCCGCGCGGCGCGATGCCAATATCGTGCGCGGAGTCACTTCGATGGACGATCTCTCGGCCCATTTCGCCGACGGCAACAAGTACCCCGGCTGGGTCGAGCTCGGCTGGTCGCGGCCTTCGGGCGATGAACTCGAAGAAGTGATCGCCAAGCTCAAGACGCTCAAGCTGACAATCCGCAACACGCCGATGGACGCGGGAACCCCGAGCGGGCAATGTCTCTTTACCGGGAAGCCGGCTGTGGAGACGATTTATGTTGCGCGTTCTTACTAGAGGCCTTTTGATCACCAGCGTGCTGGCGACACCTTCGCTGGCCGCCGCCCCGGAAGCGGTTTCGCAAGCGCGGTTGCGCGCCGATGTCGAGTCGCTGGTGTCCTTCGGCACCCGCCATACGCTGTCGGTTCAGGACGACCCGAAGCGCGGCATCGGCGCGGCGCGGCGCTGGGCTGAAGGCGAATTTCGCAAGACCTCCGCCGCCTGCGGCAATTGCCTCGAAGTCGTGCTACCCGAACGCATGGTGATGGGCGACCGGGTGCCCAAACCGACCCGACTGGTCAACGTCGTCGCGATCCAGCGCGGCACCGAGCGCCCGAACGAAGTGGTCATTGTCCAGGGCCATATCGACAGCCGCGTCACCAATGTGATGAACGCCACCGCCGACTCGCCGGGCGCGAACGACGACGGTTCCGGCACCGCGCTGGTCCTTGAGGCAGCGCGCGTACTTTCGCGGAACCGATATCCGACGACGATCGTTTACGCCGTGCTCTCCGGTGAGGAGCAGGGGCTGCTCGGCGGTAAATTGCTCGCGGACTATGCCAAGGAGCAGGGTTGGACCGTGAAGGCTGTGCTGAACAACGATATCGTCGGCAATACGCGCGGTTCGGACGGGCTGATCGATGCCAAGACCGTGCGCGTATTCTCCGAAGGGCCGCGCGCGGATGGCGATGACAAGCTGCGCGCCGCTGCCCGGCGCTTTGGCGGCGAGAACGACAATCCCAGCCGCAACCTCTCGCGCTATGTCGCCGGCCTCGCCGCGCCGGAACTCGCCGTACGGCAGATCTGGCGTACTGACCGCATGGGCAGGGGCGGGGATCACATTCCCTTCCTCGATGCCGGCATCCCGGCGATCCGCTTCTCGGTTGGCGTTGAGAATTATGACCACCAGCATCAGGACCTGCGCAACGAAAAGGGCAAGGTTTACGGGGATACGATCGAGTTCATGGACTTTCCCTATCTGGCCAAGGTCACCCGGCTCAACGTCCGGGCTCTGGCCGCCATTGCCAATGCGCCCGCTCCGCCGGAGACCAAGGTCGAGGCAGCCGTATCGACCGACACCAAGGTTAGCTGGAACCCGGCACCCGGCGCGACCACCTATTGCATCTACCGCCGCGCGACGACTGCAGCGATCTGGGGCAAGCCCTTCGTTTGCGAAGCCGAAAATGCCGGTAGCCGCACACTCAAGGGCGTGCGGGGTGACGACTGGATCTTCGGCGTGAGCGCCATCTCCGCCAAGGGCAGTGAAAGCCCCATCTCCTCCGCCGTCCCCGGCGGCCAGTTTGCGCCCCTCAAGTAATGGCCAAGCTCCCCCAGGGACTGCCCAGCAAGCAGCAGATTCTCGACTTCATCGCGTCGTCCGAAGGCCCCGCCGGCAAGCGTGAAATGTCCAAGGCCTTCGGGCTGAAAGGCCATGAAAAGATCGCGCTCAAGGCGCTGCTCAAGGATATGGCCGATGAAGGCCTGATCGACGGCAACCGCACCGCCTTCCATCGCATGGGCGGCGTGCCCAAGGTCACCGTGCTGCGCGTGATGTCGATCGAGGACGGTGAGGCTTTCGCCATTCCCGACACCTGGCAGCCCGACGATGCCACCCCGCCGCCGCGCCTGCGAATTATCGAGGCACGCGGCAAGACCAAAGGTCCCCGCGCGCCGATGGCCGCGCTCAAGGTGGGCGACCGGGTACTGGCACGCACCGAGGAAGTCGGGGGCGGACTTATCGCCCATCCGATGAAGAAGCTGCCGTCTGCCGAGGACGCCATGCTCGGCGTGATCGAGCGGGACAATGGCGGCAAATACTGGCTCGCCCCGGTGGACAAGCGGGTGCGCAATTCGCTCCCCGTTGCCGATGTCGGTGAAGCAGAAGTGGGTCAGCTCGTGTTGGCCGAACCGGCGGGAAAAGCACCGCGCTCGGGCGTCAAGGTCACCGCCGTTCTCGGCGATCCGCTTGCCCCGCGTGCGTTCAGCCTGATCGCCATCCACAAGCACGGCATACCCTTCCACTGGCCCGACGAGGCTGTGGAAGAGGCCCAGCGTGCCGCCAAACTGTCGCTCAGCGAGGCAAAACGCGAAGACCTGCGCGCTTTGCCAATCGTTGCCATCGACCCCGCCGACGCGCGCGACCACGATGACGCGATCTGGGCCGAGCCAGACGGCGAGGGCGGATTCCGCGCGCTTGTCGCGATAGCCGATGTGTCGTTCTACGTCCGCCCCGGCGGTCCGCTGGATCGCGAAGCGCGCAAGCGGGCCAACTCGGTCTATTTCCCGGACCGCGTCGTGCCGATGCTGCCCGAAGTGCTCAGCGCCGACGTCTGCTCGCTCCGCTCGGGCGAGGACCGCGCGGCGATGGCGTGCCACCTGAAGATCGACGCACAAGGCCGCGTGACCGAATGGCGCTTCACCCGCGCTCTCGTCCGTATCCACGAAGTCATCGCCTATGAAGAGGCGCAGGCCCGCATCGACGAAGAACGCGCCGAACCATACCTGACCAACCTGTGGGACTGCTGGAAGCTGCTGGAAAAGGCACGCCACGCCCGCGATCCGTTGGAACTGGACCTGCCCGAGCGCCGCGTCAAACTCGACGACCTGGGCCGGATCACCGAAATCGCCATCCGCGAACGGCTCGACGCGCACCGGGTGGTCGAAGACTTCATGATCGCTGCCAACGTGGCTGCCGCCAAGGCTCTCGAGGCCAAGGTCGCCCCCGTGGTCTATCGCATTCACGAGCCGCCGGGCCGCGAAAAGCTGGTCGCACTGAAGGACTATCTCGCCACATTCGACCGCAAGCTGGCGCTGGGGCAGGTGATCACCCCCGGCCTGTTCAACCGCATGCTCAAGGATGTGGCTGACGAGGCCGAGAAAGCGCTGATCATGGAGGCGGTCCTCCGCAGCCAGACTCAGGCCTATTACGGTCCGCGCAATGCCGGGCACTTCGGGCTGGCTCTGGGCTCCTATGCGCATTTCACTTCGCCGATCCGCCGCTATTCCGACCTTCTGGTCCACCGCGCGCTGGTCGATGCCTATGGGCTCGAACAACCGGCTCCCAAGGACCTTGCAGCACACAGCGGCCTGTCTGACCGCGACCGGGCAGACCTGTCGCGCGTGTCCGAAGCGATCAGTCAGGCCGAGCGCCGCGCCATGGAGGCCGAGCGCGACACCATCGACCGCTATGTCGCGGCATGGCTATCGGCGCGCGTGGGCGAAGTGTTCAAGACGCGGATCACCGGCGTGCGCAGCTTCGGCTTTTTCGCCACGATCATCGGGCTGGGCGGAGACGGGCTCGTGCCCGTATCGACACTGGGTTACGAGCGGTTCGAGTTCGATGAAAAGGCCCAGGCATTGGAAGGCGCACAGAGCGGTGAACGCTATGCTCAGGGCCAGATCCTCGACCTGCGGCTGGCCGAGGCCAATCCGCTGACTGGCGCGCTGAAATTCGAACTGCCCGAAGGCGGCAGCGCGCCCATCGAAAGGCGGGGGAAACCTTTGCCGATGAAGCACAAGGGCAAGCACCTTGCCGGTCCGCGGGGACGGCCGGAGAATATCCGGCATCAAGGGCGGAAGAAGAAGTAGCTCAGCTTAGGCGGTCGATCGCTTCTTCGCTGAGGCCGCCCGGCACGATGTAAAGCGGGCAAGGGAGCACGCCCACGCCGACGTTGGAAAAATAGGTCACCAGCGGCCCCGGCGCGCCATTCGCCGCCGACCCGAGCACCAGCGCGGAGACTTCGGGATGCTGGGCGATGTAATCGGTCACCACCTTGATGGTTTCGCCCTGGCTGACGGCGATCACCGGCATCACGCCGCTTTCAGAGGCGAGGCTGCCCGCGGCGCTGGTCACCAGCACTTCGGCGCGGGTACGGGCTTCTTCCTCGATTGTCGCCTGAAGGCCGCCAAACGCGATGAATTCCTGCTGCGGCACGATGGCGAGCAAGTGGACCTGCCCACCCGTGCGCACCGCGCGGCGGGATGCGAAGCGCAGCGCCACGCTTGCCTCGTCGGTTTCGTCCATGATTACCAGGTAAACGCGCATCAAAGGCCCTCCCGCCATCAGTTCTTATCTGTCACATTCGATTTCGCTGCAAGGCGGCTTGCCGTAGCGTCGCAATTTGGCCAAAGGCTATCTAGCGCAAAGCCCAGATGCGGAGCCTTTCAGACCTATGCCGATCGCCATCAAGATGCCCGCCCTTTCCCCGACCATGGAGGAAGGCAAACTTGCCAGATGGCTGGTCAAGGTGGGCGATACCGTCTCGTCTGGTGACATCATGGCCGAGATCGAGACCGACAAGGCGACGATGGAATTTGAAGCCGTGGACGAAGGCACGATTCTGTCTATCGAGGTGGCCGAAGGCACCGAAGGCGTGAAAGTCGGCACGGTCATTGCTCAGCTTGGCGCTGAGGGTGAAGCGGCAGCTCCGGCGGCGGCGACACCTGTGCCCGAGCCTGCTCATGCTCCTGATGTAGCGCCTGAGCCTGCGCCTGTCGCAGCTCCGGAAGCCCCCGCAGTGCTCATCAGCCCCAAGGCGAAAAAGCTGGCGGAAGAATGGGGTCTCGACATTACGGCCATCAAGGGCACCGGGCCTAATGGCCGCATCGTCCAGTCCGACGTTGAAGGCGCGAAGGGCAGTGCTCCCAAGGCAGCGCCTGCTGCAAGTCCGGCTCCGGCTACACCTGCCGCCCCCGCTGCCGTTAGCGGCGCTCGCGTGATCGCCAGCCCGCTCGCCAAACGTATCGCTGCCGAACGCGGCGTTGACCTTGCCAGCGTGAAGGGTTCCGGCCCGAATGGCCGCATCGTGCGCGCCGACGTAGAGAACGCGCCAATCGGGGCTGCCGCTCCTGCAAGCGCCGCTTCTGCCGCCGCCAACGTGCCCACGGTCGACATGGCCGCCGAAACCCGCGCATTGCTTGATGACCGCATTCCGCACTCGGTCGAGAAGCTGTCGGGCATGCGCAAGACCATCGCCCGCCGCCTTGCCCAGTCGATGAGCGAAGCGCCGCACATCTACCTCACGGTCGATGTCCAGCTCGACAAACTGCTCAAACTACGCGGCGAGCTCAATGCCGTGCTGGAAAAGGAAGGCGTCAAACTCTCGGTCAATGATATGCTGGTCAAGGCGCTCGGCAAGGCGCTGGTTGCCGTGCCCGAATGCAACGTGACCTTCGCCGGCAACGAGATGATCCGCTATGCCCGCGCCGACATTTCGGTCGCGGTGTCGATCCCCGGCGGCCTGATCACCCCGATCGTGCAGGACGCCAATGGCCGCAGCCTCGCCTCGATCGCCACGGCCATGAAGGACCTCGGCAGCCGCGCCAAGGAAGGCAAGCTCCAGCCTGGCGAATACCAGGGCGGCACCGCCAGCATCTCGAACATGGGCATGATGGGCATCAAGCACTTCACCGCCGTGATCAACCCGCCGCAGTCAACCATCCTAGCGGTCGGTGCGGGCGAGAAGCGGCCGTGGGTCATGTCTGACGGGTCGCTTGGCGTGGCCAATGTTATGACCGTCACCGGCAGCTTCGATCACCGCGCTGTGGACGGGGCCGACGGCGCACGCCTGATGTCCGCTTTCCGCGAACTGGTGGAGAGCCCGCTGGGTCTTGTGGTCTGACATGACTGCGGACGCGGGAGATCTCGTCATCCGGGTGACCGCGATGCCGACCGACCTCAATCCTTATGGCGGCGTGTTCGGTGGCTGGCTGATGTGCCAGCTTGCCCTTGGCGCAAGCTCGCTGGTAACGCGGCGCACTGGCCTCAAAGCCGTGGTCGTCGGCGCGACCGACTTTGCCTTTCCGGGAGCAATGCAGGTTGGCGACGAGTTGAATGTCTATGCCGAAGTCCTGCGCACCGGGCGAACGTCGATCACCGTGCGGACGCGCGGTTTCGGCCGGGCGCGGGCGAGCGAAGACGAAATCGAAGTCGCGAATGGCACCTTCACTTTCGTCACGCTGGGTGCTGATGACAAGCCGCAACCGACAGTTGCCGCCATGGCGGACAGCTGACATGACGCCAGATGGCCAACCCGCTATCCGCGTCACGGCTATGCCGGCGGACACCAATGCTAATGGCGATATTTTCGGCGGCTGGCTGATGAGTCAGATGGACATGGGGGCAGGGCTCGTCGCCGCGCGGCTGGCGCATGGGCGTGTTGCCACGGTTGCGATGGACGGAATGCAGTTCCACCAGCCGGTGGGCGTGGGTGACGAGGTTTCGGTCTATTGCGAGGTCACCAAGGTCGGCCGCACTTCGATCACCATTTCCACCGAAGCGTGGCGCCGCCACCGCTTCGATGAAGTTCAGTTCAAGGTCACCGAGGCCGTGTTCACTTTCGTCGCTATCGACGATGCCGGACGGCCGCGGTCAGTAAATCAGGAGTAATTCCCAGTGGCAGATGCATACGACGTCATCATTCTTGGTTCCGGGCCGGGCGGCTATGTCTGCGCGATCCGCTGCGCGCAGCTGGGTCTGAAGACCGCCATTGTCGAGCGTGAGAACCTGGGCGGCATCTGCCTCAACTGGGGCTGCATCCCGACCAAGGCACTGCTCCGCTCTGCCGAAGTATTGCATAATATGAAGCATGCCGCCGATTATGGCCTGGCCGCTGACAATATCCGCGCCGATCTGGATGCCGTTGTGAAGCGCAGCCGCGGTGTGGCCAAGCAGCTCAATCAGGGCGTCACGCACCTGATGAAGAAGAACAAGATCACCGTGCACATGGGCAGCGGCAAACTCACCGCGCCGGGCAAGATCGAAGTCACCTCGGACAAGGGCACCGATGTCATCGAGGGCAAGCACGTGGTCGTCGCCACCGGCGCCCGAGCGCGTGATCTGCCGTTCGCTCCGGCTGACGGCAAGCGGGTGTGGACCTATCGCCACGCCATGACGCCGACCGAACTGCCGTCGAAGTTGCTGGTCATCGGATCGGGCGCGATCGGCATCGAATTCGCCAGCTTCTATAACGACATGGGTTCGGACGTTACCGTCGTCGAGATGATGGACCGTGTCGTACCGGTCGAAGATGCCGACGTATCTGCCTTCCTTGAAAAGGCGCTGGTCAAGCAGGGCATGAAGATCATGACCGGGGCCGGGGTCGAGAGCCTCGCGGTCAGCGACAGCGGCGTGAAGGCGAAGATCAAGGCGAAGGACGGCGCGATCAGCGAGAGCGACTTCAGCCACGTTATCGTCGCTGTTGGCATCGCGCCCAACACCGAAAACATCGGCCTCGAAACGCTGGGCATCAAGGCAGAGCGCGGCATCATCGCCATTGACGGCTATGGCCGCACGAACGTGCCCGGTGTCTGGGCTATCGGCGATGTTACTCCGGGGCCATGGCTCGCCCACAAGGCCAGCCACGAGGGCGTCACCGCTGCCGAGGCGATTGCCCAGGCGCTTGGTAACAAGGACGTCCACCCGCACGCGATGGACAAGCGCAACATTCCGGGCTGCACCTATTGCCACCCGCAAGTTGCCTCTGTCGGTCTGACCGAAGCCAAGGCCAAGGAAGCCGGCTACACGGTGAAGGCGGGCACGTTCCCGTTCATCGGCAACGGCAAGGCCATCGCGCTGGGCGAGGCGGAAGGCTTCATCAAGACGGTGTTTGACGCCAAGACCGGCGAACTGCTGGGCGCCCACATGATTGGCGCGGAAGTGACCGAGTTGATCCAGGGCTATGTCGTGGGCAAAACGCTGGAAACCACCGAGGTTGAGCTAATGCAGACCGTGTTCCCGCATCCGACCTTGTCGGAAATGCTGCACGAGGCCACGCTTGCCGCTTACGGGCGCGCGCTACACATCTGATTGGTTATGGGCCGGGGCTTTAAAAGCTCCGGCCGGCATCTCAGGCCTCGAGCAGTGACTGCCTGACGATGTGATCGAATACCGGCGGATAGAGGCGCGAGGAGAACTCGCAGCCGATCATGCCTTCGCGCTTCCAGCGCAGGTGTGCGACCAGCAGTTCAAGTCCCGGAATTCGGATGTAAATCTGGTGCTGCTCGCTCAGGCCGGGGCGCCAATCCATGCAGAAGCCGGATTCAGAAATGTCGTGCAGCTTGATCCGCATCCACGGCTTGGTGCCCTGACGTACGTCACAGGTAAGCGATACTTCCGCGCGAGTGGCACGGGCGTTCAAGTCGCTGCGGTCGTTGCCATGAGGTTGATAGGTCACTTGGGCCTCCGTTACAGCGCCTTTTCGCGTTAAATTCTTAACAAGCGGTTAGGCACGCAACCCGCTTAAATCCGGGGTTTCGGAAGTTTCGTTTCAGGACAGATGTTTAACAATTTACATCAGTTAACTTGGTTGTTGCGCGGACTTGGGGCAGCGATGTTTTACTGAGCTTTTTAGCTAATTCGAAACCCTAATTGACTGTGATCAGAGTGCCGCAGCCAAACATCGGGTTCGGAGCTAGTTTCAAAAGGCAGAGGCAGGGAGCCGGGCTAACCCAACAGGGGTCTGGATAGGGGGTTGCAGGGTATGCGCATCGCATTGGTTGACGACGATCCGGATGAAATTGCCGATATTGCGGCAACGCTGCGCGCGTCCGGAACAGATTGTTCGTTGTATTCCAGCGGCGAAGAATTGCTTGCCGCCTTGCGCCGCGAAACCTTTGATCTGTTGCTGCTCGACTGGAACATGATGGGCATGTCCGGGATGAAGGTGCTAGCCTGGGCGCGCGAAAATCTCGATCCGCCGCCGCCAGTCATCATGCTGACCAACCGCGACCGCAAGGAAGACATTGTCTTCGCGCTCGACGCCGGTGCTGCGGACTATATCCGCAAGCCTGAAGAACCGGAAATCGTGCGCGCCCGCATCCGCGCCGCGCTGCGTGATCGCCGCAAGGAAATGCCGGAGCCATCCGACGCTTTCGGCGGTTTCGCCTTCGACGCCATTACGCGGTCTGTCCGTTTTGACGATGAAGTCATCGAACTGCGGCAGAAGGAATATTCGCTCGCCCGATTGCTGTTTGAAAACCTCAATCGGCCGCTTTCGCGCAGCTATATCCTGCAGAAAGTTTGGCAGAGCAGCCCCGACATCGAAACGCGCACGCTCGACGTACATATTTCCCGCCTGCGCGCGAAGCTGAAGCTGCGTCCCGAGCGCGGATTTGCGCTGCAGACGATCTTCGGCTTCGGCTACCGGCTGGACAGCACGGGCCAAGCGCGCGATTGAGGTTGCCCCGAGCGGCATCAATTGGCAGCAATCCATGCAGTTTATCCATAAGGCGTTCCTGCTGATCTCCGTCGCGGCCCTGCAGGCCTGCGCAGTATCTACGCCGGTGCGCCTTGCGGTGCCGCGCCAGTCACCCCTGCCTGATGCCGTGTCGCTCGATCTTGGTGCGCAACCCGGCCCAGCATTGACCGCCTTTGCCGACCGGTTCACCCGCCGGCTGGGCGAGGGCGGGGTAACGGTGCGCGGCGATGCGCCCTATCGGCTGACCCTGACAATGTCGGCGCAGCCATCCTTGGCAGGTGTGACCAGCGATGGCGGCAGCGACCCGAAGACAGTTGACTGGCAATCGCGGCCTCGGCGAAAGGCACTGTTCGAGAATTGCGCGGCTGATCGCCTGCGCGCGGTCGCGGTAGGCAGCATCGGGCTGAATGCCAGTCCGCCGCTTGTCGCTGAAGCGGAACTCGACAGCTGCAAGGACCGGACTGCCGAGCTTGACCGCCTTGCCGTAGCTCTGGCCGGGGCCATCACCCGCCGCTGAGCGGCAATTCGATCCTGAAATTCGTGCCGACGCCTGCCTCGCTGCGGCAGGTGATCCTGCCGCCGTGGTGCGCGATTGCTGCGGACACGAATGCAAGGCCTAGCCCTGCGCCGCCCTTGCCTTCGCCGGCGCGGGAACCAAAGCGCATGAAGGGATCGCTCGCGCGCTCAGGAGGCAGACCAGGGCCATTGTCATCGATCTCGATCACGGCCCAGTCATCCGTGTAAGCAACCACCAGCGTCACCTTCGTTGCGCCGTATTTGATGGCATTGCCCACGAGGTTGTCGAGCACGCGCGAAAGCACTGCGCCGTCGGCCAAGGCAAAAACCGGGTCTTCACGGACCTGCGTGGCAACCCGGGCACCCTGATCGGTCGCAAGGGCATAGGCCCGGTCAGCCGCTTCGTCAGCCAGCGAACCCAGGTCCGTCTCGGCAAGGTCGAGCGGGGTATCGCCGAGCCGGGCGAGTTCGACAAAAGTATCGGCCAGATCAAGCGTCCGGCGCGCGTGAAGGCGGATCCGGCCAAAGCGGGCTTCAGGCGCTTCGTGACCAGCGCGCTCGCCCGTCAGGCCGAGGATCGCGACTTGCGGCGCGCGCATGTCGTGCGAGAGGAATTCAAGCGCATGGCGGCGCTCGGCCTCGGCGCGGCGCTGGTCGGTCACATCGGTCAGCATCGCGAGGTGAATGTCGCTCCACTGCGCCTCGGGCACGCCCATCGACCGGGTGACGACGAAAATACGGCCATCGCCAAGCATGAGTTCCGTTTCGTCCGTGTCTAGAGTGCCATCGATGCGCGCGAGCAGTTGGGCCACACTTTCGCCCTCCATCGCGGAAAGCTGCGCGCCCATGATGGCGGAGGCGCGGCGGTTCATCGTCAGCAACCGAAACTGCGAATCAAAGACGAACAACGCGTCCGGCGTCGATTCGACCACGCGGCCAAGGAAAGTTCGGCGCTCACTCAACTCATCAACCAGAAAGTCGAGCCAGTTCACTGCGCGCGCGACTGAATCGAAGCCGTCTGTCCGGCGGGCAAGAACCGGCTTGCTGCTCGACAAACGGTCGGCCTTGGCCATGAGATAGCCGTTGATTGCAGCGAGCCGCCGCCATCCCCACAACGGATAGGAGATCACAAGACCGAGCAGCACTGGCCCGGGGGCAAACCACAGGCGCGCCTGCACCGCCAGCAAATAGGACACCGCCAGCGCCAATGCGCCGCACAGCAGCGCGGTCCACAGGCACCATACCGGACGGAGCATCCAGAAGGAGGCGAACAGCAGGCCCATGAACACGAACAGCAGAGCGAAAGTGGTGCCATCACCGAGCGGCGCGATAAACCCTGCCTCGCCGGCATTCTGGAACACGTTGGCGAGCAATTCCGAACCGCTCATCATCGATCCGGCCGGGGCGGAAACCGGGAAATTGTCGCTCAGCCCCTGCGCCGTGGCGCCGATGATCACCACCTTCCCGGCAAGGAACTGAGCCGGAACCTCGCCCGCCAGCACCGCGGAAGCAGGCAGCGTGCGATAGGATCCGGCGGCGCGCAAGTGCAGGGCGCCATCGGCCCGCGCGGCGCGTGCTGCACCCAGCTTCTCATACAGCGCAAGCGCCAGATGCGGCACCGGGGCGCGTCCCTCGACCGGCAGCAGAGGCTCGATCTGCCGCACCGGGCCATCGTTGTCCTGCCGGATGCCGACGTGTCCGGTGACAAGCGCCGCTGTGTCCAGCGCAGCGATCGGCGGCACATCGATCGTTCCGGAACTGCGGTCAGGGGCAGGGGCCAGCCCCACAGGTAAGGCCACGTTGCCGGCGCGCCTCAGGCTGGCGGCCAGCGCGACGTCTGCCTCGGCGTCGGACGGTTCGGTGAACAGAATATCGAGCAGCACCGCGCGCGGCCTGGCTTCGGTGACCCGGTCAACCAGCGCGGCAATGCGGCTGCGGTTCCATGGCCATTGCCCTTCGCTGGCAAGGCTGCGCTCATCAATGGCGACAATGACGATATCCTGGCTGGCCGGCGATGCCCCGGCCACCAGCGCCCGGTCAAAGACTGCGTTATCGACCCGCTCGGTCAGGCCCGACCGCCAGGCCCAGCCGGCAATCGCCAGCGTCAGCACGAAGATCGTCAGCCATTCGGCAATGAGCCGCGCGCGGGGCAAGGATCAGCCGCCCACTGTCAGCTTCTGGAACGGCAACCAGACCTGCGCCGAACCATCCGGCGTGGTCTGGATTACACCCACCCGCCAGCGATAGGCACCCGGCCGCAGCCCGGTGATGGTCATCTCAGGCTTGCCGAGTGCCGGTTCGTCCACCAGCGGCAGGCCATCGCCACTTGCTCCAAAAAGCTGGAAGCGGAACAGTGACGTCCCTTCGCCTTCCGACTGCCAGGCAAAGCGGAAGCCGCCGGGCAGGGCGGATTGACCGGCATCGGCGGCCAGGCCCACCCGCTGGCGGCGGAACGAATAGGCCTCCTCCAGCCCCTGCAATCCGGCAGCGGAAAAACCAGCGGCGCGCACGAAGTACATGCCGTTCTTCAGGCCTTCGAATTCGGCATGGGGCCTTTGCGCATGAAGTTCGGCGATCACCTCAAGAAAACCGGCATCGCGGGCCACTTGCATGCGGTAGCTTTGCGCGTGTTCTACCGGCGTGAAATCGAATGCCACCCGCAGATCGGTCTGGATCTTTGCGGGATCGGCGAGGGGCGGGGCGGGGAGCAGGCTCTCCTTGGCCAAGCCGCCGCCTGCCTTTGCCGCCGCGCCGAAGCCGGCAGGCACCGCCAGTTCTGCCTTGGCGGCCGCGACGGCAATTTCGCCTTCGATCGTCTCGCTGGCCGAACTGGCGGCTGCTTCGGAATAGCCGGCGCGGAAAACCGTGCCGCGCACGGCGGTGACGGCAACCGGCGTGCGGACGCGGAAACGGCTGTCAGGCGCCTGTTTCGCAGCCTGAACCTCGGCCTTGCCGCGATCGACCTGCAGTTCGATATCGATCGCCGGGACCAGCAGGTACTTCCGCGCCTGCCCGATCTTCACCCGGGTGTTGGAGGGCAGGGCGATCCGGGATCCATCCGCCCCGGATATCACCACGAAGCCATTCGCGCCGGTGGTGATCACGCTACCCTCGGCCAGTTCGAGGCCTTTGCGCACTTCGGCACCGGAAACTGCAACCGGGCCGGAAAAGGTCTGCACGCGCAGCGCAACCGGCGTGAACTTCAGCAGCCGGCGCGGAATGGCGAGACGGTAGCCAACCGGCATGTTCCTGGGGATACGAACGCGGTTGGCGGCCTGCAGTTCACGCCAGATGTTCGGCCCGGTCAGATAGTCCTGCGAGAGACCATAAAGCGTGTCCGACCGCTTTACCGTGTAAACAAATGTGTCCTCACCCGCCGGGGCGGCATGCAGTGGACCGGCGCTCAGGCAGAGTAACAGCCCGGCGATGGACAAATTTCGGCGAAATTCTTGAACTTGCACGGCAACCCCCCACGGATTCGTGGGGAGGGCCATAGCACAGTTTCGTTCAGGACAGTCCCAACCGCCTGCGCAGCCACGCCAGCAAGCGGTCCAAAATCGAGACAGGCGGTGCTGCGGCCGCCACCGGCTGTGCAGCCGCTTCGATTTGCGCCTTTAGCGCGCCGGCAAAGGCCTTGGCGAGCTGGGGCAGAAGAGGCCGGCCCATCGCTTCCCACATCGGCGCCATTGGTCCGCTGCCTTCGACCTTCACGTGCAGCTCGATTGCGGTTTCACCAGCGCCATGAGCCACGGCGCGATAGGTGCCGCTGCCTTTGACCGGATCGCTGGTTAGAGCATAGGTAAAGTCGACCTCGCCCGGACCAGCCCAGCGATGAACCGTGACATCGACCTTCACCGTCCGCACCAGACCGCCGACCCCGACCTTGAGCACCCATCGCGAATAGTCAGCGTCGATCATCTCGACGTGCTGCATCCCCGGCATCAGCGGTGCCCAGCCGGAAATGTCGGAGACATGGTCCCACACGGCGCCGATGGGCGCAGCGATTACGGTGCCCTGCGTCGTCTCAATCATGCGCGGCGGGCCAGTTCTTCAGCCAGCAGCGTGCTCGGCTGGCCCATGGCGTGGCGGGCGGCGAGCCAGCCGGTGGTGATCCCGCGCGCGTTGGAAATGCCGCTCTGCATCATCCCGCCCGTCTCGATCCGGGCGAGCGAGTTGCCAGCGCCGTATAGCCCCTCGATCGGCGCATCGGCCCACGACATGATCCGGCAATGCTCGTCCGCCAGCAATCCGGCGGCGGGAATGGCCGAGCCGGACATGCGCTTGAGCTGGATGGCGTGGAACGGTGCCTTGACCAGCGAGCCGAGGTTCGGATTGGGCTGGTGGAACCGGTCGCCGGCCATCCATGCGCTCCACGGATGGGTGCCGCGGTGGTGATCGGGGTCAAGGCCCTGATCGGCCAGCGGATTGAAGCGCGCAACGGCAGCAGCAAGTCCAGCCGCGTCAATTCCGGCCAGCGCGGCCAGTTCCTCCAGCGTGTCTGCCGTATGGCCGACGCCCTCGGGGACTTCCTGTCCCGGCATCAGCCCCGCGAACGGGTAATTCTCCCGCGCCTGACTGTCCATGATCGCCCAGCACGGATAGTTCGGCTGGGTCTGGGTATTGCCGTCCACCAGATCGAGCTTGAAGCCGTAATCGCGATAGAACGATTCATTGGCGAACCGCTGGCCCGAACGGTTGACCACGATCACGTGCGGCAGGCCGATCACCGCCATGGCGCTGCGATACATCGGCGCGCCTTCCTCGTCTTCCTCATTGGGTAGGCTCACACCGAGCAGCGAAATGTCGGGCACCCGTGAAATCCGCGCGTTGAACGGGCAGGCGAGGCGGAAATTCGCGCCGTCGACGGCAGAGAACACCAGCGATCCGGCATCGACCTGCTGGCTGAGGCTGCGGTTGTAATCCTCGCGCCGTTCATAGCTGCTGACCGCAATCAGCACGCCGCGCCGCGCCCGGATTGCCAGCTCGCGGCCCTCGTGGATCACGCGCACGCCGGTGATCCGGGTGCCATCACTGAACAGTTCGACCGCCTCGGCGCCGGTCATCAGCGGAATGCCGCGATCGACCGCGCCTTTGACGAAAGCAGCGGCAAGGCCGGGGCCGAGGCAGCGCTCATCGCGCTCCATCCGTTCGGCCATGAGGGTGAAATCCCACTTGGCGAGGTGCGCGGTGCCGCCGAATTCGTACATGTCGTCATGTGTAAAGCCGAAGGGCATCTGCGGCGAAATCCGTGTCCGTTCTGCCCATTCACCCAGCGTGGCGGCGGGGAAGGGCTCTACTTCCAGCAAACGACCTTCTGGCACGCCATCGGGATCGACACCAAAGAAGTAATCCGGGCAATGCCTGATCGCCTTCATCCGCAGGTCGGTATGTTCCTCGAACCAGCTCAGCGCTTCCCGGGCGTGGAGCACGAAGTTCAGGATCGCGCGCTCGTCTGCATGGCCCATCGAGAGGCGGCGCAGGTAGGCGAAGCCCTTGTCCGGCGAATCCTCGACCCCCAGTTCGGCGGCGTAGCGATTGCCCGGGACCCACACCTCACCCATCGACAGCGCCGTGACGCCGCCGACCTTGCCGGTGCGTTCCAGCACGATGGCGCTGCCGCCGGCATCGTGCGCGGCAATTGCTCCGGCCAGGCCCCCCGCGCCCGAACCGATCGAAACGAAGTCGGCTTCCATGTCCCACTGGGCGGGCTGGTTGTTGAGCAACGAATCTCTCCCGGTCATCTTGTCGAATTAATGCTACCTCAAGCGTAGCATTAATTCCAGCGCCGCCAAGATGCCGGCCAAATTTTGCCGAAGCGGCAATTCCGCCCCTTAATAATTGCGCCCCGCTGCCGGTCTTTGCCATGACGGCTCAACCGGATGGTCCGGAAGAGCAGCGTAGGTTCCTAAACCCGGGGGGTTTTAGACCATGACTGTGATCAACACGAATATCAGCGCCGTGCGCGCTGCCAATGCTTCGAATTCCGCCGCACTCATGCAGGGCACCGCCATGCAGCGCCTTGCCACCGGCAAGCGCATCAACTCCGCCAAGGACGACGCCGCAGGCCTTGCCATCTCGACCTCGATGACCTCGCAGATCACCGGCATGCAGCAGGGCGTCCGCAACGCCAACGACGACATCAGCCTGGCCCAAACGGCAGAAGGCGCGCTTAACGAAGTGACCAACATGCCGCAGGAAGTCACGTCGCTGACATTGCAGGTCGGCTCGGTCCTCGCCAACACCGAATTCAACGGCGTTGCCCTGTTCATCACGACGGCCGGTACCGACATCACCTTCGATATCCAAGCCGGCGCCAATGCTGCCGACGTGATCTCGGTCACCAGCCTTGCCATCGACGGCACCAACATCGATGCCACCGCGCTAGACGTGTCGACTTCGGCGCTGGCCGTGACCACCATGGCCAATGTCGATGCGGCGCTGGCCGAAGTGGCCAACACCAATGCAGCCTTCGGCGGCGGCGAAAGCCAGCTGCAGTCGGCAATCAACAGCCTGACGTCGAACTCGACAAACCTGTCAGACGCCCGCAGCCGCATCATAGACGCCGACTATTCGGCCGCAACCACCATGCTCGCCAAGGCACAGATCCTCAGCCAAGACTCGACCGCGATGATCGCGCAGGCCAACCAGGCACAGCAGAACGTCCTGTCGCTTCTCAAGTAAGCGCCCGGACAGGCTGACGCCCCCCAGAAAGGCCCGGTACCGGTTTCGGTGCCGGGTCTTTTTGCTATCTTGCCGACGAAGGGTTGGGGCAACCGTTTTGGCGCTGGCAAGCCTCCGTTCGTCTTGGAGGCGGGATACATTACGCCCCGGTCGATGTTCCAAGGTTACGCAACTACGAAATGCGTCAAACCATGGAGAAGGAAAATGGCCAACAATCAGCAGAACCAGGATCAGGGCGGTCGCCAGCAGGGCGGACAGCAGGATCAGGGCAACAAGCAGCAGCAGCAGCAGAACGACGCTGATCGTCGTAAGCCCGGCCAGTCGGATACCGGCAGCGAGCAGCGCGGCGGTGGCGACGGCAACCGCGGCGGCCAGATGAACTGACCAAGCCTTGGCAGGCCTCCCTCAACCGGGTTGAGGGAGGCCTCGGCCTTTTCAGCGAACCGATAGCACACTCGCCAAACCGGAGATCACGACATGCCCCAGACCGAATTCACCGATGCCATTGCACTGCTCAAGAACGATCACCGCACTGTCGAAGACCTGTTCGAAAAGTTCGAATCCGCGCGCTCCGGCAGCAAGCGTGCTCTTGCCGAACAGATCTGCAACGAACTCAAGATTCATGCAACGATCGAGGAAGAAATCTTCTACCCCGCGCTGAGGGACAAGATCGAAGACGACACGCTTAACGAAGCCTATGTCGAACACGATGGCGCGAAATTGCTGATCAACGACATCATGGCCAGCAACGATGATGAAATGCTGGAGGCCAAGGTCAAGGTGCTGTCCGAAGAGATCAAGCACCACGTGGGCGAAGAAGAAATGCGGATCGAAGGCATGTTCGCCCAGGCCCGCGAGGCTGGCGTCGATCTCGCGGCCCTGCGTGATGAACTGATGGCCCGCAAGGAAAGCCTTATGCAGACTTTGAAGACTGAAGGCTTGCCCCCGGCCGAGATGCAGGTTTTGCAGGCCTGATAACGCAAAAAGCGCCGGCACACTGCACGTCAGTGCTGCCGGCTGCCGTGCTTTTAGGACAGCGCAAAAGCTGGCGGACAGGGTGGGATTCGAACCCACGGTGAGCTTCCACCCACGGCGGTTTTCAAGACCGCTGCCTTAAACCACTCGGCCACCTGTCCGCACCCGGATCGAACTTGCCGTTCGAATGCCCAGATGGACGCGGCTAGCGGCAGTCTGCGACGAGTGCAATTCCCTTTGCGGCCTGACTGTGCAATTGTTCGAACAATGATTGGAATTCAGCACATCTTTCGCCTGACCGGGGTTTTTGCCGCAGCAACCTTGCTCGGGCCCCAGCAGATGGCGGCGCAATCTTCGGGCAGCGTTTCCGTGCCGGTGGTCCAGCCGCTGCCGTCGAACCCTGTGCCTGAGGTGCAGGCCCCCAGCAACGCCGCCTTTCAGGGCTATGTCCAGCTACTCGCCGCGCGCGCAAGGGCCGAAGGGGTGAGTGAGCGGACGATCCGCGCCTATACCGAAGGCCTGACCGAAAACCCGCGCGTCGTCGCGTTGGACCGGTCGCAGCCCGGATCGAGCTCGACCAGCGCGATTCCCCGTTTCGAACCGTACCGCCGCACTCATGTGGATGCCGCGCGGATCAATGGTGGCCGCCGCGTTCGCCAGCAGGTCGCCGGTTTTACCCCATCGATCGAGGCGCAATACGGCGTTCCGGCGCCGATCCTGCTCGCCATTTTCGGGCATGAGAGCAATTACGGCAGCTACAAAGGCGATTTCGACCTTGCCCGCGCCCTGGCGACGCTGGCCTTCGAGGGCCGCCGGCGCGAGTTGTTTGCCGAGGAGTTTGTCGCCGTTCTCAAGATGGCCGACCGCGGCGTGCCGCGTGAGCGGCTCAAGGGCTCGTGGGCGGGCGCCTTCGGCAATCCGCAGTTCCTGCCCAGCATGTACCTGCGCCTCGCGGTCGATGGCGACGGTGATGGGGACCGCGACATCTGGCATTCACAGCCCGATACGCTCGCCTCGATCGCCAACTATTTCCGTGATGCTGGCTGGCGTCCCGGCCAGCCTTGGGGCGTTCAAGCCGCCGTTCCCGCCGAATTTGATCGTGCTTCGGTAGCCGGCAAGGTCAAATCCCCAAGCTGCCCGCGCGTCCATGCCCGCCATTCGCGGTGGATGCCGGTGTCGGAATGGAAGTCACGCGGGATCACGCCGCTGGCTCCGGTCGGCGATTCGGTGATGGCCGCGCTCTTCGAACCCGATGGGCCGGGCGCGCCGGCTTACCTGTTAACCGGGAATTATCGGGTTATCCTCCATTACAACTGCTCGAACTTCTACGCTCTTTCCGTGGGATTGCTTGCAGATGAGATTGCCCGTTAACCGCTTTGCGGCGCTGACCCTTACCACCCTATTGATCGCCACAGGTGCCCATGCCGGGGACAAGCGCGCTGCCGTAATCACGCCAACTTCTGGACCGGCTGCCGACTATCCGATGGTGCTAGGCGACCCCTTTGTGGTCGATGGCGTGACCTATACGCCGCAGGACAGGCTGAACTTCGATCAGGTCGGCTATGCCGGCGTGGGCGGGGGGACGGGCATCAGCATCGCCCACCGCACGCTGCCGATGCCGAGCTATGCCGAGGTAACCTCGCTCGATTCCGGCCGCACGATCCTTGTGCGCGTTACGCGCCGGGGACCGATGGACGGGCCGAACATCGTCGATCTGTCGCCCGATGCCGCCACCCAGCTTGGCGTCACCGCAAGCCGCACCGCGATCCGCATACGCCGGGTCAATCCGCCTGAGGCCGAACGCGCTGCGCTTCGCGAAGGCCGCGCCGCGCCTCTGCGCATGGATACGCCGCAGTCCCTGGTCGCCGTGCTGCGCCGCAAGCTCGACCCGGCTGCCGCGCCGATTCTCCTGCCGCTGCCCAAAGCGATAGGTGCCGCAGTCACTCCGCCGGCCCCCGTCAATCCGCCGGTCCCGACCAGCCCGCGGGTGTCGACGCCCAAGGCTGCCCACGTCGCAGCGGCACCCAAGCCTGCGCCAGTCCAGGGGGCAGCACCGCCGCAAAAGGCCCCGCCGGCCGCCAAGGCCACCGGCTCGCTCGTCGTCCAGATCGGCGCCTTTTCCAGCGAGGCCAGGTCGAACGAAATTGCCCACAAACTGGGCGCCGGCGTTGCCCCTGTCGGCAAGCTGTTCCGTGTCCGCATGGGCCCGTTCACCAGCCGTGGACAAGCCGAAGCCGCGCTCGCCAAGGCGAAGGCGGCTGGCTATAGCGAGGCTCGAATCCAGACCGCGTCCTGACCTCTGATCAGGCCCGCGCGGTGAGAATGCGGGTGTCCTGTTGAAGACAAAGCTCACGATGATGCTGGCCCTGGCAGCGCTGCCGCTGCTCGGCTCACCGCTGCAATCAGAGCCGACTCGCGTCATCGTCTCGGTTGCCGATGCGCCCGAAGTCACGGCAACGCCGATTGCCGTGGGCGACCGCGCGCATCCGCCAGTTGAACTGGACACGATCCCGATCGCCTTCCTCGTCGATGTCGGGTCAGGGCAAGTGCTCTATTCGAAGGAGCCCGATCGCCGGTTCCTGCCCGCCTCGATCACCAAGGTGATGACGCTTTATACCGCCTTCGATCTGCTCAAGGCAGGCCGGATCAAGCCCGAACAGCCTATGGTGATGAGCCCCGAGGCCTATCGCAAGTGGCACAATGTCGGCACGTCACTCGAACTTGACCTGACAAAGCAGGCCAATGTCGAAACGCTGGTCCTCGCGATTGCGAACATATCGGCCAACGATGCATCGGTGGTGCTGGGCGAAGGTGCGGCCGGAACGGTCGATAACTGGATCACCCTGATGAACGCCAATGCCCGGCGGCTGGGCATGACCAACAGCCATTTCGGCACGCCGAACGGCTGGATGGACCAGGGCGAAACCTATGTCACCGCGCGCGATCTGGTCACGCTGGCGACCGCCATGGTCTCCGCCCATCCGGACCTTTATGACCATTACATCGGCCATGCGTCGCTGAAATGGGACGACCGCATGAAGCGGAATCACGATCCGCTGATCGGCAAACTGCGCGGCGCAGACGGGATCAAGACCGGTTTCACCAACCAGGCCGGCTTCGGCTATCTCGGATCGGCAGAGCGCGACGGGCGCCGTCTGGTTATGGTCGTGGCCGGAGTCGACCGCGGCAAGGAACGCGACAAAGCCGCCGCCGCGCTGATGGAATGGGGCTTCTCCGCCTTTTCCAACCGCCCGATCTTTGCGCCGGGTTCGCGGGTTGGCGAAGCGCGGGTGCAGGGAGGTGAGAACCTGACCGTGCCGCTTGTCGCGCCCGCCGCCTTCGGCATCACGTTGCCGCGCGATGCGGGAGGCGACGTGCATGTGCGCATTGACTATGACGGGCCGATCCAGGCTCCGGTAAAAAAGGGAAGCATGATCGCCGCGCTCGAAATTGTTACCGGCAAAGGCGAACCGCACCGCGTGCCCCTTTTCGCCGGGACTGACGTCGCACCAGCTGGCTGGCTTGCCCGCCTGCGCAACGGCATCGTGAGCCCGCTGCTGTGACCCCCCGGGGCCGCTTCATCGCGCTCGAAGGCGGGGAAGGGGCGGGCAAAAGCACGCAGGCCCGCTTGCTCGCTGACGCCTTGCGCGATCGCGGCCTTGAAGTGGTCACCACGCGCGAACCGGGCGGCACGGCGGGTGCCGAGGCGATCCGGGCGCTGCTGCTCGGGCTTGACGGCGATGGCTGGAATCCGCGCGCCGAAGCGCTGCTGTTCGCCGCCGCACGCTCGGATCATGTCGAGCGGCTGATCTTGCCGGCCGTGACTCGCGGCGCATGGGTAATCTGCGACCGCTTCGTCGATTCAAGCCGCGCCTATCAGGGCGGCGGCGGCGGCCTTTCCGACGACGATGTAATGGAACTTCATCGCATCGGCAGTCAGGGCTTGCTGCCCGATCTCACACTGCTGATCGAGGTCAGGCCGGAAGTCGCTGACGCAAGGCTTTCCGCGCGCGATGGCGACGTTTCGGACCGCATCGGCGGCCGCCCGGCAGAGTTCCACGCCCGCGTCGCCGCCGCTTTCGCGCGCTTTGCCGCGGAGCAGCCCGAACGCTTTGCCCTTATCGACGGCAACAATGACGCCGGGGCCACTCACCGCGCGATCCTTTCCGCTATTAAGCCGCTGACGTGACGCTGGTCGGCCACGAAGAGGCATGGCGCGAATGGCGCCGCGCCATGGCGGGCGACCGGATGCACCACGCGTGGATGCTGGTCGGCCCCAAGGGCACCGGCAAGGGCCTGTTCGCCCGCGCAGCCGCTGCCGAACTCGTGGCGCAGGAGGGCGTCTCGCAGCCTTCCTGGGACCATCACCCCGATATACTCATCCCCGAACACCCGCCTGAAAAGGGCGAAGAGAAGAAGGCCGAGGCCGGCGATCCCGATGTGAAGCGCAAGCGCTCAATCCCGGTCGAGGAAGTGCGCGCCCTCCAGCGCCGGCTGACCACGCGGCCAACGCTGGCCAGCCGCCGCGCGGTGATTTTCGATCCAGCGGACGATCTGGAACGCGCCGCCTCAAATGCCTTGCTCAAGAGCCTTGAGGAACCGCCGGCCGGCACGTTCTTCCTGCTCGTCACGCACCGCCCGGCGCGGTTGCTGCCGACCATCCGCTCGCGCTGCCGGGTTCTGCGATTTCCGGCGATCAGCGATGCCGACATGGAGCGCATCCTCGCCCTCGAAGCGCCCGAAGCCGACGCCGCGACCCGCAGCGCCGCGATTGCTGCCGCGGGGGGATCGCCGGGGGCAGCGCTCGGGTTCGTCGATCAGGATCTGGCGCCCTTGCACCGGATCATGGGCCGGCTGGTGCAGGAAGGCGATGAGCACTTCGCCCTGCGCGGCGAGTTTTCCGCCCTGATCGGCGCCCGGCCTGACCGCGAACGCCAGCTCGCCACGCTCGACCTTGCCCGCGCCGTGCTCACCGGCATGTTGCGCGTCGCCAGCCCCGCGCAGCAGTCGCGCGTGATCGCGGCCCATGCCGAGCTTTCGAGCCTGACGGCGCTGGTCCCGACCCACAATTTCGATGCCGGCCTGCTGGCTATGGAAATTGGCGGGTTGCTGGCCTCGGCAGCCATGCCTAGAGAGACGGCCTGACTTGCAGCATTGAAAGTACCCAACCGGCAATGGCCGATCCCTATTACATTACCACGGCGATCTCCTACCCCAACGGCAAGCCGCATATCGGCCACGCCTATGAGGCGATTGCAGCCGATGTCATCGCCCGCCACCAGCGCATGCGCGGGCGCGACGTGCGATTCCAGACCGGGACCGACGAACACGGCCTGAAGATGGCGCAAAAAGCACGTGAACTGGACACGACGCCACAAGCACTCTGCGATGAAATGTCGCAGTATTTCATAGAAATGTGCGACTCACTGAATGTCAGTTATGACGTGTTCATGCGCACGACCGAGCCCCGCCACCACGCGGCCAGTCAGGCCCTGTGGCAGCGGATGGAGGCCAATGGCGACCTCTATCTCGATCGCTACGAAGGCTGGTACTCGATCCGCGACGAAGCCTATTACGACGAAAGCGAGCTGACCGACGAGGAAGGGGGCCAGAAGCTCTCACCCCAAGGCACCCCGGTCGAATGGACGGTCGAGGAAAGCTGGTTCTTCCGTCTCTCGAAATATGCCGAACCGCTGCTGGCATTGTACCGCGACCATCCGGAATTCCTCCAGCCCGACAGCCGCCGCAACGAAGTCCTGCGCTTTGTTGAGGGCGGACTGCGCGATCTTTCGGTATCGCGCACCAGTTTTGACTGGGGCGTCAAGGTTCCCGGCAGTGACAACCATGTCATGTATGTTTGGGTCGATGCGCTGACCAACTATTTGACCGGACTAGGTTTTCCCGATGAAACCGAGGAAATGGCGAAATGGTGGCCAGCCGATCTCCACCTGATCGGCAAGGACATCGTGCGCTTCCACACGGTCTATTGGCCGGCCTTCCTGATGAGCGCCAAGTTGCCGCTGCCCAAACAGGTGTTCGGCCATGGCTTCCTGCTCAATCGCGGGCAAAAGGAATCGAAGTCGCTGGGCAATGTCACCGATCCGCTGGGCTTGGCGGATCGCTTCGGCGTCGATGTCCTGCGCTATTTCCTGATGCGCGAAGTTGCTTTCGGGCAGGACGGATCCTATTCGCCCGAGGCCATTGTCCTGCGCGGCAACAGCGAACTGGGCAACGCTTTCGGCAACCTCGCGCAGCGCACGCTGAGCTTTATCGCCAAGAACCTCGAAAGCGCACTGCCGCGCATTTCCGGGCATGACGAAGCTGATGACGCGCTGTTTTCCGCGGTTGGCAAGGCCGTTCATCACGATATTCCCGCCTTGTTTGACGCCGTCGCCCCCACGCAAGCGCTCGAAACGTGGACCCAGGCCGTCTTCGCCTGCAACGCCTATATCGACGTGCAGGCCCCCTGGGCGCTCCGTAAGACCGATCCGGAACGCATGGAAACCGTGCTGGCCACGCTCTACATCTGCATCGCGCAGCTTGCCGTGGCCGCGCGCGCGGTGATCCCGGCGAGCGCCGACCGACTGCTTGACGCCATGGGCATCGCGCCAGGTCTGCGGACATACGAGGCAATCGGCTCGCACTGGTATTCGCCGCTGGCGGAAGGCGAATTCCGCCTCGCCGCGCCGACGCCGCTGTTTCCGCGCCTTGAACTGCCCGCTGAAGACGTCTGATGCTGATCGATTCGCACTGCCACCTCAATTACAAAGGCCTCGTCGAAGAGCAGCAGGCCGTGCTGGCCCGCGCGCGCGCCGCCGGGGTGACCGGGTTTCTCAACATCTCCACCCGTGAACGCGAATGGGCCGACATCATCGCGCTGGCTGAACAGGAAAGCGACGTCTGGGCCAGCGTGGGCATTCATCCGCACGAGGCCGACGCCCATGCCGATCTTGGCGAGGCTGCGCTACTTGAAGCTGCCGCGCACCCGCGCGTGGTGGCCATCGGAGAGACCGGGCTGGACTACTATTACGATCACTCCGACCGGCAGACCCAACAGGCGCTGTTCCGCACGCACATCGCCGTTTCGCGCGAGACCGGCCTGCCGCTGATCGTCCACACCCGTGATGCCGAAGACGATACCGCCGCAATCCTGTCGGACGAAATGGGGAAGGGGGCCTTCCCCGCGCTGATCCACTGTTTCACAGCCTCAGCAGTTTTCGGCCGCAAGATGATCGATCTGGGGCTGACTATATCGCTATCTGGTATCGTAACTTTCAAAAATGCCAAGGACTTGCAGGCCGTAGCCGCTGAAGTGCCTGAGGACCGGCTCTTGGTCGAAACCGATGCGCCGTTCCTCGCGCCGATCCCGCATCGGGGCAGGGTCTGCGAACCGGCTTTCGTGGCTGATACTGCGCGTTTCGTTGCGGGCCTGCGCGGCGTTTCGGACGAGGACCTGCGCGCCACAACCAGCCGTAACTTTTTCAATCTGTTCACGAAAGCTGCCGCATGAAGGCGCTGATCCTCGGATCAGGCACATCGACCGGCGTGCCGCGCGTCGGCAACGATTGGGGCGATTGCGACCCAGTAGAACCACGCAACCGGCGGCTGCGCGCCTCGATCCTGGTGGAAAGCGACGATGGTTCGCGGCTGCTGGTCGATACTTCGACAGACTTGCGCGCGCAGTTGCTCGCTAATGATATCGACCGAATTGACGGCGTTTTCTGGACGCACGAGCACGCTGATCACTGCCACGGCATCGATGACCTGCGCGTCCTGCGCTATGGCCGCGGCGGGCCGTTGTTGGGCTATGCCCACAGCGATGTCGTGCGCATCCTGCGCCAGCGGTTCGGCTATGCTTTTGCCGGGCAGCATGGCTATCCGACGATCATTTCGCTCGAAAGCCTCGATCGCTTGCGGATCTGCGCCGGGATTGGCGTGGCCAGCGTGCAGATGCCGCACGGACCCGGCGAGACGACCGGCTTTCGCTTTGATAGCAATGGAAAGACAATCGTTTACGCGACTGATTTCAGTGCCGTTACCAAGGAAATGCTCGATCTGTTCTACGGCTGCGACATACTCGTAGTTGATTGCCTGCGCCGCGAACCGCATCCGACGCATTGCCACCTGGAAATGGCGATCGAACTGGCCAATGCGACGCTCGCCAAGAAGGCCGTGCTGACGCATCTCGACAAGTCGATGGACTATCAAACGCTGAGCCGCGAGGTGCCGGAGCATGTGCTGGTCGGATATGACGGTATGGAGGTCACGGCATGACCGGCGACAAGCTCGTTTCGCTCGCGGCGCTGACGGCGTTCGGGTTTTTGGCCTGGCGGTCCTATCGCAGCTATCGCAAGTCCGGGCGCGAGACCGCGATAATGGCAGCGGCCTGGGTCGGCATTTTCGTCGCGGTTGTTTTCGTGCTCAAACAGCTTGGAGTGGAGCAATGACGCCCCCTTCTGTCGTTCCCAATTTAACATAATATATATTATCAATCTAATATGTTGTAAGCGCAACTTAGAGATGTCACTCCCCGCAAGTTAGAGATCTCACAAGCGGGACGTCTAGCGGTTCCGGTGGCATGTCTTCCTGCGAGGCGGGAGGACACGCTTATGACGGTGGTGGCGATGATCCATGGTGAGCTTTCACGGCACGATACGCTGCTTCGCTTTGAGCGCGGCGAACTGAGGATCGGAGATGTAGCGGTGCTGCTCGGGGTCTGTCGCCGGCAGGTTACCGGTTGCTCGACCGATTGCGTGCGGACGGCCCGGAGGGTCTCGTATCCTGGAAGCGTGGCCGCCCGAGCAACCGTTCGGTCAAGGCGGAGATGCGCAACCAGATTCTCGGCCTGGTCCGGCAGCACTACCATGATTTCGGTCCGACGCTGGCAACCGAGTATCTGGCTGAGCGGCATCAGATCACCATTTCGCACGAGACACTTCGCAAGTGGATGATCCAGGAGGGACTCTGGAAGGATCGCGATGCCCGCCGTCCGCGCCTCTATCAACACCGCTATCGTCGCGACTGCCGTGGCGAGCTGGTTCAGGTTGATGGCTCGAAGCACTGGTGGTTCGAGGATCGCGGTCCGCAATGCACGCTGCTGGTGTTCATCGACGATGCGACCAGCGAGTCGATGCACCTCAGGATGGTCGAGAGCGAGAACACCTTCGCCTACATGGATGCGATGAGCGCCTACATCGAAGCGCACGGCAAGCCGCTGGCGATCTACTCGGACAAGCACGGCGTGTTCCGCAACAACACGGCCTCGGCCAAGGGCGATGGTATGACCCACTTCGGCCGGGCGCTGGAAGCACTCAACATCGAGATCATCTGCGCCAACTCGCCGCAGGCCAAGTGCCGGGTCGAGCGGGCCAACGGCACGCTGCAGGACCGCCTGGTGAAGGCGATGCGGCTTGAAGGTATCTCGACCATTGCCGAGGCCAACGTCTTTCTGCCTGGTTATATGGCCCGCCATAATCAGCGGTTCGCCAAGGCACCGTTCGATCCGCGCGATGTGCACCGCCCCCTCGCCCTGCATGATAATCTCAAGGCCGAGATGGTCTGGCGCGAGCAGCGCACGGTGACCCAGGCGCTGACGCTGCATTATAACGACGCTGCATTATAACAAGGCGCTGATCATTCTCGAGATAACAAGGCGCTGATCATTCTCGAGCCAACCGAGGTCAGCCGCCCCTTGGCGGGCAAACGGGTTGATGTGTGCGAGTATCCCGACGGCCGGCTCGAGATCCGGCACGGCGACGAAGTCTTGCCCTACCGGGTGTTCGACAAGATTCGGCAGGTCAATCAGGCGGCGATCGTCGAGAACAAGCACCTCGATGCCGCGCTAGCGATGGCCAGGGCGATGCAGGAGATGTTGCCGCCGAAGAAGCGCAACAACAACGAACCGTGCCGCCGATCGCAGGGGGCGCATATGTTCCCCTCGCCTACCAAGGCGGACGAACACTCGGTGAAGCGCAAGCGGGGCCGTCCTCCCCTTCCCCGGCTCAGCCCAATCGAAGCGGCGCAGCGCATGCTCGAGCCGGTGTGAGGGAGCCCACTGCAAAGCAGCGGGTCCGGGGCTCCATTACCGCCAGACCAGCGCACCAGCAGGGGCTACGCTGCACAAGATCGAAGGGTTCCGCGCAGCCCCTGCTGCATCAGACGGTGACATCTCTATCTGGTGGAAATAGTGTCTTCTTTAAATTGCAGGAACATTTATGTCAGAACCCTTGAACCGCCTTCTCTCGATCATGGCCCGCCTGCGCGACCCGCAGGACGGCTGCGAATGGGATGTCGCCCAGACCTTCACTACGATCGCGCCCTATACGATCGAGGAAGCCTACGAAGTCGCCGACGCCATCGAGCGCGACGATATGGCGGCGCTCAAGGATGAGCTCGGCGATCTCCTGCTGCAGGTCGTGTTCCACGCCCGCATCGCCGAAGAAGCCGGCCACTTCGATTTCGCCGCCGTGGCTGATGCCATCAGCGAGAAGATGTCCGCGCGCCATCCGCACGTGTTCGGCGACCAGCCCAACCTGGGCCAATCGCGCGAAGTCCGCTGGGAAGCGCTCAAGGCACAGGAACGCGCAGCCAAGGGCGCCAGCAGCGCGCTCGATGGCGTGGCGAGCGCCCTGCCGGCTCTTATGCGCGCTGAGAAGCTGCAGAAACGCGCGGTGCGCGTTGGATTCGACTGGCCGGACGTGTCAGGTCCGGCTGACAAGGTGCGCGAGGAAATGGCCGAGCTCGACGAAGCGCGCGATCCCAATCACGTCGCCGAGGAAGCCGGCGACTTCCTTTTTGCCGCCGTCAATCTCGTCCGCAAGCACGGTATCGCGCCCGAAGATGCCCTGCGCCGCGCCAATGCGAAGTTCGAACGGCGTTTCCGCCAGATGGAGCAATTCGCCAACGCCCGCGGCGAGGACTTCGCCGCGCTCAGCCTCGACCAACAGGAAGCCCTCTGGCTTGAGGCCAAGGCCTCAGAGACCAAAACCTCACAGGTGTGAGTAGCGGCCGAATTCGCGCGGTGTGAGCCGCACGGTCAGGCGGCGCTGGGGGCCTTGCTCCCCTTCCCCGATTTCGTCGCCGGCCCCGATTTCCTCTTCGGAGATCACTTCGCCGTGGGCGCGCAACCACGCAATGCGTTGCCCGTCACTGGCGGGCAGCACGAAAACATAGCTCTGCGCTTCGGCGGTGAGCATATGACCGAGAACTTCTAACAGATCGTCACAGTTTTCACCCGTAAGCGCCGATAATGTAACGATCTTGTCGCCTTTGCGTCGCGCCCGCTCTTCATCAAGGCCGGCCATGCGATCAGGTTCGAGCAGGTCCCACTTGTTCCAGACCTCGACGATCGGCGCCTTCGGTTCCTCGCCTTCCTCTGTCTCGATAAGGCCGAGTTCTGCCAGCACATCCAGCACCTGTGACTTCTGCGCCTGACTGTCGGGATTTGCGATGTCGCGGACGTGGACAATCACGTCTGCCGCCGTGACCTCTTCCAGCGTGGCGCGGAAAGCCGCGACGAGCTGCGTCGGCAGGTCCGAAATGAAACCCACTGTGTCTGACAGTATGGCCTTGTCCACGCCCGGCAACCGGATCGCGCGCATCGTCGGGTCCAGCGTGGCGAAGAGCAGGTCCTCGGCCATGACGTCTGCCCCGGTCAGCCGGTTGAACAGCGTCGATTTGCCCGCGTTGGTGTAGCCGACCAGCGCAACGACCGGCCAGGGCGCCTTGCCGCGCCGCGACCGGTGCAGGCCGCGTGTGCGGCGCACTTGTTCCAGTTCGCGCCGCAACCGGGCCATACGGTCACGGATCATGCGGCGGTCAGATTCGATCTGGGTTTCGCCCGGACCGCCAAGGAAGCCGAAGCCGCCGCGCTGGCGTTCAAGGTGAGTCCAACTGCGGACGAGCCGCCCAGCCTGATAATCGAGGTGCGCCAGTTCGACCTGCAGCCGGCCCTCCGCCGTCCTCGCGCGTTCGCCGAAGATTTCGAGGATCAGACCGGTGCGGTCGATCACCTTGCGCTTGAGCTTTTCCTCAAGGTTGCGCTGCTGGATCGCGGTGAGCCCGCCATCGACGACGACGAGTTCCGCTTCGCCCAACGTGCAGGCCGTAGCGATGTTCTGGATCTGGCCTTCGCCGAACAGCGTTCCCGCCTTCGGCTCGCGCACCGGGATGATGATCGCTTCCACGACCTCAAGTCCGATGGCGAGCGCCAGGCCCTTGGCTTCTTCAAGCCGCGCGTCGCCATCGCCGCCCCTGCCCCGGATAACCGGGCAAACGACGACGGCCCGTGCGCCGCGGGCTACCTCGCCGACGAGATCGTCATCCTGGTTCAGGAGTCGTCCTCGTCTTCCTCGCCCTGGAGGTCGACCGGCGTGACCGGTTGGATTGTCGAGACAGCGTGCTTGTATGCGAGCTGCACATAGCCCTCGCGTTCCAGCAGCATGCAGAACAGGTCATAGGCGGCGACGCGGCCTTGCAGCATCACGCCGTTGACCAGGAACATCGTCACCTGCACGCCGGCGGCGCGGATCGAGGCGAGGAACACGTCCTGCAGCAGGCGCTGGCGCTTGTTGCCTTCGGCGCTGGAAAACTGGCGGGCATCGACCGGCTGGCTGGGCATGATCGTGCTGATCGCGTGCTTGTAAACCAGCTGCGAGGCGCCATCGCGGCGCAGCAGGATCGAGAAATTGTCAAACCAGGTCACGATGCCCTGCAGCTTGACGCCTTTTACGAGGAACATCGTCACCGGGGTCTTGTTCTTGCGCAGAAGGTTGAGGAACTGGTCCTGAAGGTTGGGGCTCCCCTTCCCTCCCGTCAGCGGGACGGGCGCTTCGCTTTCAACAGCGGCGGAAGCAGGTTTGGCGCGAGCAGTCAGCGTCTTCGTAGGTCCGGGCATCAGTTACTTCCTTCTATTTTGGCGGCCGTTGATACGGTCCGCGATCAGGCCGAACGTCCCGCCTGCGAAGCGGGTGATCAGCCGTTTGGTTGAAGAATGCTACTATCAAGCCGGCCACGGGTAAATGCGGAAAATGGCAATAATATTACACAATTTCCGTCAGGCTTCGGCTTCTTCCTCAACGTCCTTGCCCACCATTCCCAGCAGCTTGAGCTTCCTGTGGAGGGCGGAACGCTCCATGCCGATGAAAGTTGCCGTCTTGGAGATATTCCCCGAAAACCGCCGGATCTGTACGCGCAGATACTCACGCTCGAAGTTCTCGCGCGCCTCACGCAGCGGCACGCCCATCAGTGCCGAGAGGCCCGATTCGCCGGCGATCCGGCCCGAGAGGATTTCTGGCGGAAGCATATCCGCCTCGACCCGGCCAAGCTTGTCGCGCGGGGTGAGGATGACGGTGCGTTCGACCACGTTGCGCAACTGGCGCACGTTGCCCGGCCATTCATAGCTCTGCAGCGCGGCCATGGCTTCGGAGGAAACCTCCGGTGCGGCCAGTCCCTGATCGGCGGCATAACGCGTAAAGAAGTGGTCGACGAGCGAGGGAATGTCATCACGCCGGTCCGACAGTGCCGGCACGTGAACCGGGACGACGTTGAGTCGGTAGAACAGGTCTTCGCGGAAGCGGCGCTCGGCGATTTCGCGTTCGAGATCCTTTGATGTCGAGGAAATCACCCGCACATCGACACGGACCTGCCGGTTGCCGCCGACGCGTACAAAGGCCTGTTCAGTCAACACGCGCAGGATGCGGGCCTGGGTCGACAGCGGCATGTCGGCCACTTCGTCAAAATAGAGCGTGCCACCATCGGCCATTTCGAGGAGTCCGGGGCGGACGAGATTTCCGTCCTGTTCCTCGCCAAACAGCTCGTGTTCAAAACGTTCGGGCGTGATGCGCGCCGAATTGACGCTGACAAAGGGACTGACGGAACGCGGGCTCCAGTCGTGCAGCAGGCGAGCGGCAATTTCCTTGCCCGAACCGGCCGGCCCGGTGATCAGCAGGCGGCTGCCGGTATTGGCAACGCGCTTGAGCGTGGCGCGGACCTGGTTGATTGCGCTGGAATTGCCGGTGAATTCGTATTCGGGCACCCGGTCCTTCTTGAGGCGGGCATTCTCGCGGCGCAGGCGCTCGGTTTCGGTGGCGCGGCCGACGAGCAGCAGCAGGCGCTCGGCCTCGAACGGCTTCTCGATGAAGTCCATCGCGCCGCGACTGATGGCGGAAACGGCCGTGTCGATGTTGCCGTGGCCCGAGAAGATCACCACTGGCAGTTCGGGTTCGCGCGCCTTGATCGCGTCAAGCACTTCAAGTCCGTCCATCGGGCTGCCGTGGAGCCAGACGTCAAGCAGGACGAGGCTGGGACGACGCTCGTCAATCGCGGCGAGCGCGGCGCCGCTATCTCCGGCGGTGCGGCATTCGTACCCCTCGTCGCTGAGCACTCCAGCGACGAGATCGCGGATGTCGCGTTCATCATCGACGATCAGGATTTCGAGCGCCATAAGCTTCCTCTTCTCAACTATTCTGCAGCTTCGGACGCGGGGCGCCGCGCCAAAGGATCGCGCGCAAAGCGCATGGTGACGAGCGTGCCGCCGCTCTCGACCGAGGCGAAAGTCATGACGCCGCCGTGTTCCTCGATGATCTTCTTGACGATGGCGAGGCCGAGCCCGGTGCCCTTTTCGCGCGTGGTTACATAGGGTTCGGCAATCCGTTCACGGTCTTGCGGAAGGCCGATGCCATTGTCCGACACGACGATGACAACCTGATCGGCTTCGGCGCACATCTCGACCGAGACTTTACCGCGATAATCGGCCGGAGCATTGCGCGCTCGCGCCTCGACCGCCTCGATCGCGTTCTTGATGACGTTGGTCATCGCCTGTCCGTACTGGTGGCGGTCGCAAAGGATGCGGTCAGGTACGTCGGCTTCAGCGCGGAAGTTGAAATCGATATCGGGCCGCGCGACTTCCTGCAGGAACAGCGCCTGCCGGGCGAGATCGACCGGGTCCTCGTTACGAAACACGGGCTTGGGCAGCCGCGCAAAGCTGGAGAATTCGTCGACCATCTTCCGCAAGTCACCAACCTGCCGGATAATCGTGCTGGTCAGTTCGCTGAACAGTTCCGGATCGTTGATGATCTGCTTCTTGTAACGCCGGTTTAGGCGTTCAGTGGCGAGTTGGATCGGGGTGAGCGGATTCTTGATCTCGTGCGCGATGCGGCGGGCCACGTCAGACCAAGCGGCCTGCCGCTGATCGAGCACCTGCCGAGTGATATCTTCAAATGATATCACGTGACCGGCCCGGTCCTTGGCGATCTTGACCGCGAGGGTAAGCAGGTCGCCGCCCTTGCCATACTGGATCACACCCTGATCGCGTCCGGTTTCCATCAGCGCAGCGAACTGCGGCGCTGCATCGGCGAGCTTCTTGCTTACCGGGTCGGCATCCTGATCGCCATAGAGCAGCCGCATGGCCGGGCTGTTGATCAGCTGGATCACGCCCTTGCCATCGACCGAGATCACACCGGCGGACACTGATTCCAGCACGGCTTCGATAAACGCCCGGCGTTCGTGAAGCTGCTGGTTGGCACTGACCAGCGCCTGCGTCTGGCGTTCAAGCTGGGCGGTCATGCGGTTGAACGCGCGGTTGAGCAGCCCCACCTCGTCCGCGCCGGTGCGCCCTTCGACCCGCATCGAGAAGTTGCCCGAACCGACCTGCCGGGCGGCGGACACCAGATCGTAGAGCGGCTTCACCTGCCGGTCGGCAAAGCGCAGCGCGAACCAGACCGCGAGCCCGACAATCGCCAGCGAGGCGGCGAACAGCGCGATGTTGAAGCGCAGTTGCAATTGCCGCGCACGCGCCGTGAGCACTTCGTAATCGCGCACAATATTCTCGGCCCGCTGACCCTGGCTGAAGGCCAGCAGGTCTGATGTGCGCGCCGCGTAGAGGTAAATCCCGGCCTGCTTGTCGATCGGCACGACTGCCTCGACCCGGTTGGCGTTGACCGTCACGACCAGCGGCTCGCCCTTTTCGAGGCGCGAAAGCACTGCGGGCTGGACCCGTTCGCGGCTGGCATTGCCTTCGGGATCGACGATGGCGACAGTGAGCAGTTTGCCATCTGACCCCTTCTGCAGGATCGCGCTTTCGTTCAGCCGCCGGTTGAGCACCTGGTAGGAATAGCCTTCGCGGAAAGCAGGGCTGAGGATCGGCACCTGGGCGAGATACTGGTGCAGGTCGCTCGCCATCATGATCGATTCGTTGCCGACATCGCGCACGTTCTGTTCGTAATAACCGACGGCGAGCTTGTTGGCGTTCTCCAGCAATCCGCGTGACTTGTCGGAGAACCAGAATTCGACGCCCGACTGGAACAGGTACGAAGCGAAAATCACCACGAGCAGGGTGGGGATTGCCGCGATCATCGAGAACAGGAAAACCAGCTGTGTGTGCAGCCGGCCGGTCCCGCCCAGCGTTTCAGCCGCCCGTTGCAGCGCGAGCCGGCGGCCCAGCAGGACCAGCAGCGCCATTGCCGGCACCAGCGTGCCGATCAGCAGCGTGGCCGTGACATTGGTGGAGAGGAGCTGCCCTTTTTCGTCGGGCTGAGTCACGGTGAAGACCGTGATCGACGACATGATGACGAATGCGATCGCTGCGGCAACCGCCATCAACGGGAAAAAGTTGGCCCGCCGTGCGGTTACCTGCAGCCGGCGCCAAAAGCGCTGCCAGCCACTCCGCCTGCGGATGTATGCTTCTTCCATCGTTGCGCCGTTACAACGCGACTGTTGCAGAAATGCAAGGGCTTTGTCGTGACGAGTCAGTTTCGGCGCGCAAAACTGTCAGGATCGATGTCCAATTCGCTGATGCGCTTGCGCAACGTATTTCGATTGATGCCGAGAATCTGCGCGGCGCGAAGCTGGTTGCCACCGGTCGAGCGCAGAACCTGCGAGAACAGCGGACGCTCGAAGGCCGCCAGCGCCTCGTCATAGACCTGCCCTGCCCCCGGAGCCGTGTCGGCCAGCCAGCGGATTACGCTGTCATCAAGATTGGCAGGGCTGCCCTCCGTCGCATCGCGCGGCTGGCTGACCAGCAAGGTGTCGAGTGTGGCCGCATCGATGATATCATCGCGTGCTAGCAGTGCCGCGCGATAGATGAAATTGCGCAGTTCACGCACGTTTCCGCGCCACGGCTGGCGCGACAGCAGTTCAGCGCCATCGGCAGACAACTGGTGACGTGGCAGGCCTTCCCCTGCGGCAAGCTGGAGGAAATGCCGGGCCAGCGCCTCGATATCATCAGCGCGCTCGCGCAGCGGCGGCATCTGGATCGGCACGACATTGAGCCGGTAATAGAGGTCCTCGCGGAAAGTACCTGCCGCGATCATCGGTTCAAGGTCCTTGTTGGTCGCGGCGATGATACGCACGTCAACCTTAACCTCGTCGCGCCCGCCAACGCGGCGGACCGTGCCCGATTGCAGAGCGCGCAAAAGCCGGGTCTGGGCTTGCATCGGCATGTCACCGATCTCGTCGAGGAACAATGTGCCGCCGTTGGCCTGCTCGAATTTGCCGATGTGCCGGGCAACCGCGCCGGTGAAGGCCCCCTTCTCGTGCCCGAACAGCTCGCTTTCGATCAATTCTGCCGGGATGGCGGCCGTGTTCACAGCTACAAATGGACCTGCGCTACGATGGCCAAGCTGATGAATTGCTTCAGCAACAAGTTCCTTGCCAGTCCCGGATTCACCGAGCACCAGCACCGTCAGGTCATTGCGCAGCACGCGCGTGATCATGCGGTAGACCGCTTGCATAGGGGCGGAGCGTCCGACCAGCGGCAATCCAGGCGTTGGCGTGTCTTGCGCATCGCTCATCTCCGCGCCCGAAGACATCGCAGCCTGACGCACCGTGCGCGCCAGTTCGTCGATGTCGAAAGGCTTGGGGAAATACTCGAATGCCCCGGTATCTGTCGCGCGCACCGCCGTATCGAGGGTATTCTGCGCCGAAAGCACGATGATCGGCATCTTCGGAAAGCTCTCCCGGATGCCGGGCAGGCCCGCGATGCCGTCACCATCGGTCAGCATCACGTCGGTAACCAACACGCTGAACGCGCTGTCAGCCAGCAAGCGGTCGCGCATGGCCACCGAATCGCAATGCGTGACCGAAAAACCCTCCGCCTCGAGAGCGGCAGTGATGACGATCGCAATCGACATGTCGTCTTCGACGAGGAGAACGCTCATCGCGAGGCTTTTCCTTTCTCGGGCGTGCCAGCATCGGGAGCTAGCGGCAGGTGCAGCCGGAAATGGGTCCAGCCCCCGGCTTCATCGCGCTCGTGGACAATTCGGCCGTTCATATCGCGCACCAGCTTGCGCACCAGTGCGAGGCCAAGCCCCTGCCCCGTCTTTTTGGTGGTGACGAACGGCTCGAATATATGGTCGACCATGGCCGGATCGATCCCCGGGCCATTGTCGCTGACCCTGAGTTCGATCGGCAAGCGTACCGGTTTGGCCCCCGGAGTCGCCGCCGAGAGCTGAATGCCGCTGGAAAATCGCGTGCGCACAATCACCTTGGGCCCACGCACATTCTGGCACGCCTCGACCGCGTTCGACAGCAGGTTGATCAACACTTGCAACAGGCCGTCCCGGCTGGCGAGAACCGGCGGGATAGAGGGATCGAACTCTTCGGCAATCGCTTCCCCCTTCCCCGCCGCATCGAGCACCTCACGGGCGCGGCGCACGGCTTCGTGCAGATTGCAGGCATCGACCGGAGCCACCGTGCGGCTGGAAAGTGCCTGCATCTCATCGATCAGGCGGGCAATCCGGTCGACCTCTTCCGCGATCAGGCTGGTCAGCGCGCGGTCCTTCTCGCCCAATTTGCGGGCCAACAGCTGCGCGGCCCCCTTGATGCCGGACAGCGGGTTCTTGATTTCGTGAGCGAGGATTTCCGGGGCGCGAAGCACCACATCCTCAGCGCCGCCGCCATCGTTGCCCAGCGCTTCCGCGCCGCTGGCATCCTGCAGGGTGACCATCTGCCAGCCCGGCTCGTCAATGATCGGAGCGACTGTAATATCGAGCCTTTTGGGCCCCAATCCGGCAACGATTACATTGATATCACGTGCTGATATCGGAGTCTCACTGTCCTGCAACCGGGCGATCAGCCGGTTATCCTTGAAATGGATCAGCTCGGTCAGCGAAAATCCGCGAAGGCGGCGCAGGCTCTGACTGAAGAATTGCTCCGCAGCGGGATTGGCCTGAACGATCTTTTGCCCCGGCCCGAGCAGCACAAGCGCCAGCCCGATCGATGATAGCTGGCGATGGGCATCGGGGAAATCCGCCATGTCGCGCCGTCAGGCTGCCTGGCGCTTCAGGAGCGGCGCGTAGAATTCGCGCAAATATCTAATGACTTCATCAGGATCATCGACGAAGTTCACCTTATTACGGAAATCGGCTGACCCATGCAGCCCTTTGGTATACCAACCGAGGTGCTTGCGGGCCATTTTTACGCCGGTTTCGCGGCCATAGAGCTCGAGCATCATGTCGTAATGTTCGATCATGGTGGCGAACTGGGTGTCGATATCAGGGTCTGCTTTCGCCGTGCCGGTGCGCAACCAGTGCATGACTTGGCCCAGAAGCCACGGTTTTCCGTAAGCGCCGCGCCCGATCATCACGCCGTCGGCGCCGGATTGCTCCATGGCGGCGGCGACATCCTCGATCGTGCAGATGTCGCCGTTGACGATCACCGGGATCGAGACGGCTTCCTTGACGCTGCGGACAAAACGCCAGTCCGCCTCGCCCTTGTACATCTGGTTGCGCGTACGGCCGTGGACTGTGACCATCTTCGCGCCGAGGTCCTCGGCAATGCGGGCAAGCTCGGGGGCGTTGAGGCTGTCGTGGCACCAGCCCATGCGCATCTTGACCGTCACCGGCACTGATACCGCTTTCACCGTCGCCTCGATCAGCCGCGTGGCGAGCGGAATGTCGCGCATCAGCGCCGATCCGGCATCGCCGTTGACCACCTTTTTCACCGGGCAGCCCATGTTGATATCAATGATCGCCGCACCCTGATCTTCGACCAGCTTCGCCGCCTCGGCCATTTGCGCGGGTTCGCAGCCGACCAACTGCATGGAGACCGGCTCTTCCGCCGCATCCCACATCGCCTTCTGCAGCGACTGGCGCGTTTCGCGGATCGCGGCGGGGCTGGCGATCATTTCTGTGACGTTGAGCCCCGAGCCGAACCGGCGCACCAGCCGGCGAAACGGCAAGTCGGTCACACCCGTCATCGGCGCAAGGATCACTGGGCAGTCGATAGCGACCGGCCCGACGGCTATCGGCCTGACTTGCGGGGGAGGAGGAACTGCGATCATCGAAATGTGCCTAAAATTTGGGCAGCGCATAGTGGATTGCCCCGGCAACCGCAAGATACTACCCGCGTTGGCTGATGAGCGAGCATCCTTCCCCCATTCGCGATACTGCCGCAGTCGTGGTTGCCGCTGGCGCCGGCCTGCGCGCCGGACAGCCGCTGCCCAAACAGTTCGCGCTGTGGCGCGGCCAACCGGTGGTGCGCCATTCGGTCGAGCGGCTGGCGCGGCGCGGTATTGCGCCGATTGTCGTGTGCATTCCCGAAGGCGTTGAGGACATTGCCGAACGGACGCTTGCAGGCCTAGAAGTCCAGTTCGTTACAGGCGGTGCGACACGGCAGGCCTCGGTTCGGGCCGGTCTTGAAGCGCTCGCCGCCCATGCACCGGCGCGCGTCCTGATCCACGACGCCGCCCGCCCCCTGATCCCCGATGCCCTGCTCGACCGCCTCAATGCCGCGCTGGACGCCAACAGGGCGGCGATCCCGGTCCTGCCGGTGATCGACAGCCTGACTCACGCAGAGGGCGGCTACATGGGCGCCCCGGCCCCGCGTGAAGCGCTGCGGCGGGCCCAGACCCCGCAGGCGTTCGAATTTACCGCAATCCACGCCGCACATCGCGCTTGGTCCGGCGCGGCAGATGCCGGCGACGATGCACAAGTCGCGCAGGCAGCCGGTATTCCCGTTGCCCTCGTCGAAGGAGACGAAGCCTTGCATAAATTGACCTTCGCCGAGGACTTCGCCGCCCAGTCTCTGTCGCAAAAACAGCCCGCCATGCGCGTTGGCAGTGGCTTTGACGTCCACCGCCTCTCGGAAGGCGAGGAAATGTGGCTCTGCGGCGTACAGATCGAACACAGCCACGGCCTAGCCGGTCACAGCGATGCCGACGTAGCAATCCATGCGCTTGTCGACGCATTGCTTGGCGCGATATCAGCTGGCGATATCGGCCAACACTTCCCGCCGAGCGACCCGCAATGGAAGGGCGCACCTTCCGCGCGGTTCCTCGCCCATGCGGTGCAACTTGTCGCAGAGGCGGGTTATGCGGTTGGCAATGTCGATGTAACAATCATCTGCGAGGCTCCGAAAATAGGGCCCCACCGCGCGGAAATGCAGGCGCGACTGGCTGATATCATGGGCGTTGCCTCCAGCCAGGTCAGCGTCAAAGCGACGACCACCGAAGGATTGGACAGCACCGGCCGGCGCGAAGGTATCGCCGCTCAGGCTATTGCCAGCGTGATCCGCAACTGAACGGACTTATCCCGATGCGTGCCTTAGCCCTGACACTTTCGCTTATATCGCTGGCGTCTTCGCAAGCGGCGATGGCGGCGGATGCGGCTTGCCTGGCCCCGCGCGAGGCGACGGCGGTGGCCTCCTACGCCCTGCCCAGCGTGATCGCCGGCACCAGCCAGCGCTGCAGCCCGGTGCTGGGCAAGGACGCCTATCTGACGCGCGAGGGGATGAAGCTCTCCGCGCGCTATGGCCCCGGCAAGGCCGCCGCATGGCCCGCAGCCAAGGCCGCGCTGCTCAAGATGGGCGGCGCAGGCGACATGACCGACGCCGTGCGCAAGCTTCCCGATGCGACCGTGCAGCCGCTGGTCGATGGACTGGTGACCAGCATGGTTGTGGAACAGATGCCGACCGACCGTTGTAGCTCGATTGACCGGGCGCTGTGGCTTCTCTCGCCTTTGCCTCCGGAAAACACGGCTGAACTGATTGCCCTGTCACTGGGGCTCATGGCACAGGGCAAAAATCCGAGGATCGGCAGAATCGCGATCTGCAAGGGCTGACCAGACATGACGCAAGGACATTCGATGAAAGCCGCCTTCCGCACCGCCGCGGGCCTCGCCGCCTTGATTTCCACGACAGCGCAAGCGGCCGAGCCGGCCTGCTTTACCCGCGCGGAAGTGAACAGCCTGATCGCCTATGCCTTGCCGGTCGTGATGGACCCGATGATCGCCAGTTGCCGGCCGCACCTAGCTTCGGATGCTTATCTGTTGTCGGGCGGACAACGGATTTCCGAGGTTCTTGCCGCGCGCAAGGATACGGAATGGAAGGCGGCGAAAGCGGCCGTCATGCGCGTTTGGGGCGGCTCGAAAGAACTCGATATGCCCGACAATGTTCTTCAGGCCAGCCTGAACGAGAAGGTCACAAAGGAACTTGCAGGAAAATTGAAAGCAAGTGAATGCAAGGATATCAGCGCAATAGCTGCTAAACTTTCGCCACTTTCTCCGGATCAACTGGTCGATCTGGCGGGCGAGATCATCGTTGTCGCCGTGCGCGACCGCAAGAGCAAGGCTGGCGCGATGATTTGCCAGGCGAACTGACATGACCGACCTGCACGACTCTCTGCTCCCCGCTGAACTCACCGATCTCGCCCGCCGGGTGATCGTGGAGAACGCCGCCGCGGGCCGCCGGGTTTCAGTCGCCGAAAGCTGCACAGGCGGGCTTGTTTCCGCGGCGCTGACCGAGATTGCGGGGTCGTCCGACGTGTTCGATCGCGGTTTCGTGACCTATTCGAACGAAGCCAAGCAGGAACTGCTGGGCGTATCGCCCGACATCATCGATACCTTCGGCGCGGTATCCATCGCCTGCGTCTGGGCCATGGCGCAAGGCGCGCTCAAGCATAGCCTGGCGGACGTTTCTGTGGCGATCAGCGGGATTGCTGGTCCGGGCGGCGGCAGCCGGGAAAAGCCGGTCGGCACAGTCGTCTTCGCCAGGGCAATTCGCGGCGAAGATGATTCGAACTCGGAGGAAAAGCACTTCGAACCCGGCACCCGGGCGCAGGTGAGGCTTCAGGCGGCGCTGGTGGCGCTGGAATTGCTGTTGCCGTAAAGATGTTCAGCCCGCGTCTCAAAAGCGGTGACCATCTTTCTGAAAGCCTTGTCGAAATATTGGCCGGCAATCTTTTCGAACAGGGCATTGCGAAAGCTGAACTGGACCGAAAAGTCCACTTCGCAACCACCTTCGGGCAGATCGCGGAACTGCCAGCGGTTGTCGAGGTCCTTGAGCGGGCCGTCTTCGTAGATCACCTCGATCGCATCGGGCCGGTGCTTGAGCACGCGTGAGGTGAACTTTTCCCGGATCGCCGAGAAGCCGACGAGCATGTCGGCGATCATTTCCTCTTCAGAATCTGATCGCACGCGCGTGGCGATGACCCAAGGCAGGAACTCGCCATAGCGCGAAACGTCGGCCACCAGATCGAACATCTGCTGGGCGCTCCACGGCAACCGGCGGATTTCGGCAATCCCGGGCATCAGGCCTTCGCCGTTTCCTTGGCCAGCTTGGCTTCGCGCGCGGCGCGCATCGCCTTGAAATCGTCGCCGGCGTGGTACGAGGAACGAGTCAGCGGGGTCGATGCGACCTGCAGGAAACCCTTGGCCCGGGCGATCGCGCCATAGGCGTTGAAGGCCTGCGGGGTGACGAATTCCTTGACCTCGGCATGTTTCGGCGTCGGCCGCAGGTATTGTCCCATTGTGAGGAAATCGATGTCGGCACTGCGCATGTCGTCCATCACTTGATGAACTTCGAGCCGCTGCTCGCCAAGGCCGAGCATGATGCCGCTCTTGGTGAAGATCATCGGGTTGTGGTGCTTCACTTCCTCAAGCAGGCGCAGTGAGGAATAGTAGCGCGCGCCGGGGCGGATCATCGGGTAATTGCGCGGCACCGTTTCAAGGTTGTGGTTATAGACGTCCGGCCCTGCCGCGACGATGGCTTCGACAGCTGCGCGCATCTTGCCGCGAAAATCAGGGGTGAGGATTTCGATCGTCGTCGACGGCGTCATACGGCGCAGCGCCTCGATCACCTTGACAAACTGCCCGGCCCCGCCATCGGCAAGGTCATCGCGGTCGACCGAGGTGATGACGATATGTTCAAGGCCCAGCTTGGCCGCGGCTTCGGCAACGTGTTCGGGTTCGAGCGGATCAACCTTGCGCGGCAGGCCGGTCTTGACGTTACAGAAAGCGCAGGCCCGCGTGCAGACGTCACCCAGGATCATCATCGTGGCGTGCTTTTTCGACCAGCATTCCCCGATGTTCGGACAGGCCGCTTCCTCGCACACCGTGGTGAGCGAGAGGCCGCGCATCAGATCGCGAGTCGCGGCATATTCGCGGCTTGTCGGCGCCTTGACTCGGATCCAGTCCGGCTTGCGCTGGCGTTCGGCCTCACCTTCCCCGGCAGGGGCAGGATTCTTTGGTGATGACATGTCGTTCATTGCCGCCGCCCATAGGCCTCAAAATCCCCTCTTGCCAGAGGCAATCGGCTTGCGCATGGGACTCCGCATGGCCGATGCAAACTCCCCCCAACTCGACCGCCTGCTAGCAGGATACCGCCGCTTTCGTGAATCTGGTTGGAACCCCAACCGCGAACGCTGGGCCGCCCTGCGCGAAGGGCAGGAACCCGAAATCATGGTCATTGCCTGCTCGGACAGCCGCGTTGACCCCTCGCAGATCTTCGACTTCGATCCGGGCGAGGCTTTTGTCGTGCGCAATGTCGCCGCGATGGTTCCTCCGTTCGAGACAACGCCCGGACGTCACGGCGTGTCCGCCGCGCTGGAATTTGCGGTGCAGGTGCTCAAGGTGAAGGAAATCGTCGTCGTCGGTCACGGCATGTGCGGTGGCTGCAAGGCGGCCCTGACTCAGGAACTGCGCGGAACCGAACCGGGCGAAGGCGGCTTCGTGGCCGACTGGATCGCCCTGCTCGACGATGCGCGCGATGAAGTCGCCGCCCGGCATGGCACCGAGGGCCGCGTGGCCGAGCGGGCGATGGAGCAGGCCGGCGTCAAGGTCAGCCTGGAAAACCTGCGCACCTTCCCCTGCATCCAGCGCAAGGAAGCCAAAGGCGAGCTTACATTGCGCGGCGCGTTCTTCGCCATTTCGGACGGGGTGCTCCACGTCCTTAACGAGGCTGACGGCCACTTCCACCCCGCCGATTGAGCGGATACGAAAAGGGCGACGGTTGCCCGCCGCCCTTTCGATTTTGGCAGTGCCCCGTTCTTAGGCGGCGGGCTTCATCTTCTGCACGGCATAGACCGACCACAGGCGTGCCATCGGCTGGCGGATGCCGGTGACCCCGTCAAACATGGCCTTGGCTTCTGCATATTTGCCTTGATCGAACAGGGTGATGCCGATGCGGGTGTTCACGCGCTGAACGTCAACGCCGCCCTTCTGCAGGGCCATCCGGTACAGCGCTTCAGCCTTGGCCGACTGGCCATAGGACATCAGCGCGTCAGCCGTTGCCGAGATCGAATTGCCCGTCGCAGTGGGCACCATCGCGCTCTTTTCGAGGCCCGGCAGCGTCGGCGTTTCCGCCTTAACTCGCTCGTTCGCCTGTGCCAGCGCCTCGGAAACCGAGATGTCGCTGCGCTGCAGCTTGCCAGCGGCGAGGCCGGCGTTCATCACCGTGAGCACTTCCTGCGGCAGACGGCGAGGATCGGCAGCCTGGATGAATTCGAAGTAGTCGGTGCTGTCGCTGAAGCTGTCCGTCCGCTGCATCAGGCGCATCAGGTCAAGCCGTTCCTGCACTTCGTACTTGGCGACAAGGCGCAGGATCGAAATAGCGCCGGCCCAATTTTCCTTGGTCGGATAGGCTTCCACCATCCCGTTCGAAAAGGCGCTGGCCTGATCGAGCATCTTGGCCTTGTAGGCCGCCGACAGGCCGCGGCGATACCATTCCTGCGGCGCGGAGGTGCCAGCGGCGTTACGCGCCTTGATGCTCGACATCAGGCGATCGAGACCAGTCTGGACCTGTCCTTGCTGAATGTAGGAATCGGCCAGCAGCGCTTCAGACGTATCGCCCTTGTAACCCGCCTTCACCGCAGCATCGAGCTGTGTGACGGCGCAGGCGAAATCCTTGAGGTCATAGCAGATCGAACCGATGGCGTTCTGCAGCTTGGGCGTATCCGCCGCCGGGTACTTGCCAGAGACCAGCATGGCTTCGTAGCCGCTGCGCACGATCTTCATGTCCTGAGCGGCAAGACCGAGGCCCGAAAGCAGCTGGCCGGCGACAAAGTTGTCATCCGGAGTCGTCGCAGCGCCCTTGAGCGCTTCGATCTGGGTGCGTTCGGCCGAGAAAGCGGTAAGCAGGTTGGCCAGCGCAGCTTCCCGCTGAGTCATCGCAGCCTTGCGAGCGGCTGAACCCTGGGCAGCGTTATAGGCATCTGTCGCCGTCTTGACGGCCTGCTGGGCAGCGACAACGTCAGGCCGCACCTTAGCCGTGTCGAGGCTCTTCTGTGCGGCAATTGCGAGCGGCTGGAAGGCCTTCGACATCTGGATCTTGGAAGCGGCAGGCGCAGCGGCCTCCTTTTCCTTCTTGGCGGCATTGGCCGGCAGAGCCACCGTTGCCGAAGCAGCGGCAAGCGCGAGGGCAATGGCACCGCGCGAAAGCAGGCCTGAGCGCCGGGAAATGGCGGACATGGGCAGTATTCTCCTCCAAAGTGCCCGCCGCGATTGTCGTGGCGGACTGCAAGACTTCAATCCCAGCATTGGCCGGGAAATGGGCCTTTTGCAATGCTGGCGTGCCTAGATTTTGCCCGGTGAACGCCGATTGAATGGCCGCTTCAGCTACCAGACTGCAAAGTGTGGAAAAAGGGGGGGCAAAAGACCGACAAAGGCACGCCGCGCTGGCCCTTTGCGGCGCATTCGCCTAGGGCCACGAAACCGAAAACAGAACAAAGATTACCGCAGCAGTGAGCGACGAAACCGAAATGCCTGTAACGCCGCAACCGGCAGAGGAATTCACCCGGATCGACATCGTCGACGAGATGAAGTCCAGCTACCTCGATTACGCGATGAGCGTGATCGTAGCGCGCGCCCTGCCTGACGTTCGCGACGGTTTGAAGCCGGTTCACCGCCGCATCCTGTTCGCCGCGCAGGAAGGCGGCATGGTCGCCGGAAGGCCCTATCGCAAGAGCGCCAAGATCGTCGGCGACGTAATGGGCAACTACCATCCGCATGGCGACAGCGCGATCTACGATGCGTTGGCCCGCATGACGCAGGACTGGTCGATGCGCCTGCCGCTGATCGACGGTCAGGGCAACTTCGGCTCGATGGACCCCGATCCGCCGGCATCGATGCGCTACACCGAAGCGCGCCTTGCCCGCGTGGCCAATGCGCTGCTCGACGATCTCGACAAGGATACCGTCAACTTCATCGACAACTACGACGGATCCCGCCAGGAACCGTCGGTCCTCCCGGCCCGCTTCCCCAACCTGCTGGTCAACGGCGCAGGCGGTATCGCGGTCGGCATGGCGACCAACATCCCGCCGCACAATCTGGGCGAAGTGATCGACGGCTGCCTCGCCTATATCGAGAATCCGGCGATCACGACCGAGGAACTGATCGAGATCATTCCCGGGCCGGACTTCCCGACCGCGCCGATGATCCTTGGCCAGGCGGGCGCGCGTTCCGCTTACCTGACCGGGCGCGGTTCGGTGCTGCAGCGCTGCCGCTACGAGATCGAGGAAGGCCGCGGTGATCGCCGCTCGATTATTCTCACTTCGATGCCCTATCAGGTCGGCAAATCGGGTCTGGTCGAAAAGATCGCCGAAGCCGCCAAGGACAAGCGGATCGAAGGCGTTTCAGACATCCGAGACGAATCGAGCCGCTTGGGCGTGCGCGTCGTCATCGAACTGAAGCGCGATGCGACGCACGAAGTGGTGCTCAATCAGCTGTGGCGGCACACGCCGGCGCAGTCGAGCTTCCCGGCGAACATGCTGGCGATTCGCGGCGGCCGCCCCGAAACGCTAACCCTGCGCGAATTCATCAGCGCCTTCATCACCTTCCGCGAGGAAGTGATCACCCGCCGCACCAAGTTCGAACTGAACAAGGCGCGTGACCGCGCACACATCTTGCTCGGCCTCGTCATCGCGGTGACCAACCTTGATGAAGTCGTGCGCATCATCCGCGCCGCGCCGAATCCGGCGGCGGCCCGCGCGGCCCTCGTCACCCGCGAGTGGCCGATTGGTGACATCGCGCAGTACATCCGCCTGGTCGAAGCGATCGAGCCCGATGCCGAGCAGAGCGGCGGCACCTATCGTCTTTCCGAAGCGCAAGTGAAGGCCATCCTCGACCTGCGCCTGCACCGCCTCACCGCGCTGGGCCGCGACGAGATCGGCGACGAGCTCAAGATTCTGGCGATCGCCATCGAGGAATACCTCGCGATCCTTGGCGACCGGGCAAAGCTTTACGCGGTCATGGTGCAGGAGCTCACCGATATCCGCGCCGCCTATGCCACGCCGCGCAAGTCCGAGATCGCCCCCGCATGGGACGGCATCGACGACGAAGACCTCATCGAGCGTGAGGAAATGGTCGTTACCGTGACCATGGACGGCTATATCAAGCGCACCCCGCTTGCCACTTTCCGCGCGCAGAATCGCGGCGGCAAGGGCCGCGCCGGTATGGCGACCAAGGACGAAGACGTGGTGCAGACCATGTTCGTCTGCTCGACTCACAATCCGGTGCTGTTCTTCTCGACCGCCGGCAAGGTTTACCGCCTCAAGGTCTGGAAGCTGCCCGAAGGCGGCCCGGCCACGCGCGGCCGCCCTATCGTCAACCTGCTGCCGGCACTCGACAAGGACGAGACGATCCAGACCGTCCTCGCCCTGCCCGAGGACGAAGCAGAGTGGGGCAACCTCTCGGTCGTCTTCGCCACGGCCAAGGGAAATGTCCGCCGCAACTCGATGGACTCGTTCGCCAACGTGCCATCGAACGGCAAGTTTGCCATGCGCTTTGAAGAGGGCAGCGAAGATCGCCTGATCGGCGTCGCCCTGCTCGATCCGACCGACGATGTCCTGCTCGCCAGCCGCTCTGGCAAGGCGATCCGCTTTGCCGGCGACGAAGTGCGCGAATTCACCAGCCGCACCTCCACCGGCGTGCGCGGCATGTTGCTCAAGGGCGACGACGAGGTGATCAGCCTGTCGATCCTTCACCGCGTTGGCACCAGCGCGGAAGAGCGCGAACAATATGTCCGCTTCGCCCCGTGGAAGGGCGAAAAGGAAGGCGAGCCTTCGCTCACGCCTGAGCGCATGGCCGAACTGGCGGAACGCGAGCAGTTCATCCTGACTGTCTGCGCCAATGGTTATGGCAAGATGAGCTCGGCCTACGAATACCGCCGCACCGGCCGCGGTGGTCAGGGCATTACCAATATCGACAACATCGGTCGCAACGGTCCGGTCGTCGCGAGCTTCCCGGCGGTTCAGGCCGACCAGCTGATGCTGGTCACCGATCAGGCCAAGCTGATCCGCTTGCCGCTCGAATCGCTGCGAGTGATCGGGCGCGGGTCTGCCGGTGTCCGCCTGTTCAGCGTTGCCGACGCGGAACATGTGGTCAGCGCCGTGCGTTTGGCGGATTCAGGCGAGGATGAAGCCGAGGTCGAGGATATCGAAGCGACCGAGGCTTCCCCCGAAGCCCCAACTGACGATGCGGAACCCGCTGCCGAATGAGTGATCTTCCCCTCACTGCCTACAAGGTCCTGACCGGGCCGCAGATGGCTGAACTGGAAGAGACCGGCGCGTTCAAGGGCGCGCCGGTCGATCTCGCCGATGGCTACATCCACTTGTCGACTGCAGCGCAGCTGACTGAAACGGTCGACAAGCATTTCGCCGGGCAGTCGGACCTGCATGTCGTCGCGGTTGATCTTGAAGCGCTGGGCGATGCTGTGAAGTGGGAACCTTCACGTGGCGGGCAACTGTTCCCGCATATCTATGGCGACCTGCCGCTGTCCGCCGCCGTGGTCTACAGCCCCCTGCACCGCGATGAGGATGGTGCGATCAGGTTGCCGGTCGCGGGCTAGGTTTAGGCTCGCATCCCTTCAAAACCATCGTCATGCTGAACTTGTTTCAGCATCTATCGGGCCGCACGCGCGGCGCGGTGAACGAAATGCAGCCTCGCGACCGTTCTTCGTAACGAGACTTCGGGGCGAAACGAGAAATGGATGCTGAAACAAGTTCAGCATGACGTGCTGGTCAAGGAGCGATTGACCCACTCAACGAACTGACCCGAGCCGCAAGACGCTCAGCACTCCAAGGCAGATCATCAACTGCCCTATATAATAGAGCGGCCAGATCAGCAGGTGCGGCAAGGCGCTATCGGCCAGCGGGCCGCCCTCCGCAAAGATCAGCAGGTCGGACAGCACGAACAGCACTGCGCCGATCCCGACTGAATAGCGGGAGAAGCGGCTGGTCCATGCAGCTGCCGCCATCAGTCCAAGCGCCAGTGCATAGACCAGAACCATCGCGGCCGATGCGCGGTCGGCGGGCAGGCTCCAGCCGGCAAGGGGCACGGCGACGAGGATCACCAAGGCGAGCATCATCTGGCTGGTCGTCAGCCGGTCGCGCCGGAACCCGAGATAGAGTGCCACAGCGAGCAGGTGGCCGATCAGGAAGGCGGCGGCTCCGGCGACCGTGTCGAACTCGATCACCATGTCGCCCAACGCGCCCAGCGCCATGACGCCCGCCAACATCGCGCCGCTTCGTCCGGGTCCGTACAAAAGAGCGAGCAAAGCCAGCATCCCGACTCCGGTGCCTTTGAGGATGATAAGCGCCAAAGGCATGGGGTCAGCAGATCGCAGCAAGTAAAAGGCGAGCGCCCCGGCAACGCTCGCTGCGATCAAAGCCTTGCCGCGGGTGTCAAAGGTCGATGTCATCGTGCCAGCTAACCCCTGTCCAAGCAGGCCCGCAAGGGCTAGAGGCTGCCCCCATGCAATATGACGTGCACATCATCGGCGGCGGGCTCGCCGGAAGCGAGGCAGCGTGGCAACTCGCGCGGCGCGGGCTCAAGGTTCGCTTGTCGGAAATGCGAGGCTCCGGAGAGCGCTCGCCGGCGCACCAGACCGATCAGCTGGCCGAACTGGTTTGCTCGAACTCGTTCCGCTCGGACGACGATACGTCGAACGCCGTCGGCCTGCTGCACCACGAAATGCGTGCGCTCGATTCGCTGGTCATGGCCGCCGCCGCGAAGGCGCGGGTGCCCGCCGGATCGGCGCTGGCGGTCGACCGCGATTTTTTCTCGGCCGAGGTCGAGGCAGCGCTGGCCGGCCTGCCCAACCTGACCGTGGTGCGCGAACGCATCGATACTCTGCCAGATGCCGGCCTGACCATCGTCGCCACCGGGCCGCTGACAGCAGAGAGCCTCGCCGGGTCCATCGGCCGCGCGACCGGCGCCGACAGCCTCGCCTTCTTCGATGCCATCGCGCCGATCGTCTATCGCGACTCCATCGACATGGACGTCGCCTGGATGGCCAGCCGCTGGGACAAGGGCGCCGAAGCAAGCTTCGAGATGGGCGGCGACGGGCGCGATTATATCAATTGCCCGATGACCCGCGAGCAGTACGAGGCATTCCACGCCGGGTTGATGGCGGGCGAAAAGACCGAGTTCAAGGAATGGGAGGCAAACACCCCCTATTTCGATGGCTGCATGCCGATCGAGGTCATGGCATCGCGCGGGGTGGAAACGCTGCGCTTCGGGCCGATGAAGCCGGTTGGACTCGATAATCCCCACTGGGCCACCGAAGAACACCCCAATGGCCGCTGGCCCTATGCCGTGGTCCAACTGCGGCAGGATAACAAGCTGGGCACGCTGTGGAACATGGTCGGCTTCCAGACCAAGCTGAAGCACGCAGAACAGGTGCGCCTGTTCCGCACGATACCGGGCTTGGAAAACGCCGAGTTCGCGCGGCTGGGCGGGCTGCACCGCAATACGTTCCTCAATTCGCCGACCTTGCTCGACCGACAGCTGCGGCTGAAGTCTGCGCCGCACATTCGCTTTGCCGGGCAGATCACCGGCTGCGAAGGCTATGTCGAAAGCTCGGCCGTCGGCCTGATTGCCGGGTTGATGACGGCCTGCGAATTGGCGGGCACCGATTGGCAGGCCCCGCCAGCCACCACGGCGCTGGGGGCGCTGCTCTCACATATCACCGGCGATGCCGAGGCGGACAGCTATCAGCCGATGAACGTCAATTTCGGCCTGTTCCCGCCGCTGCACGATGTGAAGAAAAAGGCGCGCAAGGCGGCCTATACGGACCGGGCAAAGACTGATCTGTCAGATTGGAAGCAGGCCGCTGCGCTGTAATGTCGTCCCGGACCTGACCCGGGACCGGTGGAGAGATTACGCGATCTTGAAAGGCCGCGCAATTTGGCCAGCGGTCCCGGGTCAGGTCCGGGTCGACGAGTCTATTCCTCGCCATCTTCCTCGGCTGCATCCGCAACCTCGGTCGCCGCAGCGCGGTTGTTGGCTGCGCGCGCTTTCGTTGTCGGGCCGCAATTGCACGCCGGTTTCGCTTTCGCCTTGGGCTTGGTTTTGGTGAACTCGCCGCGATCAAGTTTGCCGTCGCCGTTGCCGTCCGCGCCCTTGAAGCGGTTGGAGGTTTTCACCGCCCATTCTTCAAAGCTGAGCAGGTTGTTCCCGTCGGTATCAAGTTTGCGGAAGCCGGCGATGCGCGGGGTGAGCATTTCGATGCGGGTGATCTTGTCGTCGCGGTTGCGGTCGAGCCGGTCGAAGCGGCGCTGTTCCTTGGTCGCTTCGCTGGTCGCTGGCGGCAATGCCCCGAGCAGCCCTTGCCCGGTCGCGTCGGGCAGGCCTTCGTCCGCCGGCAGCCCCCCCGGCACGGCTGGCAGCGGCTCGCCTATGTCGAGTGCGGCGCGGCCCTGCCACCAGAACAAGCCCGTAGCGACAAGCAGCAGGGCGGCGAAGGCTCCCAGGACTGTGCGATTCATCGCTGATTCTCCGTGAAAGCCCTTAGTGCCAAGTCCTTAGCAGCCTAGCAAGCCCGCCCGCATGGCTGTGAACAGCGCCGCTGGCGTGGTCAGGTGCGCCGCCCCGCCCTTGCGCGCCGCGCGCGTGGAAACACGCTGAAGCACGAGCAAGGGGCGCAGGGCCCTGGGCAGGCCCGCAGGCGCAGGGCAATCCGCCAGCCCCTTCAGCGCCAGCGCCTGTTCGCGCGGATCGCCGAGGTGGCAAGCGAGGTCCGCCATCGCCCAGGAACGGGCAAGATCGGGTGCTGGGTCGGCCAGTCCCATGCAGGCCGCCAGCGCGGATATTCCTGCCGCCCTGCCCTGCGCAAAGCTTTCCAGTGCAGCCAGCGGCAGGGGAGGATCGCCCAGCAGCGCCTCCCAGCCATCCACCAGCGGTGAAAGCGCGCTGCCGCCGTCCGGCCAGTCAGCAAACCTTGCAAGCAAGGGCTCGCCGCGTGGACGATCGCAGGGCGCTTGCTCCAGCCGCTCGCGCCACCAGGCCAGCCGGATCTGCGCCAGCACCGGATCGCGCGCCTGCCGAAGCAGTCCCGCAAGCCGGGTATCGAGGGAAAGAAAGCTAAGCCAAGCCGGCTTGGCGGGTCCCGGAGCATATGCCAGCGCCAGTCGGTAAAGCGGCGAAAGCCCGTCGATCAGCACAGCATCCATGGCCAGCGCGTTCATGCCTTGGCCGCAGACTGTCAAGTGCGGCGAGGCCGCTCAGCCAGAATCGCCGGCCGCTTGGCCAGATTCGAGCCAATCTGCCACCTTCCCCAGCGTTAACCGAACCTTTGCAATGAAACGTTTACCAGCACCTACGTATTAGGGCCAATACGCCACGTGCCAAAAATGGGCCTGAGCAAGGTAATCCGATGTTTGACAGAGCGCGAAAGATTTTCCGGGATCTGGTCAGCAACGCCAGTGGTAATGCGGCTCTGGTTGTGGCGATCAGCATGCCGGCAATCATTGGCGGTGGCGGGCTTGCTGTCGATACGGCCCAGTGGTTCCTGTGGAAGCGCGAGTTGCAGGTCGCAGTCGATCAAGCGGCAATCGCCGGAGCGTGGGCACGCACCAGCTCCGCGACGATCTCAACCTATCAGACCCGCGCAATCCAGGAATACAACGCCAACATCCAGACGGTTGCGGACTTTGATTCCACGCCGACGGTCACGCTGGGCAACCATGGCAGCGGATTGAATAATGCTGTCACCGTCGAAGCTTCGGCGAGCAAGGCGCTGCCGTTTTCGAGCTTCCTGACCGGTCGCTCAGTGACGGTAAAGGTCAGCGCGAAGGCTGCCACCTCGGCTGGAACGAACTATTCCGGCTGTATTGTCGCGCTGCATCCATCGATGCAGGGCGCCTTCACCCTGGGCGGCAATGCCAGCGGTTCGGCAACCTGTGGCGTTGTCGCGCTTTCAACGCACGCGACGGCGGCGATGGTCAAGAATGGCTCCTCCACGGCGCAGTTGGGCATGCTGGTTGCGGGCGGCGGCATTGACAGCGAGTTCTCCAGCAATGGCACCATGCACCCCAACAGCGGGGGCCTGACCAACCCCCTTGGCAACATCGGCCAGCCAAACCCCAGCCCCAGCCCGGCCCAGACCTATTCCTGTCCTGCTGTCACTGCTGCCAGCACGACCACCACGGCGACCAAACGGGTTTCGACGGTCACGACCTATCAGTACCACACCGGCAACAATTCGAACCAGGCACTGGCGTCCGCCAATGCCGGAACCAATACGACAACGTATTCGCCAGCTACTGCCGGTTCGTCCAACGCCGGAACTGCGATCAGCAATGTCGAAGTTCCGTCAGGTTCGGTCAATGGGTCAACCAGCACAACCAGCTACACCTATGTGCGGCAGGTCAGCACCTCGCCCAAGAAGTATGAAATCAAGAAGGTTGTCACGACAACGACCCTCAGTGATGTCACCACAACCACGACGCCGGCCTCAGACGGCATCGCCCGCCCCGAGCCAGGCACATATGGCACGATCAACGTGACGTGCGAGACCCATTTCCAGCCGGGAATCTATGTCGTCGACTCTATCGATTTCGGTCAGAACCATGTTGTGACCGGCACCGACGTGATGTTCGTCATCAAGACGTCGAACGGCATGCATATCAATTCGACTTCTAACGTGACGCTGAGCGGAATCACCAAGGAAACCTTGGTGAACACCTATGGCTATACCAACGCCGTCGCCGACACGCTCGCTTCGCTCGTTTTCCATGACAAGGATTCCACCGAGCAGATCAAGCTGAACGGCAATTCCACCGTCGTGCTGAACGGGATCCTCTATATGCCAAAGCGGGAAATCTGGTTCAACGGTACGACCGCCGTTTCCGGTGTCTGCATGATGGTGGTGGCCAACAACGTAACAATCACTGGCGCGACCGACTTCAACAACTTCTGCATTCCCGCAGGTGCCAACATCCTGGATGCTGGCGGCGCGGAATCCGTCGTGACACTGGTATCGTGATGGGCCTGATGCGAATATTCTTTGCGCTGGCCGGTGACCGGAACGGTGCGGTTTCGCTGGAGACCGCGCTGATCGCGCCGGTGCTGCTTTCCATGTCGGTGGGTTCCTATGAAGCCAGCCGGATCGTGGCCCGGCAGTCAGAACTGCAGATTGCCTCTGCCGAAGCATCGTCCGTTGCGCTGGCATCCGAACCGACCAGCCCTTCTCGCCGGGCAACCCTGAAAGGCATCTTGCAGACATCGACCGGACTTGATCAGGACCATGTCGCGGTCGATGCCGCCTATCGGTGCGGGTCGACGACTCAGTACGCTACCGATGCAACCGGGTGCGGCACGAACCTCATCAGTTCCTACGTCAAGATCACGCTGAGAGACACTTACACGCCGGTCTGGACGAAGTTCGGCATTGGCAATACGGTTCCGCTCAACGTCACGCGCTATGTCATGATCAAGCAGCAGACCACAGCGTCGGACGCGATATGATCAAGCGCACCACACTTGGCATTGTCCGCGATGCAAGCGGATCGGTGGCGATCGAGTTCGCCCTGCTCATCCCGGTTCTGATCACGATGATGCTTGGCGTCTTCCAGATCGGCATCACGATGAACAGCTACAACGCCATGCGCAGCGCGTCGGCCGATATTGCCCGTTACACCGTGGTTCAATACCAGAACGGCAGCTTCCGGGATACCAACGACCTGACAACGACAGCGCGGACGATGGCGACTTCGGCGCCCTATATGCTCGATACGTCGCGGCTGACGATCAGCGTAAGCCGGCCAGAGACTCAGCGCGTTGCAGGCACGACCGAATTGTCGGTATCGATCAGGTACAACGCGCCTTCGGTCATGAACCTGATCGGCGTCAGCGACATACCACTCAGCTATTCGCAGCCGGTGTTCCTCGTCGAATAGACCCAGTGTGTAAATCCCCGAGTGTCGTTTCGGGCGTTTCGTTGCGGGTGATATGTAAAAACACGCAGCGTCAACAAATTAACCCTCCGAATTAACGAAGCCGTTACGGGCCCTCGTCTATTGCGGCACCGTACCGGGAAACCTCAGGTGGGGGCGCATGCGCTTTTTGAGCGGAAGGGATATGGCACGACAGGCAGCGCGATTCATCGCGCGGCTTTCGCGCGACCAGGCTGGCAACACCCTGATGATCGTCGCCTTCTCGCTCGTCCCGATCCTTGCCATGATCGGCGGCGGGATCGACATGGGCCGCGGCTATCTCTCGCAAAGCCGCCTGCAGCAGGCCTGCGATGCCGGCGTGCTTGCCGCGCGCAAGAAACTGGCAAACACCACTGTCAGCGGAGCCATACCGCCAGTGGACGTCAAGACTGTGGGTGACAGGTTTTTTACCGCAAATTTCAAGACCGGATCTTACGGCACTGGAACGCGTAAATTCCAGATGGCCATCGAACCCGACAAGTCAGTCTCAGGGAATGCAGACGTCAAGGTGCCTACTACCTTGATGGCACTTTTTGGTTTTCGCGAACTCAACATAGCTGTGACCTGCCAAGCGAAGGTTAGTTTCTCGAATACCGATGTCATGATGGTGCTTGATGTCACGGGGTCGATGAACGAAACCAATCCCGGTGACACCAAATCTCGGATCAAGGTTCTCCGCGACGTCGTAAAGTCATTTCACAGTCAGCTCGAAAAAGCAAAAAGCACGGGCGCGCGGATGCGCTATGGATTTGTGCCTTATGCGACCAACGTCAACGTTGGATATCTTCTGAAATCGGGATGGATGGTCGACAAATGGACGTACGAAGGTCGCGAAGCTCATGATACCGGACTGATCGTCGATAGTCAGAAGTACCAGACAAAAAATACTTACGAAAGCGGCACTTTCTCTTACGGCTCAACATATGATGCGCCGTCATGCCCGGCAGGGGGACTGACTTGGAATACTATCAACAATTGGACTGATCCCGACGGAACCGAGAACTGGCGCGTCCAAATCGATGGGACCGACTACAACTGCGAGACCAGCGGTGAAGGCGATACCACAATCACTCCGTTCACGTATGTAGCCTATACCTATGTGTATTCTCAAAAACCATTAGGCACAGTAAAAGAAAAGCTCTTCGACTGGCACTATCGGCCCATCAGCGTTGACGTCAGTACTTTCAAATCCGTTTTTCCGGATTTGCCGCCCGTCGGCGGAAAGCTTCAACTCGATATGGGTGGGATCCCGTCCAAGACTTCTAAAATCGACGCTCGATTCAACGGCTGCATTGAAGAGCGGAAGACCTACGATATCAGTGATTATGCAAATGTCGACCTGAGCAAAGCGCTTGATCTCGATATCGACATGGTACCTGTCGATACAGACCCCGATACGCAGTGGAAACCGCAACTACCCGAAATTTCTTGGGAACGAAGCCTCACTTGGACAAATTACTCTCTGTGGAACTGGACACCGAACGGAGATTTTTACCAAGGCGATTTCATTAACGCGGGAGCGAACGGTTTTGCATCATGCCCGAAATCCGCTCGCAAGCTCGCAGAAATGACCAACGGCGAAGTATCCACGTATCTTGATTCCTTAACCGCCGCCGGAAACACATACCATGACATTGGTATGATCTGGGGTGGGCGACTTCTCTCTCCTACAGGTCTATTTGCTTCAGAAAATGCGGACACTGGGGGCGTGGTGACGAACCGGCATCTTATTTTTCTTACCGACGGCCTGACTATGCCTAACGAGCTATCGTACGGAGCTTATGGCCTTGAAAGTTTGTCGCGGAGGCGTTGGTCGCCCTCTTCACAGTATACTCTGACAAAGGTCGTTGAAAATAGGCTCGCAGTTGCGTGCAAAGAGATAAAGAAAAAGAACATTTCTGTATGGGTAATTGGTTTTGGGGTCGCTCTCAATCCTACACTGACTGATTGTGCTGGAAAAGGGCATTACTTCGAAGCATCGAATGCAGCATCTCTTTATACTGCATTCGATCAGATCATTGGCGGCATGGGTGACTTGAGAATATCGAAATGACCTTCTGGAAAAACCTCGCTTCGAACCAGGACGGCGTTACCGTCATCGAATTCGCGCTCATTTCGCCCGTGCTGATCATGCTGCTGATGGGGACCTACGACGTCGCCTATCAGCTCTACGCCAGTTCGGTCCTGCAAGGTGCAATACAGAAAGCAGGTCGCGACTCCACTATCGAAGGCGCGGCGAGTTCGATTTCAACAATCGACCAAAAAGTCGCAGATACGGTCCGCTTCGTAGTGCCGAATGCGACGATGACGTTCCAACGCAAGTCATATACCAATTTTAGCAATGTAGCGAAGCCTGAAGATTTTACCGATGTGAACAACAACGGGAGCTGTGATTTGGGCGAGGTCTATGAAGACGCCAATGGAAATGGCATCTGGGATGCTGATCGCGGAAAAACCGGACAAGGCGGCGCAAAAGACGCGGTGCTTTACAGCATTACCGTGACTTATCCCCGCCCACTTGCAGTCGCTAAACTGATTGGATTGTCTGAAAACATAACAATCAAGACGGAGACCGTGCTTAGAAACCAGCCTTACGGAAGCCAAGATGTCACTAAGTTGGTCAAGAACTGCTAATGACGCGCCTACGCTCCTTTCTCTTTTGGCTAAGACTGTCTGAACGCGGCGTTGCCGCAGTTGAGTTCGCGATCATCGCGCCAATTTTGCTCACTTCGCTCCTCTATGGAGGTGAAATGGCTTGGTACATGATGGTACAGTTGCGAGTGAGCCAAGTCACCCTCCAGGTGGCCGACAACGCTTCGCGCATCGGCGATTCGTCAACACTCACCAATCGAAAAATCTACGAAGGCGACATCAATGACGTGATGATGGGCGCAAACCTCGATGGCGGATCGACGCTAAACCTATTGTCAAACGGCAGGGTCATAATATCGAGCCTCGAGGTAAACACCTCCAACCAGCAGTTCATCAAGTGGCAGCGTTGCAAGGGCGCGAAGAACGTGCCGTCCAGCTACGGTATCCAGGGCGACATCAAGACCGGCGGCATTGGCCCGACCGGTCAGGAAGTAACAGCCCCGACCAGCGACGCGGTGATCTTTGTCGAGGTCATTTATGACTACAAGCCGCTGATTTCCGGCGCGCTGTTCTCGAACAAGACGATCAAGTCCACTGCCGCGTTCAACGTGCGCGACAGCCGCGACCTGACGCAGATCTACCAAACCAACCCGGTCGGCATCGTCGCCAGCTGCTCGACCTTTTCGGCCAGCTGATTACTTATAGCAGACCTTGCGCACCGCCGCGGCAATCCGCGCCGGATCGATGATCGCCGCCTTTTCCAGGTTCGCCGCATATGGCAGCGGCACATCCTCGTTGCAGACACGCAGAACCGGCGCATCGAGGTGGTCGAAGCCCTCCTCCATGCAGATCGCCATGATTTCGGAGGCAATGCCGCAGACCGGCCAGCCTTCCTCTGCAATGACGAGGCGGTTGGTCTTGGCCAAGCTTTTCAACACAGCCTCACGGTCAAGCGGGCGCAGGGTGCGCAGGTCGAGCACTTCGGCGTCGATCCCCTCACCCGCCAGCACTTCTGCTGCTTCGAGTGACCAGCCGACGGCAATAGAGTAGGACACGATCGTCACGTCCTTGCCTTCACGGATGACGCGGGCCTTGCCGATGGGGATGACGTGGTCATCTTCCTCGGCAATCTCGAAGTTGCGGCCATAGACCAGTTCGTTTTCGAGGAAGACCACCGGGTCTTCGCTGCGGATTGCCGCCTTGAGCAGGCCCTTGGCATCCGAAGCATCGAACGGCGCGATCACGATCAGGCCCGGGACCGAGGCATACCACGGGCCATAGTTCTGGCTGTGCTGCGCGCCGACGCGGCTGGCGGCGCCGTTGGGTCCGCGAAACACGATCGGGCAGCGCATCTGGCCGCCGGACATGTAATTGGTCTTGGCCGCCGAATTGATGACGTGGTCAATCGCCTGCATGGCGAAGTTGAAGGTCATAAATTCAACGATCGGACGCAAGCCGCCCATCGCTGCGCCGGTGCCGATACCGGCAAAGCCATATTCGGTGATCGGCGTATCGATCACGCGCCTTGGCCCGAATTCGTCGAGCAGGCCCTGGGTGACCTTATAGGCGCCCTGATACTGCGCGACTTCCTCGCCCATGACAAAGACGCGGTCGTCGCGGCGCATTTCCTCGGCCATGGCGTCGCGCAGGGCCTCGCGCACGGTGATCGTTTTCATGTTCGACTTGGCGGGCGCAGGCGCAGCTTCAACCGGAGCGGCTTCATCGACAGGTGCTGGCGCAGGCGCCGCAGCGGTAGGCGAACCTACATCGCCCTCACCGATAACGGCGATCACGGTGCCGACCTTCACGCCTTCGGTGCCTTCGGCCACGAGGATCTTGCCGATTGTGCCTTCGTCGACGGCTTCGAATTCCATCGTCGCCTTGTCCGTCTCGATCTCGGCCAGAATGTCGCCCGACTTCACTTCGTCGCCTTCCTTGACGAGCCAGCGGGCGAGCTTGCCCTCTTCCATAGTTGGCGAGAGCGCGGGCATCTTGAGTTCGACGGCCATCAGTAACGCTCCACCAGAACGTCGGTGTACAATTCGCCCATTTCCGGCTCTGGCGAGCTTTCGGCAAAATCGGCGGCTTCGGAAACGCGGGTGCGGATTGCCTTGTCGATGTCCTTGAGCTTGTCTTCGGACATGCCTCGGGCGATCAGTTCAACCTTCGCGGCTTCGATCGGATCGTGCTTTTCGCGCATTTCCTGCACTTCGTCGCGGCTGCGGTACTTCGCCGGATCGGACATCGAGTGGCCGCGATAGCGATAGGTGTGCATTTCCATCAGCACCGGGCCGTTGCCGGCGCGGACAAATTCCAGCGCGACTTCGGTGGCCTTGCGCACTTCCAGCACGTCCATGCCGTTGACGCTCATGCCCGGAATGCGGAATCCTGTGCCGCGGCGGTAGAAATGCGTTTCCGCCGAACCGCGCGTGACCGCCGTGCCCATGGCATAGCCGTTATTCTCGACCACGAAGATCACCGGCAGCTTCCACAGCGCCGCCATGTTGAAGCTTTCATAGACCTGCCCCTGGTTGGCCGCGCCGTCTCCGAAATAGGAGAGGCACACGCCGCCGTCGCCCCGGTACTGGCTGGCAAAGGCAAGGCCTGCCCCCAGCGGCACCTGCGCGCCGACGATGCCGTGGCCGCCGTAAAACCGGTGCTCGGTGCTGAACATGTGCATCGAGCCGCCCTTGCCCTTGGAAATCCCGGCGGCGCGGCCCGTAAGTTCAGCCATGATCACCTTGGGTTCGATGCCATAGGCGAGCATGTGGCCGTGATCGCGGTAGCCGGTGATGACGCTGTCCTTGTCATCATCAAGCGCTGAAAGCATGCCCACGGCAACCGCTTCCTGTCCGATGTACAAGTGGCAGAACCCGCCGATCAGGCCGAGGCCGTAAAGCTGGCCCGCCCGCTCTTCAAAGCGGCGGATGAGCAGCATCTGCTCATAGAACTTCAACAGTTCTTCGTCGCCGGCCTTGTAAAGCTTGTCAGCTTCAAAAGCGGTCTGGAGCGAACGAAGCTCGAAGGTTTCGCCGCCCGATTGAGCGGAGGTCTTTTTAGCGGCTTTGGCCAATGATGGTCCCCTGGGGAAAGAACTCGCTCCCGTATAGAGAGCGATCTCGACAAGGGGAACCGGGGCTGTGCACTTTTATTGCCGCCCTACGAAATTCTGATAGCCGGATGGGTAACCGTACTCGGACCTTTTCCGCCGGCAGGTTACTTGAGGATCAGGACCATTTCGTCCTCATGGACGACGTTGAGGTCGCGGCGCACCAGTTCACCCGCCAGATCGGGGTCGGCGCCATTGGGATCAAGCCGCTCAACCCGGTTTTTCAGCGCGTCGCGCTCAACTATGGCCTGCTTCAGTTCGGAATTGCGCTGATCGAGCATGTGGAGGTTTTCACCCCAGGCCAGCAGCCCACTTGGCCCGGCAACGGCCAGTCCCGACATGATGAGAAGCAGCGACAGGGCACCCAGCTGGGTGATCTTCTCGCTCTTCAGCCGGGGCTCGCTCCGCATCCTTTGCATGCCTCCAAGAATCATATTCGATTGGGCCATGCAAGCATAAAATGTGTTGGATTCTCACGACTTTGGCTGGCGATTTGGAAGCGGCAAAACAGGACTATCGCAAGGCCCTGAAATGATTCACTTTTGTTACAACTGCAACAGGAGAGGCATAATTTTGATTGGACGTAAACTGACTGGTGCAAAGGATGGTGCGCCCGACGGGATTCGAACCCATGGCCCCCAGATTAGGAATCTGGTGCTCTATCCTGCTGAGCTACGGGCGCACTCGATGCGGCTCTAAGCGGCGCAGCATGATCTCGCAAGCCCGACGGGATTGGCCTTCGCTGCGCTACGGCCGGCTCCGCGCCTTTGGCGCTCCGGCTTCGAACCCATGGCCCCAGATTAGGGAAGCGCAGCTGACCGAAGGTCAACCTGGTGCTCTATCCTGCTAAACTACGGGCGCACGCGCAGCTTCCGTAGGCAGGCGACAGCGGCGATGCAATCAGTTCGCTTCGCTCGGCGGAACTACCGGGAACAGGATCGGCGCGATCTCAACACCCTCTTCGAACAGCTCGCGCGCTTCGTCGGGTGTCGCGCTGCCGTGGATCGGTTCGGCGTCCTGTTCGCCGTAATGAATCGCGCGGGCCGTATCAGCGAACTTGTCGCCGACATAGGTCGATGACTTGAGTGCTTCGGCCTGCACCGTGGCAATCGCGCGGAACAACTCGGCTGCTTCGGGCGGGATCTGCGGGCCAGAATTGGTCACCGGCGCAGGCGCACGCGATTTCGCAGGCATGGCCACGTCGGGCAACTGGTTGCCCTTGCGCGCCACATTAGGGGCCTGCACCGCCTTCACGACATCGCGGGAATCACAAAAAGGACAGGAAACCAGCCCCCTGCCCTGCTGACTGGCGAAATCGTCCGAAGAGGCGAACCAGCCCTCGAAACGATGTTGCCCTGCCCGGCATTCAAGATCGTAGACAATCATATCCCGGCCCAAGTGGGAATTTCGCGGCGATTGGCAAGGCTGGGCAATTGCGCGCGCACTTCGGCGATGCGCGCCGGATCGATCTCGGCAAAGCCGATGCCAGGGGCCTCACCGCCCATATCGAGGAGGACCTCGCCCCAAGGATCGACGACGAGGCTGTGACCGTAAGTTTCGCGCCCGTCCTCATGCCGGCCGACCTGCGCGGCGCTGACTACGAAAGCGCTGGCCTCGACGGCGCGGGCGCGCTGCAGGAGGTGCCAGTGGTCGCGCCCGGTGGGCACGGTGAACGCCGCAGGTACTGCGATGGCATCGCACTTGTGCCGACCAAGCGCTTCAAACAGCGCGGGAAACCGGATGTCGTAACAGATCGCCAGACCGAGCCGGCCCAGCGGCGTTCCATCAGCGATGCCCAGCGCCTCGCCAGGGGCATAGGCATTCGATTCCCGCCAAGATTCGCCGGTCGCAAGATCGACATCGAACATGTGGAGCTTGTCGTAGCGGGCCGCGATCTCACCATTTGCGTCGATCACCAACGCGCGGTTGGCATAACGGCCGTTCTCGCGCGAAACGGCAATCGATCCCAGAGCCAGCCACAGGCCATGCTTTGCCGCCGCATCGCGGCAAGCGGCCAATAGGCGATCGTCCTGCTCGGCAACGATACTGGCACTCGCCCGGCGGCGATCCCGGTCGATGATATTCGACATTTCGGGGGTGAACAACATCTGCGCTCCGCCCGCCTTCGCTTGTGCCAAGGCCTCGACGATGGTGCGCGCATTGGCGCCCGGGTCGATCCCCGAACACATCTGGAGCAGCGCAATGCGCGTCATCAGATGCCCAGTGCCTCGTCCAGCTTTCCGGCGCGGTCGAGCGCGTGGATATCGTCGCTGCCGCCATAGGGGACGCCGTCAATAAACACCTGCGGCACGGTGCGCGCTCCCGGTTTACGTTCTGTCATTTCCGCGCGCTTCTTCGAGTCCATTGTCACGTCATATTCGACATATTCAACGCCCTTGGAGTCAAACAGTGCCTTGGCACGAACGCAGTAGGGACAGCCCCATTGGGTGTAGATCTCGACCTGTGGCATGATGTTCCTAAAATGGAGACTTGAAAGTCTGATCGGCTAACATATCTCTGGTCACGTGTCATGCGCCCCAAAGGGCATGGCGCGAAACCGGCGGGACGCCCTTTTCGGGGTCTCGTTCTGAACCGAAAATTGCTCAACAGAGGATTTTTGCCATGAACCGTTTTGATTTTTCCCCCTATCGCCGCAGCACCGTAGGCTTTGACCGCCTGTTCGACCTGCTGGAAAATGCGGGCCGCAGCAGCGGCGACAATTACCCCCCCTTCAATATCGAGCGCCGCAGCGACGATTCCTATCGCATCACGCTGGCCGTCGCCGGCTTCAAGCCCGACGAGCTCGACATTACCGCTCAGCAGAACCTGCTCGTGGTTTCGGGTCGCAAGGCACCGGAGGCGCAGGATGCGGCGCAGTTCCTCCATGTCGGCATTGCCCAGCGTGGCTTTGAGCGCCGGTTCGAACTGGCCGATTTCGTCCGCGTGGAAAATGCCAACCTGGAAGACGGGCTTCTGCTGATCGATCTGGTGCGCGAAGTGCCCGAGGCGATGAAGCCGAAGAAGATCGGCATTGCCGGGCAGAAGACGCTGAGCCTGGTCGAGGGTGACAAGGACGCCGGAAAAGCGGCTTAACGTTCCATACCGTCAAATACGGGGGCGGACCCGGGAAGGTCCGCCCCCACGACGCTTGCGCGCCGTCTTGTCTTTCCTGATCGTCCGGGTCGCAGAAGACGATCAGTTCAGAACAAGCTTTAATACCTTGAGGCGCCCCCGCCTTATGGCCACGTAGCCTTACGTACCCATCGATATTCGAGAGTGCGACTCTGCTATTGCCCGAAACCACCTTGGGCCGCAATCACCTGTCGAAACGTTTTCGAAAAAGGTTAATTCCTTAAGGCCTTGGTCAAAAGAAATGAGGCGTCAAAAGGAATGAGGGCCTTTCGAGGGGGCCGCGAAATCAGACCAGTCGCGACTGCGCGAGCGCCGCGCCGATGAAACCGGCGAACAGCGGGTGCGGATCAAAAGGCTTGCTCTTCAGTTCAGGATGGAACTGCACGCCGACGAACCAGGGATGATCCGGCCGCTCGACGATTTCTGGCAGCAGGCCATCGGGCGACATGCCCGAGAAGACGAGTCCGCCCTGCTCCAGCCGCTCGCGGTAAGCGCCGTTGACTTCGTAGCGGTGGCGGTGGCGCTCCCAGATCGTCGTCGCGCCATAGATCGCGGAAACGTGACTGTTGCCAGCGAGCTTCGCTTCATAGGCACCCAGCCGCATCGTGCCGCCAAGATCGGATTCGGCACCGCGCTGCTGCAGGCCTTCGGGGCCCATCCATTCGGTGATAATGCCGACCACCGGCTCGCTCGGCTCGCCGAATTCGGTCGAGCCCGCGCCTTCGATCCCGGCCGTGTTGCGCGCCGCTTCGACGCAGGCCATCTGCATGCCAAGGCAAATGCCGAAGAACGGCACCTTGCGTTCGCGCGCGAAGCGGACCGACGCGATCTTGCCTTCGGTCCCGCGCACGCCGAAGCCGCCGGGGACAAGGATACCGTGGAGCGGTTCGAGCCGGGCAGCGATCTCGCTGTCATCGCCTTCGAACACTTCGGCGTCGATCCAGCGGATATTGACCTTGACCCGGTGGGCCATGCCGCCGTGGACCAGCGCTTCGTTGAGGCTCTTGTAGGCATCGGGCAGGCCAACATATTTGCCGACAACGCCGATGTTCACTTCGCCTTCGGGATGCTGGTAGCGATCGACGATGTCGTCCCAGCGCGAAAGGTTGGGCGCGACACTGCTGTCGATGCCGAAGTGGCGCAGGACTTCTGCGTCGAGGCCTTCGGCGTGATACTGCAGCGGCACCGAATAGATCGACTGGGCATCGAGTGCCGGGATCACGGCTTCCTTGCGGACGTTGCAGAACTGCGCGATCTTGGCGCGTTCGTTGTCCGGAAGCGGGTGTTCGCAGCGGCACAGCAGCACGTCGGGCTGGACGCCCAGGCTGGTCAGTTCGCGCACCGAATGCTGGGTCGGCTTGGTCTTGAGCTCACCGGCAGCCTTTACATAGGGCACTAGGGTGACGTGGATCGAACAGGTCTGATCGCGGCCGAGTTCATTGCGCAATTGGCGCAGTGCCTCGATAAAGGGCAGGCTTTCGATATCGCCCACTGTTCCGCCAATTTCGCAGAGCACGAAGTCGAGGTCGTCAATTTCGGCGCGGGCGAAGTTCTTGATCGCGTCGGTGACATGCGGGATCACCTGCACGGTCGCGCCAAGATAGTCACCGCGGCGTTCCTTAGCGATGATGTCGCGGTAGATTCGGCCCGAGGTGATGTTGTCCGCCTGCCGCGCCGAGACGCCGGTGAAGCGTTCGTAATGGCCGAGGTCGAGGTCGGTTTCCGCCCCGTCGTCAGTCACATAGACTTCGCCATGCTGGTACGGGCTCATCGTGCCCGGATCGACGTTCAGATAGGGATCGAACTTGCGGATGCGGACCTTAAATCCGCGCGCCTGCAGCAGTGCCGCGAGGCTTGCCGCCATGAGACCTTTGCCGAGCGAGGAGACCACGCCGCCGGTAATGAAAATGAACCGCGCCATGGGAGTTGGGCCTTAAGCGAGTGTAGGGGGGTTGGGCAAGCGACTAGCGGCGAAATCCACACAATTGCCGCGCGGCAATTCACCCCTCCCCGCCACAGAGTGACGGTAGGGACGCAGGTCTGCCTTTGTCGATTACTTGGTAGCGGGAGCTGCCGGGTTGGCCGCAGGAGCCGCCGGATTGGCGACCGGCGCGCCCGGATTTGGCACTACGGGACCCTGCTGGACCGGCGCGGGCGCCGAACGCTGCAGCGAGGTATCGATCTTCTGACCGCTCGAATGGCCCGCGGCCAGCGCCGCCAGTACGATCGACAGGCCGACGAAGATGACCGCCAGCACGGTCGTCGCCCGGGTCAGGAAGTCCGCCGCGCCGCGCGCCGACATCAGGCCGGTGGGGCTGCCGCCAACACCAAGGCCGCCGCCTTCGGACTTCTGCATGAGGATAACGCCAACGAGCAGCGCGCCTACGATAGCCTGGAGGACGGTAAGGAAGAGAAGCATTATGTCGGGCCTTTGACCTTGGTTGAGGCGCATCTAGGCGCGCGAGGGCGCTTTCGCAACCCTTGCCGCACCCCCATTGCCGCTTCAGGAGTCGGCGCGATCAGGCGACCGATTCGGTTCCGGCCGCCGCGATGATCGCGACGAAGCTTTCCGCGGCAAGGCTCGCCCCGCCGACTAGCGCCCCGCCCACGCCCTCTGCAGCGAGCAGAGCGGCAGCGTTTTCGGCATTGACCGAACCGCCGTAAAGGATGCGCACGCCTTCGCCCTTGTCTCCGTAAGCAGCCGTGATGCGAGCGCGGATAGCCGCATGCATTGCGACAACGTCCTCGACCTCGGCAACGCGACCGGTGCCGATTGCCCAGACCGGTTCATAGGCAACCGAAATGCGGCCGGGAGCCAGCTCGGCAATCGCTTCGGCAGAGGGAAGCGACTTGTCGACCTGCTTGGATACGACGGCTTCGGCCTTGCCTGCATCCCGCTCTTCCAGAGTCTCACCCACGCAGACGATCACGCCAAGTCCGGCATCGATGGCAGCCTCGGCCTTGGCCTTGACCAGCGCATCGCTTTCGCCGTGGTCCTTGCGGCGCTCGCTATGGCCGACGATAACGAAGCTGGCGCCGCAGTCGGCCAGCATGGGAGCGGAAATATCGCCCGTGTGTGCGCCCTTGGCGGCCACGTGGCAGTCCTGACCGCCAGTGGCGATGGCCTGCGCGGCTTCGGCGAAGGGCTGAATCAGGGTGAACGGCGGGGCCAGCGCCACCTGCACGCCCGGGTAGCGCGCAGCGGCGCGATCAATCGCGCGGGCCTCGGCAAGCATGGCACGCGTGCCATTCATCTTCCAGTTGCCGACAATATAGGGGGAAGCGGACATGATGAGAAACTAACTCCCTGTTTTTCAAGAAGGCCCGCCCGACTCTCCCGGATCGAGGGCACGGCCATTTGCCGCGCCAGCTAGGGAGCCGCGGCGATCTTGTCAAAACAACCTGCGACGAATCGAGTGACAACCGGCCCTGCTTGCAAGGCGCGGCGACACGTTTTCCTGCGCGGATGGCCATTGCCGTATGCGGACAAGCGCCGTAAAGCCGCGCCTCTGTTCAAGTCCCAGGTGAAGCTGTCACAATGCTCGAGTTCTTCCGCAAGTTCATGAAATCCAAGGTCGGACTGACCATCACCTTGGGCTTCGTCGGCCTGATGGCGCTGGCTTTTGTACTGGCGGACGGTGTCTCCAGCCTTGGCGGCGCCAGCGCCAGTGGCAAGGTTGCCACGGTCGGCAGCCGTTCGATCGATGCCCAGCTACTGTCATCGAATGCGCTCAATACGGTTGAGCAGACCCGCAAGCAGAACCCCACCGCCACGATCAAGCAGTTCATCGAAGCGGACGGGCTGAACCAGTTGCTCGACCAGTTGATCGACGTGGCGGCCATCGCGGTCTGGGGTGATGACCACGGCATGGTCGCGGGCAAGCGGCTGGTGGACAGCGAACTGCTTAAGATCCCGTCGTTCCGCGGCACTGACGGTAATTTCAGCGAAGCCAATTTCCGCGCCGCCCTGGCTCAGGCCGGCATGAACGAAGCGCTGTTCCGCGAACAGGTGGCCGATGATCTGATCGCCAAACAGGTGCAGATCCCCGCCGCATTCGGCGCGCGCGTGCCGCTTGATCCGATGCTGCGTTATGCCGGTCTGCTGAGCGAGACCCGCGAAGGCGCGATTGCCTTGATCCCGTCTGCTGCTTTCGCCCCGGCCGGTGAACCCAGCGCGCAGGAACTGGCGACCTATTACGCGGCCAACCGCAACACCTACATGCGGCCCGAACGCCGCGTGGTGCGCTATGCCATGTTCGACGACAGTGTGATCAAGTCGGTTCCCGCGCCGACCGAGGCGCAGATTGCCGAGCGCTACAAGGCTGATGCCGAGAATTACACCGCCACCGAAGCGCGCAAGCTGACTCAGGTCATCGCACCGACCGAGGCTGCGGCACGCGTCATTCTCGCTGATCTTGGCAAGGGCATGACGCTTGACGCCTCGGCGCGCAGCAAGGGCCTGTCCGCCGCTGCCATCCCGTCGATCGACAAGGCCGATTACCAGCTGCAAAGCTCGTTGGCGACGGCCGATGCCGTGTTCGCGGCCAAGCCCGGCACCGTGGTTGGCCCGCTCAAGGGCAGCCTTGGCTGGTTCGTCGTCCGCGTTGAAGGCGATGCCGGTAAGGCGGGCAAGACACTTGATCAGGCGCGCGGCGAAATTGTCGCGGCGCTCAATGAAGAAGGCAAGCGTCATGCCCTCGCCGAATTCTCGGCCAAGATCGAAGACGGCTTCGACAATGGCGGATCGCTGACTGACATTGCCAAGGACCTCGGTCTGACGCTTAAGCAGTCGCCACCGCTGCTGTCGAACGGCGCGGTCTATGGCAGCGAAGCCAAGGCACCGGCGGAAATCGCCCGCGTGTTGCAGGCCGCCTTCTTCATGGAAGGCGAGAACCAGCCCCAGCTTGCCGAGGTCGATCCGGGCAAGTCGTTCATCGTCTTCGATGTGACCAGCATCCAGCCAGCAGCTCCCGCTCCGATCGAAGAGATCCGCGCGCAGGTGGTTGCCGACCTGATGCTGCAAAAGGGCTCTGCCGCCGCAAAGGCTGCCGCCGAGCAGGTTATGGCCGCAGCGAAGAAGGGTACCGACATGCAGGCCGCGTTGGCCGCGCTGGGCAAGCCGCTGCCGCCGGTTGACCGGGTGACCATGCCACGCGCCCAGTTGGCGCAGATGGGCGGCCAAATCCCGCAGCCGATCGCGCTGCTGTTCTCGATGGCGCGCGGTTCGGTCAAGCTGATGCCGGCACCGCGCAACCGGGGCTTCTATGTCGTGTCGGTCAAGACCATCACGCCGGGCAAGATCGATCCAAAGGATCCGGAACTCGCCCGCGCCCGCCGCGATTTCGGCAGCATTTCGGGCCGCGAATATGCCCAGCAGCTGCGCAGCGCGATCAAGGCCGAAATCGGCGTCAAGAAGAACACCTTGGTGCTGGACGCGGTCAAGCGCCAGCTGCTCGGCGGCAGCTGACCGGACGGAACAGGCAGATGGCCGGCGCACGCCCTGAAAACTGGGATAAGGCTCATGCCCAGCTGGCGGCCGGCCAGCCGGCGCTGATCTGGCGCAAGCTGGTTGCCGATACGGAAACGCCGGTCAGCGCGGCAATCAAGCTGATCGAACCGGGCCGCGGCGACTTCCTCCTCGAATCGGTTCAGGGCGGTGAAGTTCGCGGGCGCTATTCGATGCTCGGGATTGACCCGGATCTGGTGTTCCGCGCCACCGGCCATGCGGCAGAGGTCAACCGCACATGGCGGACGGACCGCGATGGCTTCGAAGCCTTGCCGGGTGACGCGCTGAGCGAACTGCGCGCGCTGGTTACGGCTTGCCGCATCGAAGTGCCCGATGTCCTGCCCAAGGCGCTGGCCACTTTCGTCGGATATTTCGGCTATGAAACGATCGGCCTCGTCGAAAACCTGCCCCGCGCCCCGCAATCGGCGCTTGAGCTGCCCGACATGCTGTTCGTGCGACCGGCGTTGGTGCTGGTGTTTGACCGGCTAACGGATGATCTGTGGTGCGTGGCCCCGGTCTGGCCGGAAGGCACCGCCGAAGCCCAGCTGGATAGCGCCGCCGATCGCATCGACGAAGCCCTGCGCCGGATTGCCCAGCCTGCCCGCGCGACCACCGCGATAGCCGATCTCGCCGAACCGGCGCTCACTCCGGTGCTGCCCGAGGGCCGCTACCGCGACATGGTGCTGAAGGCGAAGGACTACATCACCGCCGGGGACATCTTCCAGGTCGTGCTGGCCCAGCGTTTCACCACGCCCTTCGCGCTGCCGGCGTTCAATCTGTACCGCGCGCTGCGCCGGGTGAACCCTTCGCCGTTCCTTTACTTCCTCGACCTGCCGGGCTTTGCCGCCGTGGGATCGAGTCCGGAAATCCTCGTGCGCGTGCGCGACGGTGAAGTGACGATCCGCCCGATTGCCGGCACGCGCCCGCGCGGTGTCAGCCTCGAGGAAGACCGCGAGAATGAGGCAAGCCTGCTCGCCGATCCGAAGGAACGCGCCGAACACCTGATGCTGCTCGATCTGGGCCGCAATGACGTTGGCCGGGTGGCGCAGGCGGGCTCGGTACGGGTGACAGAGAGCTACACGATCGAGCGTTACAGCCACGTCATGCATATCGTCAGCAATGTCGTTGGCCAACTCGACACGGCGAACCATGACGCCATTGACGCGCTGTTTGCCGGCTTCCCAGCAGGTACAGTCTCGGGCGCGCCCAAGGTCCGCGCATGCGAGATCATCGCAGAACTGGAACACGAAACGCGCGGGGCCTATGCCGGCGGCGTCGGCTATTTCGCACCTGACGGCTCGGTCGACAGCTGCATCGTGCTGCGAACCGGGATCGTCAAGGATGGCACACTGCACGTTCAGGCCGGCGCGGGGATCGTCTCCGACAGCCAGCCCGATTACGAACAGCGTGAATGCGAGGCCAAGGCCGGCGCGCTGTTCGCCGCCGCGCGCGAAGCGGTTCGGGTCGCTTCGGAGACCGGCTTCGGGCAATGAGCGGCGCGGGGGCAGGCCGCTCCTTTTCGTTCGAACTGACCGCGCAGGACAATGCGCAGTCCGCCGCGCTGCTCGCCGGGCGGCATCCGATGCGCAAGGCAGGGCCGTTGCTGGTCATTGCGGTCTCGCTGCTGGTCGGCGGACTGGTGGCGCTGGCTGCCGCGAAGTTCTCGCCGGGCGGTGATGCGCGGCGGATATTCGGACTTGCCACGGCAATGTGCGCGCTGTTCCTCGGTTTTCAATACCTCATGCTGCTGCGGATCGCGCTGAACACCACGCGCGCTTCGATCGAGAGCCTTGGCTGGACCGGACGGCGGATCAACGCGCTGATCGATCAGGCCGGCGCAAGCTTCGATGGCGGACAGGTGCGCCTTGAATGGCAGGACTTGCGGCAGGCAATCGAAGGCCCGGCCCACATTGTCCTCCTGTCAAACACCCTCGCCCCTATCGTCATCCCCAAACGCGCTCTGAGCCCGGAAGCGCAAATTCTGTTGCTCCGCCCGCAAGTCCGCGCTTAAGGCGTCGGCCCATGATCCTCGTCATCGACAATTACGACAGCTTCACCTGGAACCTCGTCCATTACCTGATGGAGATGGGGGCCGAGGTCGAGGTCGTGCGCAACGATGCGATTTCGGCGGGTCAGGCGATCAGCTCGGGCGCACAAGGCTTCCTGATCTCGCCCGGCCCCTGCACGCCGAACGAGGCCGGGATCAGCCTTGAACTGGTCGGCGCGGCAGCGGAAGCGGGCAAACCCTTGCTTGGCGTGTGCCTCGGCCACCAGTCGATCGGGCAGTATTTCGGCGGCAAGGTGGTGCGCGGCGGGCTGATGCATGGCAAGACCTCGCCCGTCACCCACGACGGCACCGGGCTGTTCGCCGGCCTGCCCTCACCCTTCACTGCCACACGCTATCACTCGCTGATCGTCGAGGACATTCCCGAAAGCCTGATCGTCAACGCGCGCTCGGACGATGGCCATGTCATGGGCTTCCGCCATGCGAGCCTGCCGATCCACGGCGTGCAGTTCCACCCGGAATCGATTGCGACCGAACACGGCCACGCCATGCTGGCCAACTTCCTCAAGATCTGCGGCGTCGACGCGCGCCTGCCGGCCTGATCGGTCGCCAAGCAGGGTCCGATCATGAACCTGCGCCGCATCCTGATCGCCGCGCTCGCCCTGCTGGTCGGCGTCCTGCTCTATCGTAACGTCGGCAGCGCCCCCGCGCCCAAGTCCGCACCCGTAGGCGATTGCACCGCGACCCGCTTCGAGGATGCCGCCTTCACCGAATGCCTCGCCGTCCCTGGAAAGCACCAGATCGCGCTGCGTCTGAAGGGCCAGAACGGCGTGATCTTCCGCGGTTTCCCGACTCTCGCGCAGGCCGCCGACCGGGGAGATATCGCCTTCGCCGTCAACGGCGGCATGTACGACACCGGCAGCCGGCCCATCGGCTATTACGTTGAAAATGGGGAGCGGCTGCGCAAACTCAATCAGGCCGATGCCGAGGGCAATTTCTACCTCAAGCCCAACGGCGTGTTCTTCGGCGATGCGGCGGGCAACTGGCGCGTGCTCAGCAGCGAGGATTTTGCCGCAACCGTCACCAAGCGCCCGCAATTCGGCACCCAGTCCGGCCCGATGCTTCTGATCACCGGCAAGCTTCACCCCAGCCTTGCCCAGAACGGTGCCTCGCTGAAACTCCGCAATTCCGTCTGCGTCGATGCCAGGGGTACCGCGCACTTCGCTATATCGGACGAGCCGGTCTCCTTCGGCCAGATCGCCCGGCTGATGAAGCGCGCCTGCGGGGATGCCAATGCCTTGTTCCTCGACGGCACGATTTCATCACTGTGGAATCCCGCCGGCGGACGAATGGACGTGCGCTTTCCGCTCGGCCCCTTGATTGTCGTGACGAGTCTGCGCAAGGAGCCGGGCAAATGACCATTACCGCCACGCCCCTGACGTTTGACGAAACCCATGCCCTGTTCGGGCAGATGCTCGATGGCGCTATGCTCGACGAGGATATCGCCCACCTCCTGATCGCCATGACCGAACGCGGCGAGACGGCAGAGGAAATTGCCGGCGCAGCGCAGGCGATGCGCGACCGGATGATCGCCGTTGCCGCTCCGGACAATGCCATCGATGTCTGCGGCACCGGCGGCGACGGGCAGCACACGCTCAACGTGTCCACCGCCGTTGCCATCGTCGTCGCAGCCTGCGGCGTGCCGGTCGCCAAGCACGGCAACCGCGCCGCATCCAGCAAATCGGGCGCTGCTGATACGCTCGAAGCGCTGGGCCTCGACCTGTCCCGCGCCGCCCAGACCGCCGAAGCAACCCTCGGCGACATCGGCATCTGCTTCCTGTTCGCTGGCGCGCACCACCCCGCGATGGGCCGGATCATGCCGATCCGCCGCGCCATCGGCCGCCGCACGATCTTCAACCTGCTCGGCCCGCTGGCCAATCCCGCAGGGGTCAAGCGCCAGCTCGTCGGCATTGCCCGGCCGGCCTATGTGCCGATCTATGCCGATGCCATCGCCCGGCTCGGCACGGAACAGACTTTCGTGGTCTGCGGCGATGAAGGTCTGGACGAACTGAGCCTGGCAGGCGGTAATGAACTGGCCATCGTCACCGGCGCCAACGTATCGATGCGGCGCATCACGCCCGGCGAGGCAGGCCTTGCCAGCGCACCGATCGAAGCCCTGCGCGGTGGTGATGCCGCCCACAATGCCGCCGCCCTGTCGCGGCTGTTGATGGGCGAAACCGGACCCTACCGGGATGCCGTGCTGTTCAATGCCGCCGCCGCGCTGATGGTCGCGGGTGAGGCCTCAGGCTGGCACGAAGGCGTCGAGGAAGCCGCCGAAGCCATAGACAAGGGGCTCGCCAAGGGCCTGCTCGATTGCTGGATTGCGAGCGTGAAATGACCGACAAGCTCACAGAAATCTGCGACACCACCCGCGCCGAAGTGGCCCGCCGCAAGCCGCTGCGCTCGCTGTCTGAGCTGGACGCCGCCGCGCAGCAGCAGTCCGCCCCGCGCGGGTTCGAAGCGGCGCTGCGGGCCAAGGCCGCCTCTGGCTTTGCCCTGATCGCCGAAATCAAGAAAGCGAGCCCGTCCAAAGGCCTGATCCGTGCGGATTTCGATCCGCCCGCCCACGCCCGCGCTTATGAAGCCGGAGGCGCGGCCTGTCTTTCGGTGCTGACTGACGCGCCCTATTTCCAAGGCCACGAGGACTACCTGATCGCCGCCCGCGCCGCCTGCACTCTGCCGGTGATCCGCAAGGATTTCATGATCGACCCATGGCAGTGCGCCGAGGCGCGCGCGATGGGGGCCGACGCCATTCTGATCATCGTCGCTGCGCTGGATGACGGGCTGATGGCCGAAATCGAGGCCGCTGCAACCGAACGCGGCATGGACGTGCTGGTAGAGGTCCACAACGAGGCCGAAATGGAACGTGCCGCGCGGCTGAAATCGCGCCTGATCGGGGTCAACAACCGCGACCTCAAGCGCTTCGTCACCGACCTCGGCACTACCGAACGCCTCGCCCCGCTGGCGCCGGAAGGCACACTGCTGGTGGGTGAGAGCGGGATCAACAGCCATGCCGATATCGCACGGCTGGCCAATGCCGGGGTGCGGACGTTCCTCGTCGGCGAGAGCCTGATGCGGCAGGCTGATGTCGAAGCGGCGACACGGGCATTGCTCACGGGCGAAGCGGCGCTGTCCTAACGCCCGCGAATCTGGCAGGTTGGCGTGATGACAGAGCCTGAAACTCGCCCCGGAATGCCGCCCTCTGCCGCCCAATGCGCGGCGCGTGCTTTCTCCCATGGACTGTGTGCAGTGTGTCCAGTCCATTCATCGGCTAAGGCTTGAACATGAACCAGCTCACTCACCTCGACGAATCGGGCAAGGCGCGCATGGTCGATATCGGCGGCAAGGCCGAGACGCGCCGGGTGGCCGTCGCCAGCGGCTTCATCGCCATGTCCGCCCCCGCGCTCGCCGCGATCCGCGATGGCGACGTGCCCAAGGGCGATGTCCTCGCCACCGCGCGCATTGCCGGGATCATGGCGGCGAAGAAATGCGCCGAACTGATCCCGCTGTGCCACCCGCTGGCACTCGATTCCGTGACGGTCGATTTCGCGCTTGAGGATGGCGGCGTGCGGGTCACCGCCAGTGCCTCGCTCAGCGGGCGTACCGGCGTGGAAATGGAAGCGATGACCGCATGCTCGATTGCCTTGCTGACAATTTACGACATGGCCAAGGCGATCGACAAGGCAATGGTCATCGGCGAAGTCCGCCTGCTCTCCAAAAGCGGTGGCAAATCGGGCGACTGGACCGCTCCGGAATGAGCGCGATGCTGACGCTGGAAGATGCACAGGCGCGCCTGCTCGCGCTGGCACCTGTTCTACCGATCCAGAACGTCGACGTGCCGGGAACACTCGGCCGCTACCTTGCCGAGCCACTAAAAGCGCGCCGTACCCAGCCTGCCGCGCATGTTTCGGCAATGGATGGTTATGCCGTGAAGGGCCCGGACCTTGGCGGGCCGTGGACCATCATCGGCGAAAGTGCCGCCGGACATCCCTTTTCCGGCACGGTCGCTGGCGGCCAAGCCGTGCGCATTTCCACCGGGGCGCTGCTACCTGCAGGCGCGGATGCCGTGATCGTTCAGGAAGACCTTGTCCGCAATGGCGACCATTTGTCGCTCACCGGCACCCCGCCATCGCCGCCGGGCAAGCATATCCGGCTTTGCGGATCAGATTTCGGCATCGATACCGAGCTGCTCTCCGCCGGCACGCGCATCGGTCCGGCGCAACTGGCACTCGCCATCGCCGCCGGGCACAAGCACCTCGCCGTGCGGCGCGTCCCCCGTGTGGCGATCATCGACAGCGGCGACGAACTGGCGAGCGATCCCGAGGACTGCGCCGCGCATCAGGTGCCCGCCAGCAATGGCGCGATGCTGGCCGCGCTGCTCGCCTCGCTGCCTTGCGAGGTCGACCGGATCGGCCCGGTGCGCGACGACCTCGTCCTGCTGACCGACGCGTTCCATCTGGCCCGTGATGCCGACATTATCGTCACCACCGGCGGCGCATCGGTGGGCGATCATGACCTGATCCGCCCCGCCATCGAAGCATGGGGCGGCACAATCGATTTCTGGAAAGTGGCGATCAAGCCGGGCAAGCCCCTGCTCGTCGCCACGCGCGGGTCGCAGGTCGTCGTCGGGCTGCCAGGCAATCCGGTGTCGAGCCAAGTCACTGCGCTGCTGTTCCTGCTGCCCCTGCTGCGCGCCGCGCTGGGCGCCGCCGATCCCCTGCCCCGGACCATCGACCTTCCGCTGGCCGCGCCGCTACGCGCTGGCGGCGACCGGCGGGAGTTCCTGCGCGGAAGGCTGGTGGCCGGCGGTGTCGAGGTTCTCACTCAGCAGGACAGCGGCGCGCTGGCAGCGATGGCCGCCGCGCAAGTGCTGATCGATCACCCCGTTCAGGCACCCCGGCAAGAAGCTGGCGAAACGGTATCGGTGATTTTGCTCGGAAATGGCGGCATTGCGTGACCATGTTCTTGACTTGGTCCGAATCGTTGCTTAATTGTTCCGCATTCGTTCACTGAACGGCGCAGGAATACCCCAGGCGCGTTCCGGTTGAGGAGTGACGCAAGATGCTGACCCGCAAGCAGCACGAATTGATCCGCTTCATCCAGGTCAAACTGGAAGAGACCGGCATTTCCCCGAGCTTTGAGGAAATGAAGGAAGCGCTCGACCTGAAATCGAAGTCGGGCGTGCACCGCCTGATCTCGGCGCTTGAGGAACGCGGCTTCATCCGCCGCCTGCCCAACCGCGCCCGCGCATTGGAAGTGCTGCGCCAGCCGGACAACATCGGCCAGACCGCGCCCAAGCCGGCGAATACCAACACGGTGGCTCCGCCGCTCCGTGCTCCGGCTGCTACTCCGCGTCCGGCCAACGACGTCATCGAAATCCCGCTCCACGGCAAGATTGCCGCCGGCATGCCGATCGAGGCGCTGGAAGGCCAGTCGAGTCTGCCGGTTCCGGCGGCGCTGCTCGGCCCCGGCGAACACTTCGCGCTTGAGGTATCGGGCGATTCGATGATCGAAGCCGGCATTCTCGACGGCGACTTTGCGCTCATCCGCAAGACGAACACCGCGCGCGACGGGGAAATCGTCGTTGCGCTCGTCCACGGCGAGGAAGCAACGCTCAAGTACCTGCACCGCGAACAGGGCGGTGTGCGGCTGGATCCGGCCAATGCGGCCTACGATCCGCAGCACTTCGGCCCGGGTGAGGTTGAGGTTCAGGGCAAGCTCGCCGGCCTGCTCCGTCGCTATCACTGAGGCAGCGGACTGCTGCTGTTCGAACCGCGCGGCGAGACTTTTCGAGGTCTCGCCGCAGCCGGTTCCTGCCACCAGCCATGTGCCCCCTGCCCAGAGGCGACGGTGGTGACTGCCTTGCTTTCCAGATCAATCACCAGTCCGCCCGTGCGGTAGAGCAGCGACTTATCGGCCTTCAGAAAACGCGGGCGGCAAGAGCGCGGTAACCAGCGGTCGGCGACGACGATGTCGCTTGCCGCGCAGGCTGCGGCCAGCTCATCCTTGGGCGCCCAGTCGGTCCCGCGGCCCATCAGCAAGTGCCAGGCCCTCCCGCCACGCTCGATGTCCAGCGCACAGAATTCCGGCGTACAACGGGCCTGCGGCAGGCTCTCGACGCTGCGAACCTCGCCGTTCATTCCCGCGAGTTCGGTGAGGTTCTGGCGGATATAATCGCTCTTCGATTCGCGCAGCACCACCAGTTCACTCTCCGCCAGTCCGGAAATGCCGACATGGCGGCCGTCACCCGATACCAGCAGGTCCGGCGGAGAAGTCATGGCAACCACACCATAGCCGATCATGACCGGCACGAGCCCCAGCAGGCGCTGCCGCCCGCGCCAAAGCGCCAGCCACATCCCGCCAACAACGAAGAGCGCGAAGCAGCCCTGCGTCATGGCGGGCAGATAAGTCACCGATCCGGGTTGCCCGGCCACCCAACGGGCAAGCCAGAGCAGAAGGTCCAGCGACAGCCCGGCGAGCCACCAGAATGGCGCGCCCGCTCCCACCGTATCGAACAGCAGGGCCAGTGCGATCAGCGGCATCGAGGCGAAAGTCGTCAGCGGGATCGCGATCACGTTGGCCAGCGCTCCATAGACCCCGGCGCGGTGAAAGTGGAACAGACCGATCGGCATCAGCGCCAGCTCGATCACCACGCCAGTGAGGACCAGCATCGCCAGCTGGCGCAGGAAGCCTTGCCACCAAGGCTCTTCACGGGGTGCCAGAAAGGCGCGGACCGGTGCAGTCGTGCAGCACGACGATGGCGATCACCACGGCGAAGCTCATCTGGAAGCTTGGGCCGACAACCGCCTCGGGCCAGAACACCATGACGATGAAGGCCGCCACCGCAACCATCCGCAAGCTCAGTGGCTCACGCCCCAGAGCCAGTGCCGCGAGCACGAGCAAGGCGCCAAGGCACGAACGCACCGTCGGTACTTCGGCGCCGGTCAGCACCGTATAACCGATGCCCGTCAGCGCAGACGTCGCAGCGGCGAGCAAAGGCAAGCGGAACCGCAGGACCAGCCAAGGCCATAGCCCGAACAGCCGCATCGCCAGAAACCACGTCGCGGCGATGACCGCGCTGACATGAAGCCCGCTGATCGACAGCAAGTGCGTCAGCCCCGAATCGCGCATCGCCTCTTCGTCGGCGATATAGATGCCGCCGCGATCACCGCTGGCAAAGGCTCCGGCAATGCCCCCTGCCGATCCGGGAAGCGACGTGCGTTCATGGTCCGAAATCTGCCACTGCAGCTTCGCCACCGACGAGCCTGCACCCTGCGCCGGTGCCGTCACCTCGATCGGACCGAGCGCCGAACCCGTCGCCGAAAGCCCCTGAAACCACGCGGTGCGGGCAAAATCATAGCCGCCGGGAAGCATTGGCGGGGCCGGCGGAACTAGTCTGGCACGCAGCCGGACCTTGGCGCCCTCCCCCGCCGCCTCCTGATCATGGTCAATCGGCACGTTGACCCGCACCCGCACCGGCCTGCCAGAGACACTGTCCCAATCCGCAATCACCAGCCGGACCCGCTCCTGCGCCGGCTGCTCGGTTCGCTGGATGACGGTCCCGTCAAGTTCGGCAACAATCGCCCGCGCAATTGGCGGGGCGCCGACCAGTTCGGATTTCGTCCAGACCAGCGCGCACCCTGCTGCAGCCACCAAAAACAGCGAGGCAAATGCCTGTCTGAGATAGGGAAAGCGGCCATCCTCGCGCATGAACAGCAGCGCACAGGTCGCGGCGATCGACAGCAGGGCTATGAATGCAACCCATTGCCAAAGCTGCAAAAAGACGAACCACGCGCCAATTCCGGCGGCAAAGGCAACAGCGAGCCAGGGCGCCCGGTCAAACCCGGCGCGGCACAGAAAGTGCTCAAGTGCATCAAGCCCGCTGGACAAGCGCCCTGCTACGCGGCAAAGGCGATGTTGCAGTGCAGCGCGCCCCGCCAAATCCGGCAGGGAATCGCTGGCAATTGCCGGGATTTCGGCGTTCTGCATCATGGACTTATAGGACAGGAAGGCGAGGGTAATGGCAAGCGGGAGCGGTAACGACACAGCAGCGACTGAGGGTCGCACGCCTGTCGTCACGCGTTTCGCGCCGTCACCCACTGGTTACCTGCACATCGGCGGCGCCCGCACGGCACTGTTCAACTGGCTGTTTGCCCGTCACCACGGCGGCAAGTACCTCGTCCGCATCGAAGACACCGACCGCGCCCGCTCGACCGAGCCTGCAATCGAAGCGATCTTCGACGGGCTCGGCTGGCTCGATCTGCTGGGTGATGCCGAGCCGGTATTCCAGTTCGCCCGCAGCCCGCGCCATGCCGAAGTGGCCGCCGCGCTGCTGGAAGGCGGCCACGCCTATCGCTGCTACCTGTCGTCCGAAGAACTCGCGGGACGGCGCGAAGCCGCCCAGGCCGAACGCCGCCCTTTCCGCATCGAGAGCGAATGGCGCGATGCCGATCCGGGCACCTGGCCCGCCGAAACGCCTTACGTAGTGCGCATGAAAGCCCCGCGTGAGGGTGAGACGGTGATCGAGGACCAAGTGCAAGGCACCGTCCGCGTCGCCAATGCCGAGATCGACGATTTCGTTATCCTGCGCAGCGACGGCACGCCGACTTACATGCTGGCCGTGGTTGTCGACGATCACGACATGGGCGTGACTCACGTTATCCGCGGCGATGATCACCTCAACAACGCTTTCCGCCAGCTCTGCATCATTCGCGGCATGGCCTGGCCTGAGCCGGTCTATGCCCATGTCCCGCTGATCCACGGGTCTGACGGAGCAAAGCTGTCCAAGCGCCACGGCGCGCTGGGCGTCGATGCCTATCGAGACGAGATGGGCGTGCTGCCCGAGGCGCTGTTCAATTACCTCCTGCGGCTCGGTTGGGGCCACGGCGACGACGAATTCATCAACCGCGAACAGGCGATCGAATGGTTCGACATTGCCCATGTCGGCAAGAGCCCGTCGCGGTTCGATCTGGCCAAGCTGCTCAACCTCAACGGACACTATTTGCGCGAGGCCGACGATGCGCGGCTCGCCTCGCTGGTCGCGCCGCGCATGACCGGCGCGGTTGACGAAGCGCTGCTGGCCAGGGCCATGCCTGTGCTGAAGGTTCGCGCCAAGAATCTCAATGAACTCGCTTCCGGAGCCGCCTTCCTGTTTGCGCAGCGCCCGCTGACGATCGAGGAGAAGGCCGCCGCGCTGCTCACTGACGATGCGCGCGGGCTGCTGGCAGGTATCGCCGAAGCGCTGCGCGATGCAACGGACTGGACAACCGAGGCTCTCGAAGTAAGGGTCAAGGCCTTGGCCGAGGAATGGGGACTGGGTCTGGGCAAGCTGGCGCAGCCGTTGCGCGCCGCCTTGACCGGGCAGACGACATCCCCGGGAATTTTTGACGTTTTGGTACTTCTGGGGCGGGGGGAAAGCCTGGCGCGTATCGACGCGCAGGTGATTCCGGCCGAACCGGCATGATCTGAGGAGATAGATGGTGGGCAACGCAAAGCTGATTGCAGGCGGTCAGGAAGTCGAATTCCCTGTGCTGAGCGGATCGATTGGTCCGGACGTGGTCGATATTCGCAAGCTCTACGGCCAGACGGGAATGTTTACCTATGACCCCGGCTTTACCTCGACGGCGTCCTGCGAGAGCGGGCTGACCTATATCGATGGCGAGGAAGGCGTGCTGCTGCACCGCGGCTATCCGATCGGCCAACTGGCCGAGAATTCCAACTTCATGGAAGTCAGCTACCTGCTGCTCAACGGCGAACTGCCGAGCGCGGCCGAGCTGGAGAACTTCACGTACACGATCAGCCGCCACACGATGGTGCACGAACAGCTTTCGACCTTCTATCGCGGTTTCCGCCGTGATGCACACCCGATGGCGATCATGTGCGGTGTCGTTGGCGCGCTTTCGGCGTTCTATCACGACAGCACCGACATCGCCGATCCGGTGCAGCGCAAGATCGCCAGCCACCGCCTGATCGCCAAGATGCCGACGATTGCGGCGATGGCCTACAAGTATTCGGTCGGCCAGCCGTTCCTCTACCCGGACAACAAGCTGAGCTACACGGGCAACTTCCTGCGCATGACCTTTGGCGTGCCGGCGGAAGAGTACGAAGTGATTCCCGCGGTCGAAAAGGCGATGGACCGCATCTTTATCCTCCACGCCGACCACGAACAGAACGCCTCGACCTCGACCGTGCGCCTCGCCGGTTCGTCGGGCGCGAACCCGTTTGCCTGCATCGCGGCGGGCATCGCCTGCCTGTGGGGCCCGGCACATGGCGGCGCGAACGAAGCTGCGCTCAACATGCTCAAGGAAATCGGCACGCCCGACAAGATCCCGCACTACATCGAGCGTGCAAAGGATAAGAACGATCCGTTCCGCCTGATGGGCTTCGGCCACCGCGTCTACAAGAACTACGACCCGCGGGCGACTGTCATGCAGTCGACCGTGCGCGAAGTGTTCGACGCGCTGAAAGTCAACGATCCGCTGTTCGAAACCGCGCTGCGGCTTGAGGAAATCGCCCTCAACGATCCCTACTTCGTTGAAAAGAAGCTGTTCCCCAACGTCGACTTCTATTCGGGCATCATCCTCAACGCGATCGGTTTCCCGACGACGATGTTCACCGTTCTCTTCGCCCTTGCCCGCACCGTCGGCTGGGTCGCGCAGTGGAACGAAATGATCAGCGATCCCGGCCAGAAGATCGGGCGTCCGCGCCAGCTCTACACCGGCCCGGCGGCGCGTGACTACGTCGGTATCGACAAGCGCTAAGAGAGCGAAGGCGCGGCCGAGTGCTGGACGCCGGTTTCTCAAGAGAAACCGGTTGGCCGCGCCAGCTCTACCCCGGCCTGGCGGCGCGTGATCATGTCGGCATCGACAAGCGTTAAGCGCGTCTGGTTACGTAATTTCACGTAATCGTCGACAAAGGCTGATTTTTCCCGTTACATGTGTTTCGGAGCCGGGTCGGTTCCGAAACACAGGGGGAAATCACCAATGCTTCGTACAGCTCTCATGCTTGTCGGCGCCGTGCTCATGATCATGGGCATGTTCTTTACGCTGCAAGGTGCAGGCGTCATCATGTGGCCTGCAGACAGCTTCATGCTCGCCGATCGCGGCTGGGTCACCAAAGGTCTGATGATCGCGCTGGCTGGCGCAGCAGTCATTCTGATTGGCCGGCGCGCCGGAAAGAACGCCTGATCAGGCAGCGTTATCGGCGGGGACTGACAGGATGAAGCGCGCACCGTGTCCCGGTGCGCTTTCCACCCGAAGGTCGCCGCCCATGGCGCGGGCCAGCTTGCGCGAAATATAAAGTCCAAGCCCCGAGCCGCCATCACCACTGCGCCCCAGACGTTCGAACTTCTCGAAGACCTTGACTTGTTCGTCGAGCCCGAGCCCCGGGCCCTGATCGGCGACGATCACCTTGGCCGCGCCGCCCTCCTGCTCAAGCCGGATCCACACCTGCGAATTGGGCGGCGAATAGCGGATCGCATTGCCCAGCAGGTTGAGCAGGACCTGCAGGACCCGGCGGAACTCCGCCACGGCGGGCAGGCTTTCACCGGCCCGCGGGGCATCGACGATCACACCCTGTTCGCGCGCGCGTACGCCAAGAATTCCGGCAGCCCGGCGAGCAATGTCAGCCAGGTCAACATGATCGGGCGCGGTGGCGAACTCTTCCGATTCGACCACTTCGAGGTCGGTCAGGTCGTCAATCAGCGCCAGCAGGTGCTGGCCGGCGGCGGCAATATCGGCGGCATAGTTCGAATATTCCTCGGCCAGCGGCCCTGAAAGGCGCGTCCGGATCGTTTCGGCATTGGCGATGATCCGCGAAATCGGCTGGCGCAACACCGGAGCCACATCGCGGCCAATCAGCCGGGTCTCCGACGTGCGCATCTCCGGCGAAAGCGTCGGTGCCTGTACAGGGGGGGCAACATCCGAGGTCAGCGACAGGGTGAAGCCCGCAGGCTTGCCAAGCGTGCCACCCTGTGGCGAAATCAGCGCGCGCCACGGCCGGCGCGACCCGGCGACCTTGACGTTCACTCCGTCAAGCAGGCGCCAGTGCATGTCCTTGCTCGAAACCCCGCCTTCAACCTCGACATAGCCGGTCCATGTCTTCCCCGGCATCGCGACCATCGCGCCGGCCAGCGGCTTCAATTCGTCATTGGCGGCTTCGGCAGTCAGAACGCGCTGGTCGGCATCGAGAACGGCGTGGAACTCGGCGCTTTGCCGCTCGATCTTGGCGACCCGGCTGCCCAGCGACACCTGATCTTCGGGCGGCAAGGCGCGCGATTGCCAGTGGCGGACACGGATCGCACAGCCGCCGTCCGGCGCTGGCTCGACTTCAGCAAGCGCCGAGATTGCATGGGCGCCATCGTTGGCCATGATCGGCCGCACCAGTTTCATCGAAAAGCGGCGGCACTTGCGGACAAGGTCGAGCAGCGCCGGAATCGCCACCACGCCCGGCACGTCGCCGCCGCAGCGCAATTGCAGCGAATGCAGCAGCTCGTCGGCGGAGACCAGCCGGTCTTCCGCGTCGGTGCGCGCTGTCGTCACTCCGGGTGCGCTGTCCGCCATGGCTTAACGCGGGTAGCCCGTTCCGACCGACAGGATCGCGGCGGCGCGGTCTGCGCCCAGTCCTTCGAAGCCTTCGGGAAGCGAAATTTCGGGATGGATGGCAACGAATTGCTGCTCGACGCTCGCCGGCTTCATGCCTGCGGACGACAGCGCCAGCGCCAGTCGGGCGACCTGACCTTCGTTGGTCGTGAGCGTGGCCAGCGTGCGGTCCTGCCCGGTCGCAATCGACAGCGCGGTAATGAACATGCCGACGCCGGCGTGTTCGATCGACAAGGCCGACTGGGCATTGCCGCCCATGCCCATGATCAGCCGCGCCATCAGCCCGAGCCGGCTGCGGCCTTCGTCATAGCTGTCGCAAAGGGCCTTTTCCGCCAGAAGCGCGCCTTCGTCGCCCGGACCGGCGTGCTCGCCCAGCGCGATGATCGCCGCGTGGAGGATCTCCGCCGGCAGTTCAGTCAGCGCCAGCTTCATGCGGCGCTGGGCCTGCGTAAAGCGGGTCTGCGATGCCAGCAGGCTCATGCCGGCGGCGGCAACGGCTGGCTCGGATGAAGCGATCAGTGCCTGCAGCAACGGCGACAGTACCGGATCAAGGCCAAGGCGGGCGTGGAGCCGCTCGGTCAGTTGCCATTCGACGGCGAGCCCGTGAAGGTGCGCGAGCAGCGCGGCATCGCCGCACAGCGCAATGACCATGGCCTGTACTTCGGCTGCATCAAGGTTGCGAGCATCCTGCACCTGCAAGGCCTCGCCGCGCGCAATCAGCAACTGCGAGGAAATGTCCTCAAGCATGGCCCGCGTGCGTGCGACGATCTCTTCGGAGAACACCGAATGGTCATCGCTGGCCAGCAAGTGGCGCATGATCGGAATGATCGTGCCGATCATGGCATCGCCATGATTGAGCTCCTCGCGCAGCACGGATTCGATCGGCTCGCCGGAAGCGGAATGGAAGGACGCGTCAGTCATGACAAAGGCAATAGCGCCCCATGGTTAAACTGACGTTAGCTCACCGCGCCGCCGTGAAAGGATGATTCCGGCCACGATCAGCACGATAGACAGGCCCGGGACGGCGTAGGGCAGCAGCCCCGCCAAGCCCAAAGCCGCAAGGGCGAGGGCCAACAGCAGCCGGTCCTCGAACCAGGCGGAAAACCGCTCTGCCAGAACCTGCGACAGCAGTCGCAGCAGACCGATCAGCACAAGCGGCGCAAAGGCGCGCAGCCATGTCGGTTCGCCGGGCACCAGCGACGGGACGGCAATCAGAACGCCTACCAACACAATATCCAGCAAGGCACCGAACGGCTCGGGGCGTGATAGCATGCCGCGACCCAGCCCGAGCGAATCGGCCTGCGCCCCGGTGATGATCGTGCCGACCCGTTGCACCAGCCAGGCAGCGCCCAGCAGCGCCAGCCCGAGCGTCGGAACTTCCAGCCAGGCCGAGCCCGCCGCCATGGCCAGCAAGGTCAACCCCGCAATACCGGTCGCGCTGCCGCCGCTGCCGGCATGGAGCATCGCCGCGCCAAACCGCCGCGAGAGCCAGGCGGCCAGCCCCATTCCCAGGCTATGCCCCAGCCCGGAGGTCTGTCGGTCCATCCACCGGTCTTCAGCGGCCTGGGCCTGAGCCTCATCCTGAACGAGGAGCCAGCGCCCGTCATTGCTTACCGATTGCGGCACCATCCGCTGGCTGATTCCCGCCTGAAGCGCGATGCGCAGGAGGGCCGAGGCCGGATCAGCGTCGGGCGGCAAATCGTTCAGACGCTCCACCAGACGCCCCGGCAGCAGCATCAGCCCCGCCCCGGCATGGTTGATGTCGATCCGTTCAAACCCTTGCGGAACCGCCGCTTCCGCCGGCAAAACGAGCACGGCCGGAGCCTGCGCGATCAATTCCAGCGCATCGACCGGAGAGACGATGACCCCCTCGCCCAGCACCAGCAATTCGTCACTGGCGGTCACCAGCCCCGACAGGGCACGGCCGCCTGAAATCATGTGAAACCGCGCCCCGGCCCGTTCGGCCTCGCGCTGCAAGGCGGCGAGTTCGGGATCGAAGGCCTTGGCCAGGCAGGCAATACGTTCGCATCCGGCGGCCAGCGCGAGGGCCAGCTGATGATGGGCAAGAGTCGCCCCGCCAAGACGCAGATAGGCGCGCGGCACGTCAAACCCGGCGCTGGCCGGTTCCATCATCGTGAGCAATGCGACCCGCAGCTGTCTTCTCCTCGCAGGCAGCTCCGGTGAATAGTCGCTCGGCCCGCCCCTGCCAAGGGACAGCTTGTCTAACCGCTGCCAAGCCGATCAGGCGGAGGCGAATTCGTCGATGAAATGCTGCATGCGGCGCAGCACGCTGGGATCGCCGGGGGCGCCTTCTATGGCCTCTTCGGCCAGATCGCACAGCGGCGAGGCGTGGAAGCTTGCCGCGACGCCCTTCAGCCGCAAGGCCGCTACCTGCCAGTTCCCGTCGCAGCGCGACCGGCGCATGAGGTCGATTTGCCGCAGGACGCTGTCGGTAAACGCCGTCTTGAGCTCTGCAAAGAGCCCCGCGTCGTCGCCTGCCGCAGCTGCCAATGTGGCGTCGAGTTCACCTGCTTCATAAGCCATGCCGTGCGCTATAACGGCCTTGTGGTTAAACTGGGGTTTATCCACAGGCGGAAACCGTGATACCTTCGACCCATGACCGGGGGATCACGCATTGTCGCCATCGGGTCCGGGGCCGAACAGGCCTCCGCACCTGCCGAGCAACCAGACGAGCTTCTGCTCGATACGGCAGCTGATTATCCTGCTGAAAACCCCGGATATGCCGACTGGGAAGATGAGCCCGCCCCGCTTCCGGCACGCCGCTGGCAGGTGCCGGCGCTGGCCGGCGTTGCTGCAGTCGGCTGGACGGCGTTTTTCGGCTGGGCCAATCAGTGGGCTCTCGCCGGAACGACGGCACAGCAGGCCATTTCGCTGCTGACATCGTGGGCCGTCCCGGTCCTGCTAGTGATCGCCCTGTGGATTCTGGCGACGCGCAACAGCCGCGAGGAAGCCCTGCGGTTTGGCCAGACGGCGCGTCTGCTGTCGGACGAATCCGCCGTGCTGGAAGCGCGGCTGACCGTGATCAACCGCGAACTCAGCCTCGCGCGCGAATTCCTCGCCTCGCAGTCGCGCGATCTTGATTCGCTGGGCCGGGTTGCCACCGAAAAGCTGTCCATTCACGCCGAGCGGCTTGAGGCGCTGATCATCGGAAACGGCGAACGGATCGATACCATTGCCTCGGTCAGCAGCAATGCGCTCGACAATATGGAGAAGCTGCGCGGGCAATTGCCGGTTATCGCCAGTTCGGCGAAGGACACAGCCAATAATATCGCCAACGCGGGCCGCACCGCGCAAGGGCAGCTTGGCGAAATGATTACGGCTTTCGAGCGACTCAACGAGTTCGGACAGGCCGGCGAGCGCCATGTCGAATGGATGAAGACCAAGGTCGATTCGACGCTGGAACAAGCCGAAGCCAGGATTGAATCGTTGCAGGAGGCAACGCAGGTCCGCTTTGCTGCGATCGAGGACAAGGGCCGCGAACTTCGCGATGCGCTTGATCTGCATGAAGTTGATGCGCTGGCGGCCATTCGCAGCCGTTCCGGGGCATTGATGGAAGAACTTGAAAGCCTGCGCTCCGCACTGGAAGGGCAGGAAACGCAAAGCCTGGCCTCCCTTCGCGCGCGATTGGGCGCCCTGCGTGACGAGGCCGGGCAGCTCGCTAAATCGATGCGTGACAGCGAAGCCACGGCCATGCAGTCAGTCTCCGCTTCGCGCGAGCGGCTGGAAGCTTCGGTCCGCGAAACCCTCGAACGGCTCGACGCGCTTGACCAGCGCGCCTTGCAGGCCTCGCGCGAACGCATTGCCGCACTCTCCGAAGAAGCGCTCGAACTCGACACGCGCATCGCCGAGCGCAATCGCCTGTTCGACGAGGAAAGCCAGAAACGCGCCGAAGAAGCCGCCGAACGCGAAAGCGCGGCCATTGCCGCCTTGCGCGAACAGATTGCCGAAATGGACGGCCTGCTGGCCGAGCGCCTGTCAGCCCAGCAGCAGCGCAGCAAGGAAATGGCTGCCCTCGCCCAGAAAATCTCCGGAGACCTCACGGACGCCGGTAACCGAATCGACGCCCTCGCGGCCCGCGCCGGTGAGAGCGAAGCGAACCTTGCGGCGCAGGTTCAGGTCCTGAGCGGTCACCTTGCCAACAGCGAACAGGCAATGTCGGCGATGGGCGGATCGGTCGCCCGGTTGACTGATGACAGCGTTCGCCTGCTGGAATTGCTTCAGGCCAGCAACAAGCAGACCAGCGAGGATCTGCCCACGGCCATCGCCAGCGGGGCGCAGCGCCTTTCGGAGATCGAAACGCGCATCCACGAACTGGAAGAGAGCATTTCGCGCGCTGCCGGCCGCGCCGAGGACATGTCGGCGCAGGTTGCCGATACCCGCACGGCCATCGGCCAGTCGCTTGGCGAAATCGGCACGCTGCACGATGGGCTGGAGGCCAGCGCCGCCAGTCACGCAGCGGCGCTTGTCCAGTTGCGCGGCGCGGTCGAGGCACTTGATGCCGACAGCACCCGTCTTGCCACCTTAAGCCGCGATGAAATGGCCGGCGCTCTGGCCAAACTGGGCGAAGCGACCCGCGACGCCGCAGCCGCCCTGGAGGAAGCGGGCAAGCGCTCGATCAGCACAATGGCAGACCGTCTGGCGAGCGAGGGCACCCGCGCCTTTGACGAAGCCTTGCAACGCCGCATGGCGGAAGCCATCGGCGAACTTGATACCGCAGCCGCCCGCGCTTCCGACGCAAGCCAGGAATCGGCCCGCCGCTTGCGCGACCAGCTCGCCCGGATCAGCGAACTGGCCGAAAACCTCGAACGCCGCGTGGCGCAGGCCCGCGAACGCGCCGAGGAGCAAGTCGACAACGACTTCGCGCGCCGCGTTGCCCTGATCACCGAGAGCCTCAATTCGAACGCCATCGACATTGCCAAGGCCATGTCGAGCGAAGTCACTGACGTTGCCTGGGCCAGCTACCTGCGCGGCGATCGCGGCGTGTTCACCCGCCGCGCCGTGCGCCTGCTCGATACCGCCGAGGCGCGTTCAGTGGCGCAGATCTATCGCAATGATGACGAGTTCCGCGAACACGTCTCGCGCTATATCCATGACTTCGAGGCGATGCTGCGCCAGCTGCTCGCCACGCGCGACGGCCATGCGCTCAGCGTGACGCTGCTGTCTTCGGATATGGGCAAGCTTTACGTGGCGCTGGCTCAGGCGATCGAGCGCCTGCGCGACTGATCCGCGCGCCGCGGATCAGCGAGGCGGTCGTTTAGCGAGGTGGGGGCCGGAAGCGCTGGACAATGTCCAGATCGTCAACCGTGACCCAGCCAAACGTATAATTGAGGTAGAACAGGGCGAAGAGGATGAGCGACAAAATGGTTGCCCGCTTCGCAATCCGCCTTGGCGAGAAATTGACCGGCGCGGAATGCGCGTGGCCCACTTCCGGCTGCGAGCCCTCATCCGCGTGAGTCCGGACGCCGAACGGCAGGACCACGAAAGCGCTCATCACCCAGAACAGGCAATAGATTGCCAGGATCGAGGTGATCTTCATCCCTCGACCACCATGACCTGCACTTGCGGCTTCTTCCCGCTCCAGCGCTGGGCGGCGCGGCGCGCGGCGAGGCGCGCGGCTTCGGTGACTTCGTCGCGGTCGCGGGCTTTCGCGCCCTTGAGCTTGGCGAGCGCGGTGAGGATGTCCTGCTCGGCTTCGTGCCGGAAATCCTCGTAATCTTCCTCGAGCGGCAGACCGAGACCGGCAACTTGCGCGCGCTTGCCGGGGCCGACGACGACCATCAGCACGCCATTGTGCGCGAGCCGGCGGCGCATGACCATCGCGGGACCATCGGCCGGCGTAATGATGTCGCCATCGAGAATCAGTCGCCCGGCACGGACGACGCCGAACTTGCCCGGCTTGCCGGGCGCTAGCCTGACAAGATCACCGTTCTTCTGGAACACCTGCGAAGGAATGCCGCACTTCGCGCCAAGCTTCGCCTGTTCGAGCATGTGGCGCAGCTCGCCGTGGACCGGCACGAGGATTTCGGGACGGAGCCAGGAGTAGAGTGCTTCCAGCTCGGGCCGGCCGGGGTGTCCGGAGACGTGGATATAGGACTGGCGGTCGGTAACGATGGACACGCCCTGCTCGGCCAGCCGGTTCTGGATGCGGCCGATGGCAATCTCGTTGCCCGGAATCTGACGGCTGGAGAACAGCACGACGTCGCCCGCAGAAAGGGCAATGTCGTGGTTGCCTTCGGAAATGCGGCCCAGCGCGGCGCGAGCTTCACCCTGCCCGCCGGTGGCAAGGAACATGACCTCGCCGCGCGGCAGGCGCATGGCCGACTGCGGATCGATTATGTCCGGCAGGTCCTTGAGGTAGCCACTCGCCTGCGCGACCTGGATAATCCGGTCGAGCGAGCGCCCGGCCACGCAGAGCTGACGCCCCGACGCCACGGCGACTTCAGCCAGCGTCTGGAGGCGCGCTACGTTGGAGGCAAAGGTCGTGACCAGCACGCGCCGACCCTTGTGCTTCGCGACTTCCTCAAGCAGCCCGCGCCGGACTTCGCCCTCGGAGCCTGACGCCTCGGGATTGAATACGTTGGTCGAATCGCAGACCATCGCCAGCACGCCTTCATCACCGATGGCGCGAAGTTCGGCCTCGGTGGCAGGCGTGCCGACCAGCGGCTCGTCATCGAGCTTCCAATCGCCGGTGTGGAATATCCGGCCGAACGGCGTCTCGATGACCAGCGCATTGCCCTCGGCAATCGAGTGCGCCAGGGGCACGTAGCGGATGCTGAAATCGCCGATCTGGAAGCTGTCGAAATGGTCGATGACGCGCAGTTCGACCTTGCCGACCAGCCCGGCCTCTTCCAGCTTCGAGTGGACGAGCCGCGCGGTGAACGGCGTGGCATAGAGCGGCACGCCCAGCTCTTCCGCGAAATAGGGGACCGCGCCGATGTGGTCTTCGTGGGCATGGGTCAGCACGATGCCGAGCAGGTCCTTGCGCCGGTCCTCGATAAATTCGAGGTCGGCAAAGACCAGTTCGGTGCCGGGATATTCGGACGCGCCGAATGTCATGCCGAGGTCGACCATCAGCCACTTGCCACGGCAGCCGTAGAGATTGACGTTCATGCCAATCTCGCCCGAGCCGCCAAGGGCGCAGAATATCAGTTCATCTTGCGGTTTCACGAGGCGGCCTTAGCCCTCTGTGCGAGGATAGCCAGCCCTTCCAGCATCAGATCCGGATCCACCGCGTCAAAGATGTCGGTATGTTCGTCAAACAACACGGCGAGGCCGCCCGTGGCGACCACCTTGGCCGGCCGGCCGATCTCTGCCCGCATCCGGGCGATCAGGCCTTCCATCATCGCGACATAGCCCCAGAACACACCGATCAGCATCTGGTCTTCGGTGTTGGTGCCGATCACGCTGTCGCTATCGGGCGCGCGGATGGCGATACGCGGCAGCAGCGCCGTGTTGCCGACCAGCGCGTCGAGCGACAGGTTGATCCCCGGCGCGATGATGCCGCCCTTGTAGGCGCCGTTGAAGTCAATCACGTCGAAGGTCGTCGCCGTGCCAAAATCGACGAGGATCAGGTCGCCGGCGTGCTTGGCATGGGCGGCGACGGCATTGACCGCCCGGTCCGCGCCAAGCGAACCGGGCTGGTCGACATCCATATCGAAGCCGTAAGCGGCGGCTCCTTGTCCGGCGATGATGGGCTCCAGGTCAAAGTAGTGGCGGGCCAGCACCTCGATATTGTGGAGCGCGCGGGGCACCACGGTCGAAACGATGATCTGGTCAATCGCCTCGCGCCCGATGCCGCGAATTTGCAGCAGCTGCATCAGCCAGACGGCATATTCGTCACCCGTGCGGCGCGGATCGGTGGCGATCCGCCAGCGCGCTTTGATGCGATTTCCGCCCTGCCCGTCATCGTCGATCACGGCGAAGACGACGTTGGTATTCCCGACATCGATGGCGAGCAGCATGGCTGGTGTTCCTCAATCGTCCGCGCCCAAGCGGACTTCGCCGGCGTGGATCGTGCGTTTCGTGCCGTCTGGCAGGGCAAGGATCAAGGCCCCTTCCTCGTCCATTCCGGCAAAAGTGCCTTCCAGCGGCGCATCACCGAGCTCCCCGACGCAAAGGCGCGTTCCAAGCGGGTGTGCCGCCGCGCACCAGCGGCGCACGATCGGAGCCAGACCATAGGTCCGCCAGCGATCGAGATCGAGCGCGAAGGCCGAGGCAAGTTGCTGGGCGAAATGATCGCGGTCCGGTGCGGGGCCGAATGCGGTGAGCGCGATAGTGGCGCGGTCAGCAAAATCGGGTGCCGAGGCGAGGTTCACGCCAATGCCGATCACGACGGCATCGCCCTTACGCTCAAGTAAGATACCGGAAAGCTTCGCGGTACCAATAAGGATGTCGTTCGGCCACTTGAGCAGCGCCAACTGCGGCGGCGGAACCAGCGCGCTGACGACATCGTGGACCGCCAGTCCCGCGACCAGCGCAAGGCTGGCCAGTGGGGGATCACCCTCCCGGGCGTGAACCACGGTCGATCCCATGAAGTTGCCGATGCCATCAAACCATTCACGGCCGCGGCGCCCTCGCCCTTCCGACTGACGATCTGCGACCAGCCAATCGCATTCAGCGATATTTTCCGAGGCGGTGAGCCGCGCCATCAGCGCAGCATTGGTCGACCCGACGAGGGAAATCCGCTCGATCAAACGCCCATCGGCAGCAGCGAGGCTATCGCCGCGCCCGACCATTCAGCCAGCGCCTTGGATGCCAGATAGCCCAGCGGCGAGATCGCCAGCGCACAGACCGCGAGAATTGCCTGGTGGATCCAGTCGCTCTTGCCGGTGGCCTTCATCGCCGGTTCGTCAAAATACATGATCTTGACGACCTTGATGTAATAGAAGGCACCGATCACGCTGGCGGCGATACCTACGGCAGCGAGCGAGAAGAACCCGGCCTGAACCGCCGCCTGGAAGACCACGAACTTGCCCCAGAAGCCGAACAGCGGCGGGATGCCGGCAAGGCTGAACATGACCATCATCAGGCAGGCGGCGAGCACCTTGCGGTGGCGCGAAAGCCCGGCGATGTCGCGGATATCATCAACCGGGTTGCCCTTCTCATCCTTGAGCATGAGCACGGTGATGAAACCGCCCACAGTCATCGGCACGTAAATCGCGAGGTAAACCAGCATGGCCGAAGCGCCCTGCGCGGTACCGGCGGCAAGGCCGATCAGCATGAAGCCGACGTTGTTGATCGAGGAATAGGCCAGCAGGCGCTTGATGCTCGTCTGGCCGATAGCACCAACCGCGCCCCAGATGATCGAGGTCAGCGCGGCAAAGATCACGATCGGGCGCCAAGCCTCAATCTGGGTGCCGAATGCCTGCAGCGCGACGATCATCGTCAGCACCATGGCGGCGACCTTGGGGGCCGAAGCGAAGAAAGCTGTGACGGGTGTCGGCGCGCCCTCGTAAACGTCCGGGGTCCACATGTGGAACGGCGCCGCGCTGATCTTGAATGCAAGACCGACGAGAACGAAGACAAGGCCAAACACGGCGCCGGTGGGCATCGTGCCGGTCAGCGCCTGCCCGACAGCGACGAAATCGATCGCGCCGGTAAAGCCATAAACCAGGCTGATGCCGAACAGCAGCATGCCGCTCGCCAGCGAGCCGAGCACGAAGTATTTCAGGCCGGCTTCGGCCGAACGGTCATCGTTCTTGAGAAACGCAGCGAGCACGTAGGATGCGAGCGAGTTGAGTTCAAGACCGATGTAAAGCGTCATGAAATTGGTGGCCGAAACCATCAGACCCATGCCGAGCACGGCGAGCACGACCAGCACCGGATATTCCGCACGGTAAGCGGCGTAGCGGCTGAAATACTGCGGTGCGACCAGCAGCGTGGCGACGGCGGCAAAGGCGATCAGCACCTTTGCGAAGGCCGCAAGCGCATTGGCGGCAAAGAGGCCGGAAAAGGCCAGTGTGCCCGGTCCGGAGGCCCCGGCGCAGAGGTCGATGGCGGAAATTCCGCCGGCTACGGCAATCGCGCCAGCAGCGAGCCAAGTGACGAGCCGCGCGGCACCTTTACCGCGCATCCACGCCGACATGATCAGCAAGACGAGCGATGCAATCGTCAGCAGCTCTTCAGGTGCCGCGAGGCGGAACGAATGGGACCAGTCCATCAGTGCGCTCCCCCATGCGCTTCAGGCGCCTGCGCTTCGGATTTGTGCTCACCGTGACCGGCAGCAGGCTTGGCCGCGGGCGCGCCCACCTTGAGCTGAGCGTCGCCTTGCGGCTTGGCACGGGCTACGCGGGCGTCGAGCATGGCGATATCGTTGCGCATCGGTGCAAGGAAACTTTCCGGGTAAACGCCCATCCACAGGACGGGCAGCGCCAGCGCGACGACCATGGCCAGCTCGCGCTTGTCGAGATCGGGCATGGCGGCGGCATCGGCGTTCTTCTGTTCGCCAAAAGCCACACGGCGGTAAAGGTAGAGCATGTAGGCTGCGCCGAGGATGATCCCGGTGCCGCAGACGAAGGCCACCCAGCTCGACACCTGATAGATGCCGGTAAGGCTGAGGAATTCGCCGACGAAACCGGCGGTTCCAGGCAGGCCGACCGCCGCCATCGTGAACAGCATGAAGAACAGCGCATACTTGGGCATGTTGATCGACAGGCCGCCGTAACGGTCAATCTCGCGCGTGTGCAGCCGGTCGTAAATGATGCCGACGCAAAGGAACAAGGCACCTGCAACCAGACCGTGGCTGAGCATAACGATCATCGCACCTTCCAGCCCCTGCTGGTTGAACGCGAACAGGCCGATGGTGACGATGCCCATGTGGGCGACCGATGAATAGGCGATCAGCTTCTTCATGTCGTTCTGGACCAGCGCGATCAGTGAAGTGACGACCACCGCGACCATCGACAGGCCGAAGATCAGCGGCGCGAACTGGGCGCTCGCTTCGGGGAACATCGGCAGCGAGAAGCGGATGAAACCGTAGCCGCCCATCTTCAGCAGGACGCCGGCAAGAATGATCGAGCCTGCCGTCGGTGCCTGAACGTGCGCGTCGGGCAGCCAGGTGTGGACCGGCCACATCGGCATCTTCACCGCGAAGCTGGCGAAGAAGGCGAGCCACAGCCAGGTCTGGGCTTCGGGCGCGAAATTGTATTCCATCAGCGTCGGGATGTCGGTGGTCCCCGCCTCGTTCACCATCCACATCATCGCGATCAGCATCAGCACCGATCCGAGCAGCGTGTAGAGGAAAAACTTGTAGCTGGCGTAGATGCGGTCCGCCCCGCCCCAGATGCCGATGATCAGGTACATCGGGATCAGGCCGGCTTCGAACATGATGTAGAACAGGAACAGGTCCTGCGCCGCGAACACGCCGATCATCAGCGTTTCCATCAGCAGGAACGCGGCCATGTATTCGCCGACGCGCTTGTCAACCGAATGGCTGGCGAGCACGCAGATTGGCATCAGGAACACCGACAGCTCGATCAGCAGCAGCGCGATGCCATCGATGCCCAGTTTCCACGAGAAGCCAGCGAACAGCGCGACATTTTCCTGGAACTGCCAGCGGTCACCGCCGACCTGGTACTGGCTCCAAAGCCAGACACCGAGGGCAAGGTTGAACAGCGTGGTCGCCAGCGCAATCTGGCGCGCGGCCTTCGCGCCGCTGAACAGGCAGGCAACGGAACCGGCAAGCGGCACCAGCAGCATCAGCGAGAGGATGGGAAATTGGTTCATCGTCTTATCCCACCATCACCCAGCTGATTGCCGCGACAAGGCCGAGCAGCATGATCAGCGCATAGGAGTAGAGGTACCCGGTCTGCACCTTCTGCGCGACGCCGGCGGTGCGAGCGACCAGCCATGCGGCGCCGTTCGGGCCGAAGCGATCGATCAGGCCGACATCGCCCTGCTTCCAGAACACCTTGCCCAGCCAGAAGGCGGGACGGACGAACAAGAAATTGTACAGCTCGTCGAAGTACCACTTGTTGAACACGAACTTGTGCACGACCGAGAACTGCTCGACGAATGCCGCCGGTGCCTTCGGATTGCGCAGGTAGTTGTTGTAGGCGATCAGCAGGCCGGTGAGCATCACCGCGAACGGCGCCCATTTCACCCAGGTCGGCACTTCGTGCATCGCGTGGATGGTGTGCTCGGTGAAGGCGACGGCGCCCTGCCAGAAGTGGCCGGTACCTTCGCTGATGAACGAGTGGTGGAAGACGAAGCCGGCAAACACCGCGCCAAGCGCCAGCACGCCGAGCGGTACAAGCATCGGCAGCGGGCTTTCGTGCGGGTGATAGCCGGCCGTGCCGTCTGCGTGCGCATCATGGTGCCCCTGATCGTCATGCGCGTGGGCATGATCGTCATGGCCGTGCGCATCGTGGACCGCGTGCTGGATATGCTCAGACTGGTCCCAGCGCGGCTTTCCGTGGAAGGTCAGGAAGATCAGGCGCCACGAATAGAAGCTGGTGAGCAGCGCGGCGGTGATGCCGGCCCAGAAGCCGAACATGCCGGCGCTCGTGCCGCTGGCATAGGCCGCCTCGAGGATCGAATCCTTTGAATAGAAGCCGGCGAAACCGAACACGTCGACAATACCGACGCCGGTGATTGCCAGCGTGCCCGCCATCATCGCCCAATAGGTCAGCGGGATCTGCTTACGCAGGCCGCCGTAATAGCGCATGTCCTGTTCGTGATGCATCGCATGGATCACCGAGCCTGCGCCCAAGAACAGCAGCGCCTTGAAGAAGGCGTGGGTGAACAGGTGGAACATCGCCGCACCCGGCGCGCCGACGCCGGCGGCAACGAACATGTAGCCGAGCTGCGAGCACGTCGAATAGGCGATGACGCGCTTGATGTCCCACTGGCAAGTGCCGATAGTGGCGGCGAAGAAGCAGGTTGCGGCGCCCACATAGGTCACCACGGTCATGGCGGTTTCGCTGGTCGCGAACATAGGCGAAAGGCGGCAGACCATGAAGACGCCGGCGGTGACCATGGTCGCCGCGTGGATCAGCGCGGAGACCGGGGTCGGGCCTTCCATCGCGTCAGGCAGCCAGGTGTGCAGGCCCAGCTGAGCCGACTTGCCCATCGCGCCGATGAACAGCAGGATGCAAAGGATCGTCATCACGTCCCAGCGGCTGCCGAGGAAGCCGATGGTCGATCCGGCCATGACCGGCGCGGCTTCGAGGATCTCGGGAATCGAGACCGTGCCAAACACCAGATAGGTGCCGAAGATGCCGAGCATGAAGCCAAGGTCGCCCACGCGGTTGACCACGAAGGCCTTGATCGCGGCGGCGCTGGCCGATGGCTTGCGGAACCAGAAGCCGATCAGGAGGTAGGACGCGAGGCCCACGCCTTCCCAGCCGAAGAACATCTGGACCAGGTTGTCGGCCGTCACCAGCATGAGCATGGCGAAGGTGAATAGGCTGAGATAGGCAAAGAACCGCGGCTGGTCCGGGTCCTCGTCCATATAACCCCACGAATAGAGGTGGACGAGCGCCGACACCGTGGTGATCACCACCAGCATGACTGCGGTCAACGTATCAACGCGCAGTGCCCAGTCGACAGTCAGCGTGCCCGACTGCATCCACAGCAGCACCGGCGTGACGCTTTCATGCGCCGTGCCCGAGACGAAAGACAGGAACACCGGCCAAGACAGCGCGCACGAAATGAACAGCGCGCCGGTCGTGATCGACTTGGCGACAGTGTTGCCGAGCATCCGGTTGCCCAGCCCCGCCACGATCGCGGCGAGCATGGGCAGGAAGACGATTGCGAGGATCGAATTCACCGGGATCACCCCTTCATCCGGTTGACGTCGTCAACGGCGATGGTGCCGCGGCGGCGGAAGTAGATCACGAGGATCGCAAGGCCCACGGCGGCTTCACCGGCAGCCACGGTCAGCACGAACATCGCGAAGATCTGCCCCGTAAGGTCGCCGAGGAAACTGCTGAAGGCGACCAGGTTGAGGTTCACCGCCAGCAGGATGAGCTCGATCGCCATCAGGATGACGATCACGTTCTTGCGGTTGAGGAAAATCCCCAGCACGCCCAGCGTGAACAGAATCGCGCTTACCGCGACGTAGTGTTCGATGCCGATCACAGCGAGACCCCCCCGCCCACTTCGGGCTTCACGTTGACCGTCGCGTCCTGCGGACGGCGGGCAACCTGTTTCGAGATGTTCTGCCCGCGCACGTCGGTGCGCTTGCGGTGAGTCAGCACGATCGCGCCGACCATGGCGACCAGCAGGATCATGCCGGCAGCTTCGAACAGGAACAGGTACTTGCTGTAAAGCAGCGCCCCGATTGCCTCGGTATTGCTGGCGCCGAGCGGCGTCGCGCCCTCACCCGATGGCTTGCCGAGTTGCAGCCCGCCAATGCGATAGGCGCCCACACCGATCACCAGTTCAGCGACGAGGATCACCGCGAGCACCAGACCCAGCGGGAAGTTCTTGATGAAACCGGCGCGCAATTCGGCAAAGTCGATGTCAAGCATCATGACCACGAACAGGAACAGCACTGCGACCGCGCCGACGTAGACGATCACCAGGAGCATGGCTATGAATTCGGCGCCAACGAGCACCATCAGGGCCGCCGCGTTGAAGAAGGCGAGGATCAGCCAGAGCACCGAGTGCACGGGATTGCGCGCCAGAATCGTCACCGCGCCCGACACACAGGTCAGGATGGCGAAAAGATAAAAGGCGAAGAGCTGGATCGTCATTGCGCGCGCCCCCTATCGATACGGCGCGTCGGCTTCAAGGTTCGCGGCTATCGCCCGCTCCCACTTGTCCCCGTTCGCCAGCAGCTTGGCCTTGTCGTAAAGCAGTTCTTCGCGCGTTTCGGTCGCGAATTCGAAGTTCGGCCCCTCGACCACGGCATCGACCGGGCAGGCTTCCTGGCAGAAACCGCAGTAGATGCACTTGGTCATGTCGATGTCATAGCGCGTGGTGCGGCGGCTGCCGTCCTCGCGCGGTTCCGCCTCGATGGTGATCGCCTGCGCCGGGCAGACGGCTTCACACAGCTTGCAAGCAATGCAACGTTCCTCGCCATTGGGATAGCGGCGCAGCGCATGCTCACCGCGGAAGCGGGGCGAGAGCGGGTTCTTCTCGAACGGATAGTTGATCGTCGCTTTGGGCTTGAAGAAGTACCTCAAGGTCAGCCAATGCGCCTTCAGGAATTCCCAAAGGGTGAACGATTTGATGAGCTGCGCGGCGGTCATGCGCCATACCTCGTGAACATGAGATAGCCGCTCACCAGAACGACGAACATCAGCGACACGGGCAGGAATACCTTCCAGCCCAGGCGCATCAGCTGGTCATAGCGGTAGCGGGGAACGGTAGCCTTCACCCATGAGAAGATGAAGAAGAAGAACAGGATCTTGAGCAGCAACCAGACCACGCCCGGAATGTCGAACCAGGGGATCAGGTCGATGTTCATCGGAGGCAGGTAGCCGCCCCAGAACAGCGTGGCGTTGAGCGCGCACATCAGCAGCACGTTGGCATATTCGCCAAGCCAGTAGAGCGCGAAGCTCATCGACGAATACTCGGTCTGGTAGCCGGCAACGAGCTCCGATTCCGCCTCGGTCAGGTCGAACGGCGCGCGACCGGTTTCAGCCATGCCCGAGATCAGGAACATCACCCACATCGGGAACAGCAGTGGGTTGAACACGAAGCCGTTGAACAGCCAGACATGCTCCTTCTGCGCCTCGACAATGGTCTTGAGGTTGAAGCTGTCCGCCCACAGGACGACGCAGATCAGGATGAAACCGATCGAAACTTCGTAGGAAATCATCTGCGCCGATGCGCGCATCGCCGAGAAGAACGGGTACTTCGAGTTCGACGACCAACCGGCGATCACGGTGCCGTAAACCCCCAGCGACGAGATCGCGAGGATGTAGAGCAGGCCGACGTTGATGTCGGCAAGGATCGCGCCAGAGTTGAACGGCAGCACCGCCCAAGCCATCAGCGCGACGGTGAAGGTGATTATCGGTGCGATCAGGAACAGGCCCTTGTTCGCCGCGCTCGGGATGATGGTTTCCTGCAGGAAAACCTTGAGCCCGTCGGCGAAGGACTGCAGCAGGCCCCACGGCCCGACCACGTTCGGCCCGCGCCGCAGCGCCATCGCCGCCCAGATCTTGCGGTCGGCATAGATGATCATCGCCACGCCAACCATGAGCGGCAGTGCGATGAGCAGGATGCCGGCGATCGTCGCCAGCGCCCAGGCCCAGTCGTGGCTCATGCCCCAATTCATGAAGGTCTGAGTCATTCCGCAGCCTCCTCGAAGTCTTCCCCGTGGAGCAATTCTGCCGAGCAGCGCTGCATCGTCGCGCTGGCGCGGGCGATCGGGTTGGTAAGGTAGAAGTCCTTGATCGGATATCCAGCGAGAGTGCCTGCAGCGTTGACCTTGGCGGCCTTAGGCAGCGCACCGTAGCTAGCCAATCCCTCTACGCCGAGCGACGGCACGGCGACGATCATCGCGGCGCGCAGCTGGTCGAAGCTGTCGAAGCCGACCGACACGCCCAGCGCATCGGCCATGGCGCGCAGGATCGTCCAGTCCTCTCGCGCATCGCCGGGGGCGAAGACCGCCTTGTCGGCAAATTGCACGCGGCCTTCGGTGTTGACGTAGGTGCCAGCCTTTTCGCTGAACGCCGATCCGGGTAGGATCACGTCGGCGGCATGGGCGCCCTTGTCGCCGTGGTGGCCGATGTAGACGATGATCGAGTCCGAGAACTTCGCGTAATCAACTTCATCCGCACCGAGCGAAATCAGCATCTTGGGCTTGGCGTCCGCGAGATCGGCAATGCCGCCCTTTTGAGCATAGCCCAGCATCAGCCCGCCCATGCGGCTGGCCGCCATGTGCAGGACGTTGAAGCCGTTCCAGCCGTCACGGACGAGTTTGAAAGTACCGGCAAAGGCCAGCGCCGCGCCCAGAGCGCCCTGCCCCAGCGCCGCTCCGCCGACGATGATCGCCGGACGTTCGGCATTCTTGAAGGCTTCGGTCACGTCGCTCGGCAGCTTGTCCAACACCGCAATGTCATTGCCCAGGAACGTCGTCGGCACGGTGGTTTCCCATTCCGGCCCGACGAGGAACAGCTTCGCGCCGCGCTTTGCCGCCTTGCGCAGGCGGGTCATCACCAGCGGCGCTTCCCAGCGCACGTGGCTGCCGACGATCAGGATCGCATCGGCTTCCTCGATGCCCGAGAACGTCGAATTGAAATTCACCGCCGCAAGGTTCGAGCAGTCATAGGACAGACCCGTCTGGCGGCCTTCGAGCATCGTGGAACCGAGCGCTCCGGCCAGCGCCTTGGCCGCAAACATCGTCTCGCAATCGACGAGATCACCCGCGACCACGCCAACATCCTTGCCCGGCTTGACCTTGGAAATGGCGGCAAACGCCTCTTCCCAAGTGGCCGCAACCAGCTTGCCGTTCTTGCGCAGCCACGGCTTGTCGAGCCGGCGCGCGGTGAGGCCATCGACCTGGAAGCGGCCCTTGTCGGACAGCCATTCCTCGTTCACGTCATCGTTCACACGCGGCAGGATGCGCAGGACCTCGCGGCCGCGGCTGTCGAGCCGGATGTTGGCCCCGCAGGCGTCGGACACGTCGATCGACAGCGTCTTCTTCAACTCCCACGGGCGCGCCTCGAAGGCATAGGGGCGCGAAGTGAGCGCGCCGACCGGGCAGAGGTCGATCACGTTGGCGCTCATTTCGTGAGTCGCCGCGCGCTCGAGGTAGGTGGTGATCTGCATTGCTTCGCCGCGATAAAGCGCGCCGATTTCGTCCACGCCGGCGATCTCTTCGGAGAAGCGCACGCAGCGGGTGCAGTGGATGCAGCGGGTCATCGCCGTCTTGATCAGCGGACCCATGTACTTTTCGGTGACCGCGCGCTTGTTCTCGTCATAGCGCGAGGCGCCGCGGCCATAAGCGACCGACTGGTCCTGCAGGTCGCACTCGCCGCCCTGATCGCAAATCGGGCAATCGAGCGGGTGGTTGATGAGGAGAAACTCCATCACCCCTTCGCGCGCCTTCTTGACCATTTCGCTGTCGGTGCGGATGTTCTGGCCATCGGCAGCGGGCAGCGCGCAGCTTGCCTGCGGCTTAGGCGGCCCGGGGGCAACCTCGACCAGGCACATGCGGCAATTACCCGCGATTGACAGGCGCTCATGATAGCAAAAGCGCGGGATTTCCTTGCCGGCCAGCTCGCAGGCCTGCAGGACGGTGGCGCCCTGCGGAACTTCGAGTTCGATGCCGTCGACGGTGACCTTGGGCATTACAGGGAGGCTCCGGAACTTTGAGCCTGTGACAGGCGATAATAGGCGATAGCGAGCGCGCCGCGCACGCTGATGCGGTCGAGGCTGACGGTTTCACCCGCCTTGACGCACTGGCCGAGCATCGGTCCGAGCGCGTTGAGCGACTGTAGCTCCGCTGGCGTTTCCAGCGCAGTGCCCAGCACCGTGCGCGACTGCTCCGGGGCAATGCGCACGACGCATTCGCCGAGCTTGCCCATCAGGGTCGCTTCGGTCTTGCGGGCTATGGCGGCGCGTTGGCGGGCGAGCTTTTCCTCGGGAACCGGCTTGCCGTCAGGGTAAGTCATGCGCAGCGGGCGCGGTTCGTCGTAGGTGAGGATCGCAACCGCCTTGAGGCCATCAATCGAGAGCGCCTTTGCACTCTTGCCGACCAGTGCTTCGGCTATGACGCCGCGATAGGTGTCATCGTCGAGACGCATGCGAAGCCGGCCCTGAAAGCCCGACGCGGTGTTCGCCAGCAGGTCCTCGTCCATGCATTCGCGTTGCTTCAGGCGCTTGCCTTCTGGACTTTCGCGATTGAAGTTAGCGCCCGAGACAACGGCCTTGTGCGCCAGTTCCGGCTCGCGTTTGGCAATGCAGGCGCCGTAATCGGCAAGGAACTTGCGGATCTGCGCGGGGCTCGGCGGTTCAGCAGCATGAGCCGGCAGCACGACGGCGGCGGTACAAAACGCCAGAATGGAACGAGTCAGCTTCATTCCGCCGCCTCCCGCACGTTTTCCGCGATGCGGCGTTCGAGTTCGGGGCGGAAATGCTTGATCAGGCCCTGAATCGGCCATGCCGCCGCATCGCCGAGCGCGCAGATGGTGTGGCCTTCGACCTGCTTGGTCACCTGCTGGAGCATGTCGATTTCGCCGACCTCAGCGTCGCCGGTGCGCAGGCGTTCCATCATGCGCCACATCCAGCCGGTGCCTTCGCGGCACGGCGTGCACTGGCCGCAGGACTCATGCTTGTAGAAGTACGAGAGGCGGCTGATGGCGCGGACGATGTCGGTCGACTTGTCCATGACAATGACCGCCGCCGTGCCGAGGCCCGAGCCGACAGCTTTCAGGCCGTCGAAGTCCATCGGCGCGTCCCAGATCTGGTCGGCGGGGACGAGCGGAACCGAGGAACCGCCGGGGATAACCGCGAGCAGGTTGTCGCGCCCGCCGCGAATGCCGCCGCAGTGCTTTTCGATCAGCTCGCTGAAGGGGATGCTCATTTCCTCTTCAACGACGCAGGGCTTGTTCACGTGGCCGCTGATCTGGAAGAGCTTGGTGCCCTTGTTACCTTCGCGGCCGAACGAGGAGAACCACGCCGCGCCGCGCCGGATGATCGTGGGGGCAACGGCGATCGATTCGACGTTGTTGACGGTTGTCGGGCAGCCATAGAGGCCCGCGCCGGCCGGGAATGGCGGCTTCAGGCGAGGCTGGCCCTTCTTGCCCTCGATCGATTCGATCATCGCGGTTTCTTCGCCGCAGATGTAGGCGCCGGCACCGCGGTGGACGAAGACGTCGAAATCGTAGCCGGACTTGCAGGCGTTCTTGCCGATCAGGCGGGCGTCATAGGCCTCCTGCACGGCGGCAAACAGCGTCTCGGCCTCGCGGATGTATTCGCCGCGAATGTAAATGTAGGCGGCGCGCGCGCCCATGGCGAAACCGGCGACCAGCGCGCCCTCGATCAGCTTGTGCGGATCGTGGCGGATGATCTCGCGGTCCTTGCACGAACCTGGCTCGGATTCGTCGGCGTTGATGACGAGAAAACCCGGACGGTCCGGACGGTATTCCTTGGGCATGAACGACCACTTTAGGCCGGTCGGGAACCCTGCCCCGCCGCGTCCGCGCAGCCCGGAATCCTTGACCTCCTGTACGATGGCATCGCGGCCCTTGGCAAGGATCGCCTTGGTATTGTCCCAGTCACCGCGCTTGCGGGCAGCCGCAAGGCTCCACGGCTGATAGCCGTAGACGTTGGTGAAAATGCGGTCCTTGTCAGCGAGAGCCATGGCTTACCACTCCCCTCGGTAATCGTGATTTTCGGTCGCCATCGCCTTCAGCGTCGAGAGCGCGCCGGCGGGCTCCACCGTGTGGCGGCCCGGTTCCTGCGTTCCGGCCTTGGGCGCCTTGCCGGCAGCAAGCGCATCGAGCACGGCATCGAGGCGTTCTGCGGTCAGGTCCTCGAAATTGTCGTCGTTAATCTGGACCATCGGGGCCGAGGCGCAATTGCCCATGCATTCGACCTCGGTCAGCGTCCACAACCCGTCATCGGTGGTGTGGCCAATGCTCATACCGCGCTTAGCGCAGGCGGTGAACAGGTCGTCGGAACCGCGCAGCATGCACGGCGTAGTGCCGCAGACCTGCACGTGGAACTTGCCCACCGGAACGAGGTTGTACATGAAATAGAAGGTCGCGACCTCGACCACGCGGATGACCGGCATCTCGAGGTATTTGGCGACATATTCCATCACCGGGATCGGCAGCCAGCCCTGCGTGTTCGTTTCCTCGCCCACCTGGCGCTGGGCATAGTCGAGCAACGCCATCACGGCCGAGCGCTGGCGCCCGGCGGGATAGCGCGCGACAGCGGCCTTGGCCTTGGCATCCCATGCGGGATTGAAGGTGAAGCCGGACCAGCGCTCGCGCAGTTCGGGTGTATCGGGGGCGAGACGGCGATCAGCCACGGCTGCGGTTCCTGCGCTGTGCGACCTGCTGGCCGAAGAAGAAGACTTCGAACCCGGCAATCGCGGCGGCGAGCGACGCGATCATGTCGAAATCGGCGCTGCCCGACAGGCCGAGCGCAATGGCCGCGAGCGCGAGCACTATGCCGGTCACTGCGGCAAGGACGCGCAATTGTTCAACAGGAGTGAAATTCACCGGACAAACTCCACGCGAGAGCATTTGTCGCCCTCGAAAGAATAGATTGCGACCACGTCGAACGGTTCGACCAGTTCCGAACCATCAGAGGCCGGACCGCGCGTCACGTGTTCGCGCATCAGGACATAGCTGCCGATGGCCTGAGCCTCGACGATTTCGGCATGGTTCTGCGGCCACTTGGCAAAAGCGGTAGCGAGGCCGGAGCGCGTGCCTTCCTTGCCCTCACGCACGACCGCACCGCGATAGTTCGCTTCGCAGGCGTCGTCGGTCATGAACGACACATAGGTGTCCACGTCCTGCGCGTTGTAGGCGGCGATCATGGCCTTGGCGGTTTCGAGGTTGGTCACCGGTCACACTCCCCGAACACCACGTCGATGGCGCCGATAATGGCGGTGACGTCGGGCAGCATGTGGCCCTTGGACATGAAGTCCATCGCCTGCAGGTGACTGAACGCGGTCGGGCGGATCTTGCAGCGATAGGGCTTGTTCGAGCCGTCGGCGACGAGATAGACGCCGAATTCGCCCTTGGGGCTTTCGGTGGCGACATAGACTTCGCCCGCCGGAACGTGGAAGCCTTCGGTGTAGAGCTTGAAGTGATGGATCAGCGCTTCCATCGACTGCTTCATCTCCGCGCGCTTCGGCGGTGAGACCTTGCGGTCGTCCGAGGCAACGGGGCCGCCCGGCATTTCGGCCAGGCACTGCTTCATAATGCGGGCCGACTGGCGCACTTCCTCGACGCGGACCATGAACCGGTCATAGCAATCGCCGCGCGTGCCGACCGGAATTTCGAAGTCCATCTTGGCATAGACGTCGTAGGGCTGGCTCTTGCGCAGGTCCCACGGAATGCCCGAGCCGCGGATCATCGGGCCGGAGAAGCCCCATGCCAGCGCGTCTTCCTTGGAGACCGTAGCGATATCGACGTTGCGCTGCTTGAAGATGCGGTTGTCGACCACGAGGCTCATCGCGTCCTCGAACAGTTGCGGCAGGCGGCTGTCGAGCCAGACGCCGATATCGACGAGCAGCTTTTCCGGCACGTCCTGATGCACGCCGCCGGGGCGGAACCACGCCGAGTGCATGCGGGCTCCGCTCGCGCGTTCGAAGAAGTTGAGGCAGTCCTCGCGGATTTCGAACATCCACAGGTTCGGCGTCATCGCGCCGACGTCCATGACGTGGCTGCCGAGGTTGAGCATGTGGTTGCAGATGCGGGTCAGCTCGGCAAACAGCACGCGCAGGTACTGCCCGCGCGCCGGCACTTCGATGTTGAGTAGCTTCTCGATCGCCAGCACATAGGAGTGCTCCATGGCGAGCGGCGAGCAATAGTCCAGCCGGTCGAAATAGGGCAGCGCCTGCAGGTAGGTCTTGTGCTCGATCAGCTTTTCGGTGCCGCGGTGCAGCAGGCCGACGTGCGGATCGATACGCTCGATGATCTCGCCATCAAGCTCCATGACCATGCGCAGCACGCCGTGCGCCGCCGGGTGCTGCGGGCCGAAGTTGATCGTGTAGTTGGTGATTACTTCATCACCGGTGGTCGGCGACTGTTCAAGCTGGAGCGACATGTTCAGCTACCCTCCGGCGCGCGGGGCGACTTGGCCGAGGCGCTCTTGGCGCGGGGTTTGCGAGCCGGGCGGCTCTCGGTCGGAGCAGGCGCGCCGGGTTCAGCCTTGGCGGTCCGCTTGGGCGCACCCGGCTTGGCAACCTTCTTGGCCGCGGCCTTGTTGGTCGCTGCACCAGCGCCGGTATCAGCGGGCTTTTCCGTCGTCTTGGGGGTCGGCGGCGCGGCGGGCGGCGGCGGAGGCGGCGATTGCACGGCCTTCTCGTCACCCGGCAGGACATAGTCCGCGCCTTCCCACGGGCTCATGAAATCGAACGAGCGCAGGTCCTGCGCCAGCTTGACCGGTTCATAGACCACGCGCTTGTCCTCTTCGGAATAACGCAGTTCCTGATAGCCGGTGAGCGGGAAGTCCTTGCGGAACGGATGGCCTTCGAAGCCATAATCGGTGAGGATGCGGCGCAGGTCGGCATTGCCGGCGAAGATCACGCCGTACATGTCATAGACTTCGCGCTCGAGCCATCCGGCGACCGGCCACAGCGTGGTGACGGTCGGCACCGGGGTGCTTTCCGAAGCCGTGACCTTGACCATCACGCGGTGGTTCTTCGTCACCGAAAGCAGCATGTAGACGACGTCGAACCGCTCGGCGCGCGACGGATAATCGACGCCGGCAATTTCCATCAGCTGCTGGTACTGGTGATCGTCCCGCAGCGTACGCAGCGCGTTCTCGATCTGGTCGCGCGCGACGGTGATGACGACTTCGCCATATTCCTCGCGAGCGGCAATAACCGAGGCGCCAAGTGCGGCGGTCAGCGTTTCAAGGACGCCATCGTTGCTGGCGAACTTCGGGGCGGAGTGGAGGACCTGTGCCATGCGTCCGTCCTCAGCGCTCAAGCGTGCCGACGCGGCGGATCTTCCGCTGCAACTGCATCACTGCATAGAGCAACGCCTCAGCCGTCGGCGGGCAGCCAGGGACATAGATGTCCACCGGCACGATCCGGTCACAGCCGCGAACGACGCTATACGAATAGTGATAGTACCCGCCGCCATTGGCGCAGGAACCCATCGAGATGACGTACTTCGGGTCCGACATCTGGTCGTAAACCTTGCGCAGCGCCGGGGCCATCTTGTTGCACAGCGTGCCGGCGACGATCATCACGTCCGACTGGCGCGGAGAGGCACGCGGGGCGACGCCGAAACGCTCCATGTCATAACGCGGCATGTTCACATGGATCATCTCGACCGCGCAGCAGGCGAGGCCGAAGGTCATCCACCACAGCGAGCCGGTGCGAGCCCACTGGAACAGTTCCTCGGTGCTCATGACAAGGAAGCCCTTGTCCGAAACCTCGGCATTGAGGCCGTCGAAGAACGACTGGTCGGGCGCCGTGATCAGGCCCGGAGCGGCGGGGGGGACGAGTGCATTCATCAGATCATTCCCAATCCAGCGCGCCGACTTTCCACGCATAGGCAAGGCCCACCAGCAGTTCGCCAAGGAAGACCATCATCGTGATCCAGCCCGGCCAGCCGGTGAAGTCCAGGCTGACCGCCCAGGGAAACAGGAAGGCCGCTTCAAGGTCGAAAACGATGAACAGGATCGCGACCAAATAGAACCGCACGTCGAACTGGCTGCGCGGATCCTCGAACGCGGGAAAGCCGCATTCGTATTCGCTGTTCTTTTCCGCATTCGGGTTGTGCGTGCCGGTAAGGTACGAAACGCCCATTGGCAGGAAGACGAATGCCGTCGACAGACCCAGCGCGATGACCAGGAAAATGAGGATCGGAAGATATTGTGACAGATCGACCATGATTACCCAGTGTGAGCGGCGGAATCGCCATCGATAAGGCTTTGATCCGGCCCCTAGTCCCGCCCTGCGGCGCGCGCAAGTGGGGTTAGGTCCATATTCCACGAAGCGCCGGTTCCCCTGCCTGTCGTCCCGGGCTTGACCCGGGACCGCTGGCCTCATCGACGCGGTGCCTCGTCCAGTCTCCAGCGGTCCCGGATCAAGTCCGGGACGACGATTATTTTCCCAGTTCCCGCCTCAACTGGGCCGCAGTTGCCTTGCCATAGGGCGGGCGCAGGCCGGCGATTCCGGCAACATTGATGCGGGTCTGGCGGAACACGGCGCGGGCATGGCTGAACTCGCGGAAGCCTTCGACGCCGTGGTAATGGCCCATGCCGGACGGGCCGATGCCGCCAAACGGCAGGTCATCGTTGGAAATGTGCATGATCACGTCGTTGACCGTCACCCCGCCCGACACGGTGCGCGACAGCACGCGCTCTTCCTCCGTCCGATCGCGCCCGAAGTAATAGAGCCCCAGCGGCCGGTCATGGGCATTCACGTAAGCAATCGCCTCGTCGATGCCGTCATAGGTCATCACCGGCAGCACCGGGCCAAAGACCTCTTCCTGCATCACGGTCATATCGTCATTCACCCCGCGCAGGATAGTGAGCGGCATCTTGTTGCCGTTGGATCCGGCAAAGTCCTCGCCCGCCGGGTTGACCTCAATCACTTCCGCGCCCTTGGCCCGCGCATCGGCGACATGGGCGGCGAGGCGGTCACGGTGGCGGGCGTTGATCACGCTGGCGTAGTTGTCGTTGGAAAGCAGCGTGGGATACATCGCCGAGGCCTGAGCGACGAGCGCACTCACCATCCGCGTTTCATCCTCACGGGGCACCAACAGGTAATCGGGCGCGAGGCAGATCTGCCCGGCGTTCATCATCTTGCCGAGAGCGATGCGGCCGGCTGCCTTGTCGATATCGGCGCTGCGCCCGATGATCGTCGGCGACTTGCCGCCCAATTCAAGCGTCACTGGCACAAGGTTGTCTGCGGCCGCGCGCATTACGTGCCGCCCGATAGAGGTCGCGCCGGTGAACATAAGGTGGTCGAACGGCAGTGCGGCGAAGGCTTGTCCCGTCTCTACTCCGCCGGTCACCACGGCGACTTCCTCGGGCGCGAAAAAGCGCGCGACCAATTCCGCCAGCAGGTCCGAAGTCCGCTCGGTAAATTCCGAAGGCTTGAGCATCGCGCGGTTGCCGGCCGACAGCACGCAGGCCAGCGGCGTCATCACCATGCCGATGGGGAAGTTCCACGGCGCCATGATGCCGATCACGCCCTTGGGCTGATAACGCACCTCTGCCTTCGCGCCCAGAAATCCGAGCGGAAACAACGGGCGGCGCTTGTCCCCCCTCGCCCAGCTGCGGAAATGCTTCCTGGCGTGGCGCAGCGCGTTCACCGCCGGGAGAATGTCCGTCAGCATGGTCTGTTCGCGGCTGCGGCTTCCGAAGTCGGCGGAAACGGCGGCGGCGAGCAGCTCCTTATTCTCGATCAGCAGGGCAATCGCCCGCTTCAGGCGACCATCCCGCGCATCGAGCGATTCGGGCATGGCGGCGGCAAAGGCGGCCTTCTGGGCGCGCAGGGCTGCGTTCATTCCCTCGGCGATGGTGGACATGTGCGGCTCCCCTGCGACTTTCACCGCGTTTTCAGGGCTGGACGCGTGAATGGCAAGGGCGGCGCGAAATTTGCCCTTGCCGCAGTGCAGCATTAGGATCACTGGGAATCAAACCCTAACCGTTTGCAGAAGGCTTCGCATTCACATGGCCCAGATCTCCGCCTCCGATCCGATCGTTGTCCTGTCCTATGCCCGCACCCCGATGGGCGGCCTTGCCGGTGCCTTCGCCGATGTCGCGGCGACCGATCTTGGCGCCACTGCGGTCAAGGCAGCGGTTGAGCGCGCCGGTATCGACGGCGCCGATGTCGAGCGGATCTACATGGGCTGCGTGCTTCCCGCCGGCCTCGGCCAAGCCCCTGCCCGCCAGGTCGCGCTCAAGGCCGGCCTGCCCAAGTCGGTCCAGGCAAGCACGGTCAACAAGGTCTGCGGCTCAGGCATGCAGACGGTGATCATGGGCGCCGAGGCGCTTGCCGCCGGTTCGCTCGATCTGGTGATCGCTGGCGGCATGGAAAGCATGACCAACGCGCCTTACCTGCTCAAGAAGCACCGCGCCGGCGCACGTGCGGGCCATGATACGGCCTATGACCACATGTTCCTCGACGGCCTTGAAGACGCATACGAAGGCGGCTCAATGGGCTCGTTCGCGCAGGTTTCGGCCGACGAATACCAGCTCACCCGCGAAGGGCAGGATGCTTATTCGATCGAATCGCTGCGCCGCGCGCAGGAAGCCATCGCCACCGGCGCTTTCGCCAGCGAAGTCGTGCCGGTAACGGTCAAGACCCGCGCCGGCGAAGTCATCGTCGATACCGACGAGCAGCCCGGCAAGGGCCGCCCGGACAAGATCCCCACCCTGCGCCCCGCCTTTTCGAAGGACGGCACGATCACCGCCGCATCCTCCTCGTCGATTTCCGACGGCGCGGCTGCCATGGTGCTCACCCGCCAGTCGGTCGCCGACGCCAAGGGCCTGACCCCGGTCGCGCGCATTGTTGCGGTTGCCGGCCATGCGCAGGAGCCTTCGAAGTTCACCACGGCTCCGGTCGGCGCGATCAAAAAGCTGATGGACAAGGCCGGCTGGGACCTTGCCGATGTCGACCTGTTCGAAATCAATGAGGCCTTTGCCTGCGTCGCCATGTTCGCCATGCACGACCTCGGCATCCCGCATGACAAGGTCAACGTCCACGGCGGCGCGACCGCGCTGGGCCACCCGATCGGCGCATCGGGCACGCGCATCATCACCACGCTGATCGGCGCGCTGAAGCACAAGGGCCTGAAGAAGGGCGTTGCCAGCCTGTGCATCGGCGGCGGCGAAGCCACTGCCGTTGCGATTGAACTGATCTGATTTGCTGGTCGTCCCGGGCTTGGCCCGGGACTGCCGGCCTCATCGAAGCAAACTTTCATCCAGCCGCCAGCGGTCCCGGATCAGGTCCGGGACGACGCGCGAATCACGCGTTTGTCTTGATCACGTGTCTTGATCACGGATTTTGGGCGCCCCACAGCCGGTCCTGCGGCACGAAGCCCTGGTGCCCGGTCGGCAGGCTGAAATCGCACCAGCCTTCGCTGCATTCGCCCAGCTTGCCGGTCACGCCCGGCTCCAGCCGCCACTTGAGCTTGGAACCGGCTTCGGGCTTTTCGTGCATTTCGGCGAGGCCTTTGCCCTGCACCAGCCCGGCCCGGCGCTGCGACATCAGGCTGCCCAGCACCCAGCCGGTCGCGCCGTCGGGATCCTCGACCCGCCACCAGCCTTCCTTGGTCCGCACAACCTTCATCGGCAGGCTGACGCGCTTGTAGACCCAGAGAACGCGGTAATCCTCACCCGGGCCAACGCGCATATTGACGGTTGCCGCCTTGGTCGAGGCCCAGAACGGCGGTTCGGGATCTTCAGCGGATAGGGGGCTGGCGAAAGTGGCGGCCAGCAGGGTGGCAAAAAGGGTAATCCGGCGCATCCGCTTGCCTTAGCGCCGATGGCTGTCCCGTATCAAGGCAGGTCGGCGTGTTACACGCGTTTCCGCAATATTGCTGCGCTGCGCCCCTTGATGCTGGCATATGCTTGCCTTAGAGGCGCAGGTGAGGAAATGCGCCGGGTGAGGCGGCGCACGTGAGGGGATTGCACCAATGAACAAATGGATCGCGCGCGCTGCTGCGCTGGGCATGCTGCTCGCCCCTGTTGCCGTGCAGGCGCAGGAAGCTGTGATCGATGCGGCGGATAGCGGCGATACGGCCTGGATCCTTGTTTCCTCGGCTTTTGTCCTGATGATGACCATGCCGGGACTTACCCTGTTCTATGGCGGTCTGGTCCGCTCGAAGAATTTCCTGTCGGTCTGCCTGCAGGTCGGCGCGATCGCGGCAGTGGTATCGCTGTTGTGGATCTTCGTTGGCTACACCTTTGCCTTCGGCCCCGTGACCAACGGCTGGCTGGGCGCGGGGACCAACTGGATGCTCAACAACATCGGTAATGTCCGTGATGGCTATAATGTGCCGGAAAGCGCCTTTGCCCTGTTCCAGCTGACCTTCGCGGCAATCACTCCCGCGCTGATGGTCGGCGCCTGGGTCGATCGCGCCCGCTTCGGCTGGGTCGTGCTGTTCAGCGCGCTGTGGAGCCTGATCGTTTACGTACCGGTCGCCCACTGGATCTGGGGCGGCGGCTGGATGGCCACCAAGCTCGGCACGCTGGATTTCGCGGGCGGCATTGTCGTCCACACCACCGCCGGCGTTTCGGCGCTGGTCACGGCCGCCCTGCTCGGCAAGCGCACCGGCTTCCCCAAGACGCTGATGCTGCCGCACAGCCCGGCGCTGACCATGGCCGGCGCGGCCCTGCTCTGGGTGGGCTGGTTCGGCTTCAACGGCGGCTCTTCTCTCGCCGCCACGGATGACGCGGCTTCGGCCATCATCAACACCCATGTTGGGGCCTGCGCTGCCGCAATGATGTGGCTGCTGATCGAACGCATCAAGGTGGGCAAGGCAACCAGCGTCGGCTTCGCCACCGGCGCGATTGCCGGACTTGCGACGGTTACACCGGCCGCGGGTTTTATCTCGCCGGGTGCCGCATTCCTCCTCGGCCTCATCGCCGCACTGGTCTGCTTCCCGATGATCCAGATCGTCAAGAACCGCTTCCACATCGACGATTCGCTCGACGTCTTCGCCGTCCACGGCGTCGGCGGCATCACAGGTTCGATCCTGCTGGCGGTGTTCTACAACCCGGCCCTCGGCGGCACTGCCGATCCGGCGACCTACTCGCTCGGCGGGCAGTTGATTGCCCAGATCGCCGGCGTCGGCATTGTCGCGGTGTGGTCGGCGATTGCCAGCTCGATCCTGGCCGTCGCAGTCGGGCTGATCTTCCCGATGCGGGTAAGCGAGGATGACGAACGCGAAGGGCTCGACCTTGCCAGCCACGGCGAGCGCGCTTGGGAAATGGACTGATCCCGAAATTCGGACGGTGGCCATCTTCAATTTGATTGCCACCGTCATCGAACTGACGCCGTTGAGTCATCTGCGCGACGCCAAAGGAGTCTAGGTTTCCCGTGTGAGCAAACACGGGACTTGGACGATATGCTCGGCGAAACAGACTTGATGGAACGCCTCACCAGAGGAAACTCCGGCAAGGGAAACACCCCCAACTGGCTCCTGCGGCCCGAACCGAAGGGGTTCCGCCCGAAACGGCGCTGCCGGGCGGTCTGGATCTCCGACATCCATCTCGGCACCAAGGGCTGCAAGGCCGAGATGCTGGTCGATTTTCTGCAGTCGATCGAGCCTGAGACGCTCTATCTGGTTGGCGATATTGTTGACGGCTGGTCGCTACGAAAAGGCTGGTACTGGCCCGACGCGCACAATGAAATCGTGAGGCGCATCCTCAAGATGGCGCACCGCAATACGCAGGTGATCTTTGTCGTCGGCAATCACGATGAAGTGCTTCGCGACTATGCCGGTTTGAGCTTTGGCGGCGTGTCGCTGGCGCTCGAGGCAGAGCATATTACCGCCGATGGCCGCCGACTGCTGATCACCCATGGTGACAGTTTCGACGGGGTCGTGCTCTATGCCCGCTGGCTCGCGTTCCTTGGCGACAAGGCCTATTCGCTGCTGCTGCGCGCCAATATCGTGGTCAATGCGGTCCGCCGGCGCTTGAACCTGCCGTACTGGTCGCTGTCCGCTTACCTCAAGAAGCGGGTCAAGAACGCCGTTCAGTTCGTCTGCAATTTCGAGGAAGCGCTCGTCCACGAGGCACGGAGTCGCGGTTTCGATGGCGTCGTCTGCGGCCATATCCATTCCGCCGAGATCCGCCAGATCGACGGCATCACTTATTACAATGATGGCGACTGGGTCGAAAGCTGCACCGCCTTGCTCGAAGATGCCGCTGGTCAGATCTCGATCATCGAATGGGGCCGCGAACCCGCTGATCCGATGATTGTTCCGGCGCAGATGGAGCAGGCGGCATGAGACTCGCAATCGCCACCGATGCCTGGCTACCGCAGGTCAACGGCGTTGTCCGCACCCTTGCCGCGACCGTCACCGAACTCGATCGCAGGGGCTACGAAGTCGAGCTTATCACTCCGGCGCAGTTCACGACCTTGCCGCTGCCGGGCTATTCCTCGATCGATGTCGCCATTGCGCCGCGCTTTACCGTGCGCCGCACCCTGAACGCCTTTGCTCCCGACGTCGTCCACATCCCGACCGAAGGACCAATCGGCTGGGCAGCGCGCAACTGGTGCCTGTCACACGGGGTCCCGCACACCACCGCCTTTCACACCCGGTTTCCCGACTATGTCGCGGCCCGGACGGGCATCAGCGCCGATCGCCTCTGGCCGATATTCCGGCGCTTTCACAAACACAGCCGCGCCGTTCTCGCCGCTACGCCCAGCCTTGAGAACGAGCTCATATCGCGCGGCATCGGGAAGGTTCGCCGCTGGACGCGCGGTATCGATCACTGGCTGTTCCGCGCAGAAGGCGCGTTACATCCGGCGATGGTCGACCTGCCCCGGCCCTTGCTGCTGAATGTCGGCCGGGTTTCCCGAGAGAAGAACCTTGAGGCTTTCCTTGCGCTCGACGTGCCGGGCACGAAAGTCGTCGTGGGTAGCGGGCCGGACGAGGAAATGCTCCGCCGCAAGTATCCGCACGTCCATTTCCTGGGGATGCTAGCGGGCGAAGAGCTGGCGAGCGCTTACCGCACGGCAGACTGCTTCGTCTTTCCCAGCCTGACCGATACGTTCGGACTGGTGGTGATCGAGGCACTGGCCTGCGGAGTGCCGGTTGCGGCCTTCCCGATATCCGGGCCGCTGGACATCATCGGACTAAGCGGCCGCGGGGCTGACAGCGATTTTCCAGCGCGCATAGGCAGCTGCGACGCCCGGCTCGATTCTGCGATCGCGGTGGCACAGCAATCAGATCGCCGGGCGGCAGCTGTTTTCGCGCAAAGGTTCAGCTGGGAGCACGCTACGGATCAGTTCCTTGCCGCGCTTACCGATGCCTTGGCAGGATCAAGCACCCAGTCCGGTGCCAAACCTCAATTTGCCGAATGAGCGGACGCGTCCTTGCCGAGGCGTTCGGCGATCAATCCGGCCACCGACCGCGCGGCCACCTTTGACGCAGCGAAGCCCATGTGGGTGCATGCCAGTTCGATCTGTTCGTCAGACTGATCGGGTTTGCCCCGGGATGTCTCTGGCGCAACGACTCCATCCAGCGGTGACCAGATTGCGACCGTGCGCACCGGCGGCTTGCGGGTGAAGGCAACGGGGATCGGCAGATTGTCGACGGTGTGGCTGTTGATCGCGTTGTAGAGCCGCCAAGCATGATTGGCATGCAGGTCACCCTCGAACGGACTGCCCAAGGTGACCACCATATCGACCAGATCAGGTGCCATATGCGCCAGTTCACGCGCATAGATTCCGCCCAGGCTCCACCCGACGACAATCACCTTCGCACCACCCGCAGATTGCGAGATGATGGCTAGCCGGGCGACAAGGGCAATGAGCAGATCGCCGCGCAAGCCAAGGTTGGAGCCGCGTCCCCATCCGTGCGCGGCAAAACCCGCTGCGCCAAGCGTATGACGCAAGACCGATGTCGATGCATCATTGGCCAGAAAACCCGGGATAACCATGACCGGCTCGCCATGCGCAAGCCGATCAATCTTCGCCGTCCCACGAAACCGAGCGGTGAGCAGCAACGGGACATCCGCCAGCTCGCGCAACAGCCGAGCCAGTTTCGGAGGCTTTGCCATCAGTCCCCGGTCAGGATGCGATCGACCAGTTCCTTCACGGTGGGCGTGAAGTTGTTCGAATAGAACGGGTCCTGCTTGAAACGATAGGCAGCGTGGCCGGCGAACATCAGGTTCTCGTCGATCGGGCCGCCGTGAGCGATGTCCTGCAGCGTCTTCTGAATGCAGAAGCTACGCGGATCGGCGAGGCGCCCGGTGGTGTAATCGTCATGGTCCTTCCACGACGAGAACCCGCAGTGCGACAAGCAGCCCATGCAATCGGACTGGTCCTGCTTGATCACCGCGCGCTCGGCCGGTGAGACGAAGATGATCGTATCGTCGGGGGTGCGCAGGCCTTCGGTGAAGCCGGCGCCGAACCATGCCCGGGCGCGGTTGAGGTCTGCGGGCGTCACCCAGAAGTTCTTGCCCTTCACGCCGACATCGAGCTGCACCGTGTGCTCGCCTGCTGCGACCTTCGAATAGGGCACCTGCCGTTCGCTGCGCGCTTCAAGGCTGCGCAGGAACGGATTGCGCACGGCGGAGGAATAAAAGCCGGTCGGGCTGAATTTATGCAGCAGCACGTCACCGGGTTCGAGTTCGCGCAGAGCGTTTTTCCAGCCCATCGGGATCGGGCTCTCTTCAGTCAACAAGGGCCGGGTGCCGAACTGGAACGCGATCTGGCCGAGCTCGGGATTGTCGATCCAGTTGTCCCACTCGCGCAGGAACCAGACGCCGCCGGCCATGACGATCGGCACCGAATCCGAAACACCCTCGGCCCGCATCGTATCGCGCAGCGCCTTGACGCGAGGATAGGGGTCTTCGGGTTTGCGCGGGTCTTCGGCGTTCGACAGGCCGTTGTGACCGCCGGCGAGCCAGGGATCTTCATAGACCACCGCGCCCAGCAGTTCGCTGACCTTGGAATAGGACCGCTTCCACAAGGCGCGGAAGGCGCGTGCGGAGCTGACGATCGGCAGATAGTGGACGTTGAAGCGCTGGGCGATCTCGGCCAGCTTGTAAGGCATGCCCGCGCCGCATGTGACGCCGGTGATCAAGCCCTTGGTGCGTTCGAGGATACCCTCGAGAATCGGCTGCGCGCCGCCCATTTCCCACAGGATGTTGATGTTGATCGCACCCTTGCCGTTCGAAACGTCATAGGCGCGCTTGACCTGTTCCACGGCGCCATCGATGCCGTACTGGATCAGTTCCAGATGCCGTTCCTTGCGGGTCAGCGCATGGTAAATCTGCGGGATGATCTTGCCTTCGGGATCATAGCTGTCAGCATTGACGGCGCTGACCGTGCCGATGCCGCCAGCAGCCGCCCAGGCACCCGAGCTCATGTGATTGGTGGCCGAAACGCCCTTGCCGCCTTCCACCAGCGGCCAGACTTCGCGTCCGCCGTAGGTAATCGGCTTTAACCCCTTGAAACTCATTGTACTTCCTCTGTCAGCGCTGCACTGCAGTGCCGTCTGCGCCCAACTTGCACGGCTTGATCGCAGCGGGTTCAGGGCGAGCGCCCACAGCCTCGAACTGCGCGTAATAGCCGGTCAGTTCCGGCTTACGGACAAATTGCACCAAGCGAAAGCCCACAGCGCCCATTTCACAAAACAAAAGCGCCGGGGGAATACCATGTTTATCGGTCGGCCGGTCGACATCGACCACGATAACCTGACCGCCCGGTTTCAGCGCCGGGCGCATGGCCCACAGGAAGCCATAGGGGTCGGCGACCTCATGATACATGTGGACCATGAACACCCGGTCAAACGAAGCATCTGGCAGACGCGGATTTTCCGGAAGGCCCGTCTTGATCGAGACATTGTCGAGCCGCTCGCGCTCAACCCGTTGGCCAAGCCGTTGGATCGCACCGGGATCGATATCGACCGCGAGCACCCTGCCCTTGGCGCCGACGCGTTCGGCCAGACGGACCGTGTAATAGCCCTCACCCGCGCCCAGATCGGCCACGGTGGTGCCTGCGCCGATCTTGGCCAGGTCCATCACCATATTGGCCTCGCCCAGCTTGTCGCGCTGGACTTCGGTCGAGAATTCGGTGGCGCCGACGGCCGAAACCGGACGGTCGGGTTTGGGAAACGTCGGAGACTGAGCCGGCTGCTTCGAACAGGCAGCCAGAGCGATTATCGTCAGGACCGAGGCAGCAAGTTGCCTCAATCGACGTCCTCCACCTCTACCTTTTCGCCGGTCACGCGCTGCGACAAAGCCGCCGCCATGAACTGGTCGAGATCGCCGTCCAGCACGTCATCCGGCGTCGGGCTGGTCACACCGGTGCGCAGGTCCTTCACCATCTGGTACGGCTGGAGAACGTAGGAACGGATCTGGTGGCCCCAGCCAATGTCGCTCTTCGCCGCAAATTCAACGTTGGCCGCCTCTTCGCGCTTCTGCATTTCGGCTTCGTAGAGCCGGGACTTGAGCATGCCCATGCAGATCTCGCGGTTCTTGTGCTGGCTGCGATCTTGCTGGCTGGCAACAATGATGCCTGAGGGCACGTGAGTCATGCGCACGGCCGAATCGGTGGTGTTGACGTGCTGGCCGCCGGCGCCAGACGCGCGGTAGGTGTCGATCTTGAGGTCAGCCGGGTTAATCTCGATATTGAAATTGTCATCGATCACCGGGAACACCCAGACCGAGCTGAACGAGGTGTGGCGCCGCGCCGAGCTATCATAAGGGCTGATGCGGACGAGGCGGTGGACGCCGCTCTCGGTCTTGGCATAGCCATAGGCGTTCTCGCCCTTGATAAGGATCGTCGCGGACTTGATTCCGGCCTGATCCCCTGCCTGGTATTCGATCGTTTCCGTCTTGAAACCGCGCTTGTCGGCCCAGCGGGTGTACATGCGGAACAGCATTTCCGCCCAGTCCTGGCTCTCGGTGCCGCCAGCGCCGGCGTGGATTTCGATGTAGGTATCGTTGCCGTCGGCTTCCCCTGCGAGCAGCGCCTGAACCTTGTCACGGTCGGCGCGCTGCGCGAGCGCAGCCAAGGCATCGAGCCCTTCCTGGACCGTCGCCTCGTCGCCTTCCAACTCGCCAAGTTCGACATATTCGACCGCGTCGGACATTTCCTGCGAAATGTCCTTCACCGCGCCAATCGACGCTTCGAGCCGGCGACGTTCCTTCATCACCGCTTCGGCTTCTTTGGGATTGTCCCAGAGCTTGGGATCTTCGACCCGGGCGTTCAGTTCATCGAGGCGGCGCAGAGCGCGCTCCCAGTCAAGGAACTTGCGGACCAGCGCGAGTGCGGCGTTGATCCGGTCAATATGGGCCTGCCCTTCGGCACGCATGATTCGTCACTCCAAGAACACGAAAAAGCAGGGCGGCACCTGCGCCGCCCCGCTTAGCGAAAGGGACCTGAAAGTAAAGGCCGCCCCGCCTGAGATGGGAATGCTGAGAGCCTCAGCCCTTCTTGCCGGCCTTCATCTTGCGCACCGCCTCAAGCGTCAGCTTGACGTGATCGCGCCAGTCGAGGTTCGAATGGACGAAAGCGATGCGGCCGTTCTTGCCGATGACATAGGACGTGCGCTTGGTCAGGCCTGCCGGCATGCCCGGGCGGCTGAGCGCGACGTCATAGGCCGCGACGATTTGCGGGGTTGCCGATGCGACCGCGAACTTGTCACGGCAGGCTTCCTTGGAGAACTTCTGCAAGGTGGGCACATCATCGTTCGACATGCCGACCACGCTGGCCCCGGCCTTGGCGAAATCGTCAGTCGCCTCGGCAAAGGCGTGAGCTTCAAGCGTGCAGCCCTGCGTGAAAGCCTTGGGATAGAAATAGAGCACCACCGGCCCCTGCTTGAGCCGCTTGGCCAGCGACACGTCGATCGGGTTCCCGGCCAGCGCACCCTTGGCAACGAACGCAGGTGCCTTGGCACCAACGGCGAGTTCAGCCGAAGCCGGAGCGGAGATGAGCATGGCGGCAACAGCGGCCAGCGGGGCGAGCGGGACAAGTCGGCGTGAGATCATGGCGCCGGGTATGCGCCGGGTGATCTCATCAGTAAAGCCCGACTGGATCGCCTGCAGGTTTGACTGGCGGCTCTTCCTTGGGCGCGGCTTCTGCTCCCTGCGGTTCCGACGCCTTGCGAACGCGGCGCACGGCGGCGACGAGGGCATCGCGCTGTTCTTTCAGCTTGTCCTCGCGGCTGGCCTCGCGCAGTTCGGCCTCGGCCTTGAAGGCTTCCCAGATGATCGCCGACTTGCCTTCGTTGATCGCGGTTCCGCCGAACACCTGCTTGCCGGTCACCCGGTCGACCTTGACCATGTGGATATCGCGCGGGGCGGTGAATGGCAGGCGCGACCAGCGCGGCTTTGTGGCCTGTACGACCTGCTTGAAGATCGGCGCGGCCATGGTGCCGCCCTGCGCATAGCCGCCGAGTGAACGCGGCTGATCGAAGCCAAGATAGACGCCGCCGACGATATCCTGATTGCCGCCCATGAACCAGACGTTGGTCGGGCCCGAACTGGTGCCGGTCTTGCCGAACAGGGGCAAGCCAAGATCACTGAGCACAGTGGCGGTGCCGCGCGTGACCACGCCTTCGAGCATGTGGACAACCTGATAGGCCGTGCGCGGATCCATCACTTCGCGGCCGCGCGGGGCAAAGCGCGGCATGGCGCTGCCATCCCATTCTGCCATGTTGCACTTTTCGCAGCGGCGCTCGTCCGCGCGCCAGATGACCTTGCCGTTGCGGTCCTGCACATAGTCGATCATCGACTGGTTGAACTGCACGCCATTGTTGGCCAGCGCCGCATAGGCGTTCACCATCTGGGCAACGGTCGTCTCGCCAGCGCCCAGCGCGAAGCTGAGATAGGGTTCGTACTTGCCGATGCCGACGCGGTCGATCGTCTTGACGACGCGGTCCATGCCGGTGTCATTGGCAATGTGGACGGTCATCAGGTTGCGCGACTGTTCAAGGCCCCAGCGCATGGTGTGAATCCCGCCCGCGCCGCGCATGTCGAAGTTGCGGAAGCACTTCTGCCCCAGAGCCGCACCCTGATAGACGCAGAAGGCCTGGTCGGGGACCATCGTCGCTGGCGTCATGCCGTAATCGAGGCCCGTGCCATAAACGAAAGGCTTGATCGTCGAGCCCGGCTGGCGCTGTGCCTGCGTCGCCCGGTTGAAGCTGCCCAGACCGGCGTCGAATCCGCCCTGCATCGCCAGCACGCGACCGGTACTTGCGTCCTGAAACAGCATCCCGCCCGAAACCTCGGGCACGGCGCGGACGGTCCAGGCGTTTCCGACCGGCGAGGCGGCGGTTACGTCGCCTGCCTTGATTGTCTGGGGCAGGCCGACCAGCGGCGCGGTCGAACCATCGGTAAAGCCGATGGTCGCCCGCGGGCCGTCGCGCTGGGTGACAACGCCAATACGCCAGTCCTGATAATGGATGGTATGGTTCGCCGCGACCAGCGGTCCGAGCCACTTGTCGGGCGTTACGTCCAGCTTGTCGATCGGGCCGACCCAGCCCCGCCCGCCATGATAGCGCAGCAGCGCGGCGCGCAGGGCTTCTTCGGTGGCCTTCTGCATTTGCGGGTCGAGCGAGGTGCGTACCCACAGGCCGCCGGAATAGACGCTGTTCGGCCCCTTGTCGGCAGTTTCACCGTATTTCTCGGCCAGTCGCCGGCGGACTTCCTCAACGAAATAGCCGTTCGAGGGGTCATAACTCTCCACCCGGCGGGCAATGATGCCAAGCGGCTGCGCCTTGGCTTCGGCCACCTGTTCAGGCGTCGCCCAGCCATTGTCGGCCATCTGCTCGAGCACCCAGTTGCGGCGCTCTATCGCAGCTTCTGCATATTTGGCGCGGCCATAACGTTCGGGCGCCTTGGGCAGGATGGCGAGGAACGCCGCCTCGCTCAGCGACAGCTGATCAACGTCCTTGCCGAAATAGGCCAATGCCGCCGCTTCCACGCCAAAGCTCTGCCGGCCAAGCGGGATTTCGTTGAGGTACAGCTCGAGAATCTGCTGTTTGTTGAGCACCGATTCAATGCGCCCAGCGAGGACCATTTCCTTGAACTTGCGGCCCAGCGAATATTCGTCGCCGATCAAGATGTTCTTCGCCACCTGCTGCGTGATGGTCGAGCCGCCTCGCGCACGGTTGCCCGAGCCGATCTTGGTGACATAGTCGACCACGGCGCCGGCGATGCCGGTGTAATCGATGCCGCCATGGCTCCAGAAGGTCTTGTCCTCGGCCGAGAGGAAGGCATTGATCACCGGCTTGGGGAAATCGACGAAACGCAGCTGGACGCGCCGCTCACGCGCATAGGAATAGACGATTTCGCCGTTCACGCCGCGCACCATGGTGGGCAGCGGCGGCTGGTAGGTCAGCAGGCTATCGGCCGATGGCAGCGTGCGCAGAATCGCCAGCCAGATCACCGCATAGATCGTCAGCAGCGCGCCCAGCAGATAGCCGCCCCACCGGAAACGCCGGCTTTCCCGCCAGTTCGAACGAAACCATTCAGCCGCGCCGCTCGCCTCGCGGCGAATGCGCAGGCGGGTCGAAGCCAAGCTCGATTCAGGGGCAGTCTCGTCGGCCATCGCCGGCTCCTAGCATGGGGTCGCGCGCTGTTGCCACAGGCTTTTCTCAACCGGGCTGATGACGGGCGAAATAGACGCGGATGGCCTGGGCAACGCTCTTCGAAAAGGCATCGCGCCCTTCCCCGGACTTGAGCCATGTCGCATCCTCGGGGTTGGTGATGTAACCGGCTTCGAACAGGACCGAAGGCAGGTCGGCGCTTTTCAGCACGATGAAGGCAGCCGACTGGATCGCGGATTCGCGGAACCGCATCTCGCCGCGCCCTTCGCGCAGGATCAGCGCAGCGAAATCCTCTGACTGGGCCAACGTTTCACGCTGCGCCAGATCGACCAGGATCGAGCTCACATCACCGGATTGCCGCGAAAGCTGCACGCCGTTGATCACGTTGGCGCGGTTTTCCTTTTCGGCCAGCAGCGCCGCTGTCTGGTTCGACCCGCGTTCCGACAGGACATAGACTGTGCCGCCGCTCGCTTCGTCAGTCGGCGCGGCATCGGCATGGATCGAAATGAACAGGTCCGCCTTAAGCCGGCGGGCGATTCCGGCCCGTTCTTCAAGGACCAGGAACTTGTCGTCACCGCGCGTCAGGGCAACCCGCACGCCCCCGCCTTCGATCAGGCGGTCGCGCAGCGCGCGGGCGAGAGCTAGGGTGACATCCTTTTCGCGCACCCGCTCGCTCCCTGCCCCGGGATCGAAGCCGCCGTGCCCGGCATCGATCACCACCAGTGGCCGGCTGGGATCGAGCGGGCCTTCGATCGGCGGCAGGCCAACCTCGCCCGCCGGCGGCGGCAGATCGAGCCGGATGACATAGTCGCGCCCGCGCCCGGCAAAGCCGAAGGCACTGTCAAGCCAGACCAGCCCCGCCAGCACCGCGACAGGGATCAGGAGCAACAGGATGAACGGCGGAGCGCGACGCATGGGATTTCCCGTTAAGCGGTTGTTAGGCCTGTCGCAATCGCTGCGCGCTATTCATCCTCAATCCTTGCGGGGCGGCACCAGCAGTGCTAGCAGACCCGCGCCGGAGCATGAATGTTCCGCTATGCCGGACCGCAAGAGTTCCGGATTCGAACAGGTTGATGCTGGAATGACAAGCCTTTCACCGTTTTGCCAAGCCCTGCGCCCCACGGCGCGGGCAACGCTGACGGTGCTGGAATCGCAATGCGATGCGCGCAACTTTTCGCCGCGCCTTGACTATCCCGCAGTCGCAACACGGCCATCTGGCCAGCCCGCGCGCGCATTTCGGCAGCGCGGAAACACCCACATCGCCATGACCAACACGGCAGGTTCATCCTGCTCCACCGGCCATGGCGTGTTTGCATATGGACGCGCCGCCCTTCTCCCGATGGAAGTGCGGCGGCGCGCATGGAGTAATACCAATGACAACGCGCATGCTTATCGATGCGCGCCACCAGGAAGAGACCCGGGTGGCGGTGCTAAAGGGGAACAGGATTGAGGAGTTCGACTTTGAATCTGCTGAACACAAGCAGATCAAGGGCAACATCTACCTCGCCAAGGTTACACGCGTAGAGCCATCGTTGCAGGCCGCTTTCGTCGATTTCGGCGGAAACCGGCACGGCTTCCTGGCTTTCAGCGAAATCCATCCCGACTACTACCAGATCCCCAAAGAGGATCGCGAACAGCTGCTTGCTGAAGAAGCCGCCCATGCCGAGGAAGAGGCCGCCCTGCGCGCCAAGGCCGAGGGTGAGGAAGACTTCGTTGGCGACGACGAGCTGGGTGAAACCCTGGCCGACGACATGGCCGGGACCAGCCACGAACATCACCACGATGGCGATGACTTCGGCGGCGTGATGGAAGTCGACACGGCCGAGAAGGACGAAGTTGCGACCATCGAGGATGGCCACGTCGAAAACGGCTTCGATCACGATGGTGAAGAAGCCGAAGAAGGCGAAGGCGGCGATGATCGTCGCGGCCGCGGCCGTGGACGCCGGCGTCAGGGTGGCGGCGGAAATCGCGGCCACGCCAAGGAAGCCGATGACCTGCGCGCCAAGCGCATGGCGCTGCGCCGCCGCTACAAGATCCAGGACGTCATCCAGCGCCGTCAGGTGCTGCTCGTCCAAGTCGTCAAGGAAGAACGCGGCAACAAGGGTGCTGCCCTGACCACGTACCTCAGCCTTGCCGGCCGTTACTGCGTGCTCATGCCCAATTCGAGCCATGGCGGCGGCATCAGCCGCAAGATCAACTCGGCAGCTGACCGCAAGCGGCTCAAGGGCATCATTGCCGAGATGGACCTGCCCAAGTCGATGGGTTGCATCGTCCGCACGGCAGGCCTGCAGCGCACCAAGACCGAGATCAAGCGTGACTTCGATTACCTTGCCCGCCTGTGGGACGGCATTCGTGAGACCACGATGCGGTCGAGCGCACCGGCGGCGATCCATTCGGACAGCGACCTGATCAAGCGGGCGATCCGCGATATCTACAACAAGGATATCGAAGAAGTCATCGTCGAAGGCGAACACGGCTACCGCGCCGCGCGCGACTTCATGAAGCTGCTGATGCCCAGCCACGCCAAGCGCGTGAAGGCCTATTCGGACCCGGTGCCGCTCTATCAGCGCTACGGGGCGGAAGACCAGCTAACCGCGATGTTCGAACCGGTCGTCCAACTCAAGAGCGGTGGCTATCTGGTTATCAACCCGACCGAGGCGCTGGTTTCGATCGACATCAACTCGGGCCGTTCCACCAAGGAGCACGGCATTGAGGCGACGGCGCTCAGCACCAACCTTGAAGCCGCCCGCGAAATCGCCCGTCAGTTGCGCCTTCGCGACATGGCCGGTCTCGTCGTGATCGACTTCATCGACATGGAATATGGCTCGAACGTCCGCAAGGTCGAGAAAGCCATGAAGGACGCGCTGAAGAACGACCGCGCCCGTATTCAGGTCGGCCGGATCTCCAGCTTCGGCCTGATGGAAATGAGCCGCCAGCGCCTGCGCACCGGCGTGCTTGAAGCCTCGACCCGCGCCTGCCCACACTGCGACGGCGTCGGCCTGGTCCGCACGGCATCAAGCTCGGGCCTTGCCGCACTTCGCCTGATCGAGGACGAAGCCGCCAAGGGCCGTGGCACGGTAATCACGCTCTATGCCTCGACCGAGGCATCGATCTACCTGCTCAACACCAAGCGCGCCGACCTGCACGAGATCGAGGAACGCTACGGTGTCCAGGTACAGGTCATCCCCGAAGGCGAGAACGAAGGCGCGAAGATGCGCGTCGCTTCGTCCGGCCCGCGCCCGACGGTGATGCCGCGCTTCGAGCCGATCAGCGAGCCCGAGGAAGACGATATCGTCGACGAGGACTTCGATGACAAGGAAGAAGAGGAAGAGCGCCAAGATCGCAGCGAACGCGGCGAGCGTAGTGAACGCGGTGAACGCGGTGAAGGTGAAGATCGCGGCAAACGCCGCCGTCGCCGCCGTGGCGGCAAGGGCCGCAGCCGTGATGGCGATCGTGAAGAAGGCGATCGTGAGGAAGGCCGGGAAAACGGCCCCGAGGAGCACCGTGAAGACGGCCGCTCTGACGACGACGCTGAAGGCGAAACCGGACGCGACGACGACGAGGAAATCGAAGGCGGCGAAGAGCGCGCCGAAGGTGAAGGCGATGGCGAAGGACCGCGCAAGCGTCGCCGTCGTGGTCGTCGCCGGCGTGGTGGCCGTGGTCGCGGTGAAGAGGGCAGCGAAGGCGGTAGCGAGGAAACCGCTGGCGAGGACGGCGATGCCGATCAGGCCGAGCCGGCTGCTAACGAGGCTCCTGCGGCCGAGGAAGCTGCTGCTGAAGAGCCCGCTCCCAAGAAGCGTACCCGCCGCAAAAAGGCCGATGTCGAAGCCGAGGCCGTAGAGGCTCCTGCTGAAGAAGCTCCGGTCGCGGAAGAAGCACAGGTGGCCGAAAAGCCCAAGCGGACGCGCAAGAAGAAGGTCGAGCCTGAAGCCGAAGAGGAAGCTCCGGCCCCTGTGGCAGAACCGGAAGCCGAAGTGACCGCCGAGCCGGTTGCCGAAGCCAAGCCGAAGCGCACCCGCAAGAAGAAGGCCGATGCCGAACCGGCAGCCGCCGTCGAAGCGGAAGCTGAGGTAGCAGCCAAAGCCGAACCGCGACCTGCTGCTGACCTGGTCGACGATGCCGGCGAAGAAGCACCCGCTTCCGGCCCTGCCCGTCGCGGTTGGTGGCAGCGCACCTTCGGCGAATAAGCCGCCAAGGTCTGCCAAGACCCAAACGAAACATCCCCTCCCCGCCACCCGGCCGGGAGGGGATTTTCGTTTGGGGGTCAGACTTTTCGAATTTCCACTGGCACGGCGGAAAAGCGCGGCATGAAGTTGATCGGCTGAACATGCTCGCTGAGCGAGGTCAGCCGCCCGACATTGCTCCCACCCTCGCCGCGCGGATCACCGGTGCCATCCAGCGTGCCGAACATGTGCGTCATCGAAACGACGCCGCGCCGCAGCCGGTCCTCGCCCTTCACAAAGGCCCGGATCGCGCCGTGGGTCGAGACGATCGCCACCTCGCAGCCGTCCTCCAGGCCCAGATCCGCCATGTCCGCCGGGGCCATGTAGGCGTGATTGACCGGATGCCGCTTGCGATTGCCGCGCGACTCCCTGAACGCGCCGTTGAGGGCATGGAGCACGCGCCGGCAGGTCAGGCGGAACGGCGCAGGATCGGGCGCTTCCTTTGCAACCACGGCCAGTTCCGCCGCCATATCGGACGGGCACAGATCTAGCCGCTGGTCCCAGCCCTCGGGCGCGGAGAGCACGTGAACCGGGTCGCGCTGCGGGCGCACCCCGCCGGGATTTGCGGCCAGTTCGTCAAACGTGACCGCACCGTCGCTGCACAGGAAGCGGCATAGGGCTTCAGGCTCTGGACGCTCTTCGCATGACAGCGGCAGACCGCCCGGGATCGAACCGTAATCCAGCCCATAGCCCCAATACTTGAACGTCAGATCCAGTCCCATCCGCGCGGCGACCGACCAGAAAAACTCCCAGTCGTCGACGACATCGCCGGGTTTCGCCACCAGCGGCGGCGAGTATTGTGCGAAGGGTTCAGGATAAAGCGCATCGGCGGCAAAGGTCAGTTCGTGCCGCTCGAATGGCTGGCTGGCGGCCACGACATAGTCGGCCAATTTACCGGTCTCGGTCATCCGGCAATCGAGCGAGACCAGCAGGTCGAGCGCCTCGAACGCAGGTTTGGCCACGCCGGGATCGCCCAGCGCCATCAGCGGATCACCGCCGAACACCACCAGCGCGCGGATGTGGTCGGGGTGGTCGGCTATGATCTCGCGCGGGATCAGGGCCGTGGGCAATTCGTGCATCAGCGGCCCGACCGGCTCGGACAGGCAGAACGGTGCCTTTTCAAAACTGCGGCTGGGCGCCAGCGCCATTTCGCGTACGACCTTGGGTTTGAGCGTGCCGGGATTGCGCACAAGGTCGCCCGCGCGGCGGTAGCCGCCGGCCAAAAGGCCGACGACATCAATCATCGTCTCGGCAAGGTTAGAATGGTCCGCCATCGATGGCCCGGTGCCGCTGCCCACGACCGGGCGCTTGGCCTCGCCGAGCCAGCGGGCGAGCGTTTCGATCTGTTCCACCGGCACGTCCGCCCGCGCTGCGGCCACTTCTGGCGTGAATGGCGCAACCGCCGCGCGCAGGTCTTCCAACCCGTTGCAATGGCGCGAAACGAAGCCGCTGTCCCACGTGCCATCGCGCAGCATAACGTGGGCCACCGCGGCAAAGATTGCCGCGTCTTGCCCCGGCCTCGGCTGAATATGCAGATCGGCATAGCGCGCGGTCTCGGTTCGGCGCGGGTCGATCAGCACGACCTTGCCGCCGCGTTCCTTGAGCCGTTCGAACGACCGCCCCGGCGCGCCGCTTTCGGCCACGGCATAAGGCGCGCCCTGATGTGTGACGACCGGATTACCGCCGCTGAGCACGGCCAGATCGGCATCGCGGATCGCATGTTTGCCGCTCGCCATGATGCCCACCCGCGCGGCGGATACCCATTTGCCAGACTGGTCGATGGTCATGGTCGAGAAGAAATTGGGCGTGCCGAGCTGCGCCACCCAGGCGCGCTCCATGATATTGCCAAGCACAGAGCGATAGGCCCCGGTGCCATGATAGACCGCCACCGCGCGCGGGCCATGTGCGGCGACGATTGCCGCGAGCCGGTCGGCGATTTCCGCCATCGCCGTGTGGCTGTCGATTGGCGCATAGCCGCCCTCGCCTGTCCGCTTCAGGCTGGCGAGCAGCCGTCCTTCCGCCCCGTTGTGAAAATCCACCGAGGCGCGACCCTTGGGGCACAGGTAAGCGCCATAAGGCGATAGCGTCCCATCGGGCCGCGCGCCCGCCAGCCGGCCATCGACCACGTCGACTTCCATCGCGCAGTGCGCGCTGCAATTACGGCAGAAGGTTTTGGCCGTGTGCCTCTCCATCGGCGCAGGCTAGGCCGCCTCGCCTGCACCGCAAGAGCGCAAGGCAGGCCAATCAAGCGAAAGCGCCGACAGGGTCAGGCGTTACATCCCGCCTGCCTCAAGCAGCATGGAGTTGGCCAGTTCCAGCGCCTCGGAAAAATCGTCGCGCGCCGATGGGATGTGCAGGCGATAGTTGAAGAAGCCGTGGATCGTGCCGTCGGCCTCCAGCAGCTTCGTCGGCACGCCTGCCGCTTCCAGCAGCCGCGCATATTCGCGGCCTTCGTCGCGCAGCGGATCGAGCCCGGCAGTGACGACCATCGCGGGCGGCAGTTCGGCGAGATCGGCGCGCGCTGGGGACGAACGCCAGTGCGAGACGTCGCTGGCATAGGCGCGGTCGAAGTAGGCCATGTCATTGCTCGACAGGAAGAAACCGTCTGCAAAGGTCCGGCGCGAAGGGTGGAGTGTCTGCGAATCGGTGACCGGGTAGATCAGGAACTGGAACAGCACCGGCAGCGCCGCCGGCGCGTCACGCAAGGCAATCGCAGTGACGGCGGCAAGGTTGCCCCCGGCGCTATCCCCGGCGAGCACCAGCGCGGTTGGTTCGATGCCCAAAGCCGCGCCGTTTTCCGCCACCCAGCGCGCTGCAGCCTCGGCATCGTCGGGCGCTGCGGGCCAGGGATTTTCCGGCGCGAGGCGGTATTCGACCGAGACCACCGGCAGGTTTATCGCCCGCGTTATGTCAGCGCAGACGGCGGCGTGACTGTCGATCGACCCAGCCGCAAAGCCGCCGCCGTGGTAATAGACCACCACCGGACCGGGTGCGCGTTCGGCCTTGGCATCGAACAGGCGCAGCGGAATGTCGCCGCCCGGCCCCGGCATTGTCAGGTCACGGATTACCGCCAGTTCGCCCACGGGCAGGTCGAGTGAGGGGATCGCTCCCGGCGGCAGGCTGCGCATATAGGCGACCAATTCATCGCTCATCGGCGGGCGGGGATTGGCCTTCATCATGTCGAGGAAAGCCTGAACGTCGGGCCGGACGAAATGGTCGCTCACAGGTGATCTTCTCCGGTCTGTTATCGTTGTATCAGGTCCTGCCCGGCCCGCAGCGCGCGTTGCACTGCCGGGCGGGCGACTATGGCGCCATGCCATGCGGCAAGGCGGGGCCGGCTGGCAAGCCCACCGCCGTTATCGGGGTATTTGTCGATCCACGTCCAGCAGGCCATGTCGGCAATCGAATAGGCACCGCAGAGGTATTCACGGCCTGCCAGCCGGGTTTCGAGCACGTCGAACAGCAGCGCGGTTTCCTTGGTGAAGCGGTGGATTGCCAAGCCGGTTTCCAAGGGATCGCGGCCGTCCTTGCGCGCTGCGCGGGTGAACCAGTTGACGTTGCCCGATGACGGCCCCAGTCCGGCCATCTGCCAGAACAGCCATGAATCGACTTCGGCCCGGCCGGCTTCGTCCGCCGGGTAGAACCGCCCGGACTTGCGCCCAAGGTACTGCAGGATCGCCGCGCTCTCGAACACGGTTACCGGGCCATCGGTGAGCACCGGGACCCGCCCGTTGGGGTTGAGCGCACGGAATTTCGGATCGTCCTGACCGCCGTTCAAGATGTCGATGAAAGCGATCTCGTAGGGCAGCTCCATTTCCTCTAGCGCGATCGTCACCTTGTGGGCGTTGAGCGTCGGGAACATGTGCAGGGTGATCGTCATGTGATCTCGCGGAATTCGATGGCCATGCGGGTGCGCGCCTCAAGCCCGATGTCGGGGAAGGTCGATACGTCATAGGGATCGCGGCCGCCGATATCGAAGTAGACCGCCGGGGCGTCGGAACGGTTCTGCAAGTGGTGGGCATTGGCGACCCCGGCCTTGAAGGCCACGCAATCCCCCGCGCGCAGCACTTCCTCGCCATCGTCGGTGACCAGCACCAGTTCGCCCGAAATGACGATCACCGCCTCGTCATTGGTCCGGTGCCAGTGGCGGTTTGACGACCAGCCGCCGGGTGGCAGCTCCACGCGGTTGACGCCGAACTGGGTCAGGCCGAATTCGCGCGTGACGATCCACGTCTTGCGCCCCTCCAGCTTCTCGCCATGTGGCGGCGGATAGGAGCTGGGGCCGCCGTGCGCCTTGTCCGGGCTGAAATCTGCCTTGGCCATGTCTGTCCTCTCAGAATTCAATGCGCTGTCCGTCCCACGCAAACAGGCCGCCGCTGTCTTCGCGGGCCAAGCCCTCGATGACCTCCAGCAGGTGCCCTGCGGAGCGATCCGGGGTAAACAGCTTGTCTTGCGGTACCCCGCGCTGGAAGGGCTGCGACAGGGCGGTGTCGACCGTCCCCGGATGGAGGGCGACCGCAATGGCCTTGGGCCGGGTGCGCGCGAATTCGATCGCGCAGTTGCGCACCAGCATGTTCAGCGCGGCTTTGGATGCGCGGTAGGAGTGCCAGCCTCCGAGCTTGTTGTCGCCAATCGATCCGACGCGCGCCGATAGCACGGCCAGCACCGCGCGGGATTCGCGGCAAAGCAGCGTCACGACATGTTTCATGACCAGCGCGGGACCGATGGTATTGAGCGCAAAGACCTGCGCCATCGCCGCGCCATCGATCTGCGAGAGACTCTTTTCCGGGCCTTTGCCTTCGCCGAGCGAGAGAATACCGGTGGCGATGATCGCAAGGTCGATCGCCCCGCCCTCGCCCATCTGAGCCACGGCGGCCGCTATCGTGGCTTCGTCGGTGAGGTCGAAGGCGAGGCTCGTAACCTTGTCCCCGCCCGCATCCGGCTGGCGCGACAGGGCAAAAACCTCCGCCACATCATCGCGCGCGGCCAGCCGGGCGACCAGCGCGGCACCAATCCCTCCGGACGCGCCGAAGACGCAGGCGCGCATGGTCATGGCCGTGCACCGGGACTGAAAACAGACGGTTTCATGTGCACCAAGGGACCACAGCCCAAGTCATCCGGCAAGCCGCCTTGGACGTTCATCGGACAGGCGTTGACATTGGTGAAAGTAGCTTGATGTTGCGCCCATTCCGATTTGGGGACACCTTTCGTATGCTTCGCACTTTTGCTGCCGTATCTACCCTCGCCATCGCCATTTCCGCCCCCGCCCTCGCCGCTGAACCAGCCAAGGAAGCCAAGTGGGACGTCAATGCCCCGCCGGGGATGAAGACCCGGCCCATCGCCATCGACACCGCCGAGGGCACGTGGATGAACCTCGACGTTTCGCCCGATGGCAAGCGCGTGGCCTTCGACCTGCTGGGGGATATCTACACCCTGCCAATCGAGGGCGGCACGCCAACCCGCATCGCGGAAGGCCTCGCCTATGAAACGCAGCCGCGCTTCTCGCCCGATGGCAAGCGGATCGCCTTCACTTCCGACCGGGGCGGCGGTGACAACATCTGGATCATGAACGCCGATGGCAGCGACAAGCGCCAGCTGACCACGGAAAACTTCCGCCTGCTCAACCAGCCGAGCTGGAGCCCCGACGGGCAGTACATCGTTGCCAAAAAGCACTTCACCACCCAGCGCTCACTCGGCACCGGGGAGGTCTGGATGTACCACGTTTCGGGCGGTGCCGGCGTGCAACTGGTCAAACGGCCCAACGAAACGCACCAGAAGGAACTGGGCGAACCGATCTTCGCGCCAGATGGCAAGCACATCTATTTCACCCGCAATACCACGCCGGGCGGCACCTTCATCTACGCACAGGACAGCAATACCCAGCTGTTTGCCATCGAACGCTATGACCTTGAAACCGGTGAGACCGATCAGGCCATCGGCGGCGAAGGCGGCGCGGTGCGGGCCACGCCTTCGCCCGATGGCAGCAAGATCGCCTATGTCCGGCGCGAACGGACGAAGTCGAAGCTCTATGTCCGCGATCTTGCCACCGGCACCGACCGCAAGGTTTATGACACGCTCGATCAGGACGTGCAGGAAACCTGGGCCGTGACCGGCGTCTATCCCAACATGGCCTGGACGCCTGACAGCAAGACCATCGTGTTCTGGGCCGGCGGCAAGCTCAACCGGCTCGACCTCGCCTCGGCCAAAGCGAGCGTGATCCCTTTCCGCGTCAATGACACGCGTCTCGTCGTCGATCCCCCGCGCCCGGCCATCCCGGTGGCACCGGCGACGTTCAACACCTCGATCCCGCGCGGCGCGACTGTTTCGCCAGATGGCAGCCAGATCGTCTTCGAAACGCTCGGCAAGCTGTGGGTCAAGCCCGCAGCCGGTGGCACGGCCCGCCGGCTGACCAGCGAGACCGAGGCGATGGAAGCCTATCCCGCATGGTCGCCTGACAGCCGCCGCGTGGCTTTCGTGCGCTGGACCGACACCGGCCTTGGCGAAGTCCGCACGGTGGGAACCGATGGCACCGGCGCAGCTTCCGTCACATCCACCCCCGGACATTATGCGCGCCCCACCTTCTCCCCCGATGGCCGCACAATCGTCTTCGAAAAGCAGCAAGGCGGCGGGCTCGTCTCCCCGCGCAATTCGGCGGAGCCCGGCCTCTACAAGGTCGCGACCACCGGCGGCGCAGTGACCCGCGTGTTGCGCGATGGCGGCCACCCGCAGTTCGGCGCGGCCAGCGACCGCGTGTTCGCCTATGTCTATGAAGGCGGTAAGGGCAAGCTGGTCAGCACCGACCTCAATGGCGAGGCCAAGCGCGTCCATGCCGAGGGCGAGCTGGTGAACGACTATGCGGTTTCGCCGGATGGCAAGTTCTTCGCCTTTCGCCAGAACTATCAAGCCTTCGTCATGCCGATGCTGCCGGGCACCCAGACGCTCTCCGCCCAGCCTTCGGGAACGCCGCTGCCGGTTACCAAGGCCAGCGCTGACGGGGCCGACTGGATCCACTGGTCGAACGCCGGTAACAAGCTGCACTGGTCTCTCGGCCCCGTGCTCTACACCGCCGACCGCGCCACGTTCTTCGCCAATGCCCCCGGCCCGCGCCCGGCGAAGTACACTCCCCCAACCACCGGCGTTTCCCTCTCCATGCCGGTCAGTCTCGACAAGCCGAAGGGTTCGGTTGCCATCACCGGCGCGCGGATCGTCACGATGAACGGCGCAGACGGCGGCGTGATCGAGGACGGCACGATCCTGATCGAGGGCGACCGCATCAAGGCCGTCGGCCCGCGCGCTTCCGTCGCGGTTCCGTCAGGCACGCCCACGGTTGACGCTTCCGGCAAGACGATCATCCCCGGCCTCGTCGATGCCCACGCCCACGGCCCCTACGGCATCGATGAACTGACCTTGCAGGCGAACTGGTCGGAACTGACCAACCTCGCGCTCGGCGTCACCACCCGGCACGATCCGTCAAGCCGGTTGGCGCTGGTCTTCCCGCAGCTGGAAATGCAGCGCGCCGGCCTCGTGCTCGGCCCGCGCAGCTTCTCGACCGGCGAGATCGTCTATGGCGCGAAGAGCCCCGGCGTTTACGCCGAGATCAACTCTTATGAGGACGCGCTTGCCCACGTCCGCCGCCTGAAGGCGCAGGGGGCATTCTCGATCAAGAACTACAACCAGCCCCGCCGCGAGCAGCGCCAGCAGGTGATGCGGGCTGCTATTGCCGAGAACATGCGCTCGGTGGCCGAAGGCGGTTCGCTGTTCGGCTTCGACATGTCACTGATCGCCGATGGCAACACCACGATCGAGCACAACGTGCCGGTCGATGTGATGTACACCGACGTGCTGCAATACTTCTCGCGCTCGAAGGTCGCCTACACGCCGACTCTGGTGGTGACCTATGGCGGCCCGGCGGCCGATCCCTATTGGCGCTCGCACACCGAGATCTGGAAGCACCCGCTGCTGCAAAAGCACGAACCGGCATCGGCCCTCGCCGCCGCCGGCGCGCGCCGCGAAATCGCTCCCGAAGAGGACTATGTCGACGATAACAGCGCGCGCGAGGCGGCCAAGCTCGCCCGGCTCGGCGTGCCGGTATCGATCGGCGCGCATGGTCAGGAAGCCGGGATCGCCGCCCACTGGGAACTGTGGTCCTTCGTGCGCGGCGGCATGACGCCAGTGGAGGCCCTTCGCGCCGGCACCATCGAAAGCGCCCGCAGCCTTGGCTTCGATGCGGATATCGGCAGCCTTGCACTAGGCAAGCTGGCCGATCTTGTCGTGCTCGATGCCGACCCGACCAAGGACATCCGCAATTCGGACAAGATCGCCAAGGTCATGATCGGCGGCCGGCTCTATGACGCGGCCACGCTTAACGAGGAAGTGACCGGCACCCGCAAGCGCCCGGGCTATTGGTGGGAAAGCGAAGGCGGCGCTGCCGGCTTCACCGGTCCTTCGGGCGGTTTGGGCGCGGACGTCGACTGAGTCTTTTACCGGAATCCGGGCCGCTGCCGAAGATCAGCGGCCCAGGTTCAGCGGTTGGCCGGCGGCGGGTTAACAGTGAGCGGCAGGCCTATCGCCTTGATCAGGCCGCTGTGCGGCACCAGACGGCGCGACCCTGCGACGCTGAGGTGGCTGCGGTCGCGGAACACCAGTTTCCCGTCGATAGCGGTGCGGCAAATACCTTCCGGGCATACCGCCTTGTCGAGCTGAACGAACCTAGCTCCGGTGCGCCGCGCCACTTCGTCCAGCAGTTCGCTGACGCGGAGGACCTGCGGATGAATGTCCTGCAGGGTGAAGGCACAGCTTTTCACGGAAAGGTTTGGCAGGCCTTCGCGCTGCCGGACCTCGCACTCGGCAGGATTGAACGTCGGATGCGGCACGGGCGAGACGAGGATGACGCGCTTGCCGCTGGCCTGGAGCCGGCGGATTGCGGCTTCCACTGCGGCAACCAGTTCCTCGGGCCGGGCATCGGTGCGCCCACCAAGCAGGAACGGCGTGTCACCTGTCAGCAGACGAAAGCGCGAACTGATGACAACGACATCGACCGCTTCCACCGCCCCCAGCTGATCGAGCACCGAATCCGTGAACTCAACGCAATTATCCATGGCGATGCGGTAGTAGCCCGGGCGCAACTCCGCAGCACCAGGGATCGGAGCACAGGCGCTGCGCGTAACTTGCAGCAAGGAATTGGCGATGCCCGGTTCGGCCAGCAGGCCGGGCAACAGGTGCATGGCGAAACTGTCTCCCCAGATGGCGATCCTCGGGGCTTGTCCGCTGCGGCACGCCTCTGCCGGCTGCCTGCGATTGCCCAGCTCTCCGCAGTCATTCGCCAGCCCGCGATTGGGGCGCAGTTCGTGGGCAAGCTCGGCCCCCCTCGCCTGCGGACCGCCGATCATCATCGGCAGGCTGGCTGCGGCAATAGCGGCGAGCATGATAACAGGCACGGCAATTGCTCGGCCGCGCTGCGCCCAGAATTCCGCGTGGCGCAACGGCTGTTCGACATGGCGATATTGCAGCCAACCCAAACCAATCGATACAAGCAACAACGCACATTTCAGCCAGAGCGGCGGGTTGCCGAGATAAACCAGCCCCGCAAACCACAGCAGCGGCCAGTGAATCAGATCGATCGAATAGGACCAGTCGCCGATCCGTGCGGTGGCCATTGTGACCAGATTGCCCGGAAGCCAGCCATCCCGTCCCAGCAGGATCAGCGCTGTCGCCGCGCAGACCGCAATCGCTGGCCAGCCCGGCTGGATATGATCCGATGCCATGCACAGATGGCGATGATGGCGGCCAGAGCCGGCCTCCGCCAGAGCAGACCCACGGCAGGACGGCGATGGATCGCCAGCCACGCGCACAGCGATCCGGCCAGCAGTTCCCAAGCCCGTGCCGGAAGCAGATAGAACGCCAGGTTCGCCTTGCCCCCCAAGCGTCGTCCAGTCCACTGCAATGGCCAGACTGGCCAGCAGCCCGGCAAGGATCAGCGCGAGTCGCCAGCGGCGCGGCGTGAATACCAGCGCAACCGGCAGGATCAGGTAATACTGCTCCTCAAGCGAGAGCGACTAGGTGTGCAGCAGCGGCTTCGTCGCCGCCTCGCTATCGAAATAACCCGCCTGGAACAGCAGCGCGACATTGGCGACGAAGGCCAGCGCGCAGTAAAGCTGGCGCAGATAGTCGTGCCACTGCGCCGAAGTCAGGAACAGCCAGCCCAGCAAGGTTGTGGCGAGAAGCGTCGTCCATGCGGCAGGAAGCAGGCGGCGCGCCCGGCGCAGGTAGAAGCCCGTGAAAGTGAATGTCCCGCGCCCCAGCCTGTCCAGAATGATCCGCGTAACGAGATAGCCGGACAGGACAAAGAACAGGTCGACGCCAAGGAAACCGCCGCGCGCGATTCCGGGGAACGCGTGGAAAGCCAGCACGAACATCACCGCGATCCCGCGCAGGACCTGGATATCGAAACGGTGCTCACGCGCTGACTGCATGTCTGCGATTTGACTGAGATGGCCGCACAAGGCCGGAACCTAAGGGTCCGTTTTGCGACTTGTCCGCGTTTTAGCGAACTTTCCTACACGGCTGCGGTCTGCCAAAGTCGGCTGGCTCTTTGACCTGTCCAGACCAACCGAAACCCGAAAAGCCGCGCCCACCAGAGCGGCTTTCGCACATCCAGGCCTCGCGCGCGAAAGACGCTGCGCTGCGCCTGTACTTCATCAACTTGCGTTTACTGCAATCAGGGGAGCGCAGTTCGCACCCGCGTTGCCTGCCCTCAAATACCCTGCCCCCTTGCCCCGCCGCGCTGAATCGCTAGAGGGGTGCGCAAAGCATAGGACGGAACCGGATTCATGGCCGAATTTTTCCTCGACGCGAAGAGCAAGATCAGCGGCAAGGGCCAGCACCACAAGGCTGAGGGTGCCGCGAAGGTGAAGAAGTTCACCGTCTATCGCTATGACCCGGATTCGGGCCAGAACCCGCGTTACGACACGTTCGAGATCGACCTCGAGAAATGCGGGCCGATGGTCCTCGACGCGATCATCAAGATCAAGAACGAGGTCGATCCGACGCTGACCTTCCGCCGTTCGTGCCGCGAAGGCATCTGCGGTTCCTGCGCCATGAACATGAACGGCCGCAACGGCCTCGCCTGCACCACCGCGATCGAAGACCTCAAGGGCGATATCCGCATCACCCCGCTTCCGCACATGGAAGTGATCAAGGACCTCGTCCCCGACTTCACCCATTTCTATGCGCAGTACGCCTCGATCCGCCCCTGGCTGCAATCGGTCACTCCGACGCCTTCGGGCAAGGAGCGCCTGCAGTCGCCCGAACAGCGCGAGAAGCTGGATGGCCTTTACGAGTGCATCCTCTGCGCCTGCTGCTCGACCTCGTGCCCGAGTTATTGGTGGAACTCGGACAAGTTCCTCGGCCCGGCAATTCTGCTTCAGGCCTATCGCTGGCTGGCTGACAGCCGCGACGAAATGACCGGCGAACGGCTCGACGAGCTGGAAGATCCCTTCCGCCTCTATCGCTGCCACACGATCATGAACTGCGCGAACGTCTGCCCCAAGGGTCTTTCACCCGCCAAGGCCATCGCCGAAATCAAGAAGATGCAGGTCGAACGGCACGTTTGACGGGCGCTGCGGCTAAGCCATGACTGACGCCGCCCAGCCCGTTCATATGCGCTGCGAACCCGACCCGGCCAATCCGGGATGGCTGGTCTATGAACTCGGCCCGGAGAGCGCTTATAACCGGGCAGTCCTCGGCAATTTCCTGTGCCGCCGCGAAGGTGATACCTGCCGAGTCCGGTTGCCGATTCAGCCGCACCACGTCAACTCGGCCGGCCGCATCCATGGCGGCATCGTGCTCGGACTTGTCGATGTCGGGATGTTTACCGGGGCCTACGTCCTGTGCGGTATCGAGCCGGCGGGCGCGGTATCGGTCGACCTGCAGTGCCAGTTCATCAGCCCGGGCGATGGCAAGCGGCCACTGGATCTGGTCGTCGAAGTTCTGCGGGAAACGGGGCGCCTGATATTCCTGCGCGGCAAGCTTGTGCAGGATGACGATCTCGTCGCCAGCTTTTCATCGATCGGCCGCAAGCCTACACGGCGTCCATGACAGGCCTAATTCAACGATACGAAGCGCTGGTGGCATCGGGCGAACTGCGCCCCGATGCCGAACAGGCGGCAGCGGCCGAACGGCTGGCTAATTTGCAGCGAGAGCTAGAGTCGACCGCCGCCCCGCGCGGGATGCTCGGCAAACTGTTCACCCGCAAGCCCCCTGCCCCGAAAGGCATATACCTGTGGGGCGGCGTCGGACGCGGCAAGTCCATGCTGATGGACCTGTTCCATGAAAACCTGAACATCCGCCGCAAGCGCCGCGTCCACTTCCACGCCTTCATGATGGAAGTTCATGCCCTGCTCCGCGAAGAGCGCAAGAAGGAAGCGGGCGATCCGATCCCGCCGGTCGCCAAGGCTCTAGGCCAACACATCCGCTGCCTCGCCTTTGACGAAATGGTGGTGAACAACAGCGCCGATGCCATGATCATGAGCCGGCTGTTCACCGCGCTGATCCGCGACGAAGGCGTGACTGTAGTGACGACCTCCAACCGCGCGCCGTCACAGCTTTACAAAGACGGGCTGAACCGCGAGCACTTCTTGCCCTTCATCTCGCTAATTGAACGCGAACTTGACGTGTTGGCACTTAACGGCCCGGTAGATTACCGGCTCGAACGGCTTGGCGGCATGCCCACCTGGCACGTGCCGCTTGGTGAAGCGGCGACGGCGCAGGTACGCGAAGCGTTCTTCCGGCTGACCGACTACTCGCCTGAGGACTACCTGCACGTCCCCTCGGAGGAACTCGATGTCGGTGGCGGGCGCAAGTTGACCGTGCCCAAAACACTCAAGGGCGTCGCCGTATTCAGCTTCAAGAAGCTCTGCGCCGAGGCGCGCGGCGCGCCGGACTACCTGGCTATCGCCCAGAAGTTTCACACGGTCATCCTAGTCGGCATCCCGAAAATGGGGCCGGAAAACCGCAACGAGGCCGCACGTTTCGTCACGCTGATCGACGCGCTGTACGAGCATAAGGTCAAGCTGCTGGCAACAGCGGCAGCAGACCCTGAAGACCTGTACGAAGCCGGCGATGGTCGCTTCGAATTTGACCGCACGATCAGCCGCCTGATGGAAATGCAGAGCGCCGAATACCTTGCATTGGGCCACGGCGAAGACTGACTTGAAACTCCGTCGTCCCGCCCCATATGGCGGTTATTCCGGCGGTCACACCCCGCCGAGGTGGATAATCCAATGATCGATATTCGTCCTTTCGCCAGCCTTGGGGCTGCCGACCACGGCTGGCTCAATGCACGCCATCACTTCAGCTTCGCGAATTATCACGAACCCGCCCGCATGAGTTGGGGCGCGGTCCGCGTCTGGAACGACGATACTATCGCGGCGAAGAAGGGCTTTGACCCGCACCCGCACAACAACATGGAAATCGTCACCTTCGTCCGCTCCGGCGCGATCACGCACCGTGATTCGATGGGCAATGAAGGCCGCACCGGCGCCGGCGACGTTCAGGTGATGAGTGCAGGCAGCGGGGTCGTCCATGCCGAATACAATCTCGAGGACGAAGCCACGACGTTGTTCCAGATCTGGATCATACCTGACGAGCGCGGCGGCGAACCCCATTGGGGCCAGCGCGAATTTCCGCGCGGAGAGCGATCGGGAAAGTGGGAGATTCTCGCCAGCGGCGATCCTGAAGGTGACGATGCGCTTCCGATCCGCGCCGATGCGCGCGTCATGGCGGCAACACTGGCGGCAGGCTCCACGATCACCTATTCTGCTGATCCGGCGCGCCACCAGTATCTCGTGGCACCGGTCGGCCGGGTCAAGGTCAACGGATTGCCTGCTGAACCTCGCGACGGGATCGCCGTGACCGGAGAGACGACGATCATTGTCGAAGCCCTCGACGATACCGAAATTGTGATGGTCGACGCGCGCTAATCCAGCGGCGCGCTAGTCCCATTGGCGCGCAAGGACCCGGAAACCAGTGCTGCAGACCCGGTAGGTCTGCGGCACTGCACCGCTTCACGGCCTGATCGGTTACATGCCCCTGCCGGATTCGCGCTCCTCCCGGATTGACGAAAATCTCCATAGCCAGACGTACAAACACCCCAGCCTAGGGCCGGGGTGCTGAATGATCGGAAATGCTTAACACATTCCGTTCGGTTAACTGCCCTAACTCCTCACCCTCTGGTGATTCGCCAAGCCAATCTCTTATCGACCCCTGATGTCCGGGATTCTAGGAATCCGTTTCAATTCAGAGATTTAGCTTTTACTGGAAGAGCCACTTCCAGATCGACCAACCAAAGTCCATTGCGAGTCTCCAAAAAATTGGACACCCGTCATCTACGCCTAATTTATTCGGTTAACAAGTAGTTAACTTCCTACCTTGCTTAATCGCATCGCCAGGCAGCTCTGGCGGAACTGCTCGAAGCCTTCCGGCCGGCCGATGAAGAATCCTTGTCCGGTGTCGCAGCCCATGCGTGACAGCAGCTCGAATGTCGCCTGATCCTCGATGCCCTCAGCGACAACGCTTTGCTTCAGCGCATGAGCCAGAGAGATCGTGCTTTTGACGATTTCGCGCTCGCGTTCACCGGTCAGAATTCGCGATACGAAGTGCTGGTCGATCTTCAATTCGTCGCTCGGCAGTTCGGCCAGATAGAGCAGGCTGGATTCGCCGGTGCCGAAATCGTCGATAGCCAAACGGAAGCCCATGGCGCGCAGTTGCTGCAGGTTCTGAACGGCAGCGGGGCGATTATAGACCGCAGCGGTTTCGGTCACCTCGATCGTGAACTCGCGGCAATCGATGCCGCGGCGGCGGACGATTTCCGAGATCGATGACAGCAGCGATGGCTTGTCGACCAGCTGGGCTGACAGGTTGATGCTCATCTGGAAGCCCGGGAGGATGCCGGCCATGGCCTGGGCAGCGGTGATGGCTTCCTCGAACACCCAATAGGTCAGTGCATCGATGCGCCCGGCCTTTTCGGCCTGGACGATGAAGGCATCCGGCCGGATCGGACCACGCACCGGGTCGTTCCAGCGCACCAGAGCCTCGGCACCGCAGACACGCGCGCCGCGATAGTCCCACTGCGGTTGGTAGGCGAGCCAGATGTCGCCGTTCTTCATGCCCTCGTCGATCCGGGCGAGCAGCGACAGCTCCCATGGCGCATCGGCAAGCCGCGATGCCTCAAACTGCTCGATCGTCCGCCCGGCCTTGAGCGCTTCATTGGCGCTGGCCAGTGCAGTATTCAGCCGGGTGACGGCGTCGAGGTGGTAATTGCGATCAAGTCCGAAGTGCACGTTCGTATCGAACATGTGGCCGCCAACCAGAAGCGGCGCGGCAAACAAGGCGCGCATGCCTTCAAAATGTTCGGTCTGTTGGTCTAGCGGACAGGAATGCTCGAACCACGCGAAATGGCCGTTCTCGCCGTGATAGATCTGCTCTATTCCGCTGCCCACAGCAAAGCGGCGGGCAACCTGCGCGGCGCATTCGGCATGGAGGCTGGCCGGTAGAGTTGCGAGGAATTCCTCGTACCGGCCGATCACGGCAACCACGATATCGTGGTTGGGCGGCAATTTCGCATCGCTGAGCGCGACGAAGTTCGGGAGACCCGAGGCGCTGGTCTGCAACACGCGGCGGCGCCATTTGCTCCACAGCGTCAGGGCACCAAAGACCGACAAGGCAATGACCCCAGTGGACGGGGGCGAATAGAAGCCGAAGCTTTGCAGTATGGCAGGGGAAGCGAAGACCCCGATCGCCAGGACCGCATAGGCCGACCGGCGGAAGTGCGTGTGGCCGATCCGCGCAATTGCGATTGCACCCAGCACAAAGACAAAGAGCATCGGCAAGTCGCCGATATTGTTGCTGCGCGCGGCGCTGACACTGACGGCACCGGCAATGTCCATGGCCACGGGATTGACACGGCCATGGCCGAAGTACCCGATCTGCGAGTCCGCCGCTGTGCGATCTGCCGATATGATGACTGACCGGCCGGTCAACAGGCCCGTTGCGATCTCGCCGGACGACAATTGGCGCGCCGAAACGATGCGGATCGATTCCGGATCGACCGCAAAATTGGGAATGAAGTAGGCGCTGGGTGATGCCTCGCCGCCGGCGAGATCGACCGCTAGTGAGGGATAGACCTTTCCGCCCGCCTCGACGGCATTGGGCGAGCCTTGAGCGTAGCTCAGGAAATTTACGAACCAGCCGGAATAAGCGACCCGCGCATCACCGATGACGCTGCGGTCGGGGATCTGGACAGCTTCCGGATCAAACCGCTCGACACTGGCAGGCCGGGTCACGACGGTGATCTTCGACCCGAGCGCCCGGATCTTCTTCGCGGTCTCGCTCTCCGCTCCGAAATTGATCGGCTGATCGAAATAGATCGCCTTGGGGGCCTGTGCGACCACCTGATCGATCAGATTGGCCAAGGCTACGTCCGACAATTCGGTGTAGCGCGACCCTCGAGGGGTCGTGACCAGAATGATCGATTGCGGAGCCTCAACCCTTTCGAGGCGAAAACGCGCATTCCAGTACGCATGATCGATCGGCTGGCCAAGCTTCAGCAGCCCGAACAGGCATGCGACAAGTGCCGCAATCACAAGGGGTTTTTTGAGAAACGCCCGCATTTCCTGCTCAGTTTGGATCCATAACAACAGGACTGTAGGAAAATTGGTTTAAAATCTGCTTACCATTGTCCCCGCCGGGATTCCGGTGGAACTCCATTCACTTGTCAGGCGAGTCCGAGCCGGGTGAGCGATTTTTCAAGCATCAGCAGCTGCCAAAGGGCGCGCGAATGGTCACTTCGCCCACCGATATGCGCTTCGGCCATCTGAGCGACTCGTTCCGGCACCATCCACCCGGTGCGGGCCAGCGCTGCGCCCTTGGCGATGCCTCGGGCCTCACCGGCCAGCGGCCCGCGGAACCACTCGGCGATTGGCGTGACAAAGCCCTGCTTGGGCCGGTAAAGGATGTCATCGGGCAAATGCCGCGACATGGCTTTCTTCATCAGCCATTTGCCGTCCATGCCGCGAATACGCATCCGATCAGGCAGGCGCGCCGCGAATTCGACGAGGCGGTGATCGAGCAAGGGTTCGCGCGCCTCGAGCCCCACCGACATGCTGGCCCGGTCAACCTTGGTCAGGATATCGCCGGGTAACCAGAACGCCAAATCGGCGTACTGGGCCTTGTCCAGCCCCGAACGGGCCGGCGCCCCGCGCATCAACTCGATCATCGGCTGCTCGGCGCGGTAATCCCCGCGCAGGGCAAGGTAATCCGGGCTGTACAGGCCATCGCGCAGGCCCGGCGCCATCACGCAGAGCGACTTGGCGTAAGCTGCCTCGCTCGACGAGGCGAGCGATTCAAATGTGGATTTCGCCCGGAGTGGACGCGGTGCCCAGTCCGCCTTTGGCCATACCGCCGCAAGCGATCCGAACAAGGGCGAGCGGATGCCTTGCGGCAGCAAACCGCGCAATCGGTCCTCATTCAACTGGAACCGGTGCCGGCGATATCCGCCCAGCGCTTCATCCGCACCGTCACCCGACAACGCCACCGTCACCGACTCTCGAGCCAACTGGCACACCCGCCAGGTCGGCAGGGCCGAAGCATCGGCAAAGGGTTCATCGAACATGGCGACGAGCGTGTCGATCTCCTCGAAGTCGTCAGGCGATACCTTGCGGGCGCGGTGATCGGTGGCGAAGCGCTTTGCAACCTGAGCGGCATAGTCGCTTTCATCTAGCCCCTTGGTGTCGAAGCCGATCGAGCAGGTCTTGACCGGCTGATTGCTGCTTTGCGCCATCAGCGCGACCACGCTGGAACTGTCGACCCCGCCGGAAAGGAACGCGCCGAGAGGCACGTCGGCGGCCATCCGCGATGTCACTGCCTGTCCCAGCAGATGCAGCAATTCCGCTTCGAGATCGGCTTCCTTGCCCTTGTGCCGATCGGCAAAGGAGATGTCCCACCAGCGCTTCGGCTCCGGCATTGGCTTGCCGTGCGCCAGCAGCAGCGAATGCGCCGCCGGCAGCTTGCGCACACCCTTGATGATCGAGCGGGTGTCCGGGACGTACCCCCAGGCGAGGTAATCCTCAATCGCCAGCGGATCGACCTCGCGCCGCAGCAGCGGATGGGCGAGCAGCGCCTTTAGTTCAGACCCGAATATCACGCTCCCGTCGCTGAGCGAGGCGTGGAACAGCGGCTTTACGCCGAACCGGTCACGCGCAAGGAAAAGCTGGCGGCTGGGCAGGTCATAGATGGCAAACGCGAACATGCCGTTCAGCCGGGGCAGGCAGTCCGGCCCCCATTTCTGCCAGGCGGCAAGGATGACCTCGCTATCGCCATCGGTATGGAACATGGCGCCATAAGTGGCCAGTTCAGCGCGCAGTTCGCGGTAATTGTAGATCTCGCCGTTGAACACCAGCATCGCGCGGCCATCGGTCGAGGCCATTGGCTGCGGCGAGCCGGCAAGATCGATGATCGACAGGCGCCGGTGCCCAAGCCCGACGCCGGGCGCGGTCCAGACTGCGGAGCCATCGGGCCCGCGGTGCGCGATCGCGTCGCACATCTTTTCCACCCGCGCCGGATCGACCGGCTTGGGGGTTTCGAGATGGAAAATTCCTGCAATTCCGCACATATGCCGCGCGCCTACCGGATCGCGCCGACGCGGTCCATCCACACATCGACAGGGCCGATGGCGGATTGGAAGCGCGCGACGCTGGCTTCGGGCTTCAGGGTTCCCGTCTTTTCCGAAGACAGGATGAGCACGGCAGTGGGCCGCGATCGCAACAGCAGGCGGTCCAGCGTGTTGGCCAGTTTCAGGCGGGCATTGCTGCCGGTAAGCGTTCCGCCGCTGCGGTACCATGTGAAGGCGACCCGCTCGATCTGGCCGCGTGCCAGCAGTCGGTCTGCCTTTGAAGCACCAAGCTCCGGCCCCGGCGAAAGCCACGACCATTCGGACTGCGGCATCAGCGCGCCCTCGCCAAAGCCGCCGGCTTCGCGCCCTTCGGACTGGCCCGAATAGAGCGCGTAGAACACGTCCACCGTTTCACCCTGCGCGTTGACATAGCGGCCCAGCAGGCGGTGTTCCGCGCCCGAAGCGCGCGGCTCCCAAGGGGCCTGCGGTATATAGTCGGCGCGCTGCCATCCGGCGACGTCAGGCAGGAACAGTTGTTCGGGCAGACGCGCGGACAGCCGCTCTGCCGCCATCGCCCAGCTCGTCGCGCCAAGTACGGCCAAACCCATGATGACCAGCGCCGGGCGGATGCCGACCGAACGCCGCGACCAGCGATCCAGCAGCGGCGAGGCAAGGATAGCCTCGCCATCAATCATCGGTGCGCCGGGCGGACGGTCGAAGAAGTGCCAGCCCAGCACGATGACCAGCGCGATCACTAGCGCGAAGAAGAACCACCCGTAGACGATGTGATCAAAGCCGGTGGCATATTCGGCGCCCTTGAATTGCGCGACGTAGATCGTCGCCCAGGCACGCACCCCGTTGGCCAGGATCGGCGCGGCAATCGCCAGAACAAGAAAGGCAATGCGCCGTTTCCAGCTGAGGAAACAGACATGCGCCGCCAGCACGCCGAAAGCGATCATGGCGATGAGGAATTTCACCCCCGAACAAGCCTCTGCTACTTCGAACAGGCCGGCGGAGGTATCGATGAAGACGCCATCAATCACGGCGGGAATAGCGGACAAGCGGGTCAGCAGGATCACCATTTCAGCGGTGATCATCTGCAATGCCGGGACCAGCTCGTCACCGAAGGGCACGAGAAATGCCATGTAGGCCAGCGGGAACATAAGCGCCCGGCCAACCTTAGGTCCAAGGATAGCCAGCGCGCTCGCTCCCAGCATGGCGACGGCGGCAGCCTGTCGGATCAGGTTGAAGCCCGAAAAGGCCCCCAGCACCCAAAGGATCGCGGCACCGGCGAACAGCCAAAGGCCGATCCGCCAGCCTATTGGCGTCATCTCGCGCAGTTGCGGCCAGCGTTGCCAAACCAGCCAGCCGATAATCGGCGGGACGAGCAGCACGTGGGTGTAGGTCGAAATGTTCCACCACTGGTCGAACATCGCCGCCCAATCGCGCGCGAAGCAGGCGATCAGCAGCAGCCAGCCGACAGCCAGTCCCGCCGCCGGTTCGCGCCACTGGGCCGGGACTCGGTCGATATAGGTGCGGGGAAAGCCGATGGCCGGCGTTTCACGCGGCATGGCTCTCGCCCTGCCCGGTCATCCCGATGAGTTCGGGGAGCGGTGCCAAGACGGCTTGCCACGAACGCCGGTCCTGCAGATAGCGCCGCGCTGCCAGCCCCATGGTCTTCGCACGCTGACGGTCGCGCAGCAGTGCGATACTGTGGCGGACAAGTGCGTCGTCGTCCTCGCCAATCATGATCTCGCGCCCGTGCTGCGCGCCGATGCCGGTCGCGGCGCCCTCTGAAGCGACGACCGGCACGGCCATGGCCATCGCTTCAAGCACCTTGTTCTGCACCCCGCGCGCAATTTCGAGCGGGACGAGCGCAAGGTCCGCCGCGCGCAAATAGGCGGGCATGGAATCCACCCTGCCCCAGACCCGGCAACCGTCGACGCCGTCGAGCGCCTTGACATGCGCGGTAGGATAGCGGCCGATGATGTGAAGCTGCACGCCGGGAATAACCGAGCGAATTCGCGGCATCAGGCTTCGTGCAGCTCGCAGGACGGCAGCCACGTTGGGCGCGTAGTCCATCTGCCCTGTGAACACGATCTTGTGCCCGGGCAGGCCCGCAAAGACCGGGTCCGGCAGCGTTGAAAATGGGTCGAAAGTCGCCGAATCGATACCGTTCTCGAGCGCCTCGACCCGCGCCGGAACTGTAAGCCGACTGGCAAACAGTGCGGCCTCCTCATGCGATACCAGCAGGCTGGTGTCGGCGCGGGCGGCAAGACGGCGTTCTTCGGCCTTGAGCACCCTGCCCTCGCGCGCGTTAATCAGCCGCATCGCCGGGTTGCCGGACTTGGCATAAGCCTCGAACTTGGCCGAATCGACGTCAACGAAATCGATCACCAGCTTTCCCCGCCAGTTGGCAGGGACATATTGGCCCATCTGGCCGGAGAAGACGTAGATCGCCGAAATGTCGCGCGAGCGGAGCGTGCGTTCAACAAACTGCTCGATTGCGGCATCGTGGAAAGCGGTCAGGCTGACCGGCTGGCCCCGAAGAACGGCCTCTGCCCCGGCGCGCCACATCGGTTTCGTACGCTGGGAGACAATGCTGGTTCGTGCCAGAGCTTCGAGATCGCGCTGGGCTTCGACATCGTTCTCGTCATCAGCGAAAGTTGCAACATGGACGGGGCCGAGTTGCGCCAAAGCTTTCAGCACATGGTGCGAGCGGATCTTGTCGCCCCGGTCCGGCGGGAACGGGATGCGATGGGCCAGGAACAGGATCTCTCCCATCAGCCCAGGCCCTTGGCGATCAGCGGCCCCAACCGGTTGGCAACCGCGAGGGGCAGACGCTGCCAGACGGCGATCTGCATGGCGTGCTTGGCGCTCGTCGGATCGGCATCGCGCACCGGCTGGCCGGGCGCAGTCCAGGCGGCATAGGATAGCGGCTCGGGCTCAAAGCCCCAGTTGCGCTTGAAGTGATAGGCACCGCTGCCCGTCTTCGACCGGCCGAAATCGAACGAGGAGCAACCCCGGCGGCGGGCGTGGAGCATTAGCTCGAAATACATCCGGTCATTGGCGCGCAAGCGCCGCGCGTCCCACGTGCCGCCGCCCCAATAGGGCATAACTGCGCCGCGATGATAGAGCGAGAGGACCGACGCGACAGGGCGTTCGCCTTCATAGATCGTCAGGATGTCGGCAGCGTCACCGAACCGGTCGAGGACGGCGTCGAACAGAGCGCGCGGAAAAACCGGCGTGCCAAGGTTGCGCACTGATTCCGCGTAGACGGCGTAATGTACAGCGCGATCCTTGGTTGACGTGCCGATCTCGACCCGCAGATTCTTCTCAAGGCCTTTGCGGACTTCGGCGCGCTGTTTGCGCGGAATGGCAAGCAGTTCAGCTTCATCATCGGCGGCGAGTGGACGCGCGAAGCCGCAATGCGATTCGGTTTTGATGACCCAACCGGCGCGATCTTGCGGCAGGTCGCCGCCGCGCAGTTCGATCGACGGGCACGAGCGCATGAGCGCCTGGCGCTCGGCCTCGGCCAGCAAAGCGTCGCCATCGCAGCCGGCGGTCAGCAGCCCGCCGCCAACGGCAAAGCCGCTCGATGCCAGCATCCGGCCAAATATCGGTGAATGGATTTCATTAAGCGGCAGCCAGGCGCAGACGGCCCCGCCCCGCTCGCCAATCAGGCCGAGCGCACGGTTTCCAGTTCCTGCCGCGACGGCGCAAAGCCACGCTGGGCGGTGGAACGGGGTTGCGCCGGGACGGTCAGCAAGGAAGCCTTCGAGGCGCGCAGCCTCGCCCGCGTCGGCGGGATCTATCAGGCGCAGCGTTATTGCTTCCGGACGAAACGGCGCGTTCATGCCGCGAGCCTGAGCGGAGCAGCGCGCGAAGCTTCGCCCGCCACCAGCGCGTCCATCCGGCCCCAGACGAAGTCGCCGAGCAATTGGCGCAGCTTCGCGGCCATGACGTCGAGGTTGGTGTAATGCCTGAACTGCGACTTGAACGGCGCATTTTTCATGCGCGGCTGGTCGGGATCGACCTCCCACGGATGGAAATAGAATACCGCGGGCCGGCGGTCTCGTTCATTCACCTGACGGATCGCCCAGCGTGAAAAAGCGTAAGGCAGCACGCGGAAGAATCCCCCGCCACCTGCGGCAAGGCGCCGGCCGGCAAATTCTGCCGTTGTCACCGGAACCTCGATCAGGTCCGAGTCCGTCATCGGCTGGAAGGCAAAGCGCGGCGCGGCGCGCCAGCCGTAGTGATCGTGCGCGATCGGCGCGACGCTTGAGGAATAGGTGTAGCCCTGCTCGGCGAGCACCTCGAAGGCCCAGGGTGTGCGCTGGTCGATCGAGAAACTCGGTGCGCGGTAGCCGGTGGCGGCCTGACCACTTGCCTGTTCAATCGCCTCGCGGGCGCGCTTCAGGTCTGCGGCGAAAGCCTCGGCCCCCAGCGTGAAGACCCGGGCGTGATCCCACCCGTGGCTGGCGATTTCGTGACCGGCATCGGCAATGCGCCGCATCATGGCGGGATGACGCTCTGCCACCCAGCCCAGCGTGAAGAACGTCGCCTTCACGCCGGCATCGTCAAACAGACCGAGAATCAGGTCGCAATTGCGCTCGACCCGGCTGGCATGACCGTCCCACTCCGAACGCGCGATGGTGCGTTCAAAGGCGCCGACCTGGAACCATTCCTCGACGTCGACCGACAGGCCATTGATGATCGGTTGGCGATCCAAGAGCGCGACCCCTCTTCGCCCGATCAGGCTGCAATCTGTTCGTCGGCCTCAAGCCATTCGACCAGCATGGCAAGCGTGTGGCGAACAGTCTGTTCCTGTTCGACAAGCCGCGCTTCCAGTTCCTCGATCCGCTGATTGAGCGCATCGACAGCACCGTTGTCTACGCTCACCACAGGCGCGGGATGTTCATTGCCATTGGCGAGTTCGAGCACAGCCTGCTGCAATTCGGAAATCTGCGCGTCGCGAGCAGCCAGAGCGGCCTCAAAATCGGCATTGCTGGGCGCCGCTTCGGCAGCGGCCACGGCCTGATAGGCCGGCGAAGCATCGACCTGCGCAGATGGACGCGGCAGGTTCCCCGGCGCGCGAACCGGCTCGGGCCGGGGCCGGCGGGTCGAGAGCGGCAGCGCCGTATCGTCGGCCAACTCTGCCAGCACCTGCTGCAGCATCGCGGCATCAATGCGCGTGCGTTCCTCGACAGCGCCGAGCAACATGAGACGGTTGAAGATCTGGTTTATCCGGCGCGGCACGCCGCCCGAGGCTTCGTAAAGCTCCGCAAAGACGCGCTGGTCGAAGCTGGGGTTGCCCTGCCAGCCGACGCACGACAGGCGGTGTTCGACATAGGGCTGAACTTCCGCCGGCTGCATCGCATCAAGGTGATGCGCCGCGATCACGCGCTGGCGCAGTTGTTCCAGCTGCGGCGAAAGCTGGATCAGGTCGCGGAATTCAGGCTGGCCGAGCAGAAGCGTCTGCAGCAGGGGATGCGCGCCAAGCTGGAAGTTGGACAACATGCGCAGCTCTTCAAGCGCGCTGATCGACAGGTTCTGCACCTCGTCGACCACCAGCAGGCAGCGGCGTCCAGCGCGCGCTTCTTCGTGAAGGAAGCCCTCGATTGCGCCAAGCGCGGCGGCCTTGTCATGGCCTTCGATCATCAGGCCGAAAGCCTGCGCGATGACGTGGATGATCTCTTCGCCATCCAGCGACGAGGTGACGACCTGCGCTGCGGTCAGCCGCGCGGGGTCGATCGTCGCCATAAGGTGCGCGACCAAGGTGGACTTGCCTGCCCCGACTTCACCAGTAATGACCACGAAGCCTTCGCCCTGGGCCAGACCGTAGGACAGGTACGACAGTGCCTTGCGGTGGGTTCCGCTCTCGAAATAGAACGATGCATCGGGCGTCAGCTGGAACGGCTTGCCCTTCAGGCCATAGAAATCATCAAACATGGTCAGCTTCCCCTAGCAGGCTCAGAACGAATACCGGACGCCGACCAGCGCCGAGGCGCTCCACAGGTCGGGCAGGGTTTCGCGGTTCAGTCCATCGACACCGACGGCGAGATTTGCCGTCAGGTGATCGGTGATATTGCGGAAATAGGCGGCGCTGGCACCCAGCGTGGTGCCATCTTCGGCCGTCACGAAACCCGAGTTGAACCAGGTCGCATAGACGTTTGTGGCAAAGCGCGAGTTCGCATCGATGCGGCCATTGAGATAGGCCGACATCCAGTAGTTCTCGTCCACCAGGCCGTTGGCGGAAGCGAGGATCGTTCCCGGAGCGGCGATAAATTTGCGGCGGTCATAGCCAAGGCCGACACCGGTCTGCAGGTTGCCAAGGTCATAGCCAAGGCTCGCCGCGACACCGCGCGAACGGAAGGTCGACGAGCGCACCGAACCGAGCGCATTGCCGAGGCAATTGCCGCCTTCGAGACTGGCAAGACAGGTATTGAGATCGCCCGTCAGCGGATTGCGGTTGGCCTGGAAGTTCGTCGGCAGATTTGCCAGCGCCTTGTTCAACTGGCCGCCGAAGCCCGCGATGTTGTCATAGACGGCGATGTTCAGGCTCATGCGGCGATTGGGCGCATAGGCGAAGGTGCCGTAATAGCTTGTCGTGCCGTACCGCTTGCCGACATGGGCTTCGAGCGCGGTGCGCTTGGACGGGCGCCACATCACGCCGGCATCCCAGATGAAGCCGCTGGTGTCATAGGCAAGCACGCGCGGGCTGGACTTGTCGGTAACGTAGCGGCCGTTCGATCCGCGGATCGGCGCGCCAAGCGCATCGCGCTGAACATCGCGCGCGGAGATCTCGACGTCCTCGTAACCGACGCCGCCAACCAGCGCGAGATCGCGCGAAACCGGCAGGGTCACGTCGACCCGGGCGTGCAGGTCCTTCACCCGCTGATCGAGGTTGGAGATGTCTTCCTGATAATAGCCTGCGCCGGCACCGATGCCGACCGGCAGCATGGCACCGGGGCTGACACCGGCATGCAACTCAGCGTTGTGCGAGGTCGAATGATCGAACACGTCGACCGCCGGTCCGCCGACAGCAGTGGCGATCGAGCTGTCCGTGCCGACCTTGGTATAGCCAATGCGGTAGCCGCCATCGATGGCAACATCGCCGGCGCGCGACTTGATCGTCGGGCCGCCATAGACCGACCAGACCTGCGTCGAACCGCCGCCGACAAAACGACCGCCCGGGGTGATCGAACCGTTCGCTTCCACTTTGGAGCGCGCCGCCATGGCACCGGCTTCAAGGTTCAGTGCATTAGGCACGACTGCCACACCGACGCGGGCGATGCCGCTGATCGTGTCACCATCAGCGGCCTTGCCGTAACCGAAGCGGCGCTCATAGCGGACCGAGGCGGCGCCCTTGGTGTTGCGGCCTTCGATGCTGGCATCAAGGCCGGCGGCAATCGCCGAATAGGTAAGGAAGTCGCTGCCGGGCGAAAGCTCGGCCGTGGCGACTTGCGATGCCTCGATATACGGCGTGATCGACACCTTCTTGCCCGAACGGCCGCGCTTTCCGCGCGAATCGCTCGACTTGGCATCATCGCCATCATCGTCGCTGCTGCCGACCTTGCTCGACCCGTCGTAGGACATGGTCTGGGCATGGGCATGAAGCGGCAGGGCCAGCGCCATGCCAAGTGATGCGAGTACGAGTTTGCTGGTGCGCGTGTTCATCGCACTACCCCCTGTATCCATAATAGGAACCAAAACGGCGGCCGCTCGGGCTGAAATGCACCCCGTTGAGCAGCAGCTGGATATTCGGGCAGGCCGAAAGCAGCGAGATCGCGTCTTCCAGGGCGCCCTGCCCGGTCTTGTCGCACCGGGCGACCACAACGGCCTGACCGGCATACTTGGCAAGTTCGGCAGCAGGCGAAGCCGCCAGCGCCGGGGGGGAATCGAAAATGACGATGCGGTTCGGCGCGCCCTGCACCAGCCGGTCGAGCACCTGCGCGGTGTGCGACGACGCCAATTGCTCGGTATCACTGTTGGTCATCGACCCTGCCGGAAGCACGTAGAGGCCGCTGACATCGGTGCCAATCACGCAATCCGCAACGTCGATCGAAGGATCGGTCAAGGCATCCATGAGCCCCTTGCCGCCGGGCAGACCGAGCGTTGAAAGCACGGATGGCTTGGCGAAATCGGCATCGACCAGCACGACTTCGCTTTCCTTCTCTGCCGCGATCGACAGGGCAAGGTTGACCGACGTGTAGGTCTTGCCCTCGCCCGGAAGCGGAGAGCAGATGAGGATGCGCTGGGCCGCATAGCCCATACCGCCGCGCGCCAGTTCCTTGGCCTGCAGCAGCAGCTGCCGTTTGATAATGCGGAATTCTTCAAGCAGACCGGAAACCCCGCCTTCGGGCTGGATCATGCCTTGCTGGCGCAGCAGCGCGCGATCGATCTTGTGGCGCGGTCCGTTGAACGTGACCGGTTCGACAGCGATCGCCGGTGCGGCGGGAGCGGCCGGAATTGGGGCCTGAGCCGGAGCGGCACTAGGCGCGGCCGGCGCATCCTCGATCCGCTCAAGGCGACTCGGCGCAGGCTCGGGCGCGACGGGCGCAGCTTCCAGCGGCTGTTCGTCCATCCGCCGGACCTTGCGCAGTTGCCGGCGCGGCGGGATCAGCTCTGCCGGGATCGGCATGCCGCCCAGCGAAGCGAGGTCGAGGCCTTCGCTTGCGCGTTCGAGTGACGACTTGCGGCGCGGCTGCACGGCATCTGACGGAAGGGGGATCTTGGTCTGTTCGGTCATCGTTTCACCCTCACGCCACCATGCCGACCTGGATCATCTCTGACACCAGCAGCAGGACGAAGACGCCGAGCAGGGCGACGCAGCCCGCATAAAACTGCTTCATCCGCTTGCGGCGCAGCGCACGTCCGGCTTCGTTCAGCGTCTGGCTGATCGCGCCAAGCACTGGCAGTCCAAGCGAGCGCTCCAGCTTGGCCGTGGTCGCAAACGTCGAGCGCAACTGGCCAACCGCGAAAGCCGCGCCGATGCCGGCACCAATGCCCATGATCAGCACGCCAAACAGCAGCAGCGGGCGATTGGGTGCCGCAGGGCCGCGCGGCGTGGTCGGCGGATCGATGATCTGGAACTTGGCGGTGCCCTGTTCGGTTTCCACCTGGCCACGCAGGCGCAGCGCCTCGCGGTCGGCGAACAGCTTGTCATACTGCGTCTTGAGCTGCTCATAATCGCGGCTGATGCGCTGGGCCTCGGCGGCCACTTCGGGATTCTGGATCTGCTTGGCTATGACCTGCGACATCTCGGTCTGCACCGAAGCGCGGCGCGATTGCAGCGCCTGAACATTGGCCTGGCGTTCGGCACGGATCGACACCAGCGAAGAATAGGCCGGGTTCGGCTGGCCCACCGGGCCGCCTTCATTGGCAGCGGCGGAACGGAGCGAGGCGATCTGGTTCTTGAGCGTGATGACGTCCGGATGGTTGTCGGTCAGGCCGCGCGCGCGCATTCCGGCCAATTGGCCCTGCGCCTCAGCGAGCGCGCCCCGGGCGCCGCCCGACTGGCCAATGCCCTGCAAGGTCTGCGGCGTGCCGGCAAGCTGGCCGTTGATCGCAGCCAGCGCACTCTGCGCGGCTGCGAGGTCGGCATCGAGACCGCGCAGTTCAGACCGGCTGGCCTCCATGCGCTGCAAGACCGACGAACCGCCCTGTGCAAGTTCAGGGAAGCGCGCTTCGAATTCGGTGCGCTTCTTTTCGGCTTCTTCCAGCGCCTTCTGGCGCGAGGCGAGCTGCTGGTCGAGGAATTCGAGATTGGAGCCCATGGCGCCATTGCCGCCAACGAGATTTTCCTCGCGGAAGATATCGATCAGTTTCTGGACGATGTCCTGCGCCAGCTTGGCGGTTTCGGCATCGGACAGAGATCCATCGCTCGCGACGGCGCTGATCTTGAACAGGTTGTCCTGCTCGCTTTCGACCTTGATCTTCTTAGACAGTGACTGGATCACCGATTCCATCTGCTTGGGCGTAGTGACGCCGTCGCCAAGACGGGTGGAGCGGACGACCTTTTCCAGGTTCACCGCGCCGGTCAGCGTCTGGCGAACGCGTTCAATGTCGCGCTTGCGATCGTTGACGCCAACGCCGATCTGTTCGGCCAGCGGGTCTTCGAGGTGGACGAAAATGCGGGCTCGCGATTCATAGCTGTTCGGGATCATCGCCACGACAAGCCAGCCCAGCATGCAGACGGCCCAGGCGACGGCCAGCACCACCCACCGGCGATGCCAGACGCTGTAGACCGCAGAGCGGAGTTCGTCGAAAACCGAGTTCATGTGTTCCCCTGCCCCCCGCGCTCTCAGAACGCGCTTTCGGGGATGATGATCACATCACCGGGCATCAGCATGACGTTGGCCTTGCTCTCGCCCTTCTTGAGCAGATCGCCGAGCCGCAGCGCGAATTCCTTCTGGCTACCGGTCGACTTGTCGAAGCGGATCAGCTTCGCGCGGTTGCCGGCGGCGAATTCGGACAGGCCGCCCACCGCGATCATCGCGTCGAGCAGAGTCATGTTGGCGCGGTATGGCAGCGAGGCCGGCTTTTCGGTCGCGCCGATCACGCGCACCTGCTGGCTGAATGTCCCGGCAAACTTGTTTACGATGACCGAGACCAGCGGGTCCTGAATGTACTGCGAAAGCTGGAGCTTGATATCTTCCGACAGCATTGAGGGGGTCTTGCCCACGGCTGGCATGTCGGTGATCAGCGGCGTGGTGATGCGGCCGTCAGGGCGGACCTGCACGTTCGCGCCAAGCTCCGGATTGCGCCAGACGAACACGGTCAGCTCGTCTAGCGGCCCGATCACGTATTCCTCGCCCGGACCTTCCTGCATCGACACGAAGCTGGCCGCAGGAAGCTGCGGTCCGCTCGACGAACCAGCGCAGCCGGTCAGCATCAGGCTGGCCACGGCAGTACCGGCTAGCAGTCGGGACAAACGATCGGTCGGCATACAAGCACACCCTCAGTTGTGGCGGCTTGTGAGGTGCAGAATACGACGGGCCCGTCCCATTCGTGCACATGGCATGCCGCCAGTTCAGCAGCGGCTATCGCCAAAAAGGGTGAACATACCGTTATCCTTGAGCGGATATTCCGGATTTCAGGCGGGTTTTTCCAGGACAATCCCTTAATGGGACAGACTGTTCCTTAACTCTAAACGAGCATTTCGTGCGCCGGACCATGGCCCAGAAAGGCCGCCGGACTGGCACTTGCTCCATAGGCACCGGCGCAGAATATGGCCACGAGATCACCGACATCGGCACGCGGGAAACCGGCCTTTTCAGCCAGCTTGTCCATCGGCGTACACAGGCAGCCGACCACGCTCGCCTCTTCCTCGACCGGCGCGCCGAAGCGCGTGGCAATGGCCACCGGATAATTGCGCCGGACAACCGTGCCGAAGTTGCCCGAAGCGGCCAGTTGGTGATGCAGGCCGCCGTCTGTGACCAGAAAGACCTCGCCATGGCTGATCTTGCGGTCGACGATGCGGGTCAGGTAAATCCCGGCTTCACCGACAAGATAGCGCCCCAGTTCGATATTGAAGCGGGTATCGCGCAAAACATCAGGAAGCGCGGCGAAGCGAGCTTCCAGCGCCGCCCCAATGGCGGCAACATCGACGGGCTCATCGCCTGGGAAATAGGGAATGCCGATGCCGCCGCCCAGATTGCAATGCGGCAGCGGCGCGCCAATTTCAGTGGCTAGCCTCGCGGCAAGGTCGAGCGTCTGTCCCTGCGTTTCGATGATCGCGTCCGCCGAAAGCGCCTGGCTGCCGGCGAAGATATGCAGGCCGTGCCATTCCGCGGCTGCTTCGATGATCCGCCGCGCCAGCGCCGGAACGCGTTCGGCATCGACGCCGAACGGCTTGGCGCCGCCGCCCATCTTCATGCCAGAGCCCTTGAGGTCGAAATCGGGGTTCACGCGGATGGCGAGGCGAGCAGTTCGCCCTTCCCGAGCGGCAATGGCGAGTGCGCGTTCCGCCTCCCCCTCGGATTCAAGGTTCAGCGTGACGCCGTGATGGATCGCTGCCGCCAGTTCGCTGTCGCGCTTTCCCGGCCCGGCAAAGCTGATCTTCTGCGGCGAAACACCCGCCGCAAAAGCCATGGTCATCTCACCTGCCGAAGCGACGTCGAAGCCATCCACCAGATTCGACATGACATCAAGAACCGGCGCGAAGGGATTGGCTTTCATGGCAAAATGAATGCCAAGCCGCTGCGGCATTGCAGCCCTTAGCTGGGCCACTTTCTCCATCAGCATCCGCCGCGAATAGACAAACAGCGGCGTTTCATGCGCGCGTTCGACCAGATCACTGACCTTGTGCCCGTCGATGGCGAGTTCGCCGTCGATCGCGGCGAAACCGGCGGGAATAGGACCGAGTGCCTTCATGCGGCTTCTGCCTGCTGGAGTTCCTGCGCCAGACCCGCGCGGTCAATCTTGCCATTGGGGCCGATCGGCATGGCATCGCGCCAGTGAATGACTTTAGGCTGCATAAAATTCGGCAAATCCTGCATAAGTTTACGCGGCAATTCTTCTTTAAAACCTGAACTTCCGGGTGCTGGCCTGACGACGAGGTGAACCACCTGCCCGAGCCGCGCGTCCTTCACGCCCAGCGCGACCGCCTCGGCGACCAATCCTGTTGCCAACGCCGCCTCCTCAACCTCTTGGGGGCTAATCCGATTGCCCGCGCTCTTGATCATCGCATCGCGCCGCCCGACGAAATAGAGCAGGCCTTCGGCATCGCGTTTTACCCGGTCACCGGACCATACCGCCATGCCTCCATATCTCGATGCCGCGGGTGCGGGCTTGTAGCGCTCTGCTGTTCGTTCAGCGTCTTGCCAGTAGCCCTGCGCCACCAGCGGCCCGCAGTGGACGAGCTCGCCCTCTTCACCATCGGCCGTGACTTCACCGTCGTCGCCAATGACGAGGATTTCGGCGTGAGGGATTTCCTTGCCCATCGAAGTCGGGTGGCTGTCAATCAGCGCGGGATCGAGGAAAGTTGAACGGAAAGCCTCGGTCAGGCCGTACATCGCAAACAAGCGGGCTTGCGGGAACTGGCCGCGCAATCGGCGAACCAGGTCTTCCGTCAGCGCACCACCCGAATTCGTCATCCGCCGCAGCTTTGCCGCCGTTTCCGGTGGCCATTCCAGTTCGGCCAGCTGCACCCACAGCGGCGGCACGGCAGCCAGTGTGGTCACGCCATTGCGTTCGACCGACTTCACCACATCGCGCGGTGTCAGGTAATCGAGCGGGACGACAGACCCGCCGGCATACCACGTCGAAAGCAGCTGATTCTGGCCGTAGTCGAACGACAGCGGCAGGACCGCCAGGGTCACATCATCATTCGTCAGCCCAAGATAGGAAGCGACACTTTCCGCCCCCAGCCACATATTTGCGTGGCTGAGCATCACGCCCTTGGGCCGACCCGTGGACCCAGACGTATAAAGAATGGCTGCCAGTTCGTTCGGATCAGCCTTCGAAGGCGCGAGATCGCCGCCGAAAGCCGCCGCCTGTTCAAGCGCCTCGCTCTCACCAACAAGCACCGCCTCCGCAGCATCCCCATCCTCAAGCGTCTGCAGCCGCGCGGGCGAACCGATCAGCAGCCGCGTGCCGCTGTCGGCAAGGATGTGCGCAACCTGCGCCCGCTTCAGCAGAGAGTTAACAGGAACGTGGACGAGCCCCGCCCGGGCCGCAGCCAGCGGCATCAAGCACGTCAGCTCACCCTTGGCCGCCCAGGTCGCCACCCGCGCGCCTTTTTCGAGCACCTGCGCCGCCAGCCAAGCCGCAAGGCGCGAGATACGCGATCTTAAGTCCTTGTAGCTAAGCGTCTCACCGCGCAGCACCAGCGCCGCCGCATCCTCCTCGCCCCTGAGGGCAAGATGGTCGAGCGGAAGGATGGTGGAAGACCGCGAGGTAGACACGAGTGGACAGGCTCCGGGGGGTACGTATCAAGTGATCGTGGTTACCTATCACGATGATCTTAAGGAAGTCCAAGCAGATGCTCCGTGGTCGGAGTTGCTGGGCGATGCGCAGTCCTGCGCACCTTTCGATCGTCTGGCCTGGTGGCAGAACCTGGCCGAAACCTGCGATATCCTCCCCCTGATCGCCGTTGCCCGCAGTGGCGAGCAGCGCGCCGTCCTCGGCCTGATGCGCCGCCAGCGGTCGATCCTTGCGCTGGCCAACTGGTATGCCTTTCGCGTGCGTCCGCTGTTCACCAAGGGCGCGGACGAGGCCGCACTCCTCACCGCCCTCGCTGCCGATCTGGCGGGACAGGCTCCGCATATCGAGCTTTCGCCGCTGCCGAACGAGAACGGCGAGACTGACCTGATCGAGGCATGTTTTCGCAAGGCCGGCTGGGCGGTGTTCCGCGAGCAAAGCGACGTCAACCACGTGCTGCCCGTCAATGGCCGCAGTTTCGCCGAATACCTCGCCTCGCGCCCCGGCCAGCTCCGCACCACGCTCAAGCGCAAGGGCGGCAAGGTTACGGTCGAACTGTTCGACCACTTCGATGCAAACGCCTGGGCCGCCTATGAAACGGTCTACGCGCAAAGCTGGAAGCCGGAAGAAGGCTCACCGCCATTCCTGCGCCGCTTCGCCGAGGAAGAAGGGACTGCGGGCAGGCTGCGCATGGCCGTTGCCCGTCACGAGGGCGAACCTGTCGCCGCGCAATTCTGGACGGTGGAAGGCGGCACGGCCTTCATCCACAAGCTGGCCCACACCGAAGCGTCAAAGCCGCTGTCCCCCGGAACGACCCTCAGCGCCGCGCTGTTTGAACGGGTGATCGACCGCGATAGGGTCACGCTTGTGGATTTCGGCACCGGCAACGATGGCTACAAGCGCGACTGGATGGAAGTGGTGCGCCCCCGCTACCGGCTCACGATGTTTCGGCCCGCTTGGCCGCAAAACTGGCTGCCTATGGCCAAGATCGCGCTGCGCCGCCTTGCAGCGGGGGCAAAGCATGTCTAGAGGCCGCGCCACCGCTACGCGGCTCGCTATGTTCGGGGAAGACATGAGCACCAAGACCGACCGGGAATTGCGCCGTATCCTTGCCGACGTGCTGGGCCTCAAAGCCGAGCAGGTTGCCGCGTTCGACGCCGATACCGGACTGTTCGGGCATTTGCCCGAACTCGATTCGATGTCGGTAGCCGGCCTGCTGACCGAAATGGAAGATCGCCTTGGCTTCATCATCGATGACGACGAGATCGATGGCGAACTGCTTGAAACCTATGGGTCGCTCCTCGCCTTTGCCGAGGCGAAACGCACGGGCGAATGACGCCGGCGACCTATCAGGTCGTGCAATCGGGCGGTGAGGTCATCGCCGAATATGCGCTGAGCTTTGATCAAGGCCGCACCGACCGGCTGCTGGTGATCCCTGCCCTGTTCGACGAAGCCAACCGCCTGCGCCGCCTGACAGTAGAGGTCATGCGGCGGCTCGATCATGCTGGCATCGATTCGATGCTTCCCGACCTTCCCGGCTGCAACGAGAGCCTGCAAGTGCTTGGCGAGCAGGATCTTGGCCACTGGCAACACGCGATGGTGTCGGCCGCGCGCGAATTTCGCGCCACCCGCGTCCTCGCTATTCGCGGCGGATCGCTGGTGGTGCCGCGCTCGCTGCCCGGCTGGCGCTATGCCCCGACTGGCGGCGCGACGATCCTGCGGCAGATGCTGCGGATGCGGATCCTGTCATCGCGCGAGGCCAGCCGCGAAGAAACGCAGGGCGGCTTGCTCGAACAAGGGCTGGCTGAAGGGCTCGAACTTGCGGGCTACCAGCTTTCCGCAGCCATGATCGCCGATCTGCAGGCCGCGATGCCGCCCGAGGAAACCGAGCAGACGATCATCGGGCAGGACATGCTGGGCGGCGGCGCGCTGTGGCTCCGCGCTGAACCGGGCGAGGCACCGGCACAGGCAGATGCCCTTGCCGCGATCATCACCGTGGGGATCAAGGCATGAGCCGCCGGCACATCGCTTTCGATTGCGAAGGCGCGCAGCTAATCGGCACGCTTGATGAGGGCGGTGAGACCACCGCCTTGCTGATCGTCACCGGCGGCAATGAAATACGCGCAGGGGCTTGGAACGGGCAGGCCCAGTTCGCAGCGCGGATCGCCAGCGCGGGCTTCCCGGTGTTTCGTTTCGACCGGCGCGGCGTGGGCGACAGCGATGGAGTCAACACTGGCTTCACCGAATCCGCTGCCGACATTGCTGCTGCCATCGCCGCCCTTCGCACAGCAGCGCCGCATTCCACCCGCGTGGTCGGCATGGGCAACTGCGACGGCGCCACGGCACTTGTACTGGCAAAAGGCGCTGGGTGCGATGCGCTGGTCCTGTCGAATCCGTGGACCATCGAAGGCGATGACAGCGATGAACCCGCCGCTGCCCCGCCGGCTGCCGTCCGCGCGCATTACTTGCGCCGATTGCGAGACCCGAGGGCTATCCTGCGCCTGCTGCGCGGCGGCGTGAAAATCGGCCAGTTGTTCAGTTCGTTGAAATCGGCGCTGCGCCCCGCACCGCCGCCAAGCTCGCTGGCGCAGATCTTTGCCGCTGACCTCAAGGCGTTCGGCGGGCCGGTCACGATCCTGCTGGCTGGCCGCGACCGCACCGCGCAAGTGTTTGAGGCGAGCTGGGACAAGTCAGACCCGCGCGTCAGGCGCTGCGCGGAGGCGACCCATTCCTACGTCGAATCGCAGGACTGGCTGGAAGCGCGGGTGCTGGAGGCACTGCGATAACATTCGTCGTCCCGGGCGTGATCCGGGTCGACGCATCATTCGGCGGCTTTGAAGTCCTTTTCGCCAAGGTAACGTTCGGCATCGAGCGCGGCCATGCAGCCCGTGCCTGCCGCCGTGACGGCTTGGCGATAGGTGTGATCCATCACGTCACCGCAAGCGAAAACGCCCGGAATCGCCGTCTTGGGCGTACCGACCTCAACAACGATGTAGCCCGATCCATCCAGCTCCAGCTTGTCCTTGAACAGTTCGGTTGCCGGCGCATGGCCGATGGCGACGAAAGCACCGTCCGCCGGGATGATCGAGGTTTCACCGGTCACCGTATCGACCACTTCAACGCCCGTCAGTCCGCCGCTCGCCGGATCACCGACGAAGCGCTTGACCGCCTTGTTCCACTCGACCGAGACCTTCTCGTTGGCGAAGAGGCGGTCCTGCAGAATCTTTTCCGCGCGGAACGAATCGCGGCGGTGGACCACCGTTACGTCGGGCGAATGGTTGGTAAGGTATAGCGCTTCCTCGACAGCCGTATTGCCGCCGCCGATCACCACGACCTTCTTGCCGCGATAGAAGAACCCGTCGCAGGTCGCGCAGGCCGACACGCCCTTGCCGCCCAGTTCCTGCTCACCCTCGACTCCAAGCCACTTGGCCTGCGCGCCGGTGGCGATGACCAGCGTTTCGCCTTCATAGACATCACCGCCATCGCCGATCGCGCGGAACGGCGAACCGTCCATCTGGACCTCAACGATGGTGTCCCACATCATCCGCGTGCCGACATGTTCGGCCTGGGCCTGCATTTCCTGCATCAGCCACGGACCCTGGATCACGTCGCGGAAGCCGGGATAATTTTCGACATCGGTGGTGATGGTCAGCTGGCCGCCCGGCTGCAGGCCCTGCACGACAATCGGCTCCATCCCGGCGCGCGCGCCGTAAATCGCGGCGGAGAGGCCAGCGGGGCCGGAGCCGATGATCAGCATGCGGGTCTTGTGAGTGGCCATGCGGCGATTCCTTGAAGAGAGGCGGTTGCGGCCAGATAGTTGCCCCGGCGCGCGATTGCGAGTCCCCGGCGCGGCAATTCCACACGGGCGATTGACGCAGGGCCACGCGCCGGGCCAAGTGCGGCCATGCTGACGACCGGACCCACCTCGAACTCTTTCATTTCGCAGCGCCTGCGCCTTCATTACGTCGACTGGGGCAATCCCGAAGCGCCGCCGCTGATCCTGCAGCATGGCGGGCGCGATCACTGCCGGTCGTGGGACTGGGTGGCGCAGGAATTGTCGCGGGACTGGCACGTTATTGCCGCCGACCTGCGCGGGCACGGCGATAGCGCGTGGTCGCCCGATGGGGACTATTCGGCCCACGCCTTCGTCTACGACTTCGCCCAGCTGGTGCAGACGCTCGGCCATGAGCAAGTGACAATCATCGGACACTCGCTCGGCGGGAATATTGTCATGCGTTTCACTGGGCTTTATCCGGAAAAGGTCCGCAAGCTGGTGAACATCGAGGGCCTTGGCCTTTCACCGCAGATGTTGGCCGAGCGGCAGGCGCAGGGCACGGCGGACAATCTGCGCACTTGGATCGAAAACAAGCGCGCGGCATCAGGCCGTACGCCCAAACGCTATGCTACGATCGAAGACGCCTATGCCCGCATGAAGGCGGAAAACGGGTTCCTGTCCGACGAACAGGCGCGCCACCTGACCATTCATGGGGCGAACCGGAATGAAGACGGCACGTGGAGCTGGAAGTTCGACAATTACCTGAATGTCGGGACCCCGTTCGATATTCCGCAGGCGGATATCGAGGCGCTGTGGTCAGCCGTCACCTGCCCTCTGCTGCTGCTTTACGGAGCCGACTCGTGGGCCTCGAACCCTGAAAAAGATGGCCGCGCCCGGCACTTTCAGGATGCCCGCGTGATCGAATATGAAAAGGCCGGCCACTGGTTGCACCACGACCAACTCGACAGGTTCCTGACAGACGTGAAGTCCTTCCTGGCCTAGCCCTCGAGCAGAGCAGCGCGCAACCGATCGCGCAAGGCATTGTCCACGCCGAGCATGTCCGCCTGATAGGCATCGACCGATCCGTGGCTGTCCTGCATCGCTTGCCACGCCGTGGCGAGGTATTCGGGCTCCACGCCCATGAGCACATGCAGGGCTTCGTGTTCGATATCGCCCAGCAGGCTGCTGACCGAGCGCATGCCGGCGGCGATGCGCTCCTCGGGGTTGCCGGCCGTATTAGTCAGCAGGTAATCGGCAACGATGTCATCGTAATGCACGCCCAGCGCGTGGTGGACCATGGCGACCGCAAAGCCGGTGCGATCCTTGCCGGCCATGCAATTGACCAGACTGGCCCCGTCGCCGCTCGCCAGCCGATCAATCATATTGCGCACCATCGCTACCAGCAGCGGGCGATAGGGCATGCCGGCATAGGAGCGTACCATGTTAGCCCGCGTAGTTTCCGCATCGCGGCGGGCAGAGGACACGTGCGGCGCATGATTGCCCGAGTCGTCGGCGACAGTATGGACCTGCGCCCCAAAACCCGCAGGTCGCCTGCAAGGATGGCTTGCCCGCTCGCGATCGCTGCGCAGGTCGAAGACATGGGCTATGCTGAGCGACTCGAGCCTGCCGAGATCCTCGTCGCTTGCGTCAAAATGCTGACCTGAACGCCACAGAACATCGCGCCGAACCGCGCCGCCGCCTTCTACGGCATAGCCGCCGTAGTCGCGAAAATTGTGTATTCCCGTGAAATCGACGACGCGGTCATTAGCCATACTGCTATCCCTCTTGCTGATTATAGCATTGCTTAGTATCTGCGGCCGCTCAACGCGCCCGGCAGCGCGCAGCGGAGATTCCTGTGAGCGATAACGCCCCTGTAGCAGAACCCCAAGTGTCCGGTTCGCGGCTGCGCCGTCCGCTGATGTTGGGCGGAATTCTCATCGCTGCGGCGGTCTGTCTGTGGTTCTATCTTTCCGGCGGCCGCTATGTCGAAACCGACAATGCCCAGTTGCAGGCGGGCAAGGTCATGATTGCCGCCAATGTCAGTGGCAAGGTCGTGGCGGTTGAGGTCAAGGAGAACCAGTTCGTCCATGCCGGCGACGTGCTGTTCCGCATCGATCCGTCTGACTTTCAGGCCGGGGTCGCCTCTGCCGAAGCCCAGCTTTCGGGCGCAATTGCCGAAGTCGGCGCCACCCGCGCCGATTACCTGCAGGCGCAGTCGGAAGTCAGCCGGATGCAGGCCCAACTCGCGTTTGCACGTTCACAGGCCGCACGGCAGCAATCGCTGCTGAAGGAAGGCATTTCCTCGCAGTCGCAGGTCGATCAGGCCGTGCTGGCCGTTCGCACCGCGAGCGACGGCATCGCCGCGGCACAGGCCCATGCCGCTGCGATTGCCGCGAAGATGCCCGCCGGTTCCCCCGCCACCCAACCTGCCTCGCGCCGCGCCGCTGCGATGGTCCAGACGGCCAGGATTGCGCTTGAAAACACCGTCGTTCGCGCCGCGCAGGACGGCATCGTCACCAAGGTCAACCAGGTGCAGGTGGGCAGCTATGTCACCGCCGGCAAGCCGCTCTTCGTCATGACCGGCACGCGTTATTGGGTCGAGGCGAACTTCAAGGAAAACCAGCTCCGCTACATGCGGCTTGGCCAGCCGGTGACCATCCACATCGACGCCTTTCCCGACGAAGAGCTGACAGGCCGGATCGCCAGTTTCAGCCCCGGAACCGGCAACAGCTTTTCCGTGCTCCCGGCCGAAAACGCCACCGGCAACTGGGTGAAAGTGACCCAGCGACTGCCGGTTGAAATCGCCGTTGACCGCTTGCCCAAGGACCTGCCGCTCCACGCCGGGCTCAGCGTCAAGGTGACTGTCGATACCGGCCACCAGCGCCGGCTGCTGGGCAAGGACACGCCGCCCAATGCACCGCTGGCGGCGAAATCAGGCAAGTGACCGCGATGCGCCGCAAGCTGCTTATCGCCCTGTTGCCGCTCACCGCGCTGGCCGGCTGCAAGACTGTCGGGCCGGATTTCACCGCCCCTGTGGCGCCGGCCGGAAGCTATGCCGGCACCTTGCAGAGCGGCAAGGCACCGGTCGCCGTTCCCGGCCAGGGTCCGCAGGCACGCTGGTGGGAGGTTTTCGGATCAGCCGAACTCAACGCCCTCGTCGACAAGGCGCTGACCGGCAACCAGAGCCTAGAAGCCAGCCGCCAGACCCTGACCCGCAGCCTTGAGTACGTGAAATCGGTAGCTGGCAAGAGCCAGCCGCAGGTGAACGGACAGGCGCAGGTCAATCACCAGCAGATCAACCTTTCGAGCTTCGGCCTCAGCGGCGGCTCGTTGGGGTTTGGCAATCCGGAATTCACGCTGTTCTCACTGGGCGGCGGGGTCAGCTATGACCTCGACCTGTTCGGCGGACATAAACGCGCCAATGAGAAGGCGCTGGCCGAGGCGGAAACCCAGCTGCACGAAACCGAAGCGGCGCACCTGACGATTGCCGGACGCGTGGTTCTGCAGGCCCTCACCATCGCTGCGCTCAACGACCGGATCGCCACGCAGCAGGCACTGATTGATGAGGACCTGCGCAATGTGAAGCTGACCGACGCCAAGCGGCGCGGCGGTGATGGCACGATGGTTGAAGTGCTCAGTGCGCAGGGTGAACTCGCCGCCGATCAGGCCGGCCTGCCGCAGCTCGAACAGGCCCGGGCCGAGGCGCGCAACCTGCTGGCGATTCTGTTGGGCGTCGCGCCATCGGAACTTGGCGATACTCGATTTTCGCTCTCCAGCCTGCACCTGCCGCAGGAAGTTCCGGTCACCCTGCCCTCCGAACTGGTGCACAAGCGGCCTGATATCCTCGCCAGCGAAGCGCGGCTCCACGCCGCAACTGCGGCGATCGGCGTTGCCGAAGCGCGGCTCTATCCAAGCCTCACTCTGGGTGCCTCTTTTACGCAATCGGCGAAGAGTCCGGATGACCTGTTCAGTCCATCAAACACCGCCTTCAGCCTGCTGGGCGGGCTGACCGCGCCGATCTTCGACGGCGGCACGCGTAAAGCTGAAAAGCGCGCGGCAGAGGCCGAGGCGCGGGCGGCGGCAGCGCGTTATCGCCAGACCGTGCTGGAGGCCTTCGGACAGACTTCAGACCTGCTAGCTGCGCTGGCCAACGATGCCCGGGCGGTTGCGCTGCGCGGCGAATCGCTGGGCATTGCCGAGCGGTCGCTGCACTTGTCGCGGCGCAGCTTTCAGGTGGGAAATTCGGGCGTGCTGCAAGTGCTCGATGCCAGCCGGGTGGCGCAGCAGGCGCGGCTTGGAATGCTGGACGCGCGATCAAAGCAGTACATAGACGTTGCGCGGCTCTACCTTGCCACGGCCGGCGGCTGGACGGAGCCGGCGGTCAAGTAGCCGTCGTCCCCGACCTGATCCGGGGCCGGTTGCCGGATAACTCCAATTTTGCGTTGATTAGGCCAGCGATCCCGGGCCAAGCCCGGGACGACGCGCCAATCAGATCCCCATGCAGAGGTACTTCAGCTCCATGAAGTCATCGAGCCCGTGGCGCGAGCCTTCGCGGCCAAGGCCCGACATCTTTACGCCGCCGAACGGGGCAACCTCGGTCGAGATCAGGCCGGTGTTGATGCCAACAATGCCCGATTCGAGCGCTTCCGCCACACGCCACACGCGGCCCAGGTCGCGGGCGTAGAAATAGGCGGCAAGGCCGAATTCGCTGGCATTGGCTAGCGAGATTGCTTCAGCTTCGTTGTGGAAGCGGATCACCCCGGCGAGCGGACCAAAGGTTTCCTCGCGCGCCAGCTTCATGTCCGCCTTCACATCGGCAACGACGGTGGGTTCGAAGAAATTGCCGCCGCGTGCGTGCCGCTTGCCACCGGTGAGCAGCCGCGCCCCGCCAGCGAGCGCATCAGCGAGGTGTTCCTCGACCTTTTCAACCGCAGCTTCATCGATCAGCGGGCCGATGGTGACGCCTTCTTCCATGCCGTAGCCGATCGGCATCGCAGCCGTCCGCGCGGCAAGCTTGGTGACGAATTCGTCATAGACCGAGTCCTGAACGTAAAAGCGATTGGTGCAGACGCAGGTCTGCCCGCAATTGCGGAACTTCGAGATGATCGCGCCTTCGATAGCCTTGTCGATATCGGCATCGTCGAAGACGATAAACGGCGCGTTTCCGCCCAGTTCCATCGAGAGCTTCTTCATCGTGTCGGCGCTCTGGCGCATCAGCTCGATGCCAATCTCGGTCGATCCGGTGAAGGTAATCTTGCGGACGATCGGGTTGCGGGTCAGCTCCCCGCCGATGGCGCGGGCCGATCCGGTGACAACGTTGAACACGCCCGCCGGAATGCCGGCTTCCTCGGCCAGTACCGCCAGAGCCAGCGCCGAATAGGGCGTAGCCGAAGCCGGCTTGAGCACCATGGTGCAGCCTGCCGCCAGCGCCGGTCCCAGCTTGCGCCCGATCATCGCCGAAGGGAAGTTCCACGGCGTGATCGCGCCGACCACGCCGATGCCCTGCTTGAGCGTCACGATCCGGCGATCCGCCGCATGGCTGGGCACGACTTCGCCGTATGCGCGCTTGCCCTCTTCAGCGAACCATTCGATGAAGCTGGCGGAATAGGCGATTTCGCCCTTGGCTTCGGCAAAGGGCTTGCCCTGTTCGCGGCTGAGCAGTTCGCCCAGCGCATCCTGATTGGCGATCATCAGGTCAAAAAACTTGCGCATGATCTTGGCGCGGTCGCCGGCGGTCTTGGCCCGCCATGCCGGAAGCGCCGCATCAGCCGCAGCAATCGCGCGTTCGGTTTCAGCCGCGCCCATGTTCGGCACGGTGCCCAGCTTTGCGCCGCTGCCCGGATCGGTGACATCGAACGAACCGCCGCTATCGGCATCGCACCATTTGCCATCGATGTAGCACTGCTGCTTGAGGAAACGGGTATAGCTCATTGGAACCTCGCGATTGGGCACGTGAGCCGCCTTTGCGCGGGAAAAGGCTTGCCGTCCAGTAGCAGGCGCGCAACATCCGCATAGCGATAGACTGGCAGGAGAGCCACGTGTCCGACACCGTCAAGACCCTGGCCGCGAAGGCGGAGATCGCCGACCTCGTGCACACTTATGCGCTCAATATACGGCGGGGCCGCCCGGAGGCCTGCGGCGCGCTGTTCACGCACGATGCCACTTTCGAAGTGCGCGATGCCGATCCGCTCCATCCGGAAGCGGCGGTGCAGCGCTATCGCAAAGTGGGACGGGAAGAGGTTGCTGCCTCGATCGGCTCCTCAGGCGCGGCATCGCGGGTGTTTCCGGCGATCCACAACCTTATTGTCATTGTGGACGGCGAGAGGACGTCTGCCACTTCGCTGATGATCGCCACGGTGTTCCCAACCGGCAGCGAACTGATCGGCGACTATGAAGACACATTCCGGCGCGAAGACGGGGAGTGGCGCTTCTCCTCACGCATCTACACGATTTACCGGTCGCCCTGATCCAGAGCGGTGACGCATTCGGTCGTCATGAAATAGCGGGTCTTTGGCCGGTCGAAGACATTTTTCTCGTCCTCGAAGACGTCGGCGGGCAGCTTGCCTTCACTGACCATCCAGATCAGGCCAGCCGCTGCCTTGGGATCGTCGTACCACAGCTCGGTGATCACATCGAACTCGGGCTCGTGCACTTCCTTGGTGTCCAGGTGCGGCAGCGGATCGAGGTAGCGCCGGGCATAATGGATCATGCCCGGCTGGGTGTACTTGCCAGCGACCTTGGTGTGGACATTCTCGTAATAGTTGCGGAATTCCTGCACCGACATGCCCGGGCGGCGTTTCAGCCCGATGATGATCTTGGTGACTTCGCCGCTCACTGTTCGACCCATTTGGTGCTGGTCGCGCGGGGGCTGAGGTACTTCGTGTTGTTCCAGCCGCCATCGACGACAATCGACTGACCGTTGATCATCTCGCTGCCAGGCGAACACAGGAAGGCAATGACGCTGGCGATGTCTTCCGGATTGGCAAGGCGCGGATAAGGTGTGGTTTCCACGTTGGCGCGCTTGAACACTTCGTCATCGAAGCGATGAGCGACCATTTCGGTCATGGTCACGCCGGGGGCCACGCAGTTCGAGCGGATTCCGCGCGGGCCATATTCGCAGGCCATGTGCTCGGTGAGCGACTTGAGCCCACCCTTGGCCGCTGAATAAGCGCCACCGCGACGGCCGCCGATGTGGGCGAAAGTGCTGGTCACGTTCACGATCGATCCGCCCTCACCCATGTGGCCAAGGCATTCACGGATCAGGCGGAACGGGGCCTTGAGCATGATGTCGATGAAGCTGTCGAAATCGCTGTCGCTGGCCTCGTGCACCGGCTTCGGGCTGCCGACGCCGGCATTGTTCACCAGGCAGTCGATGCGGCCGAACCGTTCGAGCGCGAGTCCCACGATCCGCGCCGGTGCATCCTCCGCCGTCACGTCGACCGAGATGGTCGCGACGAGGTCCGGATTGCCGATCGCCGCTTCGAGCGTGGCCAGCTTGCCCGTGTCGCGGCCTACGCCGACAACCGCGGTGCCCGCTGCCGCCAGCATCTTCGCGGTCTCGAGACCAATGCCGCTGCCTGCTCCGGTGATGATCGCAACTTTCACGCCATGCCCTTTCGGTATTCTGTCAGAGCCTTCGGATAGCCCCGGCCCCGCTCCGCGTCGAGAACGCTGGAGCGGTATTGGCGGCCCTGCCCGCCGTCCGCTTGGCGCGCGGGGGCCGGCTGGCTAGATAGCGCACATGACCGACAATAGTGCACTCGCGGGTATCCGCGTCATCGACATGTCCCGCGTTTTCGCCGCGCCGGTGGGCGCGCAGATCCTGGGCGACCTTGGCGCCGACGTGATCAAGATCGAACGCCCCGGCGTGGGCGATGACGGGCGCGGCTATGGCCTCGCCTTCCTGCAGGGCAAGGACGGGCTTGACGCCCGCCAGTCGAGCTTCTTCACCGTGGCAAACCGCAACAAGCGATCGATCACGCTCAACCATTCAAAGCCGGAAGGGCAGGAAATCCTGCGCGAACTGGTCAAGACGGCGGATGTGCTAATCGAGAATTACAAGGTCGGCGACCTGAAGCGCTTCGGGCTGGATTACGAGAGCCTGAAAGCGATCAACCCGCGGCTGATCTATTGCTCGGTCACCGGGTACGGCCAGACCGGCCCGATGGCGCCGAAGCCCGGCTATGACGGGCTGTTCCAGGCGACCGGCGGCATGATGGCGGTAACGGGCGTTCCGGCCGGCCAGCCCGGTGCCGGTCCGCTGAAGGCCGGCCCCAGCCTTGTTGATTTCGTCACCGGCCACAACACGGCGATCGCCATCCTCGGCGCGCTGATGCGCCGCAGCGTGACCGGCGAAGGCCAGTACATCGACATTGCGCTGCTCGACACCTCGGTCGCCATGGTCAGTCACATCATGCAGGACTACCTGCTCAGCGGTGATGCGCCACCCCGGCTTGGCAATGGCGGCAATGGCGGCGGGCCGGCTGACCTGATCTATGGCAGCGACGGCATTGTCTATCTCACCGCCGGAACCGACGAGCATTACCGCCGGCTCACCGTGCTGATGGAACAGCCGGAACTGTTCACCGACGAACGCTTCGACAGCAATTTCAAGCGGGGCAAGACCAACCGGGCCGAACTGATCGACATCATCAATGCGTGGAGTGGCCAGTTCACTGCAGTCCAGCTCCTCGACATGCTCGACGGCGTCGGCATACCGGCGGCCAAGTACAACGAGCTTCCCGAGGTCTGGGAAGACGAGCAGGTCAAGCATCGCGGCCTGCGCGCCCGGACGCCGCATCCCCATGCCGAAGCGGGCTATGTCGACCTGATCGCCAGTCCGCTGGCCGGCATGTCGGAAAGCCCGGCAACGATCCGCCGCCCCCCGCCGCTGATCGGCGAGCATACCGACGAAGTACTGAGCGAGCTCGGCTTTGACGCGACCCGCGTCGCACAGTTCAAAGCCGCCGGCGCGATATAGGCCATATCCTTTAGGCAAGCCCCTGCCGGAACGCGAGTGCGAGCGGGTGATCACCCGCCTCGCCGGCATGGGCGCGTGGCAACAAGAGCCCGATGCGGCGGCGAAAGTCATAGCCTGCCAACGGCACCGCGCTGACGCCTGCGCGCGCCAGGGATGCAGGCGCGGTCGTCACGCCCATGCCGATCCGCACCATTTCCATGCAGCGATCATCATTGGCAGAGCGCATGAAGAATGGCGGCCTTACTCCGCGCTGGGTGAACCAGCGGCTGGTATCGGCAAGGATCTCGCAGGAACGGCGCGCGATCATGGTTTCGCCCGCCACCTGCGCGGCTTCAATGATCTCCGTCCCGGCCAACGGATGGGCCAGAGACAGCATGAGGACATAGGGCTCCTCGAAGAGTTCCAGCGAAGGTCGCTCGCTGTCTTCAGGACGCAACAGTGTGACGACGGCATCCAGTTGCCCTTCGGACAATCGCTTGCGCAATTCCGCATCGGTGCCGTCGGTCAGGACCAGCGCGCGTTCGCCGCTCCAGGCGCTCATGCATCGCGAAAGCATGTCAGTCGCCAGCGAAGGCAGGACGCCGATCACCAAGGGCGAGGCAACCGGCGCAGAGGCGGCGAGACTCGCCTCAGCCTCGCGGAATTCGCGTTCGATGGCGCGGGCGTGGGCGAGCAGGCGGTTGCCCGCATCCGTCAGGCGGATGCGGCGGCGATCGCGCAGGAACAGCTTGGCCCCCACCAACCGCTCCAGTTCGGCGATACCCGCGGACAGACTGGGCTGCGCCACGCCGACGCGCTCCGCCGCACGGGTGAAGTTGCCAGTATCGACCACGGCGAGGAATTGTCGAAGGTGCGCGCGTTTAATCATAGATTGAATCTATCGCAACTCTCGCCATCAATCAATTTTGCTCTGTGGTTGCTCGGTGCTAGCCTGCCGCCTGAGAGGATTTTCCCATGCGCGCTACCCCCCACTTCGATTTCGGCCTTGGCGATTCTGCCGACATGATCCGCGAAGCCACCGCCCGCTTCGCCGACGAACAGATCGCCCCGCTGGCCGCCAAGGTCGATGCCGACGACTGGTTTCCCCGCGAACTTTGGCCGGCGATGGGCGAACTCGGCCTGCATGGCATTACCGTGGAGGAAGAATCCGGCGGCCTCGGACTCGGCTATCTCGAACACGTAATCGCGGTCGAGGAAGTCAGCCGCGCATCGGCTTCGGTCGGGCTCTCGTACGGCGCACATTCGAACCTCTGCGTTAACCAGATCCGCCGCTGGGGCACGCCTGAGCAGAAGGCGAAGTACCTGCCGGGCCTCATCTCCGGCGAGCACGTCGGCAGCCTCGCCATGTCAGAAGCTGGCGCAGGTTCGGACGTCGTCTCGATGAAGCTCAAGGCAGAGGCTGTCGAAGGTGGCTTCCGGCTTAACGGCACCAAGTTCTGGATCACCAACGGCACCTATGCCGATACGCTGGTGGTCTATGCCAAGACCGGCGAGGGATCCCGCGGGATCACCGCTTTCCTGATCGAAAAGGAGGACGCCGGGTTCTCTATCGGGCAGAAGATCGACAAGATGGGCATGCGCGGCTCGCCCACGGCAGAGCTGGTGTTCGACGATTGCTTCGTCCCCGAAGACCGCGTCATGGGACCGCTCAACGGCGGCGTTGGCGTGCTTATGTCAGGGCTCGATTACGAACGCGTCGTACTCGCCGGCTTGCAGCTCGGCATCATGCAGGCCTGCCTCGATACAGTCATTCCCTTCGTGCGTGAACGCAAGCAGTTCGGCCAGGCCATCGGCACCTTCCAGCTGATGCAGGCCAAGGTCGCGGACATGTACGTGTCGCTGCAATCAGCACGGGCCTATGTCTATGCCGTGGCCAAGGCCTGCGACCTTGGGCAGACCACCCGCTTCGATGCCGCCGGAGCGATCTTGCTGGCCAGCGAGTCGGCTTTCCGTGTCGCGGGCGAGGCGGTTCAGGCATTGGGCGGCGCAGGTTACACGAAGGACTGGCCGGTGGAACGATACCTGCGCGATGCCAAGCTGCTCGATATCGGCGCGGGCACCAACGAAATCCGCCGGATGCTGATCGGCCGCGAACTGATCGGCGCCTGATGGACACCGTCACCACCATTTTGCAGTGGTACGGCGCGGCGGCCAGCGTTATTGCCGCTGCCGTTGTCTCTCTCGACCTTGGTCGCAAGCAGACTGGCTGGGCATTTGTTCTCTTCGTCACATCGTCGATCGCCCTGATCGCCTGGGGCTTCCTCAACCGCGATAGCGCAGGGATCGGCGTGCAGAACATCCTCATGCTGATCATCAACTGCATCGGCGTGTACCAATATCTGATCCGCAAGAAAAAGGACGCCAAATGAGCGCCCCCGTACTCCAGACTTCAATCGATATGTCTTCTCCACAAGCGCAAGACCGCGCCGCGCATAACCGCGCGCTCGTGGCTGAACTGCGAGAGAGAGTAGCCAAGGCCGCACTCGGCGGTGACGAGCGCAGCCGCGACCGCCACGTTGGCCGGGGCAAGCTGCTCCCGCGTGACCGTGTCGAGCGCCTGCTCGATCCCGGCGCGCCGTTCCTTGAAGTGGGCCAGTTGGCGGCGAACGGCATGTACGGCGACGAGGTTCCCGGTGCAGGCATCATCACCGGCGTTGGCCGCATATCCGGCCGCCAGTGCATGATTTTCGCCAATGACGCGACGGTCAAAGGTGGCACCTATTTCCCGCTGACAGTCAAGAAGCACCTGCGCGCGCAGGAAATCGCTCAGGAGAACCGCCTGCCCTGCATCTACCTGGTCGATAGCGGCGGCGCGAACCTGCCCAACCAGGCTGAGGTCTTCCCTGACCGCGACCACTTCGGCCGCTTCTTCTACAATCAGGCGAACATGAGCGCGCTCGGCATCCCGCAGATCGCCAGCGTAATGGGTTCATGCACCGCCGGCGGCGCCTATGTCCCGGCGATGAGCGACGAGAGCATCATTGTGCGCGAACAGGGCACGATCTTCCTCGCCGGTCCGCCGCTTGTTCAGGCGGCAACCGGCGAAGTGATCTCCGCCGAAGACCTTGGCGGCGGCGACCTGCACAGCCGCAAGTCGGGCGTGACCGACCACCTGGCCGAGAATGACGAACACGCGCTGACCATCGTGCGCGACATCGTCAGCCACCTTGGCGGCGTGCACCGGCACAATGTGCCGCTGAAGGAACCGCGCCCCCCGAAGTACGACGCGGAGGAGCTGTACTCTATCGTCCCGCAGGACGTTCGCGAACCCTATGACGTCAAGGAAGTCATCGCCCGCATTGTCGACGGCAGCGAATTCCACGAATTCAAGGCGCTCTACGGCACCACGCTGGTCTGCGGCTTTGCCCATATCTGGGGCATGCCGGTGGCGATCCTTGCCAACAACGGCATCCTGTTCTCCGAGAGTGCGCAAAAAGGCGCGCACTTCATCGAACTCGCCTGCCAGCGCGGCATTCCGCTGCTGTTCCTGCAGAACATCTCGGGCTTCATGGTCGGCGGCAAGTATGAGGCTGAAGGCATCGCCAAGCATGGCGCCAAGCTGGTGACAGCAGTCGCCACGGCGAACGTGCCCAAGCTCACCGTGCTGATCGGCGGCAGCTTTGGCGCCGGCAACTACGGCATGTGCGGCCGCGCCTATCAACCGCGCTTCCTGTTCACCTGGCCCAATGCCCGCATCAGCGTGATGGGCGGGGAGCAGGCGGCCTCTGTACTGGCGACGGTCCACCGCGACGCCGCCAAGTGGACGCCCGAAGAGGCCGAGGCCTTCAAGGCACCCGTCCGCCAGAAGTACGAGGATGAAGGCAATCCCTATTACGCCACGGCCCGTCTGTGGGACGATGGGGTGATCGACCCCGCACAGACCCGCGACGTGTTAGGGCTGGCGCTTGCCGCCGCGCTTGAAGCTCCCGTTCCAGAACGCCCCGCGTTCGGCGTGTTCAGGATGTAATGACCATGATCAAATCCCTCCTCATCGCCAATCGCGGCGAAATTGCCTGCCGCGTGATCCGCACTGCGCGGGCCATGGGTATCCGCACCATCGCGGTTTATTCCGATGCTGATGCCAAGGCGCTCCACGTTCGTTCGGCGGACGAGGCGGTGCATATCGGCCCCGCGGCGGCGCGCGAATCCTACCTTGTCGGCGAGAAGATCATTGCCGCTGCCAAGGCGACCGGGGCAGAGGCCATCCATCCCGGATATGGCTTCCTCTCCGAAAACGCCGAGTTCGCGCAGGCTGTGATGGACGCCGGCCTTGTCTGGGTCGGTCCCAAGCCTGCAAGCATCACCGCGATGGGCCTGAAGGACGCGGCCAAGAAGCTCATGATTGCCGCCGGAGTCCCCTGCACTCCGGGCTATCTCGGCGACGATCAGGACCCGGCGCACCTCGCACAGGAAGCCGGAAAAATCGGCTATCCGGTGCTGATCAAGGCGGTCGCTGGCGGCGGCGGCAAGGGCATGCGGCTGGTCGAGGCGGCGGAAGACTTCGCCGATGCCCTCACCTCGTGCCAGCGTGAGGCTGCGAATTCCTTCGGCAATGCCCATGTTCTGATCGAGAAATACATTCTCTCCCCCCGGCACATCGAAGTTCAGGTGTTCGGCGACAGCCACGGCAATGTCGTCCACCTGTTCGAGCGCGACTGCTCGCTCCAGCGCCGCCACCAAAAGGTGATCGAGGAGGCCCCTGCCCCCGGCATGGACGCGGCCACCCGCGAAGCCGTCTGCGCCGCCGCCGTGCGCGCCGCCAAGGCCGTGGACTACGAAGGCGCGGGCACGATTGAATTCATCGCCGATGACTCCGAAGGACTGCGCGCTGACCGGGTGTGGTTCATGGAAATGAACACGCGCCTGCAGGTGGAACACCCAGTGACCGAGGAAATCACTGGCGTCGACCTCGTCGAATGGCAGCTCCGCGTCGCCAGCGGCGAGCCGATCCCGCTGCGGCAGGACGAACTCAGCATCAACGGCTGGGCAATGGAAGCGCGGCTTTATGCCGAGGACCCGGCGAAGGGGTTCCTGCCCTCCATCGGCACGCTCGAACTGTTTGAACTGGGCGAGGTCGAAGGCGGACGCATCGATACCGGCGTCTATGAGGGCGGTGAGGTCACCCCGTTCTACGATCCGATGATTGCTAAGCTGATCGCCCATGGCGAGACCCGCGACGAGGCGATGGATCGGTTGTCCGACATGCTGCACGACAGCGCTGTCTGGCCGGTCAAGACCAACGCCGCCTTCCTGATCAACGCGCTGGACCATGAGGACTTTGCCTCAGGCAAAGTCGACACTGGTCTGATTGGCCGCGATGGGGAAGCTATGGCCGCAGACCCGGAACCATCAGATGAAATGCTGCTCGAAGCCGCAATGTCGCTGACACCCGTCAGTTTTGCGCCCGGCCTGCGGCTGAATGCCGCGCCGCGCCGGGTTGCGTCATTCCTGCTTGAGGGAGAGCCGATCGACGTCGAACTGGATGGCGAGACGGAAGGGGGCGGTGAAAGCTCGGTCCTCATCGCGGAAAACGGCAAGGTCTGGCAGATGCTGCCGTGGCGCGTCGATGGCTCTGGCCACCACGGCGCGCATGACGGCGATATCCTCTCCCCCATGCCTGGCAAGATCATCGCGGTGGACGTCACCGAAGGCCAGACGGTCACAAAGGGGCAGAAGCTGCTCACGCTTGAGGCGATGAAGATGGAACACAGCCTCACCGCGCCGTTCGATGGCACGGTGGCGGAACTGAAGGCCGTGGCCGGAGCGCAGGTGCAGGTTGAAGCCCTGCTGGCGCGTATCGAAGCGGTGGAGGAATAAGATGCCCGGACGTTACTTCGATCAATGGCAGCTGGGCGACAAGATCACTCACCAGCCCAGCCGCACGGTCACCGAGACTGACAACCTGATGTTCAGCGCCATGACGCACAACATGCAGCCGCTGCATCTTGATGCCGAATATGCGAAGGCCAGCGAATTCGGCCAGATCCTAGTCAATTCGACCTTCACCTTCAGCCTCGCCGTCGGCCTCTCCATCGCCGACACCACGGTCGGCACGCTGGTCGCCAATCTGGGGTTCGACAAGGTGGTGACGCCCAAGCCGACCTTCATTGGCGACACCCTCACTTGCCACACCGAAGTGCTCGAGAAGCGCGAGAGCAAGTCGCGCCCGGGGCAAGGGATCGTCGTATTCCAGCACACGCTGACCAACCAACGCGGCGAGACGGCGCTGTCGATGACCCGCACCGTGTTGCTCAAACCCTCTCCCGCAGCCATCTGATGCCCAGCCGCCGCGACCTCATCCGGATGAGCGACGCGGAAGCGATCGAATTCCTGCGCTCCGAGTGCAAGACCGTGCTGGGCACGATCGGCAAGGACGGGATTCCGCACATGGTCACGCTCTATTACGGCGTCGATCCGGAAGGGCGCATTGTCATCTCCTCCTTCGCCAAGGCGCAGAAGGTGGTGAACTGCGAGCGCGATCCGCGCGCGACGATCACGGTCGAAACCGGCACGGCCTATCACGAAATCAAGTCGGTGATGGCCCAATGCAACGTGGAGATCATCCGCGATTTCGAGCCGATGCGCGCGGCCATGCAATATATCCGCAGCGCCAATCCGCGCCAGCACACCGAAGAGGCGCAGGAACAGATCCGCGCCTCCTATGCCAAGCGGGTGGTCCTGCGGCTGACCCCGTTCCGCCTGATCAGTTGGGATCATTCGAAGCTGGGCGAGAAATACTAGGCAAATCTAGGCACAGATTTACATCGCGGCGGCGCGTCTGTTTGCCTTTGCTTCACCATTCGCCGTCACGCTATCCCCGTCGCAATTACCTTCGGGGGAAATCATAATGTACCAGGGTTCCAACCTGCTCGATCCGGCTGAGCGTTCCGCGCGCGGAGAAGCGCTGCACCACGAGGTTACAGGGCTCAAACCAGCCAAGGCGGTCACGCCCTATGACCAGTCCTGGCGCGATTTCATCTTTGCCGAAGTGTGGTCGCGCGAAGGGCTGGACCGGCGCGCGCGGTATCTGGTCGCCATTGCCGGCGCGGCGCTGAGCAGCGGTGAGGATGGCCATCTTTACGGCTATGTCCACGGCGCGCTTAAATCGAAGATCCTGTCGGTTGTCGAAATGCGCGAAGCCGCGCTGCACCTGTCTGTCTATGGCGGCTGGTCGCGCGGCGGGCATGTCGATGCCGCGATTACGAAGGCGGTCAAGGCGCTCAAGCTGGTTGACGAGCCCTGCGCCCCGATCCGCGGCGAACCGTGGGACCAGCGCGCGCGCGGTGACTTTGGCGGCAATGAATTCATGAAGGTCATGACCTTCGCCGGCGGCGGCGGCGAGACGCCCTATCTTGAGGCGATCCGCAACTTCGTCTTCGGCGAAATGTGGAACCGCCGCGCGCTTGATGAACGCTCGCGTCGCTGGCTGACATTGGTGGGCGTCTGCGAAAGCTGCGCCGAAACCCCGATCAAGAGCCACATCTACGCCGCCATGGCGAGCGGCAATTGCAAGCCGGCAGAGATGCAGGAATTCGTCCTCGCTTACGGCATCCACGCCGGCTGGCCCAAGGCATCGGTGATCCAGGGCGCGGTCTTTGCCATGACGCGCAATTTCGAAATGGGACTGGGATGGAACGGGTAAACTGATGGCCGATATCGACATGACAGGTAAAGCCGCGCTGGTAACCGGCGCGGCGTCGGGACTGGGCCGGGCGACCGCCATTCGGCTGGCAAACGCGGGCGCGAACCTGTTCCTGGTAGACGTCAATGCGGCGGGTCTGTTCGAAACGGCATCGATGCTGTCTGGCGTCCAGGTGGAAATCAGTCCGGTCGATCTATCGGACTCTGCCGCCTGCCGCGCCGCTGTCGAGGCGGCTCACACCCGCTTTGGCCGGCTGGACGCGCTGTGCAATGTCGCGGGGCTGATCTACCTTGCCAACACGCCGGAGATGCCGGTCGACCAGTTCGAGCGGACCATTGCGGTCAACCTCAACGCAGTGTTCCACCTGTCAGCAGCGGCAATCCCGCACCTGCTCGAAGTGAACGGCGCGATCGTCAATGTCGCTAGTTCCGCGGCCTTCATCGGCGAGGCCTATGCCGCCGCCTATTGCGCCAGCAAGTGGGGTGTGGTCGGCATGACCAAGGCCATGGCGATGGAATATTCCAAAAAACCGATCCGCATCAACGCCGTCGCTCCGGGCGGCATGGTCACCAACATCGCCGCCAACTTCGTGCCGCCCGAAGGCTGCGACTTCGATCTAATCAAGCGCTTCTCTGGCCTGCGCGGCGTGGTGGAAGTGGATGACGTGGCCGACATGATCGCCCTCCTCGCTTCCGACGCCGGGCGCGGTTTCCACGGGGCATGCATCAACATTGACGCAGGGATTACAGCAGGATGAGCATCACCACGGGATTCATCGGCCTCGGCAGTCAGGGCGGTCCGATGGCGGAGCGTATGCTTGCGGGCGGCTTTCCGCTGACTGTCTGGGCACGGCGACCCGAAGCGCTTGAACCGTTCGCGGCGCAAGGCGCCAGCGTGGCGGGTTCGGTCGAGGACCTGGCGGCAAGCTGCGATCATATCGGCGTCTGCGTGGTGGACGATGCCGGCGTTGCGCAGATCTGCGATGCCCTGATCCCCGCGATGCGCCCGGGCAGCTTGCTGGCGATCCATTCGACGATCCTGCCCGAAAGCTGCATGGCGCTCGAAGCGCGCTGCGCGGAACGCGGCATTGCCTTCCTCGATGCGCCAGTAAGCGGCGGCGGCGGCGGAGCGGCGGCGGGAACATTGACCGTGATGTGCGGCGGCAGCGCCGAGGCTTTTGCTCAGGCCGGCCCGGTTTTTGCCACCTTCGCGGGACTTAACGTCCACCTCGGCCCGGCAGGTTCCGGCCAGCGCGCCAAGATCGTCAATAACACGCTGATGGCGGCGAACATGGGGCTCGGTCAGGCAGCACTTGATGCCGGCGAGGCGCTGGGGATCGACCGCAAGGCGCTCGCCGAATTGATCAAGGCTTCGAGCGGGCGCAGCTTCGGCTTCGAAGTCCTCGCCCGCCTGCCCACACCCGCTGCCTTCGCCATGGGTGCGCCGCTGCTGGCCAAGGATACCAACCTGCTGCGCGATATCCTGCCCGGCGATGAAAGCGCGGGCCTGCTACGCACCGCGGCAGAACCCTTTCTGACTGCAGCGACCGGCAAGCCTCTTTAGGGCGGATTTTCTTGACATTGGCGACTGCGATCCGATATAGTTTCACCAGAAACCATATCGGATCACTGCCATGACTGACCTGTTCGAAAATCCCATCGGCCTCGCCGGGTTCGAATTCGTCGAGTTTTGCGCGCCCGAGAAGGGCAATCTCGAACCGGTCTTCGCCGGCATGGGCTTCACCCTGATCGCACAGCACCGCTCGAAGGACGTGCAGCTGTGGCGGCAGGGCGGGATCAACCTCATCGCCAATTACGAACCGCGCAGCCCGGCAGCCTGGTTCGCCGCCGAACACGGCGCATCAGCCTGCGGCATGGGCTGGCGGGTCAAGGACGCCGCGCTGGCCTATGCCCGAGCGCTCGAACGCGGGGCCGAGCCGGTCGAAATGCGCACCGGCCCGATGGAACTGCGCCTGCCTGCGATCCGCGGCATCGGCGGTTCGATCATTTACCTGATCGACCGGTTCGAGGGGCAGGAAGCCGGCGACCTGTCGATCTACGACATCGACTTCGTCTATCTCCCCGGCATCGATCGCCACCCGGTCGGCGCGGGACTGAAGGTGATCGATCACCTCACCCACAACGTCTATGGCGGCCGCATGGCGCACTGGGCTTCGTTCTACGAGCGCGTCTTCAACTTCCGCGAGATCCGGTACTTCGACATCAAGGGCGAATATACCGGCCTCACCAGCAAGGCGATGACCGCGCCTGATGGCCTGATCCGCATCCCGCTCAACGAGGAAGGCGCCGGCGGCGGCGGCCAGATCGAGGAATATCTGCGCGCCTACAACGGCGAAGGCATCCAGCACATCGCCTTCTCCTGCGACGATCTGTACGATACCTGGGACCGCCTGAAGGCGAGCGGCAACAAGTTCGTCCCCGCCCCGCCCGCGACCTACTACGAAATGCTGGCCGAACGCCTCCCCGGCCACGGCGAGCCGGTCGACCAGCTGCAGTCGCGCGGTATCCTTGTCGATGGATCAACCGAGGCAGGCGACCCGCGCTTGCTCCTCCAAATTTTCGGCCAACCGGCAATCGGCCCGGTGTTCTTCGAATTCATCCAGCGCAAGAAGGATGAAGGCTTCGGCGAAGGCAACTTCACCGCGCTGTTCAAGTCGATGGAAGCCGACCAGCTGCGGCGCGGCACCCTTAAGGTCGAGGAGCAGGCATCATGAGCGCGCATCCGGTAGCTCTCGGCGGCATCCACCACGTCGCCTACCGCTGCAAGGACGCAGCAGAAACGGTCGAGTGGTACGAACGCGTGCTCGGCATGAAATATGTCACCGCCTTTGCTGAGGATCACGTGCCCTCGACCGGTGCTTACGATCCATACATGCACGTTTTCCTCGATGCCGGGAAAGGGAACGTGCTGGCCTTTTTCGAACTGCCCAACCAGCCGGCGATGGGCAGCGATCCGAACACCCCGGCATGGGTGCAGCACCTCGCCTTCAAGGTGCCGAGCCTTGAGGCATTGCTTGATGCCAAGATGCATATCGAGGCGCAGGGCGTGGACGTGCTCGGCCCGACCTGGCACGGCATTTTCCAGTCGATCTACTTCTTCGATCCCAACGGCCACCGCATCGAACTCGCCGCCGATATTGGCACGGCCGAGCAATATGCCGAGCTGGAAAAGGTCGCGCGGCCGATGCTGGAAGAATGGAGCCAGACGAAGAAGGCCCCGCGCCACGCTGACTGGCTGCACGCCAAGCCGGAATAGCCGTTTAGGCTACCCGGTTCGGCAGATCCCGCCCCGTCAGCCAGGCATCGATATTGTCGAGCGCCTGCATCCCCATCGCGGTGCGCGTTTCGATTGTTGCCGATCCGAGGTGCGGCAGCAGGACGGCGTTCTCGCAGGTCAGCAGCGCTGGATGGACCTTGGGTTCAGCCTCGAACACGTCGAGACCGGCGGCGTAAATGCGCTTCACGGTAAGCGCCTCGGCAAGTGCGGCTTCATCGACGACCGATCCGCGCGCGGTGTTCACCAGAACAGCGCTGGACTTCATCCGCGCCAGCCGCTCCGCATTGATCAGGTGCCGGGTCGCCTCACCGCCCGGAATGTGGAGCGAAACGACGTCCGCCTCGGCCAGCAGGTCTTCGAGCGAGGCGAACTGCTGCACATCGGGATCGCTGATCGCTGACCGCGAAAAACAGCCAATCCGCATACCAAAGGCCCGCGCCCGCGCCGCTGTCGCCTTGGCAATGCGGCCATAACCGACCAGCCCGAGCAGCTTGCCCGAAAGCCCCTGCCCCAGCATCGCCGTCGGCCCCCAGCCCTTCCATCCGCCCGCTCGCACCACTCGCTCGCCTTCGGCAGCGCGGCGCATGGCCATGAGCATCAGGGTTAGCGCAAGTTCAGCAGTCGCATCGGTCAGCGCATCGGGCGTGTTGGTCACGGCGATTCCGGCAGCCTTTGCGGCGGGAAGGTCGATATGTTCCACGCCTGCACCGAAATTCGCGAGCAGTTGCACCCGCGCGTCTGAGGCGAAAATTTCGGCGGAGAATTTGTCAGTGATTGTCGGCAGCAGCAGATCGAAATCGCGCAACGCCGCTTTGAGATCGCCACCCGAGACCGGCCCGGTCACGAAGACCGGATCGACCGGCATGACCCGAATCCGCTCCTCGACAAGCGGGGGCATGGCACGGGTGACGAGCAGGCGCGGTGCAGGCATGGCGCATCCATGGCGCAAGGCGCCTGTAAAGCAAAGCCCGTGGACGCCTGCGCCTTGCAGCCGCCTGCCAATGGCCTATCGACCAAGGTTCAAGCGAATCAGCGAAAGAACATCCGATGGAGCCCTTCCTGCTTGTCGAACGCGATGGACCCGTGGTCATCGCCACGTTCAACCGGCCCGACGACCGCAACACCATCACCCGCGCCGAGCAAGCCGAGGAAATCGTTGCCTTCAGCCACGCCATGACCCGCGACCGCACCGTCCGCGCCATCGTGCTGACCGGCGCCGGCAAGGCGTTCTGCGCCGGTGGCAACGTCAAAGATATGCAGGAACGCGGCGGGATGTTCGCCGGTTCGCCTTACCAGATCCGCAACTCCTATCGCACCAGCTTCCAGATGGTCGGCCCGGCGCTGACCGAACTGGAAGTGCCGATCATCGCCGCGATCAACGGCCCCGCGATCGGCCTTGGCCTAGACATCGCCTGCATGGCCGACATCCGCCTGATGGCCGATACAGCGGTCGTCGCGGAAAGCTACGTCAAGCTCGGCATCATTCCCGGCGGCGGCGGGGCATGGCTTCTGCCGCGCCTGATCGGCCCGCAGCGCGCCGCGCTGATGACGCTTACCGGCGACGCCATCGATGCGGCCAAAGCGCTGGAATACGGCCTTGTCGCCGAAGTCGTCCCCGCCGCGAACCTCCGCGCCCGCGCGGTCGAAGTGGCGCAGCGCATCGCCGCCAATCCCGGCCACGCCACGCGACTTGCAAAGCGGCTGATGCGCGAAGGGGCCGACGTGAAGCTCGACACGCTGCAGCAGATGGCCGCTGCCTTCCAGGCTCTGTCGCACCATACCGCCGATCACCACGAGGCGATCGACGCCTTCCTGAACAAGCGGCCGGGCAACTTTACCGGCGAATAGGCACTGGAAATCGCCTGACGATTGAGGCATAGGCGCGCCGTTCCTCCCCGGATACGGCAATTCAAGTTGGGTGCGGCCATGGCCGTCGCTCCGCCAATCTAGTGAGGAAGGTCCACATGACGTACCAGAACCGCGCCGGCCTGCAGGTCGCTGCCGAGCTCGCCCAGTTCATCGAGGCCAAGGCGCTCCCCGGCACGGGTGTAAGCACCGAGGTTTTCTGGAGTGGCCTTGCCGCGATCACCGACCGCTTTGTGCCGCGAAACCGCGACTTGCTCGCGCGGCGCGATGAGCTGCAGGCGCAGATCGACGAATGGCACCGCGCCAATCCCGGTCCGATTGCCGACATGGGGGGCTATCAGGCGTTCCTGCGAGAGATCGGCTACCTCGTTGCAGAACCGGCCCCCTTCTCGATCGGCACCGAGAATGTTGACGCCGAAGTGGCAACCATGGCCGGGCCGCAGCTCGTCGTTCCTGCGCTCAATGATCGCTTCGTGCTCAACGCTGCTAATGCGCGCTGGGGCAGCCTGTATGATGCCTATTACGGCACCGACGCACTCGATGCCGCCCCGGCGACGGGCGGCGGCTATGACAAGGTGCGCGGCGCGGCGGTAATTGCGGCGGCGCGGGCCTTCCTCGATTCCGCGATTCCCGGCTGGGAAGCGGCGTTGACTGGCGACGACTGTCCGCACGAATACGCCTCCAAGGACGGCGGGGTACTGTTCACGCACAACGGTCTGCATATCGAACTGGTGATCGACCGTGACCACCCCATCGGCAAGGACGACCCGCTGGGCATCGCCGATGTCGTGCTCGAAGCAGCGCTGACCGCGATCATCGACCTTGAAGATTCGGTCGCCGCCGTCGATGCCGAAGACAAGGTGCTCGGCTATACCAATTGGCTCGGCCTGATGCGCGGTGACCTGACCGCCAGCTTCCAGAAGGGCGGACAGACCATGACCCGCACGCTGGAAGGCGACCGGGAATGGACTATGGCGGACGGCGCTTCGTTCAGCCTGCATGGCCGCTCGCTGCTTTTCGTCCGCAATGTCGGCCACCTGATGACCAACCCGGCGGTGCTGCTGGCCGATGGCTCGGAAATCCCCGAAGGCATCCTCGACGCGCTGGTGACTTCGCTCTGCGGCGTGCACGATCTCAAGCATCTCGGCACACATCGCAACAGCCGCAAGGGCAGCATCTACATCGTCAAACCGAAGCAGCACGGGCCGGACGAATGCAAGTTCACCAATGACCTGTTCGACGCGGTCGAAGACGTGCTCGGCCTTCCCCGTCACACCGTGAAAGTCGGCGTGATGGACGAGGAACGGCGCACCAGCGCCAACCTTGCCGCCTGCATTCATGCGGTGAAAGACCGTATCGTCTTCATCAACACCGGCTTCCTCGACCGCACTGGCGACGAGATGCACACTGCGATGCAGGCCGGCCCGATGATCCGCAAGGCGGCGATGAAATCGAGCGCATGGATCACGGCTTATGAAGCGCGCAACGTCCAGATCGGGCTTGGCTGCGGGCTTTCGGGCAAGGCGCAGATCGGCAAGGGCATGTGGGCCGCACCTGACATGATGCGTGACATGATGGTCCAGAAGATCGGCCATCCCAAGGCAGGCGCGAACACGGCCTGGGTCCCCTCGCCCACTGCGGCGACGCTCCATGCGATGCATTACCACCAGCTTGATGTCTTCGCCGTGCAGAAGGAGCAGGCAAGCCAGCCGACGCCATCGCTCGATGCCCTGCTGACGATCCCCGCTGCGCCGCTCGGTCACAATTGGGCGGACGAGGAAGTGCGCGAGGAACTGGAAAACAACGCGCAGGGTATCCTCGGCTATGTCGTGCGCTGGATCGATCAGGGCATCGGCTGCTCGAAGGTGCCGGATATTCACGATGTCGGCCTGATGGAGGACCGCGCGACGCTGCGCATTTCCAGCCAGCACATGGCGAACTGGCTGCATCACGGGGTTTGCACCAAAGATCAGATCGATGCCGCGTTCGCCAAGATGGCGGCCAAGGTCGATGCGCAAAACGCCAGCGATCCGCTCTATGAAAAGCTGGAGGGTGACAGCATTGCGCTGAAGGCCGCGCGGGCGCTGGTGTTCGAAGGGCTCAGCCAGCCGAACGGCTATACCGAGCCTCTGCTCCACCGCTTCCGGCTGGAGAAGAAGGCCGCGCAAAGGTAACCTGTACCAAAGGGCAATCGCGCGGACGATGAACGCCCCCGCGCCATTGGCGCGGCGCCGCGCAATCCGATACCGTCCCCGGGACAGGCCTGATCTGGCCACTCCCGGGGATGAAAATGAACTTCGACCTTACCGACGAACAGGAAATGGTGCGCGACACCTTTGCGCGCTTCCTCGACGAACATAGCTCCACGATCCGCGTCCGCGCTGCCCACCCCTCGGGCTTCGATCCCGCGCTTTGGCAGGGCCTTGGCGAACTGGGCGCCTTCGGCATGCGCGTTCCTGAGGAATTTGGCGGGCTCGGCATGGGCCTGCTCGACGCGGCGGTTCTGATGGACGAGGCTGGCCGCACGCTGGTTTCCGGGCCGCTGGCGGAAACGCTGGTGGCGACGCGCCTGCTTTCGCAGCTTGGCGGCGACGCTCAGGCCGATGTGCTCAGCCGAGCCATTGGCGGCGAGACCGTCGTGACCGTTGCGCTCCACGACATTGCCGCCATGCCGCGCCAATGGGTGCCCGGCGGGCTGGTAGCCGAAGCGGTGATCGCCCGGCGCGGGAATGATATCGTGCTGGTGTCGGTGCCCGAAGCTGCGCGCAAGGCGGAAGAAAACCTCGCCTCCACCCCGATCGCCGAGATCGATCTTGGCGCGCTCGATGCCGCCGTTCTGGGCAGCGGCAGCGATGCCCTCGCCGTCTTTGCTGCCGGGATCGAGGAATGGAAGCTGCTGATCGCCGCCGGGCTTGCCGGCATCGGGCGCGAGGCGCTCAAGCTCGCCTCGGCCTATGCCAATGAGCGCATGGCATTCGGCCAGCTGATCGGCACGTTCCAGGGCATTTCGCACCCGCTGGCCGACCGGCTGTGCGAAGTCGACGGGGCGAAGTTCCTCGTCTGGAAAGCGATCCGCGACATCTATGACGGCTCGGACGAAGCCGCCGCCGGCATCAGCCTCGCTCTGCACTGGGCCAGCAAGTACTGCGTCGATGCCGCCAGCCAGGCGCTGCACACCTTCGGCGGCTATGGCCTGACAACCGAATATGACGTCCACCTTTTCGTCCTGCGCGCCAAGGCATGGCCGCTGGTGTTCGGCGATACCGATCTGCTGCTCGATGAAGCCGCGCGCCGGCTCTATGCGGGCGAAACCGCAGCCCTGCCCGATGCCGGCGACGTGCCTATCGATTTCGACCTTGGCGATGAGGCCCGGCAGGTCTGCGAAGAAATCGCCAAGCTGTTCGAGGAAAAGGTCACGCCCGAAATGCGGGCCAAGTTCCACTATTCGTGGGAAGGCTATGTCCCCGAAGTCCACAAGATGCTGGCCGACAACAAGCTGCTGTTCCCCGGCCTGCCCGAGGAGCTTTCCGGTCGCAACATCACGCCCTACGCGAAGATCGCCGCAATGGGCGAGCTGGAAAAGCAGGGCTACAACACCCCCGGCGCCAATGTCGCGGCGATGGTCTCGATGATCATCCACAAGTACGGCAGCGACGAACTGAAGCGCGATGTTCTGCCGAAAATCATCAACGGCGAGGTCCTCACCAGCCTCGGCTATTCGGAACCCAGCTGCGGCTCTGACGTCTTTGCCGCGCAGTGCAAGGCGACGCCAGACGGCAACGGCTGGCGCATCGACGGCACCAAGATGTGGACCTCGGGCGCGAACCTGGCGGACTATGTCCTCATGCTCTGCCGCACCAATACCGAAGTGCCCAAGCACAAGGGCCTGACGATGTTCATCGTGCCCCTGAAGGCCGAGGGCGTGACCGTGCAGGCGGTCCATACCTTCATGAACGAGCGCACCAACATCACCTTCTATGATGGCGTGCGCATTCCCGATTCATGGCGCTTGGGCGAGGTCGATGGCGGCACCAAGACCATGTCGGCCGCGCTGGAACTGGAACACGGCGGCGGCTTTTCGAAGGTGATGAAGGGCATGATTCACGCTGCTGAGGAACTTTGCGTTGAAATCGCAACGCCCGCCGGCAAGCTGATCGACCAGCCCCACGCCCGGCGCCGTTTGGCCAAGGCCGTGGCGCACCTGTGGATCTCTGAAATGATGACCTACCGCGCCCAGTGGGCCAGCGTCGAAAAGAAGCCGAGCGGCGGTTTCGGTCCGATGGCGAAGATGTGGTCGTCGGAGAAGTTCCTGCAGGATTCGCGCGATCTGCTCGACCTGACCGCACCGCTATCGCTGTCGAAGCGGACCGGGGCCGCTGCGCTGGTCAACCAGTGCTTCCGCCATGCCCACGGCACGACGATCTACGGCGGGACCAGCGAAGTGCACCGCTCAATGGTTGCCGAACGCTATCTCGGCCTGCCACGTACCCGCGGCTGAGCCGAGCCTGGCACAACAGAAAAGGGCCGCCGGTCATAACGACCGGCGGCCCTTTTACTTTGGCCTCAGCCTTGAGCGTAGATCAGACGATCTCGCCGATCTCGGTCCCGCAAGGGTAGGTCTCGCCATCGGCGGCCTTGATGATCAGCGTGCCGGCAACCGGTGCCTCGATCTCGCGCGCAGCCTTGTTGGTTTCGAGCAGGTAGATCACCTCGCCCTGCTGGACGGCGGTTCCGCTTTCCACCATCCATTCGGCGAGGGTACCTTCGCTCATCGACATTTCGAGCTTGGGAATGGTCAGGACTGTCGACATGATTGCGTTTCTTTCTTGATCAGGATTTCGCGTTTTTTCAGGACTTCACGGTGGCGCGGGCGCGAGCCGTAATGGCGGCGGCGCCCGGAACCTGGCTGAATTCGATGGCCTGCGAATAGGCAATCGGGGCATATTCCGCGCCGAGGCGGCTGGCCGGAGCCTTGAGCTGGCCCCACAGTTCCTCGTTGATCGTGGCGCAGATTTCCGAGCCGAGGCCGCAGAATTCAACCGCGGCGTGGACCACCAGCGCGCGGCCGGTCTTCTTTACCGAAGCCAGAACGCGGTGATAATCGATCGGCATCAGTGAGCGCAGGTCGATAACCTCGGCGCTGATCCCTTCCTTGGCCAGTTCCTCGGCGGCCGCCAAAGCCTGGTGCAGCATCCAGCCATAGGAGATCAGCGTGATGTCTGTGCCTTCGCGCACGACCTTGGCCACGCCCAGCGGCACGCGGTAATCGCCGGTCGGCACGTCGGCCTTCTGGGTGAACAGCAGCATCATCGATTCGATCATGACGCAAGGATCGGGGTCGGCGATGCACGAGGCGAGCAGGCCCTTGGCGTCGATAGGGTTCGACGGATAGACCACCTTGATGCCCGGCGAGTGGAGCAGCCAGGCTTCCATCGACTGCGAATGCTGCGCGCCGAAGCCGCCCATGCCGCCGCCCGCCTGAACGCGGATGGTCATCGGCGCGTGGGTGGCAGAGCCCGACATGTAGCGCTGCTTGGCGGCGTGGTTGTAGACCTGATCCATGCAGACGCCAAAGAAGTCGGTGAACATGATCTCGGCAATCGGGTTCATGCCGGCAATCGACGAGCCGATGGCCGCACCGATGATCGCCTGCTCGGCAATCGGGGTCGGACGGACGCGGTTCTTGCCGAATTCGGTCTGCAGACCCTTGTTGGTGCCGAATACGCCGCCCTGCGGATCGCCCACGTCCTCGCCGAGGATGAAGACCTCGGGGTTTTTGGTCATGGCGATGTGCTGTGCGTCGCGGATCGCTTCGACCATCGACATCGACTTGGTGTCGGCCGGCAAGGCGCCTTCGTCAGCGCGCTCCGGATAGACACCGCGCTGAGGCACGCAGGTGACATCGGCGAATACGTCGATAACGGTTTCGGTCGCCGGGGTAACCGGGCTGGCCATGGCGCGCGTGATGGCGTCTTCGACTTCGGCCGCCGTCGCGGTTTCGAGCGCGGTCAGTTCATCGTCGGAGCAGATCCCCGCTTCGATCAGCAGCGCGCGGGTCTTTTCGATCGGTGCGCGCTCGCGCGCGGCGGCGAGCACGTCCTTGTCGGCATTGTAGTTGTCACCCACGCCGGCGTGCGGGCCCATGCGATAGGTCATCGCCTCGACAAACACTGGCCCCTTGCCGGCGCGGACATGGTCGATCACGTCCTTCATGCCGTTGTAGAAGGCGGCGGGATCGTTGCCATCGAGCTGGACGCCCCGGAAACCGAGCGCTTCGGCGCGGCCGTAGAAGTTGGGGCTCGCCGTATAATCAGGGATCGGCGTGTATTCGCCCCACTGGTTGTTCTGGCACATGAAGATCACCGGCAGCTTCCATGCGCCGGCCAGGTTCATCGCTTCGTGCACCGCGCCGATCGAGGTGGCGCCGTCACCGAAGTTGACGATGGTCACGCGGTCCTCGCCGCGCTCCTTGGCGGAAATCGCAAGACCGTTGGCAATCGGTGCACCGGCGCCGACGATGGCCGTGGTGACCATCGAGCCCGACGACGGGTCAGAGATGTGCGGGCTGCCGCCCTTACCCTTGTTGACGCCGTCCTGACGGCCCAGCGCTTCGGCGAACATGCCGAACAGGTCGACGCCCTTGGCAACCTGATCGTGGATGCCGCGATAAGTGGTGACCATGTAATCGCGCTCGCTGGTGAGCTGCGAGATGGTGGCCGGAATGCATTCCTGACCCGTCATCGGCCAGTAGGTGAACATGAACTTGCCGGCGGACAGCCCGGCCTGGATCGCCTTGTCCACCGCGCGAATACGGGTCATCTGGCCGTAAATCGCCTTCAGGACTTCGGGTTCGATCCCAAGGTTGCCATTCGCCATTCGTAATGCTCCTCATCAGGCAGACCGGTGTGCCGCGCCGCCAAGGCAAGCGCATGCGCCGGTTCGATTCACCGCTTTGAGTGCAGGCTTTGCCAAGCCGGAGCCGATAAGTCACTGCCCCAGCCGGCAAGGGCAGCCTCTGTCCGCCCCCGCGTCCCAGAATCCGCCCAAGCGATGCCGTATCAGGGCTGGGTCAGGCGTGACTTTTGACCCGGTGCAAGGCGATAATAGCCAGCGCGCCGAGCAGCGAACCAAGTCCCATGGCGATCGAAACGCCCTGAAGTCCGGCGCCGAACTGGAACAGGAAACCTGCCGCAACTGGCCCCAGAACCGCGCCGCCGCGGCCTAGCCCGATGACAAAGCCGGTGCCGCCGGCACGCGCCTCGGTCGGGAACGTCGCGGCCATCAGCGGATAGAAACCGGCCATGCCGGCATTGGTGAAAAACCCGGCAGCCGCAGCTGCGATGGCCAGCCCCTGCAGGTCCGCCTGTCCGCGCCCAAACAGGACCACCATCACCGTCGACATCAGCAGAGTGCCGATCATCAGGTAACGCAGACCGAAGCGGAGCGTGAGGAGACTGAGCAGCAGCGAGCCGATCAGCCCGCCGACATTGGCCCAGACGAGCACGCCGCCAGCCGCCGAGGGCGCATAGCCCATGTCGACGACGATCTTCGGGATCCACTTGAGGATGTAGTAGAATGTCATCACGTGGAAGAAATAGGCGAGCAGCAATAGCAACGTGCGGCTGCGCAGGTCTGGCTGCATCAGGCGGCTGAGCGCGATGCGCGGGCGTTCCTGCCCGGAATCGGCGGGCAGCGCGGCAACTGGTGCGTGGCCGATCGCCGTCAACGACCTGTTGACGCGGGCCAGCGCGTTGTCCGGATTGCGCTGGACGATGTGGCCAACGGTCTCGGGCACGAGGAAGTAAAGCACCGGCAGCATGGCCGCACTAATGTAGCCGCCGAAGGTGAACACGTCGCGCCACGTGCCATCGACCAGCAGCGAGCTGGCAAAGGCCCCTCCGGCAATCGCGCCCATCGGATAGCCGGCGGCCATGATGCCGATCGCGGCGGCGCGCCATCGGTTGTTGGCGAATTCGGCGACCATCGCATTGGTGCAAGCCAACATACCGCCGATGCCAAGGCCGGTGATTAGCCGCAGCAGGCTCAGTTCCTGTATCGAAGTGACATGGGCCGCGCCAAACATGCCGAGCGCCATGACGAAGAGACACCCGATGGCCGTCGGTCGCCGGCCAATCTTGTCAGCAACATTGCCGAGGAAGAATGACCCGACCGCCATGCCCATCAGCTCGGCGGAGAGCACAATGCCCAGCGCCCCGCGTTCGATGCCCCAGTCCTTGGCAATGCCCGGCGAAGCGAAGCTGATCGACAGCACGTCGAACCCGTCGAGCCCGTTGAGCACGACGCAGATCGCGATCACCAGAATCTGCCGCCAGCGCATCGACTGGCCGGATATGACCTGCCGAGGATCGGTAGCCGCCGCATGGACTGAGGACATCGTATTCTCCCGTTTGGCGGCGCAGACCGCCTCCGCATTGTCCGGCCGGGTCTGTTACCCGTACCGGCGGATGTTCTGGTTATTGCACAAGCATCAAGGCGTCGAGCGCTACCACTCCGTCACCCTCAGGATAGAGGATTACCGGGTTGAGATCGATTTCGGCAATGCCCGGTTCGCTTGCCAGCAGCGCGCCGACTTGTCCGATAAGCGCGGCGAGCGCTGGCACATCGAGCCGGGGCGAACCGCGATAACCGGCGAGCAGGGCCGCGCTTTTCAGCCCCATCAGACCAGCGGAAATCTGCGCCTCAGTCATGTCGGGGGTGAACAGGCAGACGTCCTGCAGGATTTCCGCCGTCACGCCGCCAAACCCGGCAAGCACCACCACACCCCATTCGGGATCGTTGCGCCCGCCGACAATCATTTCCATGCCCCGCGCGCCCATCTTTTCGATAAGCACGCCGTCGAGCGCGATTGATGCGTCATAGGCGGCAACGTTGGCGTGGATGCGGTGCCATGCATCGCGGACGGCATCGGCATCGGCGAGGTTCAGGATAACCCCGCCCGCATCGCTCTTGTGACCAAGCCGCTGCGCCTGCGCCTTCATCGCGACCGGATAGCCAACCTTGTCAGCCGCCGCCGCCGCTGCGTCCGCGCTGGCGGCGAAACCGCCTTGCGGGAACGGGAAGCCGAGCGGGCCGAGCAGGTCCTTTGCCTGATACTCTGCGACAACGCCGTGGAATTCGCCCAAGCGTACCAGCGGAGTCGCCGCCGTCTCGCCGCGCGACAGGTCCAGCGTGGCGCGCTTGCCGAGCCGTGCGAGCGCGCGGAACACACGTTCGGTGCTGGGGAAGCAGGGCACGCCGTGCGAGCGCAGCGCCGCGACATATTCGCCCGGAACCGGTGCGCCTTCGTCAAGGCCCGCGTAGATCAGCGGCTTGGCAATCTCGCGGCCTTCCAGAGCGGCAAGAATCGCGGGAATCTTGATCTTGCAGGTCACCGGATCGGTCTGGATGATCCCGGCGACCACCGCGCCAACCCGTGCGTCATCGAGCAGCGCGGAAAGCGTCTGCGTGTAGATCTGCGGCTGGCTGAGGCCCTGCGCGGTAATGTCGAGCGGGTTGCTCACCGGCACGAATGCCGGCAACGCCGCGCGCAATTCGGGGGCGTTTTCGTCGTTCAGGTCTGCCAGCGGAACTTCGAGTGCCTCCGTCAGATCGAGCATCAAGGCTTTGAAAGCGCCAGATTCTCCCAGAACGGCTACATCGGGCCGTGCCATGGCAGCACAGCGGATCAAGATTTCCGAAATGTCGCCGAGTTCTTCCAGCGTTTCGGCAAAGATCACGCCTTCGCGCTCCACCTTGCGTCGCATCAGCTTGTAGTCACCGGCCATCGCCCCGGTGTGAGTCGCTGCGGATTCACGCGCCGCGCTCGAGGTGCCCGGGTGCAGCAGGACAACAGGCTTGCCAGCCTCACGCGCGCGGCGGGCGGCGGCGAGGAAGCGGCGCGGTTTGCGGAATTGTTCGACGATCATCGTGATGACATGGGTGGCGTCATCATCGACCAGCCAGTCGACATAGTCCTCGACCCCGCTGCCCGCCTCATTCCCGGTGGAGATCGAATAGCTGACCGGCAGGTCACGCGCCTGAAACGTTGTCGAAAGCACCGCCGCCATCGCACCCGACTGCGAAACGATGCCCAGCGCGCGCCGGCCTTCCGGTGCCAATGTCACGGTTTCCACGAACGTCAGCGGAATGCCCGCCACGTGATTGACGAAGCCGAGGCAGTTCGGCCCTTCGATCACCATGCCGTGTTCGGCAGCGATCCGGCCAATCTCCGCCTGCTGCGCCTTGCCTTCCTCGCCGCCCTCGGCAAATCCGGCGGAGAAGATCACCGCCCCGCCCGCTCCGCGCCGGGCAAGTCCGCGCACGGCATCGAGCACGGCAGCCTGCGGGATTGCCAGCACGGCAACATCCACACCCTCCGGCAGATTATCGACCGAGGCGAGGCATTTCAGTGACCCGATCCTCTCGCGCTTCGGGTTGATCGGATAGACCTCCCCTGCAAATCCGTTGCGCATGAGGTTGCCCAGCACCGACGCGCCGAGCGAACCCGGCGTATCGCTGGCACCGATCACTGCCACTGATCGCGGCCGCAACAGCCGTGAAATGGCTGCGCGCGGCAGGCTGCCTTCGGTCATCATAGTCTCCCGTGGACCCGTGTTCAGCGCGACTTGTTGAGGTCGTAAGCGCCGAGGCCCGGCTTGAAAGTCTTGTCGTCGATGAACTGCTTGGTCGCTTCCTTGCGGCCTTCGCCATCGAAGAAGTTTGCCGCTTCCTGCGCGCGGACGAGGTAGTCCATCGAATTGTCGAAGGTCATTTCGCCAACGCGGCGGACCGCCCACTTGGTGGCGCGAAGCGCCGTGGGGTTCTTAGCCAGCAGGACTTCGGCGATGGCGGTCACGCGCGCCTTGAGCTGGTCGGCCGGAACCGCTTCATTGACGAGGCCCCATTCGGCGGCCTTCTTGCCATCGATATTCTCGCCCATCATCGCGTGGTACATGGCGTTGCGGAAGCCGGTCAGTTCGACGATGATCTTGCTGGCGCCGCCGCCGGGCAGGATGCCCCAGTTGATTTCCGACAGACCGAACTGCGCGTCCTCAGCCGCCACGGCGAGGTCGCAGCCATAGAGCGGGCCATAGGCGCCGCCGAAGCACCAGCCATTGACCATGGCGATGGTCGGCTTTTCCAGCCAGCGCAGGCGTTCCCACCAGCCATAGGCTTCGCGCTGCGCCTTGCGAATCGCGCCAAGGCCCTTGGCCTCGTTCTCGCGGAAGTATTCCTTGAGATCCATGCCCGCGGAAAAGGCCGTGCCCTCGCCCGTCAACACAACAACGCCGACATCATCGCGGAATTCGAGCGATTCGAGCACTTCGAGCATCCGGCGGTTGAGCGAAGGGCTCATGCAGTTGCGCTTTTCAGGCCGCGCGAACGAGACCCACGCGATGCGGTTCTCCACGACAAACGAAACGGTATCGGCTTCTGAACGTTCAGACATGGCATTTCTCCCGCTATGCTGTAATTGGACCTGAATTTGGCTATTTCCAATAGCCAATATTTAGCTATATGCAATAGCAATCTGGAGCACGACGTGGCGCGGCCGCAAAACAGGAACCAGAACACCCCGGCAGTCAGCGATGATCCGCTGGCTCATCTCCCCGGATATGCCCTGCGCCGCGCTGCAAACGCGATGATGGCTGAACTGGGGGGGCTGCTCGATTCGATCGACCTGCGGATTTCCGAGGCATCGATCCTGCTGCTGATCGACGGGCGGGACGACATGACGTCAAGCGCGATTGGCAGCGTGCTCGACATCCGTTCGGCCAACATGGTGCCGCTGCTCAATCGCCTGTCGAGCGCCGGACTGATCGACAAGGTGCGGATCGACGGCAAGTCGATGGCCATCGTGCTCAGCGACAAGGGGCGCGAAAAGGCGGCCGAAGTGCGCGCGGTCACGGACAAGTTCGAAAGCGACTTGCTGCGCCGCATTCCCGCCGCACACCGCCCGCATCTGGTCCCTGCGCTCAACGCGCTCTGGCGCTAGGTCAGGCTGCGACCAACTTCAGCGGCACTGAAATCGCGCCGATTTCCGGCCAGCGCGCCGGCGCAACCGGACCGTCGATCTCGAAGTGCGTGGTCATGGCCAGCAATTCGTCGAGCATGACCCGCACCTGCATACGCCCCAGGTGCACCCCCGGACAATTGTGCGGCCCGCGCCCGAAGGCCATGTGATCGGCGATATTCGCGCGGTTCAGAATGAATTCCTCCGCATTTTCGAACACCGCCTCGTCTCGGTTGGCCGAGGCATAGACCAGAGCGATTCCCTCGCCTTCAGGGATCGTGCGCCCGCCGAATTCCACCGGGCATTTCGCCGTGCGGGCGAAACCGCGATAGGGCGTGTAAAGCCGCAGGAATTCCTCCACCGCTGCCGGCACGAGGCTGCGATCGGCGCGCAATTGGGCTTGCAGATCAGGGTGATGCGACAGGTGCACCGCCATCGATCCCATGAACACGGTGGGAGCGACAATGCCAACGACCAGCACTTGCCGGACCATGCCGACGATCAGGTCCTCGGTCATGTCTTCCCCGCGTTCCAGCGAGGCCAGCAGGGCAGAGGTAATGTCCTTCTCGGGATCGAGCGGTTCGGCCTTGCGCAATTGCAGCAGTTCGCGTGCCATCTCGTAAAGCTTGAGGCTGGTCGCCTTCATCTGCTCGGGCTGGTTGAGGTTCACCGCCAGAATGAAGGCCCGGCCCGACTGGTGCAGCGGCCCGACCCAGTGATCGGGTACGTTCATCCATTCACCGAACACCTGCACCGGCAGGAAACTGGCGAATTCACCGCAGACGTCGCCGTGTCCGCGCGCGATCATCGGTGCCAGCAGGTCCCGCGCACATTGCCGGGCGTATGGCTCGAACTTTGCGGCACGATCGGGCGAGAGCAGTGGATTGAGCGTGCGGCGATAAGGCGTGTGCTCAGGCGGATCGAGGTGCAGCGGGGGCCGGCGACCGGTGAAGGCCACCTTGGGCACGACATTCTGCACCGATGTGATGAAAGTCGCCGGATCGCTCGCCGCGCGGCGCACGTCGTCATAGCGCGTCAGGGCCCAGAAGCCGCCAAGCCCCTCGCTATGCGCGACCGGGCATTCGCGCCGCAGACGGGCAAATTCGGCGTGGCCGCTGTCGAAGTCTTCCGGTGCTTCGGAATCGAAATCGTTCAGGCTATGTGACATAGTCATCGCATAGGTATCGACGGCGCGCTATGCAAGCGCTATCATCGGCAGCAACATTGATCGGGAGTCAGGATTTGAGCGACCAGCTGGAACAGGAAATTGGTCGCAAGGTCGTGAAGAGACTCGTGCTTCCCTGCGCTCTTTTTACCCTGATCGGATCGATAGACCGCACCAATGTCGGCTTTGCCGCATTGCAGATGAATGCCGATCTTGGCCTGTCGGGAACGCAATACGGTTTTGGTGCCGGGGTGCTGTTCGTCGGCTATGTTCTCGCCAAGTATCCCAGCGTCCTGCTGTACGAGACAATCGGCTTCCGGCGCTGGCTGGCGATCATTACGTTCGCCTGGGGCATCGCCGCCTGCAGCCTTGCCGCCATCGGCAACCAGGTGGAGCTTTACATCCTTCGTGTCCTTATCGGGTTTGCCGAGGGCGGACTTTCGTCGGGGCTGATGCTTTATCTGGCACACTGGGCGCCGGAGCGCTGGCGGGCGACGATCCTCGCCCTGCCGATCATGTCGATCAACGTTGCGCAGGTCTTTGGCGCGCCGATTTCGGGCTGGCTGCTCGATATCGAAAATCCGCTGGGGATCGCCGGCTGGCGGTTCATGTTCCTTGTCGAGGCCCTGCCCGCCGTCGCGCTGGCGTTCTTCGCCTGGTTCTATTTCCCCGACCGCCCGTCGCAGGCCAGCTGGCTGAGCGACAGCGAGCGCACATGGCTGGCCACCAATATCCACGCCGAGACCAAGGCCGCGCCCGATGGCAGCCGCGAAGGGCGCTGGGACGCGCTCAAGAGCCTCGACGGGTGGCTGTGCTCGCTGATCTGGTTCTGCATCCTCGCGAGCAATTACGGCATCATGTTCTGGCTGCCTACCATCGTGAAGGGCATGTCGGGCCTGACCGCCACGCAGGTCGGCTTCATCGTCGCCTTGCCGCACGCCGCCAGCGCCATCGGCCTGCTGCTCAACGCGCGTCATTCGGACAAGACGGGCGAGCGGTTCATGCACATCGCAGTGCCGGCCATGGTCGGCGGGTTGGGCCTGCTGGCTGCCTTCCTCCTCGGGTCGGGCCTGCCGGGTCTGGCCATGCTGGTGCTGGGCGGAGCCTGCACCGGCTGCACCGTCGCCGCCTTCTGGGCGATCCCGATGAAGATGCTCAGCCCGCGGGCGATGGCGATGGGCGTGGTCATGATCAACATGCTCGGCTCGCTTGCCGGGGCGACCATCCCGCCGCTGATGGGCTTCCTGCGGGAAAGCACCGGGTCGTTCCTGCCGCCGACCCTGCTGCTGACCGGGATCGCAGCGGTCAACGTGATGCTGTGCCTCGTCACTCGCCGCCGGATGCGCGGCAAGGGAGAGATGGCGTGAATGCCAAGGGCGGTAATACCGGGAGTGGCACGGCGATCATCCTGACCCTGGCAGCGATTGCCGCGCTGGGATCGCTGGCGACGCAGCTCGTGGTTCCCGCCCTGCCCCCGATTGCCGCGGAATTTGGCGCATCGACCGTGGCAGCGCAGCGGGTGATCGGCATCTATTTGCTGGGTCTCGCCGGCGGGCAACTGTTTGCCGGGCCGATGGCGGACAAGTACGGCCGCCGCCCGGTCATGCTGGGCGGACTGGGGCTTTTCGTGATCGGCAGCGCGGCGGCTCTGGCAGTTCACTCCTTGCCGTGGCTGCTGTCTGCAAGGCTCTTGCAGGCGCTTGGCGGCGCGGCCGGGATCGTCACCGCGCGCGTCATGGTGAGCGATATCTTTCCACCCGAGGAAGCCGCGACACGGCAGGCCACCTTGATGTCGGTCGTGCTGCTTTCCCCGGCCATAGCGCCGGTCATCGGCGGGGCCATGACCGAGGTCGCCGGCTGGCGGTCAATCTTCGTGCTGCTGGTTTTGACCGGGCTGGGAGCGGCGCTGTTCGTCAAGGTGCGGCTGGCAGAGAGTCCCCGGCGGGCTGCGGCACCGGCGCGCAACCTGCTCCACGCCTGGGGCATGCTGCTCGCCACTCCGCGTTTCACCGGCAATTCGTTGGCGATGACTCTGGCAAGCTCATCGCTCTACGCCTTCCTCGCCGCGACTCCCTTCATCCTGTCGAGCCAGCATGGCATCGGCCCGCGAGACACCGGCCTGTTCCTGCTTGGAATCGCTGCGGCCGGAATTGTCGGCACGAAATTCGTTGGCGTGATCAACCGCCGGAGCAATGGCAGCATCGTCGGTGCCTCACTCGTTGCCAGCGGCGCCATGCTGCTGCTGGTCGGAGCGGTCGCGGGCGCCCACAGCCTCGCCGCGTTCTTCCTGCCGATGGTCCTGATGGGTTTCGGCACCGGCGTGCTCGGTCCATCGACGATCAGCGCCATCATGCAATCGCGCCCCGGACTTGAAGGCACGGCCACCAGCCTTGCGGGTGCCTTGCAGATGGGTGGCAGTGCCCTTGCAAGCAGCATGATCGGCGCGGCTGACACGCTGCGGCTGGGTATCGTACTCTCCATCATGACCCTGCTTTCTCTCGCCGCCGCGATGGCCGCGAGCCGGACCCGGATGCAAACCGCATGACCCTGATTCGCTTTCGCCCCTTGCTCGCCGCCGCCGCGCTTTTGGTCCTCGCCGCCGCGCAAAAGGCACCGCCGCCGCGCTGGTGGTCCCCAGGTGAAGGCCGCAGTTTTCCGGCCACGCTCGACTATGCAAACGAACATGGCACGCAGCGCAGCCTGCTGGTCGGCGGGCCAATGCCGACCAAGGGCCACCCGTTTTTCGAACCCATCGGTCCCAACGGACGCGCCTGCGTAACTTGCCACCAACCCGCTGACGGCATGAGCCTTTCCGCCGCAACCGCGCGGCAGCGGTGGGACGAAACCAGGGGCCGCGATCCATTGTTCGCCGCGTCAGACGGCTCCAACTGCCCCAGCCTGCCGCAATCGGAAAAGGCATCGCACTCGCTGCTGCTGGAGCGCGGATTGATCCGTATTCAACGCCCCTGGCCGGTGCGCGAATGGCAGGGCAAGCCGGTGACGCCGGACTTCACCATCGACGTTGTCCGCGATCCCAACGGCTGCAACAGCGGCGAGAAATACGGTCCGAAGGCCGGAAATGTCTCAGTCTACCGCCGCCCGCGCCCGGTATCGAATTTCAAATACCTGCTCGCCGTCGGCTTTGCCTACGACCCCAAGCAAGGCATCGCCCTGCCGCGCGATCCGGACAGCGGCGCGATGCAGTCGGGCAACCTGATGGCCGACAACCGCGCGCGGAACCTGCGCGAACAGATGGAAGATGCGTCAAGCACGCACCTCGAATTCGCCAAGCACCTCACCCCGGCACAGATCGACCGGATTACCGACTTCGAGATGCGGCTCTACACCGCGCAGCAGGTCAGCAAGCAGGGCGGCGCGCTCGATAGCGGCGGGGCAACGGGCGGGCCGGCCAAGCTGCGCGACAGCGAACCCGGCGCGCTTGGCTCGATCGGCACGCCGGTGTGGAGCGAATATGCCGCGTGGGAAAAGATATCGTCTGAAGACGCGGCCAAGCTCACGCCGGAACAGCTTGCCTTCCGGCAGTCCGTGGCCCGGGGCGCGCGGACGTTCCGCGACAAGACCTTCCTGATCACTGACAGTTCGGGGATCAACTCGCCGGTCGGCTTCGGCAATCCCGTGCGCAATTCCTGCGTGTTCTGCCACAACATGGCGCAAATGGGGAACGACGTTGCACCGGGGCAGGTCGATCTGGGTACGACCACCCTGCCCTATGCCGATCCATTCGACGACCTGCCGCTGTTCCGCATCACCTGCCTGAAGGCGCCGCATCCGTTCTATGGCCGCACCTTCTACACCTATGATCCCGGCTTTGCCCTGACCACCGGGCGCTGTGCCGATGCGGGCAAGATCACCCTGCAATCGATGCGCGGACTTGCCGCCCGCGCGCCCTATTTCTCCAACGGACTTGCCAAGGACCTGCGCGCCGTCGTCGACTATTACGAGCGGCGCTACAACATCAGTTACACCGAGCGGGAGAAGCAGGACCTGGTCAACCTGATGAGCGTGCTGTGAAAAACCTAAGCAAACTGTCCACCCTGATCGCGCTTGCCGCGCCGCTATCCGCCTTCGCCGCCGAGACGGGCGACTATGTCCGCTTCGTGTCCTGCCCGGTGTACCGCGACGCCGACAGCGGCAAGAAATCGGGCTGCTGGCTGGCCGACGAGCGCGCATCGGGCAAGCGCTACGACGTCAGCCAATCGCCGTATAAGCCAGACTGGAACCGCGCCGTACTGGTCGAAGGTCTTGTCACCGCAGATAGCACCGCTCCGTGTGGTTCCACCGTGCTCAACCCGGTGCGCACCTCGATCCTCAGCGAGCCCTGCCAGCGGCACATGCTGCCGGCGGAAGGTCACCCGGGGCGGAAGTTCGTGCTTCCGGCACGCAACCTGACCCCGCTTTCGGTGCCGCGCAAGCCCCCCGCCGGTCCCTTCGCGGCGCGCACATTCCCGGTGTTCTTCGAATTCGACCGAGCCTTTGTGGTCTATCAGTACAGCGACTTCCTGCTCGACAATGCCGCGCAGTGGATCATCGCGGCGAAACCGGCGAAGGTGGTTGTGACGGGCTATGCGGCGACCGATCCGGAGAGCGTCTCGGGCGTAACGCTGGCCGAGCGGCCCGAGGTCGCCCTCGAACGCGCGGAGATCGTCGCGGAATCGCTGCGTCGGCTGATCCCGGGATTGATCATCGAAACGCGCATGAAAACCGGAGCCAAGCCGGCAGACCTTCCCGATGCTGACGGACTTCCCGGACAATCCCAGCGCCGCGCAGAAATCAGCGCCGAATTCTAGGCGAACAGCGCGCCCACGTCATCGCAATCAGCCAGCGCAAGGATTGCCCGCGCCAGTTGCTGCGGGTCGCTGGGCGGCACCTGCGCGCGGGCAGCACAGTCAACAAACTTCGCGACAAGGTCCGCCTCGCTCAGCGGGTTTTCGGGACAACCCCGAGCGTTATGGACCTCAGCTTGGAAAAGTGTGCCGTCGACCATCTCGATCTCGATCGTCCCGCCCGATCCGGGGTGGCGGTTCGATGCCGAGTCAACTTTCGCCTGCACTTTCGAGGCGACCGACAGCACAGCCGGATCAGCGAGCGCCGCGGGAGTGAAGCTATCGAGGTCTACGCGCCCTCGAACCAGCGCCAGCGCGGTGCAGAACTGGACCGAAAACTTGGCATCGATGAGCACGCCGGGAGCCTGCTTGCGTTCGGCCGGTTCGATCAACATCCGCTGGATTTCGTCGCAAGTCACCGTGATCCGTGCGATGCCGGCCGCATCGATGCCGTGCCGCTCGCGCAGGTCGAGCGCCATCTCGATGAACGGATGCGTACCTCGGCAACTCGGCCAGGCCTTGAAGGTCAGGTGGTCGATCCAGAAGCGTGATCCCAAACCATCGGTCAGGTCCGCGCTGTCAAACTTGCCGCCGGCATAGAGAGCGAAGAAGCCGTCCTTGCCCTCCAGCGGTTCCTCGAATCCGGCAACGCCTTCGCGGGCGAGCAGCGCCGAAGTCACCGCCGCCTGCGCCGGGAAACTTTCCCGCACGGCGCGGATGACCGTGCCGGGGCTGTGCTTGATCTCACCAGGCATGGTGACTTGGCACAGCGCCAGCGAAAGCGCATCGCGGATGCCCGCGCCGTCCAGCCCTAGCAGTTTGGCCGCCCCCACTGCCGCGCCCAATCCGGCGACGATCGGCGGCGGATACCAGCCGCCCAGCTCCATCGCCTGCCGCTGCGCTACGCCGATCCGGCAAGCGAAATCGCACCCAGCCGCCAACGCGGTGAGGAAGCGCGGGCCATCGATCGGCCCTTCCGACTGCGCCAGGGCAATCAGCGCGGGGACCAGACTCGCGTTGGGATGGCCGGGCCGGATGTCGAAGGCGTCCTCATAGTCGAGCGCGTGCGACATGGCCCCGCCGGCCAGCGCGGCAGCAGCGGGCGGGACGCGCATTGCCGTGCCCAAGGCCGTGCTCGGCCCGATGCCCGATGCCCTTGCCAGAGCGAGGAACGGGCGCACCTCTTCCGACAGGCCACTCGCTCCGAGGATAACGCCGCTGGCATCAAGCAGCACATGGCACGCCGCTCGCCGGGTCGAGGCAGGCAAGTCCGCCCATTGCAGGCGGGCAATGGTGCTGCAGATATCCTCGCTGAGCGTCATGCGGATTTCTTGCGCGACAGGCGCGGTGCGAGCGAGAGCAGGACAATCGCGCCGACGAGGATCGCAGCGCCCACCAGTTCCGCTCCGCGCGGCATCTTGGCCCCAAAGAACCACGCCAGCAGGATCGATCCACCGACCCCGGCGACCAGGCTGGCCGCGCGTTCCAGCGGAACGCAATAGGCGTTCTCACGCGGGTCGAGCAGGATGATGATCGCGATCACCGAAATGATCGTCAGCGTTACGCCGATCATCACCAGCGGCCAGATGGCAGGGCTGCTCCATGCCCCGATGAAACCCCATTCGAGTTCACCCGCCTGCCCCCCGATCCCCGATGCCGAGATGATCGCCAGAATGATGATCGAAAGCGGCAGGGCGACCATCTTCTCCTCGACGAAATAGCGGCGCACCATCGCTTCGTCCCCGTTCTTGGCGATCCGCGTCATCACCGCGAGCCGCACGAAGTAGCCCAGCGTGTACAGAACCACGGTCAGGATCGCGAGCGGCGGCAGCTTCAGCCCGCCTCGATCGGTAACGGCGATGACCAGCGCGACGAACACCATCACCAGCGCGGTCCAGCTGAACCAGCTCACCCGGCGGCCGAAGGCTATGTCGACCAGCGGCGCGATGATCAGGATATCGCCGCGCATGATCAGCTGGATGAAGGGAATGCTCACGCCTTGGAACGTGTAGGACAGCGGCACGGTGAACAGCACCAGCGAAGTGCCAAAGCCGGACAGTAGCGTGAACTTGTCCGGGCAGGGAATGCTGAACCTGCCGATCCGCACCTTGTTCGCATCTCGGTGCCAGCCCGACAGCCAGATAAACAGGTAGGTCAGCACAAGGTTGACGATCAGCGACACCGGAAGGGTTTCCAGACCGGTCAGCGGGCGCCCCAGCGAAGGGTCCGGATTGGTCGCCACCCAGCGGGTGATCATCACGTTGGGCAGATAGGCGAGGAAGTAGAAGAAGACGATCATTTCGAGCGGCAACTTGCGGCGGGCAGTCATGCGGAAAGCTCCAGTTCGATCATCGAGTCGCCCGGGCGGTACCGCGCATTGAGTTTAGCTTCGTCTGTCACGGCTGTGAGGTAATCGAGCACTTCGGCATAGTCGGCGCTACCTTTAGGTGCGCAGCGCGGAACGGCGTCGCGGCCAATGACGACGGGCAGCATCCCGGCCTTGGTGACCTTGCCGCCGGCAATCTCCAGCCGGGCGAGCAGCGCCAGACGGCTCGCCTTCGGGAAGTTGTAGAGGCTGCCGAAATCAGGCTCCCACTCTTCCGCCAGGACGCGGATCTCGTTCCAGCTTTTCGACTTCGCGTGCTCCTCATCCATCGCCAGGTCGGTGGCAAAGTTGCACAGCGAATGGAACACCGGCTTGCCCTCGATCATTTCGCAGCCCTTGATGATGTGGGCATGGCCGCCGATCACCGCATCGGCCCCGGCGAGCACGGCGGCGCGGGCGACTTCGCGCTGATAGTCGGCAATCGACGCCCGCACGAAATGTATACCCCAATGCTGCGAAACGATCACGACATCGGCCTGCGCCTTGGCCGCCCGAATGTCCGCCTCCATCGCCGAAAGGTCTTCACGGTGGGCATAGGTGTGGATCCGCGCCGGAGTACCCGGCTGGTCGAGTTCGACCTGCTCATAAACCGTATGCGCGCGCATCGGGGCGCAGCCGGGGCGGCGTTCGGTTGCCCAGTAGTCCTGCGGCAGGATCGACGAATAGGCGAGGATCGCCACCCGCGTGCCATCGCCCAGCGTGCGGATGACCGGGCGGCGGGCCTCGGCGATGTTCGCGCCGGCACCGGCCACCGCAATGCCCGCGGCCTCAAGGTTGGCCTTGGTTTCGAAGAACGCCTCCTGCCCCCAGTCCATGCAGTGGTTGCCGGCCATCGAGATCACGTTGAACCCTGCCCGCGCCAATGCTGCCGCGCCATCGGGGCGCGCGAGCACGGCGTGGCGGGCCTGCGGCATCCGGCTTCCCTTGCTGGCAAAGCTCGTTTCCAGCTGGCCAAAGGCAATGTCCGCCGAGCGCAGCAGATCGCGCGTTGCGACAAAACTTTCGTCGTAATCATCGCGGTCCATCGCAAGGTCGCCAGTGGCGAGGAAGACATGAGTCATATAGGCAAACTCACCACAGCGGCCGCGGGACGGACCAGTCCGTCTTGGTGCACAGCCCGCAATTGCGACCACGGAAATAGAGCCCGTCCTTCGCGCGACCCTTGAGATGGAAGTTGAGCCACTTGCGCGCGATTACGCCGTATTCGCCGCCATTGGGCGCAGTCCAGAAGGTGCCGCTGTGGCCGATCGGCGAATGGGCGAAGAACACGGGTACGTGGACGATGCGCGCGCCGTCATCGATCGCCTGCGGCCAGGCGATGTCGGCCGGCCCGCCGATGATGTAGGCAATCGGCGCGTGGAGCTTGAGCAGTTCCTTCTTGGTAATCGACAGCGCGCTGCGACCTTCCATCGCATTGTTGAACACGCCGCTGTTGAACAGGACGGTCGCCTTGATGCGGGGATCGGCCGATACGCGGATCGATTGCAGGCCGCCGCAGGAATGGCCCATGACCGCAACGCGCGAAGGATCGAGCTTGCCGAACCACGGGCTTTTGGGGTCGGCGTTCTGCTTCGTCACCCAGTCGAGCCCGGCGAGAATCTGTTCCGGGCTGGTCGCATCGGGACCGCGCTTGGCGATCTGGGCGTTACGGTCGGCGTCGACTGCCGGAGGCTCGGTCATGCGCACCGGCGCGGTCATCGGGCGTTCGCTGCGCGGCGGTCCGGGGACGACGATGAAATAGCCCTGGCTCGATACTTCGCGCAAGAAAGCGGCCGCCGACAGGCTGTTGTCCGCGCAGCCGCCATTGCCCCACAGCACGATTGGCAGGCGCTCCTTCGGCATGACGGCGGGATGATAGAAGGTGTGGTCGGGCATGGCCGCCAGGTATTCTGCCACCGCCGGCATCGCGCCCGAACCGCCCGGCGCGCCGACGATCCCGAACGGTTTCGGCTCGGCCTTCGGCGGCGGCGTGGTCTGTGCGGCCAGCGGCATGGCGGACAGGGCAAGGGCCATGGCGGCAAGCTTGCGGATCATCTTGCTTTCTCCTTTGAATGCAATGCGAAGAAGTCGAAAATCTGGTCGAGCACGCTATCGAACGCGCGGTGTCCACCGTTCTGAACGGCAAGCATCCGGCCCTTCCCGCCGGCACGATCAAGTCGTTCGATCATGTCCTTGGTGGCTGCGAACGAAATGATCTCATCCGCATCGCCGTGAACGCCGAGCACGGGCAGCTTGCCCAGCCGGGCGTAGGGAAAGCGCGGTGGGTCGATAGCTCCGGCTCCGGGCGCTATCGCCGCCCACAGCTGCGGATGCCGCGCCGCGAGGTGCCACGTGCCCTCCCCGCCCATCGAATTTCCGGCGAGGTATATCCGGGCCGCGTCGATCGGATAGGCGGCGCGAACTGCTTCCAGCGCATCGAGAACATCGGCCTCCGCAGGTTCGGGTTCGACCCCGTCCTTGCGCTGGACGATACCGCCTATCGTGCTCGGACGCGGCGCTGGCATCGAACCGTTGGCGAGCACCACCGGCAAGTGATTGCCCCAGCCCGAATTGGGCGAATAGCCCATCGGCGCCATCACCGCCCAGCCCTTTGCCCGGGCCAGTTCGGCCGCCTTGCCACTGGCAAAAGGACGGTTGTGATCGGAGTTCGAGCCGTGGAGCAACACGACAAGTGGCAATCTGGCCTTGCCGTCCCATCGCTCGGGCACGAACAGGCGAAAGGGTTCGATGCGGCGCGACACGGCGCTGGCATAGTGCCGTTCGTGACTTCCACGAGCGAGGCGCAGCGGGTCCCTGCCGCTCTGCGCTTCTGCAGCCAGCGCAAGCGTCCGATCCAGCAAGGCGCGCCAGTCCACATCGATCGGCTGTCGTGAGCGCCCGTCAAGCGTCAGCGCCAGATTGGCAGGCCAGTCGAGCGATGCCGACAGGTCCTGAGACGGTTTGAAAGCAGCCTTGCGCCGCGCGATTTCGGCGAGATCCCGGCGCAAGTGCTTCACGATCCACACCGCGTGGGTCGCCTGACCGATCACCCGATCACCCTCGCGCGCTTCGATCACGAGGTCATGACTGCCATCCGGCAAGCCCTGCGGCGATGCGGGTATCTGGAAACCAGCGTGGTAGAGGTCCGCCGAAGCAGGCTCCGCACGCATCCGCCAGACAATCTCTGCGCTGCCTTTGCGACGAAAACCGATCCGCAATTCGAGCCGTTTTGCCGAAGAGTCCGCCACGAACCATTGCCGCGCGATCACGTGGAAAGGTTCGTCCGGATCGATCACCCGGTGCTTGGCAAACAGCGCGAGCGAATGCGCGAAGGCAGCGTCCTTGTCCCATGTGCCGCCCGCCAGAATGACCCGCGCCTGCGCCAGATAAGCGCGCATCTGGCCAAGGTCTCCCACCGCGCGCGATTTGCCGGCCATGTCCATCAACTGCCGCGCCTGCCCGGCGGCCTCAGCACTCGGCGGCTTGATCAGTGCGACCGTGTCCTCGATGAACAGCCATTGCAGGTCATCGATAGGCTCTGGCTGACGAGACTGTGCCGGCAGGGCGGCGGAGAGCAGCGCAAGCGCGATCAGCGTGGCGGTACGCACGCCCAGCTCTCCGCAAGATTGACATCGCCTTTGCCGCGATAGCGCAGCGAAGTAGGCCACTGGCAGACCGGCCGCGTCATCGTGACCTTGCCGTCCGTTAGCTTGCTGGCGACGATGCGGCCCGGCTCAACGCCCTTTTCCACCCAGTCGATCATCGCCATCAGCAGGTCGTTGCCGGAGTTTGGATCAGGCAATTCCTCGCCAAAGCTGGCGCCGAAATTGTCCGGTCCGACGCCGCCGCGGCAGTGATCCATGCCGCTCGGCAGATAAAGCTTGTAGAAAGCTGCCGCCTTGTCCGCGCCCATGTAGCGCTGAACCTTCTCGTAATAGTCGATCGTCGAGCGGACCGGCACGATCTCGTCATTCCAGCCGTGGAACGAAATGAACTTGCCCCCACGCGCGGCGAAAGCCTCAAGGTTGGGGTTGGTTGGCGAAGCGCCCGCCACGGCATTTTCGGCCGCCGGCACATCGCGGCCCGCGTCGAACTGGCGGACGTCCCACGTCGGATCGCCATAGAGCCACTGCGCGAACAACTCGCCCGGGCGGCCCGGATCGCTGATCGGCGCATAGGCCACGCCGGGAGTGAATCCGGGGTACAGCACCTTGCCGCCCTTGCCATAGACCGGGCCGTAAAGCGTCCGCGCGGTCGCTGCCTGCGCAGCGGAAAGGCCCGGCGCAGTGCCCGGATCGAAGGTGCAAAGGCGCGGATCGGCAATAATGCCGTCCACCGCGCCGTCTTTTGCATCGCAGGCCTTGGTGGCGGCCGCCGCTACGCCTTGCCAGTCCTTCGCGGTCATGTGCGCCGCCGGCGAATACTTCGCGATCAGTGCGGAATTGAGCCAGCGCGCCGAGATGCCGACGATTGACTGACCATGCGCCCCGGCAATGATGCCATCGTAGTCGGCGGGGTACTTCTGGACCTCGTTCATCCCCTGCATGCCGCCGCCTGAGCAGCCCATGAAGTAATTGTGGTCAGGGCGCCGGCCATAATAGGCAGCGATGATCGCCTTGCTGTTCACCGCCAGCAGGTGTTGGCCGCGATGCCCGTAATTCTCCAGCCGGCGCGGCTTGCCGATAGACCAGTTGGCTTCGCTGATCCGGTGGCCGGTGTCTGTGCTGGCCGCCGCCATGCCGCGATTGACCCCGCGTGCGAGGCCTTCGTAACGGATAAAGCCGGCGAACCCGCCGTTGCCGGTGCCGAGCATCCGCCCTGTCCACTCGGCGGGCAGCGGCAGCCACAGTTCAAAGCCGATCTCGTCCTCGATCATGCCTTCGACGCGGCAGAATGCCTTGCGGACAGGGGCGGCATAGCCAGAGGGCGGCGTGGCAAGCGGGGCGGTCCAGACGGGGTCGGGCCTGATCTCGCTGGCGCGGACGATGCGAACATCAGGGATGCGCAGCGCGGTGAGCTGGGCACACGTGGGTGCAGCCATGGCTGCCGATGAGGCCAGCAAAGAGGCCAGCAATGCGCCACCGGCGCAAACCTGTCGAACCACAGCCCTTCTCCCAAACGCAGGAATGCCGACAAAGTTGTCGACAATCCGCACCCGTTCTTGCAACCTCGAGCCGCGAGACGCAAGAGCGCTTCGGTATTTTTCGGGAGAGAGCACGCAATGGTGCGGATTTGTGCAGTCGGAGACGTGGCACCGCGCCGCGAGGACCCTGCCGGGATTTTCGCGCAGGTGGCATCGGCGCTGGGAGCGGCAGACCTCTGCTTTGGACAGATGGAATGCCCGATCAGCGAACGCGGCACGCCCTCGCCGCACGCCCGGCTCGCAATGCGCACTTCGCCCGATGTCGCTCCGGCGCTCGGCAAGGCCGGGTTCGACGTGATGTCGGTCGCCGGGAACCACGCGCTTGATTTCGGCGCCGATGCGCTGGCTGATACGCTGGTGAACCTGCAGCAGGCGGGCATTGCCGCAGCCGGTGCCGGCACCAACCTTGCCGAGGCACGCCGCCCGGCGATGATAGAGGCAGGTGGCAAGCGAATTGCCGTGCTCGCCTATAGTTCGATCCTGCCAGCCGGCTATGCCGCCGATGCCGCGCGTCCGGGCTGCGCCCCGCTGCGCGCCCACACCTGTTACGAGCAGATCGAGCACGATCAGCCCGGCACTCCGCCGCGCATCCACACTTTTGCCGAACGGAGCGATCTGGCAAACATGGAGGCAGACATTGCCGCTGCCCGAGCCGAGGCAGACCATGTGTTCGTCTCGGTCCACTGGGGCATCCATTTCGTCCGGGCGAGCATTGCCGATTACCAGCGCGAGATCGCCCGCGCCGCGATTGGTGCGGGTGCGGACGCCCTGTTCGGACACCATCCGCACTTGCTCAAGGGCATCGAATTCATCAACGGCAAGCCGGTGTTCTACAGCCTCGGAAATTTCGCCATCGAGCAGCCCGCCGCCTTCAACGAGAAAATCCGCGAGCATGAAAGCTTTGCCCATCTGCAAACCCTGTCAAAGGGCTGGCAGCCGCAAGCGAAGTACCAGACCCCCCCGGAAACCCGCCATACGGTGATCGCCTGGCTCGACATGGCAGGCGGCGGCGCTCCGGCGGTCACCTTGCAGGCCTGCCGGATCGACGATGATTCGGTGCCGCACCCGATCCTTCCCGGTAGCGCCGATTTCGTCGATTGGCTCGGCTATGTCGAAGCAATCACCACCGAGGCTGGTCTCGCGACAAACTATGCCGTCCGCAGCGACGGCCTTGTCACTTGCGCTCCGGCACCACCGGCAGGGTAATGGCCGAGAGGCCGGGCCCTCGGTAGACCGTCCAGACTGGCGCGCGGGTGCCCGGTGCCTTGGGATCATTCGCCGGGCTGAGCCCCGGATGAAGCGCAAAGCTGGGCCAGTCCGCCGCGGCAAAGGACAACCGGATGCGGTGGCCTTTCCGGAACACCCACGAGGTCGGCATCATGTCCATCCGCAGCGTCAACTTGCGCCCATCGGCGAGCGGTGCGGGCTGGTAATCGGTCTTGGCAAAGCCCTGCCAGGGCAGCGAGGGCTTCGCCATCGGATGCGGGCCGCCGGGTTTCAAGCGGTGGTAATTGGCCCGCAGCTGACCTTCGGTCACGATCAGCGACGTGCCATCCGGCGCAACGTCCTCAAGATAGGCGAAGACATCGGTTTCCGCCGTGTCGGAGGACAAGGTGAGGGCAACGAGCGGATGGCCGGTCACTTCGGTATCTTTGGCCAACGGCGCTGTCAGGTACTTGAGCCGGCTTTGCGGCGGACCGTAAAAGGTCATCGGCTCCTTCGCGGTCGACAGCGCGAAATTCCAGCGATTGGCGCCCTTGGAAAGCGAGGAGGCGGCAAGGACCGTCTCGAACCTGTCCTCCCCCGCAACTGACCGCCCGGAGACCAGTTGGTTGCCCGGCGCCAACGCCAGCCGCAGCGGTTTGGCCCGTGCGATCGGCCATGTCTGCTCATAGCGCCAACCCTTGCCCATGACATAGAGCAGCACCGGCGGGCGGCGATCAAAACCGTTGGCCAGTCCCTTCACATAGCGATCGAAGAAGGCCAGCTTCTCGCGGTTCATCACCTCGTTAGTCGATACCTTGTCGCCGAACAGCGCGAGGTACGGCCCGGAACGATAGATCGCATCACCGCTTTCCGCCGGCAGGCCGCCATGCCCCACGGGTGCCATCATCACGCGGCTCGGCGTCTTACCGGCGAGCGCTGCGTGCCACATCAGCGTGTCACGCGCATGGTAATCGAACCAGCCGCCGCGGCTATAGACCGCGATGCCGCTCTTCGCGATCGATTGAGGTTTATCGCCCGGATCGAGATCGATGTAGCGATGCGGCGTGCCGGCAATCGGCGAATCCCGGAACGGTGCGGCGGTGATCCATTCGACCGGCAAGTTGCGGTTCTGCAGGTGCGCCATGCTGGCCTTGTAATAGATATCCTGCCGCTTTCTGCCGTCGGCATAGGTCGGCGGGCCGTCATCGACGAAGCTGCCGTTGCCGTTCTTGTCGATCGGGATTTCATCGACCAGTTCGCCGTCGCCATCCTCGTCGATCACCGGCACCGAAGGCAGGTGCTTGCGCGCTGAGTCCGGTAGGTAATCGTTGAGGTCGTCACGCCGGATCGAGGTCGATGCGGTTTCCGACAGCGCTACGACCTGAATGCCGCCGGGGTGGAACATCGAGCTGTAATCGTCGAACCCGGCGATCTCGGGGAAGATCGCCTTCAGCGCCGCGGGCCACTGGCTGGCGACGGCATACTGCGCAAAGCCCTGATAGGACGCGCCGATCATGCCGACCTTGCCGTCGGACCAGCCCTGCGCCGCCAGCCAGTCCACCAGATCCTCCCCGTCGCGCGCGATCTGCGGTCCGCGATCCAGTTCGCGCGTGCCGTGGGAGGCTCCGCTGCCGCGCATCTCGGCGATTGCCACGGCATATCCGTGCGAAGTGAACCAGGCGATGTCCGATGGCGACATTGTCGGGCGGATGGTTCCGGTTTTGATGTCGATGCTCTCGCGGTGACCGGGGTGATACCAGAGCAGCACCGGATAGCGGCCAGCGCTTTTCGCGGCACCCGGCAGATAGACAGTCACCGCCAACTGCGTGCCATCACTGGTTGGCGCATAATGCGCGGTGCGATGCCATTCGGTAAAACTGGCGGCAGGTGCCCTTTGCTCGAGGAAATCCGGCTCGCCGGCTTGCGCCCAAGCACTTGATCCCACAGCCAACAGCAGGAAAGCGGCAGTTGTCCGCATTATAAATACTACCTCATATAGCAAAATTTTAGTCGATGAAATCGTCGACAATCTTGCCTGAAACCGCTTTCGCGTCTAGTGGGCATGGCAGGGGAGAGTATCGACATGCAAAAAATCCATCGCCGCCCGCTTTCACGCGTCAGCGCCCTCGCGCTCGCAGTTTCCGCAATCGCCCTGCCCCAGGCAGCCCTCGCCCAGTCCGAAGAGCCTGATGCGGATGCCGCAGCGGCTGAGCCCGACAAGGAAATCGTCGTCACCGGCACGATCATCCGCGGCGCAGCGCCGGTAGGTTCCTCGATCATTTCCGTCACGGCCAGCGATATCCAGAAGACCGGCCTGCTGACCACGAACGACATCCTGAAATCGATTCCGCAGGTCTCGGGCATTGGCCTTGGCGAAGGTGCGACCAACACTTCGGCCAATAACGCCAACCTCAACATCGGCCGTGCCAACGGCCTCAACATTCGCGGTCTGGGTGTCCAGGCGACCCTGACGCTGCTGAACGGCCGCCGTCTGCCGGTCGGCGGCTTCGGCGGCCAGCTGTTCGATCCCAACTCGATCCCGGCCATCGCGCTGGCGCGTATCGACGTTGTCGCCGACGGCGCTTCGGCCACATATGGCTCGGACGCTGTTGCCGGTGTCGCCAACCTCATCCTGCGCACCGACGTCGATGGCGCCGAAGTTCGCGGCCGCTATGGCTTTGCCGACGATTACAGCACCAAGACACTCAGTGCCGTGGTCGGCAAGAAGTGGGACACCGGCCGCGCGATGATCGCTGCCGAATACAGCTGGAACGACCAGTTGCTGCAGTCCGACCGTGCCGAATTCTTCGTCTGCGACCAGTCGACCCTCGGCGGCACCAACAACTGCGCATTCGGCGGCGCGCCCGGTAATATCGTTTATGGATCGACCCGTTACGGCCTGCCCGCCGGCACCGGCATTGGCGTGACGCAGGCCCAGCTGTCGACCACGCCTAACCGCGTACCGACCTCGCTTTTGCAGACCGTGCTTCCGGCCAATAAGCGCCTGAACCTGGTCGGCACGATCCGCCAGGACGTGACGAGCAACCTGTCGCTGTGGGCTGAGGCGTTCTACTATGATCGCAAAGGCACGTTCTATCGTTCCACCCCGACGCTGGTTTCCGCTTCTGTACCCAACACCAACCCGGGCTTCGTCGTAGTTGCCGGGCAGAGCACCACGGCGCAGACGGTCGAATACGTGGTCCTCAACGATGCCGGTGGACGCGATACCTTTGCAACCGACCTGGGCAACCAGGCGGCGGCCGGGTTTGATCTGGCGCTCAGCACGAACTGGAACCTTTCCGCGTCCTATACCTATAACGACAACTACTCCGAGCTGCAGAGCACCGGTGAAGTCAACCAGGCCCAGTACAACCTGGCCGTCCGCTGCACCGTGGCGAATTTCTGCTTCAACCCTTACGGAAGCGGCGGCTCGGCATCGAACATCGCAGCCGCCGAGCGGTTCATGGGCTTCACCAATTTCCGCATCTGGTACCATTCGCACATCGCCAATGCCAAGGTTGACGGCACCCTAGCGACTATCGGCGGCGGCGATATCAAGCTCGCCGTCGGCGGCCAGTACCTGACCGAGACGCTGTTCGCCCGCAACTATACCAACTCCGGCACCCGCACGCCGGACCTGCAGACCATGGCCAAGACTGCGGAATTCGGCACGACGCGCAACATCAAGTCGGGTTACGCCGAAGTGATCGTGCCGCTGGTCGGATCGGGCAACGCAATGGGCGGCGTCCAGACGATCGAACTCAACGCCGCAGTGCGCCACGATGACTACAGCGACTTCGGCAACACCACGAACCCGAAGTTCGGTATCAAGTGGGAGCCGGTGGCCGGCCTGACCCTGCGCGGCAGCTATGGCACATCGTTCCGCGCGCCGACCCTGTCGGACAGCGATCCCCGCTCCACGCCGTCGCTTTCCGCCAGCACGACGATTGCCGGTGCCGGCCGCAACGTCCTGACCCTGCTCGGCGGCAACGCGGCCGTCGGTCCGGAAACGGCCAAGACCTGGTCGGTCGGCATGGAAGTGAAGCCTGACCTCGTTCCCGGTTTCACCGCCTCGCTCAACTACTTCAACATCGACTACAAGAATGTGATCGACACGTTGGGCAATACCCCGGCCGTGTTCTCCGATGCAGCGCTCTCGTCGTTCCTGACGCTCAGCACGGCATCCGATTTCACTGCCCAGCTCAATGCCATCCAGGCGCAGATCAATTCGGGCTTCTATGCCGCGCCGAGCCAGTTCACGCTGTTCACGGCAGGCGGCGCGCCGAACGTCTATGCCATCGTCGATGGACGCAAGCGCAACGTCGGCCGCGCCAAGATGCAGGGGCTCGACTTCGCCCTGCAGTACCAGTTCGGCATGGGTGAGCTTGACTGGACGCTGGGCTTCAACGGCACCCGTGTGTTCCATTACAATTACCAGACAGTTCCGGGCGGCGCGCTGGTTGACCGCGTCAACAACGCCAACTTCCCGCTGAAGTTCAAGGCGCGCGGCCAGGTCGGTTTCCGCACCGGCGGCCTGTCGGTCAACACGTTCTACAACTACACCAATGCGTACAACGTGGTGTCGCTGCTGGCGAACAACCTGTTCACTCCGGCAATCGTCGCCCCCGCAACGCAGAACGAGCGTGTAGCGGCCAACCTGACCGTCGATGCGACAATAACCTATGCCTTCCCGCAGGAAAGCGGCCCGCTTGCGGACCTGTCGTTCTCGGTATCGGCGCAGAACCTGTTTGATCGTGATCCGCCGTTCGCGCGGGTCTCGACCAACCAGATCTTCGATTCGGCCAATGCCAGCGTCATGGGCCGGATGGTCGCCTTCGAGATCCGCAAGAAGTTCTGATCTCTCCCGCCCGGGATTCGCTTTCCAGTCAGCGGATCCCGGGCACCCGGGAACGGAATTCCGTTTCGATCATCGAAAGCGTCGCAAAAGCATCTTCGATATGGCGCCGCATGGCCGCTTCGGCAGCCGGCCCATCGCGCCTGAGCAAAGCCTCGGCGACCAATTTGTGCCCGTCATGCGCATCGCGCAGCCTTTCGGCACTATAGAAACTCTCGAACAGCAGACGCTGGATCGGCACGTTCAGCCGGCCAAGCAGCTCGGCGATAATCGGATTGCGCGAGCCGCTGATGATCAGTGCGTGCCATTCGCTGTTGAGCCGGTTGAACCGCTCATGCGCCTCCCCGCCCACGGCATTGTCCAGAATATCCGTCAGTTCCCGCAGCCGCGCCATGTCGGCATCGGACGCATTGACCGCGAAATCGTGCGCGGAGATCCCTTCCAGCGCGACCCGCGCGCGGTAGATCTGCTGCACCTCCTCAAAGGTGACCCGGCGAACCGAAGCGCCCTTGAATTCCTCGATCTGGACCAGCCCTTCGGCCTCCAGCCGCTGCAGAGCCTCGCGCACCTTGGTACGGCTGGCCCCCGTGGCGCGCGTAATGTCTGCCTCGACAAGACGCTGGCCGGGGACGAATTCGCTCGCCCGGATGCCATTGCGCAGCCAGTCAGCCAGTTGGCTGGTCGAAATCGAGTCTCGCTTTGCGCCCTTGGGAGCGTCTTCGCCGGCATCTAGCATGCATGGTCAATCCACCATGCTGCCGGCGATTGTCAACAATTTACCGGCAAGACCCGCCCCGCCAGCACGGACGCAGCATTGGCGCAGGCCGGTGTGCAACAAATCCCTCGGGTCGCGCCGGCCAGCGCCCATTGTCCAGCCGCGCCTCGATATAGCGGATCGATGCCACCACTTGCGCGGCTGTGAAGTTGCAGTGGCCGGCCTGCGGTACCCATAGCGAGGCGAAGGTTTTTCGCGGCGCGGCCTGCTCATAGGCCAATTGCATCGAAGGTGACGTCGCCCCGTCGCCGATCGCTTGCACCGCCAGCAAAGGCACACGCGGCCGGGCGCTCGGCGTATAGTTGGCGCGCATATAGGCCACCGCCTTGGGCTGGGGCGCGATCCGGGGCGCCTGATTCAGCCGGGCGAGATCGGCATCCAGATTTAGCCCGGCCTTGGCGTAGAGCGCGGCCACTTCACTGCGCCGACCGGAAAGTGCCAGTTGCCGGCGGTAATCCACCCCGGTGTTCCACGAATAGCCCTGCCCGGCGCGCAATTCCTGCTCGGCGCGGGGGAGGAAAACGCCCATCACGAAGGCCCGCGCGATCTCGTCCACCTGCGCCTGTGTGTCACTCATGTCCGGTGCCGGCTTGCCCGCGGTGGTCCAGCCGGGGATGCCCGCCAGAACCCCGGCAAGCATTACGCGCGCGCGCCCTTCATCACTGCGCATTGCCTCGGCCAGTGCCTTTGACACCTTTTCGCCGTTGGTGCGGTCGTCCGCGATTCCGACCACAGCGATGCCCTTGTCCGGCGCGACAAGAGTGCGGAACGCGTGTGCGCCATCCAGCGCCATGTTCATCATGCCCAGCGACCCGCCGATCGAGGCACAAAAGGCAATGCCGCCATCAATAACCGGGCGCGATTGTTCGGCGAGCGCGGTCGTCACCAGTCCGCCCATCGAATTGCCGAAACCGATCACCCGGCGCGGTTTTCCGTGCCTGGCGCTGAAGGCGGAAATTGCCGCGCGCTGCGCCGGGACCGCCTCTGCCAGAGCCCAGCCGGCGCTGCCATAATCCGACCCGACCATGGCATAGCCCCGCGCCAACAGGTCGGCCTTAACCGATTCCGGAGCGCTCTCGGGCCGCCCTGCGCGGTTCGAATAGCCGCGCGACCAGACCAGCAGGGTGCCGTTCCACTTGGCCGGCATATCCGAGGTCCACTTTGCCCCGCCCGGAAGTTCGCTCACGTTCGACGGTGCCTGCGCCGTCGCCGGAGCGAGCGTCATTGCAGCCAGAAGTCCCGAAACGACAAGTCCTCGCGCCACGGCCAGATTCCTTCATGAAAGCGGTTGCAGAGCAATGACGCGGGCGCAGGCGAAAGGCAAGCGCGCAGCGCCCTTGCGTTGAACGAAACCGCCGATAGGGTGCCCCGCGTGAATATTCCGCACGAAACCATCACGCTCGATCAGGTCGCCGCTGCCGCAAGGGTCTCACCCGCCACGGTGTCGCGCTATTTCAACACCCCCGGAATAGTGGCGCGCGAGACGGCGGAACGTATTCGTGAAGCGGTGGAGCAGCTCGGCTACATCCCCAACCTGCTTGCGGGCGGGCTGGCGTCGAACCGGTCGCGACTGGTGGCGGTGATGATACCGGAACTGTCGGGATCGATCTTCGTCGACATGATCGAGGCGATGATCGAGGAACTGTCCTCGCACGGTTATGTGGTGATGCTGCTGGTTACCGGGCTCAAGCTGGAAACCCCGTCCGACCTTGTCCGCGCCGCACTGGGCCGCCGGCCAGAGGCCGTGGTGGTCACAGGCGCGGTCGATGCCGCGACGCGCAGCCTGCTGCGCAAGTCGGGGACCAGCGTGATCGAGCTGTGGGACCTCCCCGCCGAACCGGTCGACGTGGCGATCGGATTTTCGCACTTTGCCGTGGGCGAGGCGCTCGCCCGCCATGTCCACGAACGCGGCTATCGCGCGCCGCACCTGCTGATGCCCGATGCTGCACGCGCCGGGGTACGGCGTCAGGGTTTCCTTGAAACCTGGCAGGCGCTCGGCGGTGCAGAACCGCAGACCACGCAGGTCGGCACCCCTGGGACACTCAGCGATGCCCATGCCTTCATCGACGCGCTGATCGCTTCGACGAAGCGGCCGGACGTTGTCGTCTGCGGATCGGACCTGCTGGCCTTCGGTGTCGCGGGAGAAGCGCGGGCGCGTGGCTTGCGCATTCCGCAAGACCTAGCGGTGGTCGGCTTTGGCGATACCCGGCTGGCCCGGGAGGCCATCCCACCGATCACCTCAGTCGCCATCGACGGTGCCAGAGTGGGGCGCGAACTGTCCTTGCTGCTCGATGAGCGCAGCGGCAAACGCGATCTGTTGCCGCGCAGCATCGATGTTGGTTTTGAATTGATCGCGCGATCCTCCTGCTGAAAGTCGATCCGGAATTGACTTCTCGCCTTGATTTGCGATGACCCATGAAAGCCCTTTCACAAATGGGCCGTGGGACCATCCCTGTGGGAGTATCGATGCCGTGATCCGCAAACTCACCCTTATGCTGGGCGCAGCCCTGCTCTCGTCCACCATCCCGGCGGCACAGGCATCGACCGGCCCGCTTCCCGTGCGCATCGAAGTGGCCCCGGACCTGCGTTACCACACGATATTCCGCCCCGCGGCGCTTCCTGCGAAAGGTGCTCTGCCGCTGGTGGTATTTGCCGGCGGCGGCTGCCGCAATGCCGGGGCACGGTTCCGCGAACTGCTGAGCGAAGTCGCCTCGCACGGCTATTACGTGATCTCGATTGGTGAAATCGGCGAGCCGGAATGGGACGCCAATCTGAAGAACGAGCCGCGCTATAACGGCCGCCCGACCAAGACCGACGTCTCGCAGATCGACTGGGCGGTCGACTGGGCCGAGGCGCAGAACGCGCGCAAGGGCAGCAAGCTATCCGGCAAGATTGATACCTCGCGCATTGCGCTGATGGGGCAATCGTGCGGCGGCGTTCAGGTGACCGATGCGGCATCCCGGTCGAAGGGTATCACCACACTGGTCGTGCTAAATTCTGGCCTGTTCCCAGACGACCGGCAGATGGGCGGTTCCGAAGTGAAGCGCGCCGATCTGCCGAAGCTGGCGCTGCCAACGATGATCCTGCTCGGCGGCAAGGACGACATCGCCTATGACAACGGACAGGCGAATTTCGACCTGCTCACCGGCGCGCCGACCTTCCTTGCCAGCGCGGACTACGGCCACCGCGCCACCTATTTCGAGAAGGACGGCGGGTTGTTCGGCACCGTGGTGCGCGACTGGCTGGCATGGCGCATCAAGGGCGATACCGCCGCCGCCAAGCGGTTCACCGGCGCGGACTGCGGCCTGTGCAAGGACAAGGAATGGTCGGTACGTCAGCGCGGGCTGTGACCCGGCCGCGCGTTACAGCACCTGATAGACCGCGAGACTGACCACCCCGCCAACCTTGCCGCCAGTGGCAACGAACAGGGCACGGTTGACCCAGGCATAAGCCGGATGGCCGGTGCTGAGGCGGATCGCCGTGCGCATGTAGTAGTCGGACGGCGGCACCGCCTCCCCCGCAGCAATCCGCGCGGCAACTTCGGGTGCGGCATGGCGGATGCCCTGGCTGAGCACTTCGATCACCGCGCCGTCATCGGTCCGAATGGCATAGCGCGCATCAAGACTGGCCACGCCATCAGCGTCCACCGTCTGCCAGTCCGCGCCAACCGGCAGGATGGTGCCGGAAAGCCGCTCACCGCGCGCGCTGCCACCAACAATCGGGATGATCCGCCGCGCGCCCTGCCCACCGGTGCCGACCTCATGCGGCGGCGTCAGTTCGACCGTCAGGTCGCAGACATGTTCAAGCCGGAGCGACATCGGCTTCCTTCTGCTTCACGCGCGCGCCCTTGGGCACCGTGCGCGGGGCATTGTTGAGTGTGTCGCGGGCAAAACCGGCAGCCGCCTTGTAGGCCTGCATGAACTGGTCGCGCTCGTCCGCCGGGATGACATCGTCGATGTTGTCAAATTCGCCGCCGCAGCGGTCCGAGACCATCTTGAGCAAGCCGAACGGACCTGCCCCGCGGTTGCGCAAGGCGAGCTTGCCGACAGGCTCGCACAGTTCCGCATTGTATGCGGCAAGGCTGTCCTGCGACACGCCTGTCTGGGTGAATATCCGCCCGAGAATGCGCGCGTCCATGATCGCCTGCGAAGCGCCGTTCGAACCGGTGGGATACATCGGATGCGCGGCATCGCCCATCAGCGCCACCGGGCCATCGACCCAGAACGGCAGCGGATCGCGGTCGATCATCGGGTTTTCATAAGCCACTTCGGACTTGGCGAGAAGCGCCGGCAGGTCCAGCCAATCGTAGACGAAGCCGCTGAATTCGGCAGCGAATTCATCGAGCGGCACCGGGCGGAACCAGCCAGTCTTCGTCCAGTCGTGGTCCGCATCATAGGTCTGTTCCGCGATCCAGTTGATCTCGGCGAGGCCGTTTTCGTCAGGCGCAGAGATCGGATAGATCACCACGCGGTGCCGGTCAGTCCCCAGTCCGACGAATGACGAGCCGCTACGGATCGGCACACCGGGGCTGGTACCGCGCCACATGATCGTGCCGCCCCAGCGGATTGGCGGCTGGCCGGGATGCATCTGCGCGCGCACGGCGGAATGTATCCCGTCCGCGCCGATCAGCAGCGCTCCGGCTTCTTCCATCGTCTGCCCGTCGATGGTCGCGATTTCGGCGTTCACCGAGCCATCGGCCTGCTTGCGATAACCGGTGACCTTCTGGCCCAGCCGCACCGCATCCTTGCCCAGCCGCTCGATCACGTGGCGATAGAGCAGCAGGTGGAACTGGCCGCGATGAACCGCATACTGGTGCCAGTTATAGCCAGCCAGCTTGCCGCGCGGTTCGCTGTAGATGTCCTTGCCGTTCAGCCCGACCAGCGCCCATTCGCGCGCCGGCAGGCCCGCCTGGTCCAGCTCGCTCTCACCAATGCCAAGGTCTTCGAGTTCACGCACCGCGTTGGGCTGCAGGTTGATGCCCACGCCCAGCGGTTGCAGTTCGGGAACGCTTTCGAACACCACGCAGGGCACGCCGATTTCGTGGAGCGTCAGCGCGAGCGCCAGTCCGCCAATGCCGCCGCCAGCGATGAGCACGCGTTCACTTGTCGAGGTTATCATTCGGCAAGCCATAAGCGGGCCGCCCGACCGCGCCTAGACTCAAATCGGCCCGTCAGAGCGAATTTATCGCAGAAAACCGGGCTTTTAGTCGCAGTCGAAACTACTTTACCCGGTAGACGTCGACCAGCACCCGATCCGGCTTGCGAATACCCCGGGCAACGAAAGTCGATCGGCGCATCCAGTCGTGCGGGCCTTTGGTGACGGTGAAGGTCGGCGTCGTGCGGAAATAGTATTCCGAAGGATCGACCACCTGCAGCTTCGCCAGCCGGTCTGTCACTTCCGGCGACGCCACCCGCACGCCAAGGTTGGTCACCTCGATGACCGTGCCGTCCGCAGCCTTGAGGAAATAGCGCGCCTCCAGCCGGGTCAGTCCGCCCTCCTCGATCACCTGCCAGTCGCCGCCGCCGGGAAGCACCGTTCCAGTCAGTGCCGGCCCGGTAACGGTGCCGCCAGTGATCGCGATAAAGCGTTTCTTGCCGCCATCTGCCGGTCCCATTTCGACCGGCGGCGCGACATCGACCTTCACCGTGAAGGCGTATTCCAGCTCAGGCGTCGGAGCCGATGGCTGCGCGGTGGCCGGCGATGCGGCGATCGCGGCAGCAAGCCCGAGCAAACGCAGCGGGGCGATCATATCGGATAGTGACCCGGTTCGGTTTCGAACGTGATCCAGCGAGTTTCAGTGAAGGCATCGATGCCCTGCTTGCCGCCGAAGCGGCCATAGCCCGAACTCTTCATGCCGCCGAAGGGCATCTGCGGCTCGTCGCTCACGGTCGAGGCGTTGACGTGGCAGATGCCCGCCTCGATCTGCCGGGCAACCTTCAGGCCGCGCACCGTGTCGCGGGTGAAGACGGCAGATGACAGGCCGTATTCGGTATCGTTGGCCAGTTCGATGGCGTGAGCCTCATCGCGCGCGCGGGTGATGCCCACCACCGGCCCGAAGCTCTCATCGCGGAACAGCTTCATGTCGGGCGTGACCTTGTCGACCAGATGCGCGGGCATGACGACGTTCATGGTGGTGTCGCCGCCGACCAGCAGCTGCGCGCCCTTGCTCACCGCATCGCCGATCAGCGAGAGGCAGTGATCGACTGTCTTGCGGTCGACCACGGCGCCCAGCGGCGTATTGCCCGCAGCAGGATCGCCCGCCGGCATCGAACGCACCTTGGTGGCGAACTTTTCGGCGAAGGCGTCGGCCACGCTCTCAACTACGATGATCCGCTCGGTCGACATGCAGATCTGGCCCTGGTTCATGTAAGCGCCGAACGCGGCGGCCTTCACGGCCTCGTCGAGATCAGCGTCGTCCAGCACGATCATCGGCGACTTGCCGCCCAGTTCGAGCAGGACAGGCTTGAGGTGCTCGGCCGCGCGTTTGGCAATGATCTTGCCGACACCGCTCGAGCCGGTGAAGTTGATCCGCTTGACCTGCGGCGCATCGATCAGCGCACCGACCACTTCGCCGGCATCTTCAGGCGCGTTGGTCACGACATTGACGACGCCGTCCGGGAAGCCCGCTTCCGCGAACGCTTCGATAATCAGTTCGTGCGTGCGCGGGCACTGTTCGGATGCCTTGAGGATAACGGCATTGCCGCAGGCGAGCGGCATGGCGATTGCGCGTACGCCAAGGATGATCGGCGCGTTCCATGGCGCAATGCCGAGCAGGACGCCGACCGGCTCCTTCACCGCCATGGCAATCGTTCCGTCATGATCGGATGGAATCACTTCGCCCGTGATCTGGGTGGTCATCGCTGCCGCTTCGCGGATCACGCCCGCGCCAAGCATCAGGTTGAACATCGCCCAGCCGGGAGTCGCGCCGATTTCGCTCATCATCGCGGCGACAAATTGATCCTTTTTCGCCACCAGCGCATCCGCCGCTTTCGTCAAAACCGCGCGGCGGGCGTTCGGCCCCATCTTCGACCAGACCGCAAAGCCTGCCTGGGCCTTGCCTGCGATGGCGGGAATGTCCGAGGCCTTCATGGCCGTGGCCGAACTGGCCACTTCGCCGGTCAGCGGGTTGAGGCGGGTAAATTCCATGGCGATTCTCTCCGGGGGATTTAACTATTATGCATAGCAATATCGGCTGAGGCACCGGCTGGCAAGCATCACTTGACAACCTTGAAAGCAAGCCTGGCAAATGCGCGAGCTTCCATTTTCTGCACGGCCGCATCTGCGGGGAGCAGCCAGCGCTGGCGCACCAGTGCATCGGCTCGGGCATCAAACTGGGCAAGGTAGTGGCGGCTGCCGCCCGGATAGCGGGCCATCAGCGTCGCCCGGTCGAGCGGTAGCCGGTTAAGCTTGCGCCCCGGGGACTTCCCGCCGCATTCCGCCAAATCAGGTACACCATAGCGGACGAGCGGAACGTCGAGTTGGGCAGCGCGAATTCCCCCGATCGGGTTGCCGAACCCATCGCGGTTGTAGTTTTTTGTGCCTTCAGCCACCTGCAACCGACTGGCGCGCGGAGGGGCCTTACCGCCGCGAACCCAGGTATCGAGATTGACCAGCGCCGCCTGCGCTACATCGCGCATGGGGACGTCGGAAAAGGCCATGCTGCAGGTTACCTCGCGTTCGATGCCGGGGTGCCCCCGCGCTGCAAGCTGCGCGCGCGCGGGCGTTGCCTGACCTTCGACACCGGAGTCGCTGTGGCTAACGCCGCCAAGCTCGTAAATCCGGTGGCCGCCGCGCACCCCATCGCTTTCCGCGCGCATCGGATAGATATTGGTGATTGCTTCCATCTCGCTGGTGAGTTCGATTACCGGGCTGTCAATCACGCGCAACATGTCGCGCCCGCGCTCCTTGACCGGATCGACCGAATTGAGTGGCACGTTGCCGGCAGCGACAGCGCCGGCAGAAATGCCGATCAGATAACCATCGATCACCGGCCCGCCGTCGGTCCGGCGGTAGCGATCATGAAAGCCGAAATTGATGAAGCTGCGTTGCAGGCTGCCAAGGAATGACCATCCCGAAACGTAAAGCCCGCGCACTTTCAGTCCAGCGAGCGGTCCGCCATGGCTGCCGGAGCGAAGGAAGCTCGCCGCTTGTCCGATGACGTCCCAACGCACGCCGTCATCCTGCGGCCAGGAAAAGGCGGCATAGCGCGATGGGTCATACCACTTGTACAGCAGCGGCGTTGCGACCGGCCACTGCGTTGTTGAACGCTGACGCGTACCGGGATCACCGCCGATCACCAACTTTGCATAGGCCATGCCCGACCGCAGCACGAGGGTGTCGATTCGCCCCCAGTTCCCGTTCGCAAATTGTGGGTGAGCGAAACCCATTTGCACTATGCCATTGAATTTCCGCGGATCACGCGGCCGGACGATCACGAGCTGGGTGACGTAAGGCACATCGGCAGAGCGGACCTGCAAAGACCCGTCGGCATTCTCGTGGTAAATGTTGGCGGCGCCTTCGATTAGCCATTCTTCCTGCACGTAGCCAGCCGCCTTGAGCGCTGCATTCTCACGCGTTCCTGCCAGCACGATGGGCGCGAAAGTCTTTGATTGCGCGCTTTCCACCAGCGGGCCAATCCAGCGCGGCTCCTTCGCCTGCGCTGGTAGAACGATGGCGAACAAAAGCAGGAACAGCGAGGCCAGACGGCACATGGATCAGTCCTTTCGGCAAACATAACTTTTAGCGGATTCAGGTTCGTCATACCCGTTCCACATGGCACGGGCCGGCCAAACGCAGAGCAACTGCGTCCTCTCTGGAGCGCCATTGGCGGGGGGCTTCGTGGCGATAATCGTCTCAGGCGCCCTGCCCCAAAGCACCCATTCCTCGAGCGCGCTCAGCAGGTCGTGGCGCGGATCGACTAGCGGGGAATCGCCGCCCGCGCCGCCGAACAGGTCCGCACCCGGGCCGCCCCGGCAGTGATGGACGCCGGGCGCCATGAACAACCGCACCGAGGCACCGAGACGCGAACCGAAGCGCGCCGACAGCGCGTCCCAATAGCCCAGCGTCGATGTGGCCGAGACCAGTGGATCGTCCCAGCCGTGGTAGAGGATCAACTTGCCCCCTGCCGTTGTGAACGGCTCGATTGCGGGATTATCGGCGTGAAGGTTCATCAGCCGGTCGATCGCGGGCAGGTCCCGAGCCAGCGAGAATTGCCGCGCGTCCCATGCCGGATCGGCGTGGACCCCGTCAGCGAACAGCACGGTCGCGAGATAGCTCGGTCCGGGAGTGAAAGGTTCGGGCAGCGGCGCGGGTGATACCGGCGCGGTCCACAGCAGGCCCCGATCGATCCGCTTGCCGTTCTCGTCATGGAGCGGCGCATAGATCGTGCGCACCGCATCGACCTGCAGCGGGCTGAGGCACCCTGCTCCCGTTTCACCGGACTTGCATAGCAGGCGCGCAGGATCCAACCGGCATTGGCGCGGATCGGCGACAACGCCGTCCCTAACCCCGTCATCGCCGTCGCACTGGGCAATGGCCGAGCGGGTGACGAGCTTCCAGACGCTGGGAGGAACGGCCGCACCCCACCCCGAATGGCGCTGCATTTCCCACATGCGCCGCGCGCTCATTTCCGGCGTGTTCACACCCGGAGCACCGGCAATCACGCCGTCATAGTCGCGGGGATAGCGTTGCACCTCGGTCAGTGCCTGACGCCCGCCGCCCGAGCAGCCGACGAAAAACGCATGGTCGGGCCGGCGGCCATAGACATGGCGCAGCACCGCCTTGGCCTTTACCGCCAGCAGATGATGGGCGCGGTGGGCATAGTTCGCGGCGCGGTCGGGGCGCTTGAGCAACCAGTGCTTGTCCGCAGCCTTGTGACCGGTATCGGTGCTGGCGCTGGCATAACCCCGCCGCACCCCGCGCGCGAGTTCGTGGTTGTTGAAGCTCCCCGCCTGCCCGCCAACGCCGCCGGTAAGCAGGCGGCCGTTCCACGCGGCTCGCTCCGGCAGCCAGAGTTCGACGCCAATCTCCTTCTCGATCGTGGCTTCGAGGCGGCAATAGGGCACCGGCTGCGTCTTCGGGGTCGCGCGGTCAATGCGGAGCGCGGGCACGCGCAGGCCTTTCAGGCTGTCGCAGGGGGCTGCCTCAGCGCTGTTCGCCACCAGCGCGGCAAGCGCTGCTGCCCAAGCTAAGGCGAGCGAACGCTTCACTTCGAAACGAGCGGCAGGCTTACCGAGGACGGGTGGTCGCGGTCGCTTATCAAGGTGATCCGCGCTGGCTGGGCCTGCGGATCGCGGGCGCGCTCACGGTGATCGGAGCCAGTAAAGGTGAACTGGATCCTGTGTCCCTTGGCGAAGGTGTAAGAGGTCGGCATGAAATCGAACTGGAGCCTCACAGGCACGCCCGGTGTCAGCGGCGCGGCATCTTCGGCAAAGGCGCGGTGCCACGGGATTCCAGGCAGGCTCCACGGCGCGGTGGCCAGTTTGCGCAGGCTTGCTTTCAAGCGGCCCTCGGTCACGATCTTTATCTTGCCGTCCGGGGCAATGTCTTCAAGATAGACGAACAGGTTGGCATCGGGGGTGTCGGCGGCGATCCACAGATCTGCAAGGCCATGGCCGGTAACCTCGACTGGCCGTGGCAGTGGCTTGCCGGCCAGCGAGAGCCCTTGTCCTGGCTGGTGGCACGGCTGCACGCGTGAGCCTGAGAGTGCTTCGGGACAGGGCTTGACGGTGTAATCGACCGAAAATGCAGTCGAGAAAGGAGCGGTGAAGACCTTGTCCTGCACAAGTCCTTTGGCGCTGAGGCCGAACGGCACGAGCCTGCTCTGCGGCAGCGGCCACTGGCCCGCGCGGCGCCATTCGCCCTTGGAGCCGTTCGCGCCGACGACGAAGTAGTGGATCGGCGGATCACGATCGATGCCGGTATCGATGCCTTTCAGGTGGCGGTCGAAGAAGCGGTGCGCCTCCTGCACCAGCGCGAAATCCTCGTTCTCGCAGTGCAGCCAGTCGCCAATGACGATCCGCGCGCCCGGGATGTTCATCCGCGCAATGAGGCCTTGATCGCGCAGTTCATCGCGCCAGCCGCCAACGATGTAGAGCGGCACCTTGCCTTGCAGGATCTGCGGCTTGTAGCTGGACGCGCTGCCCTCGAACCAGAACGTGCTTTGCAGCTGGGGCGAGAAGCTGTCGCGATAGGGAAGCGCGTTCCACACGTCGAACAGCCGCACGCCGCGCTGGTGTTCTTCGGCCGCCTGGCGCAGCAGCACCTTGCCTTCGTCGCCCGCGACCGGCGGCACGGCCATGTCCTGCTCGACCGTGCGGGTGGGACCTGTGCCCCACTGCGCGAAAATGCCGCCGCGCCGCATGGCATCGTACTTGTTCCACGAAAAGCAGCCGGCAAAGACCGCGGCAAGATGCGGCGCATTGACCGTCATCGCATGCATCGCCGCATCGCCAGTGTTCGAGCAGCCGTACTGCCCGACCTTGCCGCTCGACCACGACTGGGTCCCGAGCCATTCGATCAGTTCATAGGCGTCATGCGCCTCGTTACGGTCATGATAACCACGCATCGTGCCGAACGACTGGCCATTGCCGCGCCGCGCGACCTGCACCACGACATAGCCGTGATCGGTGAGCCCCGGCATCGAACTGAAGCCGCCCTTGCGCGGGCCCACGCCGTCGCCGTCCTGCTGGGTCGAGCTGAGCGAGTGATGCCAGATCACCGGGAAACGGCCCTCTGCCGCCTTGCCTCCAACCGCCGGCCGCGCGACCAGCACCGCGAGCCGGGTGCCATCGCGCATGGGCAGGTAGAACGTTTCGGTGACTTGCTCGGTAAACTGTTTCGGCGGGGCATATTGCCCGAAGGCCGAAGCGGTGGAGGCCGGCGCTGTTGCCGGTGCTGGCCCCTCCGTCTGCGCCCCTGCTCCTGCCCCCGCCGGGACCATGGCGAGCAACAGGGCAAGGAGCGCAGGACGCATCAGAACTTGGTCCGCAGCGAGACCGAAACGATGCGACCAATCGGGCTGGCCACCGTCGGATCGAAGCCGCCGCCGCCGTTGTTGCTCGGCGCAAGATCGGCGAACGGCGGATCCTTGTCGAACAGGTTGGTGACGTTGACGCCCAGCTGGAAGCGCTTGGTCACGCCCAGCATCTCGCCAAAGTCGTACGAGGCCGAAAGGTCCACAGTGGTGCTCGAAGCGATCTTCGGCTTCAGGGTCGAGAAGGTGTTGTTGTAGCCGTTCGTGTAGTTGGCATAGAGGTTGAAGTTGAACGGCCCGTGATCGAGCATCAGCGCCGCGCGGGCGCGGAATTTCAGCGGATAATCGATGTTGTTGAGCTGCTCGAGGATAGTGCCGCCCGGAGTCAGAGCGACCTTGTACGAGAAGAACCGGCTGCCGCGCACCGATGCGCGCAGCGTGGTGTCCGCGCCCAGTTCGAACGGCACGACCAAGCCGAAGTCGATGCCCTTGGCGAGTGTCAGACCGAGGTTGTTCGTCCGGCCATCGACAAAGGCACGGTTACCTGCCGCCAATGCATCGGCGACCGAACGGCCGTTGGCGATGTTGATACCGTTGTTGAGCTGGGTCTGGACCGCCGCCTGACCAGCGGTGCCGCGCGTGATAATCGAAGAGAACAGCGATTCCTGGCGCAGCAGGTTGAGGTTCGACAGGTAGGAAACGATCTGCCCTTCGTATTTGAGATCGAAGTAATTGATCGAAAGCTGGGCGCCGGGCAGGAACGACGGATTGTATTCGAAACCGAACGACCACGTGCGCGCGGTTTCCGGCTTGAGACCCAGGTTGCCGCCCGACAGGGCGATGCCCTCGACCGTAGCCCCGGCACCGCCATTGGCGGTGGGATCGAAATAGTTCTGCAGGAACAGCTGGCTGCCACCGGCGCTCACCAAATTGGTCAGGAGCGGCGCGCGGAAGCTTTCGCCATAGCTGGCATGGATCTTCAGGTCCTCGACCGGCGACCAGTTGATGCCGAACTTCGGGTTTTTGGTCGAACCGACATCACTGTAATGATCGATGCGGCCGGCGATGTTGATATCGAGGCTGTGGAAGCCCGGAGTGGCATTTTCTTCGCCGAAGACCGGGATCAGCAATTCGGCATAGGCCGAGCTGACGTTACGGCTCAGCTTCTGATCGGTGCCGGTCTGTGCCCCCTTGCGGCCACGGACCTGGCCGGTGCGCAGCTGGGTCTTCTGCAATTCGACGCCGAAAGCCACCTTAATGTCACCACCCGGAAGGGTGAACAGCGAACCGTCCAGCTTGGCGCCGGCGTCCATGAACTTCGTCCTGCCGTCAGTGTCAGTCAGGTTGTCGAACACCGAGGCGATCGTCGCCGCGCTGTTGCCGCCGGCGGTGCCGAACGGGTTAAGCGCGGTGGCCGGATCGTTGCTCCGCAGCGCCGCCGCCAGGTTCGCCGCATCGGTGCCGCCGCCTACGGAAAACACGTGGTCATGATTGTAACCGCCGGTGACATAGGCGTTCATGTTCCACTTGGGCGACAAGGCAATGTCGACGCCGCCGGTGATCTGATAAACTTCTGAAGTGATTTTGCTGGTCCCGTTCGGGCCATAGATATTGGCAAAATTGAGCTGGACGGTTTCGCAGCGTACAGTCGAAGCCACCCCGGCACTCGCCGGGCAAGTCGCGAGCGTCGCGCCGGCAGGCGACACGAAGAAGGGGTTCGTGTTGGGCACAACCACGTTTGCGCTACCAGTGGCCGAACGGCGGAAGCCATCGCGCCGGGAATAGAGCCCGGTCACGAAGAAATTTGCTCCCTCACCCAGCTCCTGATCAAACGTCAGTACGCCGCCGTTGATTTCCTGCTGCGGCAAGATGTCGGTGGTCTTCAGGCTGTCGCAGCGATTGACCGTGCCGGCAACCAGATTGGTCGACGTCGCACCACCCGCCGGGATGGCATAGGTCGTGCCGCCAAGCGAAATTGTGCCGGGGGCGCACTGACCAACCGTGCGATAATCCGCACCGCCAAAAGGCCGCAGGTCGGCAACGTAGAAATCGCGGTCAGCGCCTGAAAGCGCGCTGCGATAGGTGTGCTGCCCGGAAAGCGTGAAGTGGCCGGTATCCCATTCCATGCCAATGATCGCATTGGCCGTGAACTCGTTGTAACCGTCGGCCCAGCCGTACTGAACGTCGGCGCCGATACCGTCGTACTTACGGCGCAGGATCAGGTTGGCGACGCCGGCGACGGCATCGGAACCATAAACCGCCGAGGCACCGTCCGCGATGATTTCAATGCGTTCCAGCGCAATCGCCGGAATGTTGCCTGGATCGACCGAGGCACCAAGCGTGCCCTGGCCAACGGCCCGGCGACCGTCGATCAGCGTCAGGGTTGCAAATGGCCCGAGGCCGCGGATGTTGATCGAGTTGCCATAGACGATATTGCCCGCGCCGCCCGATTGGTTGCGCGCAGAATCAGTAACGCCGAAATTGAATATCTGCGGCACTTCACGAACCAACTGTGTGGTCGTCGTCGAAACCGAAGCGTCGATATCGCCGCGTCCGACCTGAATCAGCGAAGAGCCGACCGGTGCTTCGCCGCGAATCGACGTGCCGGTGACGACGATTTCCTCGTCCGCCTTCGCTTCATCGGCTGCATTGTCCGCCGACTGGGCAAAAGCAACGCTCGGCGCGATCAGCGCGAGAGCCATGATGCATGTCGACGTGCCGAACCTGGTTTTACCTGAGATCCTCATATCATCCTCCCGCTTGAAAGCGCTTTCTTACCAAATTGCCGAGAGGACCGATCGGGCACCTGAACCTGCGGTGCGCTAGCAATCCTCTCACCATCTTCCGGATTGAAGTCGCGCTATCTGCGCGCCGACCACCGGCTTGCTCTTGTGAATTTCAAAATTAGTGGAATTAGTCAACTATTCTTTATCTGGACGGTTATCTTTTTCCTCACCCCTCATCACGCATGCAGGCCGCATACATCCGGTCGAGCAGTTCGCTGAGCAGGTGCAGTTCGGCCGGCGACAGCTGGTGAAGCACGGCATCCTCGGTCTTGCCGACGATGGTGAAAAGCTCGTCGAGATGGGCCTTGCCCTCATCGGTGATGAACAGTTCATGCCGCCGGCGATCTTCCTTCGATCGTTCGCGCACGGCCCAGCCGAACTTCTCCAGCTCGTCGACGATGGTGACGGTGACCGACTTGTCGAGCCCCACTTCGCGCGACAATTCGCTCTGCGAGATGCCGGGATTGGCTTCGATGATGCCCAGCGAGGAGAACAGGCCCGAGCGCAAGCCCTTGGCCGAAGTGGCCGCGGCGAAATCACGCGAGAGCTGGTTCTGCACGCGGCGCAAGCGGAAGCCGACGAAATCACCGAGCCGCCCCAAGCTGACCCGTCCGGTGTCGGGCATCTGACGCGAGGCGGAGCCGCGCGCGGCAGTGCTGTGTGTCTTCATCGCTTTTACCTCAATAGTTGACAGAGCAGATGATTGAAATAATCTACCGTCTCGACTTGTGCCCTAATAGACGATTCGGACAGACACCTGTCAACCGTCGCCGTATGAACGGGAAGCGCAGGCTGGGGAGTGGACTGAAATGGACCTTAGCGATGCGGCGGATGGCGGCGCCAGCGATATCGGCACGGCCGAACCGTCGAAGCCCGACAGCAAGCTCGCCCGGGTGGCCTTTGCGGTTGGCGGAGGGGGCCTGATTGGCGCGACGCTTTCGGACGCAATTGCGGTCACCGGCCGGCATGCCGGGTTCAACCTGCTCGGCTCGATCGAACTGGTTCAGGCGGCGGTGGTCCTGCTGGCAACCTCGGCCATGCTGATCGCCACGATCACGGACAACCACGCCTCGGTCCACATGCTGACCAGCCGGCTTTCGAGCGAACGGGCGCGGATGATGGCGCGGGTGGCGGCATTTGTCAGCGGCGTGACGTTCCTCGTCATCCTTGCCGGTTCAGCCTGGATTTCCGCCGAAATGTGGAACGCGCACGAACAATCTGAACTGCTCCACATTCCCTTCCGCTGGCTGCGGCTGCTGTGGCTCGTCGTCGCGCTGCTGATCGCCTGGCAGTTCTTCAAACGCGCCTTCGCTTCCACTCCCCGCGAAGGAGAAAAGGCGTGATCACGACCGAACTCATCGGCATTTTCGGCATTGTCCTGCTGCTGGCACTGTTGGCGGGCGGCGTGCCGATCGGCATCGGCCTGCTCGTCGTTGGTCTTGGCGGGCTGGCCGTCCTGATTTCGCCCGAGGCGGCGCTGATCAAGGGCGGCGTGGTCTCGTTCGAGATCCTCTCCAAATATGAACTTGGCGTCCTGCCGCTGTTCCTGCTGATGGCGCATATCTGCTTCGCCGCCGGGGCGAGCCGGGACTTTTTCGACGTTGCCGCCAAGTTCGTCGGCCATCGGCGCGGTGGGCTGGCGCTTGCTTCAATCGGCGGCTGCGCGGGCTTCGGCGCGATCAGCGGATCGAGCCTTGCCACGGTCGCGACGATCAGTTCGGTTGCGCTCCCCGAGATGCGCAAGGCCGGCTATCATCCGGGCTTTGCTTCGGGGGCACTGGCCGCCGGCGGCACACTGGGATCGCTTATCCCGCCATCGGGCGCGCTCATCGTCTTCGGCATCATCGCCGAACAATCGATCGGCAAGCTGTTCGCCGCCGCCGTGGTGCCCGGCCTCAGCCAGGCAGTGTTCTACCTCATCACCATCGTCATCCTCTGCGCGATCAAGCCTGAACTCGGACCGGCGACGGCGCGGGTTCCTTGGCGTGAGCGCCTGCCTGCCCTGCGCAAGGTGATCGACATCTTCGCGCTGATCTTCTTCGTCATCGGCGGCATGATGATCGGCTGGTTCACCCCGACCGAGGCGGCATCGGTTGGCGTGGTTGTATCGCTGGTGCTGCTCGCCATTCGCGGCGGGTTCAAGCTGCCAGCGATCACCAGAGCGCTCAAGGACACACTGCGGACCACCGGCATGATCTATGTCGTGATCATCGGCGCGCTGGTCTTCGCAGCCTTCGTCGGCGTGTCGGGCATAACCGAAGCGCTTTCGGCACTTGTCACCGACCTCCACGCCAGCCCGCTGCTCGCCATCGTAGTCATGGCTCTGGTGCTGCTGCTGCTCGGCTCGTTCCTTGACGGGGTCGCGCTGATGCTGCTGACAACGCCGATCTTCCTGCCGATTGCGGAACAGCTTGGCTATAGTCCGATCTGGTTCGGCATCTTCCTGGTCCGCACCATGGAGATCGGCTTTGTCCATCCGCCTCTGGGGCTCAACATCTATGTCATTCAGGGTCTGGCCAAGGACCTGTCGCTCGGCACGATCTTCCGGGGGGTGATCCCCTTCCTCGTCGCCGATTTCATCCACCTCGGCGTGATCATCGCCGTTCCCGCGCTGACCTTGTGGTTGCCGGGCATCGTTGCAGGATGAAGCCGATGCGCCAGATCCTCACCCTCCTGCTCTGCCTCGCTCTCGCCGCCTGCGGCAAGCCTGCGCCCGTGGCCGAGCATGTCATCAGCTATGCCTCGCCCTATCCGCCGGGTCATCCGTTCAGCAAAGCGGATATCGAGTGGATGAAGCATGTCGAAACCGCGAGCGGCGGGCGCATCGCCTTCAAGACCTACTGGTCAGGCGCCCTGCTCAGTTCGGACATGAGCATGACCGAGATCCGCCACGATCTTGCCAATATCGGCCTGATCACCCCGATCTATTCGCGCGGCGGCGCGCATATGCTGCGCGCCCAGTCAGGCTTTTACGGCGGCATCCAGACGATCGAGGACCAGGTCGCGGTCTATGACTGCCTCAATGCGAAATTCCCCGAATTCGGCCGCGAACTCGAAGGCCTTGTCGTCCTCGCCGCGCAGGGCGGCAACTTCCCCGGCGTGATGACGCGCCACAAGCCGATCCGCACCCTCGCCGATTTCAAGGGCCTGCGCCTGCGCGCGCAAAGCGACGCCATCGACGTGCTGCGCGCGCTCGGTGCCGATCCGGTCAACATGCCGATGGGCGAGGTTTACTCCGCGCTGGCCAAGGGTGTGATCGACGGCGTGGTTGCGCCCGCCGACACGATCAAGAGCCTGCACTTCTCGGAAGTCGCGCACCACTTCACCGCGCTGCGTTTCAGCCGCGGCGCCTATCCCGCGCGCGCCATGTCGAAGCGGGCGTTTGACCGGCTGCCCGCAGACCTGCAGGCGCTGCTGCTGGCGTCGAAGCCGGTCTGGGAAAAGGCGCTTAACGGCCAGATAAGCCGCGCCGACAAGGCAGGCCTACAATTCGCCACTACGCACAAGGTGGAGATCATCCCCTTCCCGCAAGCCGAGCAGACCAAGCTTGACACGCTCTATAACCATTTTGCCATCGATCAGGCCAAGCGGCTTTCCGTTTTCGGCATCGATGGCATGCCCGTTTTCGAAGAGGCGCAGCGCCTCATCGCCGCCGGCAGTAAGCCCTGCCCCGCCTCGCCCATTGGAGACAATCGGCCTATTGGAGATACAAAGTGAGTAACGGCAGCGATCTGATGCACCGCCCGCTTGAAGGACTTGTCGTTATCGACCTGACCCGCGCGCTGGCCGGCCCCTATGCCACGATGCTCCTCGCCGGACTTGGCGCCCAGGTGATCAAGGTGGAAGAGCCCAAGGGCGGCGACCTTGCCCGCGAAAACAGCCCTTACGTGGGCCGCGACGGCATTCAGGTAGTGCGCAGGCACGACGACGACATCTCGATCAGCCACCTGACCCGCGCGCGCGGCAAGTACGGCGTGTCGCTCGATCTCAAGACGCCCGAAGGCCGCGCGGTCTATTTCGACCTTGTCGCCAAGGCCGACATCGTGGTGGAGAATTTCACCGCCGGAACCGCTGACCGCCTCGGCGTCGGTTACCAAGCCTGCAAGGCAGTGAACCCGCGCGTTGTCTTTGCCTCGCTGTCCGGCTTTGGCGCCACCGACCACGATGGCAAGGCGATGGACGTGATCATCCAGGCGCTGTCGGGTGCCATGTACACCAGCGGCGAACCCGGCCACCCGCCGGTGCGCATTGGCGTTCCGATGGCCGATATGCTGGCCCCTGTCTTCACCGTCATCGGCATCCTTGCCGCCATCGAGCAGCGCCACAAGACCGGCACCGGCCAGCATGTCGACGTATCGATGCTGGGCGCGCTGACGTCGTTCGTCGCGATCGAGAACTGGTCCGCCATGGCCGCCGCCGGAATGCCGGCGCGCACCGGACTGACCGTGCAGCGTCTCTCCCCCTTCGGCGTGTTTGAATGCGCTGATGGCTATGTTGCGGTGGTCGCTGTTCACGAGCCGCTGGCGCGCGGGCTGTTCGCCGCCATGGGCCAGCCCGAACTGGGGGAAGACCCGCGCTTTTGCAGCCGCGATGTGCGCGTGGCCAATGCCACTGAACTGGAAGCGACGATCAATGAATGGTCGCGCAAATTGCCACTGGTCGAGGTTGTTCGCGCGCTTGAGGCGCAGAACGTGCCCGTGGCCCCGGTCCGCCATCCCGAAGACGCGCTGGTCGATCCGCGGGTGGTCGCCCGTCAGGAAACGATGGCGGTCAAGCACCCGCTTTACCGTTCCAGCATAGACCTGCGCACTGCCGGCATTCCGATCCAGTTTTCCGGCGCGACGACCGGCTTCGACGATGCGCTCCCGGTTGCCATCGGCGAGCACAACGAGGCGATCTTCCGCGACCTGCTCGGCTATGACGAAGACCGCATCGCCGCGCTGAAAGCCGCCGGCGCGATCTGATGATCGACAGCCTGCGCCGCGCCACCACCAATCCCGAAGGCGAAGTCGCGCGAGCGCTTGCCGAAGGTCGGCGCCCGATCCGTACGTTGGGCTACGATGCCCCGCGCGCGCACCTGATCGCGGCGGGTTTTCAGCCCGTGCGCCTCGTTGCGCCAAGGCTTGAGGCGACCCCGCGCGCGGATGCCATCATGGGCGCGGCCGAAATGGGCCCGCGCGGGCGGCGTTTGCTCGAAGCGCTGCTTGGTCCCGCACATCCTGACGTGCCGGTGTTGATCACCCAGGCTGATGCCGACCAGCCGCAGATATTCGCCGCCCTGCGCGAGCTTGGCCGACTGGGTGAGGCGGTGCCGCACCATGTCCATTTCTGCGACCTGCTGCACATCGATCGGCCCGCTTCGGCGGCCTACAACGAAGCGCGCCTTGCCCAGTTGCACGACTGGCTGGCCGGTCTTCGCGGGTCGGCTGTAGATGCCGGTTCGCTCGCCGCTGCCCGCGAAAAGCTGGAGCGCATCGAGGGTCTGCTTGGCGAACTGGAAGGCGCCATCCCGGCCAGTGAGCACCTCGAATTGGTCGCCGCCTGCGCAATCCTACCGGTGGATGAAAGCCTTGCCGCGCTCGAAGCGGCACTGGCAGTACCGACTGAAGCGGTCGCCCCCGCAGGCCCCAGAGTGTTCCTTTGCGGCACCGCGCATGAGGGCGCGGAATTGTACCGCGCGATCGAGGAGGCAGGCGCAACCATCATCGGTGCCGATCACGGCTGGGCCAGTCTCCACGCCGCGCCGGCCCGGGTTTCTTCGCCGTTTGCGGTCGCCGAAGGCATCGCCCAGCGCGTCCGCAACCTCTCGCCCGACCTCGTCCTGCACATTGCCATCGACGGCGATGAGGCCGCGCCATGGGACATCGCCGCCATTCGCGCCGCCCTTCCCGTTGGCCAGCGCTTCGCCGCGCTGCGCTGTGGTTCGATCCCTGACGCCGCAGTTCGCGCGGGCATTTCGGCAGCGCTGGCTGGTGACGAAGTTCAGCCCGCCAGCGCCCCGCCGCCAGCGCCGCCTGCCAAGCCGAAGCCCCGCTCCGAACAAGGCCGCAGCCGCAAATCGCTGACCTCCACGGCAGACGTCAACGCCTATCAGCGCGACTGGTTCGCCCGGGTGCGCGAGGAAGTATCCGCCGGATCGCCCTTCGCCGTGGTCAATGCCAATGCCCCGCAGGAAATCCTGCGCGCGATGGACGTGCCTTTCGTGGTCAACCAGTGGTGGGCCTCAATCGTCGCCGCCAAACAGCAATCGCGCCACTATCAAAGCCTGCTGCGCGCGCATGACTATCCCGCCGATGTCGAGGCCTATTCGGCGCAAGGTCTGGCCGCCGTATTCGATGACGATGCAGACAACGCCCCCTGGGGCGGCCTGCCGCGACCGGACTTCGTCCACGCCGTCGCCTCGTCCGATCCCACTCTCAAGATCTTCGAGCATTGGGGCAATGAAGCCGGCGCACAGAGCTTCGTCTATGAACGCACGATCGACCCGCGCCCGGATCTCTATTCGGACTGGTGGGTGCAGCTTCCCGGTAATTGGGAGCAGGCTGTCGAAGCCGAGCGCGTCGATCTGATGGTTGCGGAAATGCGCGAGGTTATCGCCGCTATCGAGGAGAAGACCGAACGCACATTTTCGATGGAGCGCCTGCGAGAGGTCATGGAGCTCGTCAACGAGCAGGAGGATTACTACCGCCAGACCCGCGACCTCGTCGCCCGCACCGTGCCTGCGCCGATCAGCGTGGTCGATTCGATGCCCGCGACGATGATCCCGCAGTGGCAGCGCGGCACGCCATGGGCGCGCGATGCGGCCAAGGCGTTCTACGAAGAAGTCAAGGCGCGCGCCGATGCCGGCCTTGCAGCTTGCCCCAATGAGCGCGTGCGGCTGATGTGGGTCGGACGCGGGTTATGGAGCGAGATGGGCTTCTACCAGAAGTGGGAAGAGAGCCACGGCGCGGTCTTCGTCTGGTCGATGTACCTCGCTCTGGCGGCAGACGGCTATGTCCGCGACATTTCCGGCGACCGCGATCCTTTGCGCGCGCTCGCCAGCCGCGTGGTCTGCATGGGCGATGAACTGCGTATGCCCACCTGGGCCGGGCCGTGGTACGTCCACGAGGCGGACACCCACGCGGTCGACGCCGTGGTCGCCTTGCAGGACGCCGATCCCTTCGTGGTTCGGGCCTTGCGCGCAGCGGGCTATCCGGTGCTTGAACTCACCGCCGACAATTTCAATCGCGATGGCGAGGACGGCGCGGCGATCGAAGCGGCGATCACCGCGTTTATCGAAGGCCCCGCATCTGCCCGGGCGGAGGCGCGACATGTCGGCACTTGAAGGCCTCAAGATCGTCGATTTCTCGCGCTTCCTGCCGGGCGCCTATGCCAGCTGGATCGCCGCCGACATGGGCGCGGAGGTCATCCGCATCGAACACCCGCGCGAGATCGCCAAGCAGGAAGCGATGCTTGGCGCGCAATCCGCCCGCGCCCGCGCTCGCCCCAGCTACACACGCAGCAAGCGCAGCCTGAAGATCAACCCCGGTGCCGCTGCCGCACGCCCGGTGCTCGAAAAGCTGATCGCCGCGGCCGACATTCTGATCGAGGATTACCGCCCCGGCGTGATGGCCGGCATGGGCCTCGGTTATGACGCAATGGCCGCACTTAACCCGCGCCTGATATATCTTTCGGTGAGTTTCGCCGGGCAGACCGGGCCGCTTGCGGGACAGGCAGGTCACGATCCGCTGGCTCTGGCGCTCGCCGGAACGCTGGGGCGGCTTAACGGCCTGCCGGTGCCTTCGCTCCCCGGCCTTCAGGTGGCCGACGTGCTCACCGGTGCCCATGCGACTATCGCCATGCTGGTGGCGCTGCAGGCCCGCGAGCGCAGCGGGAAAAGCGCTCATGTCGATGTCGCCATGTCCGACGCCTCGATGCCACTTCTGCTCGTCGGCATGGGGCGCGAGGACGATCTGGAGCGCTTGCCCCCGCTCGGCCAGTGGCACCCCAAGGGCGGCGTTTGGCTGTGCCAGGACGGCGGCTATCTCTGCACAACCGACATGGAGCCGGCTTATTGGGCGCGGTTCTGCGCGGCGATGGGCAAGCCGGAATTCGCCGCGCTCCAGCACACCATTGCCGAACAGCCGCGCATGCACGCCGAGCTTGCCGCTCTGTTCCTCACCCGCCCGCGCGGCGAATGGCACGCGCTGCTGACCGAGGCCGGAACGCAGGCCATGCCGGTCTATTCCCCCGCCGAAGCGCTCGCCCATCCGCACAACCGCGCGCGCGGCATGGTGCTGGAGGTGCCGGTGGATGGACAGGAACCGGTGACGCAGCTTGGCCTGCCTTTCGCGATTTCCGGCACTGCTCTGACCGCCCCGAAGGCCGCTGGCGCAGCCGGTGCGGACAATGCCGCGATCCTTGCGGAACTGGGCTTTGACAAGGCAGACCTCGCCGCCCGGGGCGCCTTTTCCACGGAGCGCGAAGCATGAAGCCGCTTGCCGGAATTCGGTTGCTCGATTTCACCCACGCCATCGCCGGGCCGACCTGCACCCAGATGTTGCAACAATTGGGCGCGGAAGTGATCAAGGTCGAACCGCCGGAAAAGGGCGACGATTTCCGTCACTATACCGAACACGCGGGCCTGCCCGGCATGAGCGTTCCCTTCGCCTCGGCCAATGCCGGCAAACGGTCGGTAACGCTCAACCTCAAGAGCGAGGACGGCCGCAAGATCGCTCGCGATCTCGCCGCGCGCGCCGATGTTCTCGTTGAGAATTACCGCCCGGGAGTGATCGCGCGGCTCGGGCTCGGCTGGGAGGAACTGCAGACGGCAAACCCGCGCCTGATCATGCTCTCGCTCAGCGGCTTCGGGCAGAGCGGCCCCCTGCGCGACTGGGGTGCCTACGATCACATCGCGCAGGCTGTGTCAGGCATGGCGATCATGAACGGCACCGATGCCGGCCCGTTCAAGATCGGCCTGCCGGTGGTCGATTGCTTCACCGGATATCTGGGCGTGATCTCGGTGCTTTCCGCCTTGCGCGAACGCGACGCGAGCGGTTTCGGCAAGCGCATCGACGTCGCCATGCTCGACGCCGCGCTCAAGATCATGGGTAGCGCGGCCAGTGTCTGGTCCTTCACCGGAGTTGCCCCGAAAGGCACCGGCAACCGCGGCTTCCGATTGGTGGCGACCGCGGAATACTATGCCTGCGCCGATGGCTGGATTGCGCTGGGTGCCAACCACCAGCACCAGATAGAAGTCCTGTTCCGCGTGTTCGGGCGCGAGGATATGCTGGCAGATTCGCGCTTTGCCACCCATGCCGCGCGGGTGGAGAACTATGCAGCGCTCAAGGGCTGGCTGACCGAGTTCCTGCTGGAGCAGTCTGCCGCCGAACTCGAAACAGCGCTCACCACTGCCGGCGTGCCTGCCGCCATGCTGCGCGATGTCGGCGAGATCATGCAACACCCGCACATGGCCGCGCGCGGACTGGTACAGCAGGCGTCATTGCCGGGGACCGACAGGTTGCTCGACGTCCTCGGACCGGGCTTCGCGGTCGATCACGAAGCGGTGCCGGACCATGTCCCAGCGCTTGGCGAACATACCGACGCGGTGCTGGGCGAACTCGGCTATGATGCCCCGGCCATCGCGGCGCTGCGCGCAGCAAAGGCCATCTGATGGCGGCCGACGAAATCCTGCTGCTCGGCGACCTGATCCTCGACGTACCCGAACCCGATCACTGGCTGTCGGGCATTGCGCCAATCCTGCGCAGCGTGGACCTCGTCATCGGCCACCTTGAGGTGCCCTATACCACCAGTCAGGAGGAAATGCCGGGCGACGTCCCCGCCCCCGGAGCCAATCCTTTGCACCTCGATGCAATGGCGCGGGCTGGCATTGGCGCGGTCTCGATGGCGGGCAATCACATGATGGACTGCGGCGTGCCGGGTCTCGCCGAAACCATCGCGGGCCTGGATCGCAACGCCATCGCCCATGCCGGCGCGGGCATGTCGCTGAGCGAGGCGCGCCGGCCGGCCATACTGACTGTCGGCAATCGCAAGCTGGCCCTGCTCAGCTATAACTGCGTCGGGCCGGAGCTGTGCTGGGCCGGCGAGGACAGGCCCGGCTGCGCCTATGTCAATGTGCTCGCTACCGACGGCGGGCCGAGCCGGCCGCAGGCAACCCTGCGCGACATCGATCCGGCTTCCCTTGCCGCGATGGAGGCCGATATCGCCGCGGCCCGCCTGGCTGCCGATGGCGTGATCGTCGCGCTGCACAAGGGCGTCACGCATAGCCCGGCAACGCTTGCCGCCTACGAGCGCCCGCTGGCACAAGCCGCGATCCGCGCCGGGGCAGATGCCGTTGCCGGCCATCATGCCCATGTGGCGCAGGGTATCGAAATTTTCGAAGGGAAGCCGATCTTCCACGGTCTCGGCAACGGATGCGTCGTCACCCATGCGCTGGCACCGGCTCAAGATCACCCGGCGCGTGCGGAATGGGCGCAGCGGCGCAAGACCATGTTCGGGTTCGAACCCGACCCCGCCTACCCGCTCGCGCCGTTCCATCCGCAGGCGGTCAACGGCATGATCGGGCGGCTGCTGTGGCATGCGGACGGGCGCATAGAAGCGGGGCTGATCCCGATCTGGTTCGAACCCCCGGGCCGCCCGGTTCCGGCTGGCGACAAGGCAGGTGAGATCGCCCGATACCACCTGACCAGCGGCGCGACTGCGCGCTTGCCCAGCCTCTCCGCGATGGACGATGGCCGGGCCTACATGCTCTCCCCGCTTTAAACGATCCCCGCGCCCAGCCCTACAGCCTTGCGTTCCTGCGCCTTGCGGTCGCGCCACTTGGACTCGCGGTAGACCGCCAATACGTCGATCGCCCCGCCGGCCTCGACGCGGGCCTTGGCAACGATCGGAGCGACATCGACGTTGTAGGCGCGGCGCAGGGCCTGAAACGCCATCATAGTGTCGTTGCTTTCCTGCGCGCCGTGGAGCGCAGCGCGGTCAACCAGGCTGGCCTTGGCATAGCATTGGGTGATGGCTTCGGCGGAGGACAGCATCGATTCAATCGGGTCGGTCACGTTGTGCGACTGGTCGATCATGTAGCTGGGGTTGAAGCCGTCCCGAGGATTGAGTTCCGCCTCAATCAGTTCGTTGAACACGAGGAACAGCTGGTGCGGGTTGATCGATCCGGAATCGAGATCGTCGTCGCCGTACTTGCTGTCGTTGAAGTGGAAACCGCCCAGCTTGCCGAAGCGGTGAAGGCGCGCGACGATCTGTTCGATGTTCACGTTGGGCGCATGGTGGCCGAGATCGACGAGGCACTTGGCCTTGGGGCCGAGTTCCTGCGCGGCGAGGATCGAGCTTCCCCAGTCGGAAATCACCGTGGAATAGAACGCTGGCTCGAACATCTTGTGTTCGAGCAGCATCCGCCAATCGTGCGGCAGGGCGGCGTAGATCTCGCCCGCTGCATCAAGATAGCGGTCAAGGCTGCGGGCGAAGTCCTGCTGGCCAGGGAAATTGGTGCCATCGCCGACCCAGACGGTCAGATCCGTCGAGCCGAGCTGCTTGCCAATCTCGATACATTCGATGTTGTGTTCGACTGCCTGTGCTCGCGCGCCGGCATCCTGCGAGGACAGCGAGCCGTTGGCATAGGTGTGGGCCTGCCCGACCTGATCCTGGAACGTGTTCGAATTTACCGCATCCCAGCCGAGGCCCAGCTCCGCGGCTTCCTCACGCAGGGCGGCAAAGTCGCTGACCTTGTCCCACGGAAAGTGCGGCGACACGCGCGGCGTAACGCGGGAGAGCTGGTTGATCACCGCGCAGTCCTCCAGCTTTTCGTGGATGTTGGTCGGTTCACCCGCAATCGGGAACTTGGCAAAGCGCGTCCCCCCGCGCCCAGCGCCCCAGCTGGGCACGGCAACCGAGAAGCCGGCCACGCGGTCCTTGATTGCATCGATATCAATGCCGGTGCGCGACAGCTTGCGACCAAGCGCGGCATAGTCCTCGTCCAGCGCCGCCATGTCGCGGGAATTGGCTTCGGCAATCAGGTCAGCGGAAAGCGGGAGGCTGGTCATGGGATCACTTCTTTGTGGGCGTGAGGAACGTGTTCATCGCAAGCCAGGTGACGAACTGATTGAGCATCATGGCATGAGTCGTGCCCGGCTGCCCAAGGCCGAAGCCGTGGTTGCCCGACTGGTATGCGTGGGTTTCCACCGGCCGTTTGGCTGCGTGCCAGGCGGCGGCAATCGGGAAGCCCTTCGATGGAAAAAGCATGTCATCCATTGCGATCGCATTGAACAGCGGCGGTGCATCGGCCGGCACTGGCTCGGCATCCTGCGGACCATAGATATAGCCGACGAAATTGGGCCGACCGGCCGGATCACCATCGAGCGCAGCGCGGCGCGCGGTCATGGCGCCGGCGGAGAAACCGATGATGCCGACGCGCGCCGGATCGATCTTCCACTTCGCCGCATTGGCGCGGACCATGGCGAAGGCGGCACGGGCATCCTCGGGGGCCTTGGTCCGCTTGATCAGCTCACCCTCCATGGGCTTGCCCACTTCCTTCATCATCTGCTGGCCGACAAAGCGCATGGCCTCGGCATTGTCGTTCGGCGTTTCGATGAGGCGGTACTTGAGGACGAAGGCGGCAATCCCGCGATCCGCAAGCGCCTTGGCAACAGCCCAGCCTTCTTTCTCCATCGACAGCATCATGAAGGCACCGCCGGGCGCGACGATCACTGCCGCGCCATTGCCCTTTCCTGGCTTTGGCAGAAACGGCGTGAGAGTTGGGCGCGAGACATTGCGCACGCCCATGCTCGACCAGACCTCGGTAGCGGCAGACCCGGGAGTCTTGTCGCCATAAAGCGGGATAGCGCCGGGTTCAGCAGGCGCAGCCATCGGCGTGGGTATTGGCATACCTTGGGGCATGCCAGCCGGCTGCGCGGCCAGCGGCTGCACGGTCATGGCCAGTACGGCCAAAACGGCGAACGTCTTCTTCATCATATGCCTCTCCCGCGGCATCCTAGCGAGTGAATGCCTGCGCATTTCCTGCATCGACGTTGATCATGTTACCAGTCGATTTGCTCGATAGCTCGCTAGCGAGCCAATAGGTGGCCTCAGCAATGTCTTCGGGCAGGACATCGCGCTTCAGCATCGAACGGTTGCGGTAGTGCTCTTCGAGTTCCGCGCCCGGATCGATCTTGTTGTTGGCCGCGCGTTCCTTGCGCCAGTCGCCGTCCCAGATCTTGCTGCCTTTTATGACGGCATCGGGGTTGACCACGTTGACGCGGATACCCTCGGGCGCGCCTTCCAGCGCGAGGCAGCGCGCAAGATGGTTCGCCGCCGCCTTGGCCGAGGCATAGGCCGAAGCCCCGCTCGCCGCAGCAACGGCGTTCTTCGAACCGATGAACACCACCGAAGTGCCGCCCTGCGCCTTCATTGCTTTCAGCAGCGGCCAGGCGTGCTTGGCGGTGAGGAAATAGCCCTGAGCGAGGACATCGAAATTGCGGTCCCACAATTCGACCGTGGTTTCCTCGATCGGCGCGGAAGAAGCGATGCCGGCGTTGGCCACCAGAACGTCGAGACCGCCGAATTCGCGGGCGCAGAGATCGAAGGTAGCCTTGACCTGAGCCTCGTCAGTGACGTCGCAAGTTGCGGCGCGGACGACGTCCTTGCCGAACTGGGCGGCAAAGCCGTTGCAGACCTCTTGCACTGCGCCCGCATCGCGGTCGGCGAGCATTACGCAGGCGCCTTCGCGCAGCAGCCGCGCCGCGGTCGCCGCGCCGATGCCGCCGGCCCCGCCGGTAACCAGCGCGATCTTGCCGACCATCGGGTTGGGTGCGGGCATCCGCTGCAGCTTGGCTTCCTCAAGCAACCAGTATTCGATGTCGAAGGCTTCCTGCTCGTCGAGGGCTATGTAATCACCGATGGCTTCGGCGCCGCGCATCACGTTGATCGCATTGCCGTAAAACTCTCCGGCAAGTCGCGCCGTGGTCTTGTCTGTGGCTAAAGTCATGCGGCCAAGGCCGGGAACCAGCACCACGACCGGGTTGGCATCGCGCATCGCGGGTGAGTTCGGGCGCTTGCAGCGGTCGTAGTAAGCGGCGTACATCGCGCGGTAATCGGCAATTTTTTCCGCAAGATAAGCGTCATCACGCAAGCGCGCGGGATCAAGTGTCAGCGGCGCGATCTTGGTGCGCAGGAAGTGATCCGGGCAGCTTGTGCCAAGGCCGGCGAGCCGTTCGAATTCGACCGAACCGGTGAATTCCAGCGCCTCGGCATCGTCAGACCAGTGGCCCAGCTTGCGGCGAGCGCCGGTCATCAGCCCGCGCAGGCGCGGCATCAGATCTGCAACAATTGCGGCGCGGTCGGCGTCGGGCGCAGTTACCTGGCCGCCGAAAGCGGGACCGGCAGCGAGCTTGGCGTTAAGGTAATTCGCGGCATCGGCGATCAGCTCGACCGTGTGTTCGTAACAGGCCTTGGCGCTGTCCCCCCAGCAGATGATCCCGTGGCCGGCGAGCATGACACCCTCGACGCCGGGGTTCGCGGTAACGTAATCGCGCAGCATTGCGCCGAGCGTGTAGCCGGGGCGCTTCCACGGCAGCCAGCCGATCTTTCCGCCCCAGATTTCCTGCGTGGCAGCCTCGCCGCCCGAGCTTGCGGCAAGCGCGATGATCGCGTCGGGGTGGACGTGATCGACATGGGCAAAGGGCAGCAGCGAATGCAGCGGCGTGTCGATGCTCGCAGCGCGGCCGTTCAGGTTGAACGTGCAGTGCGGCAGATAGCCGACCATCTTGTCGTCATCGTCCGGGCCGGAATAGTGCGCTTCAAGACCGAGCAACTTGTCCTGATAGAGCGTGGCAAAGCCATCGAGCTTCATCGAGCCGATGTCGCCGCCTGATCCCTTGACCCACAGAACTTCGATCGCCGCGCCGCTGAGCGGATCGGTCTCGACGATCTTCGCCGAGGTGTTGCCGCCGCCGAAATTGGTCACGGTCAGGTCGCTGCCAAGCAGGTTCGAGCGATAGAGCAGCAGCTCCGCTTCGCTCAGCTTCGCGGCTACCGAGTCGTCCCAACGGCTGGATGGAACGGCGAACGGCAGGGCAGTGGCGGAAATTTGGGTGTGGGCGTTCATGACGATCCTCTCCAACCCTTACGGGCGGGTATTGGCGGTTGACTCGGCTTGGCGATCCTGTAGCAATTTAACTGGAAAAGATCAAACATGATCGTTATTGATTGTTTGAATCGTTCGGGAGGGGGCATTGGCCCAAGGTGCTTACATCGTCGTCGACTTCGGCAAGACGCTCAGCAAGGTGTCCCTGTGGACGCGCGACGGATGCTGCCTTGAACGCCTGACGCGCGCCAACCAACCGCAAGCTGCGACCCCCTATATTCCGCTCGATACCGCGGCGAATAGCGCGTGGTTGCTTGAGGCACTGGCGACATTTGCCGCGCACCCGGTAGAGGCGATCATCCCGGTTTCGCACGGCGCAGCGGTCGCCGGGATCAGGGACGGCGCACTCGCTTTCCCTTGCATCGATTACGAATGGGACATGCCTGCCGACCGCATGGCGGCCTACCGCGCCCAGCGCGACAGCTTCGCGCTGACCGGCTCTCCCGCCCTGCCCGCCGGTCTGAATTTCGGCGCGCAGCTGCATTATCTTGACGCCGCCGGCGCGCTCGATGGCGTGACGCTGATGCCTTACGCGCAATACTGGGCATGGTTGCTGACCGGCGTGGCGGTGAGCGAAGTTACCAGCCTTGGATGCCATTCCGACCTTTGGAACCCATCGACAAGCGATTTCTCGCATATGGCCAAGACGCGCGGCTGGGCCCAGAAATTTGCTCCCCTTGTCCGCGCCGGCGACACGGTCGGCATCCTCCGCCCGGAAATCGCGCAGCATACCGGCCTGCCCGTCAATACGAGGGTCCTTGCCGGCCTGCACGATTCCAACGCCGCCTTGCTCGCCGCGCGCGGCTTTGCCGAGATTGCTGACAATGAGGCGACCGTCCTGTCCACCGGAACATGGTTCATTGCCATGCGGCTGGCCGGCGAAGTGGTGGACAGCGCCAGCCTGCCCGAAGCGCGCGATTGCCTGGTCAATGTCGATGCATATGGCCGCCCGGTGCCCTCCGCCCGCTTCATGGGCGGGCGCGAGATCGAGACGCTGATCGAGATCGACACCCGCCGCGTCGACGTCAAGCCAGACCAGCCCGCACTCCTCGCCGCGGTGGACAAGGTGGTGAGCGATGGCGCGATGGTGCTGCCGTCGCTTGCGCCGGGTAATGGCCCCTTCCCCCGCATCGAAGCGCGCTGGCTGAACCGGCCGGAATGCTGGTTCGAACGCCGTGCCGCCGCCTGCCTTTATGCCGCGCTGGTGGCCAGCACCTCGCTTGACCTGATCGGATCGAAGGACCGCTTGCTGGTTGAGGGCCGCTTTGCCGAGGCGGAGGTTTTCGTGCGCGCGCTTGCCTCGCTGCGTCCGGGAACGCGGGTCTACACCGCAAATGCGCATAACGACGTATCGTTCGGCGCGCTGCGGCTGATCGATCCGGCGCTGCGCCCGCAAGGCGAACTGGTGCCGGTCACGCCGCTGGGCACCGACCTTACCCAATACCGCGCGCAGTGGTGCGCCGCCATCGAACACGGCGCTGCCCCGGCAGACGCAATTACACAGGGAGAGACTGCATGAGCACGGCCACTTCGGGTCAAGGCAGCTGGCGGGACACGATCCTGGCCGGTCTGGCGAATTATATCGATGCCGGCTCGATTGTCGCCGGATCGGTGGCGCTGGCGCTGTGGAAGGACATCTACGGCCTGTCAGACAATTTCATCGGCCTGATCGCCGCCTTCAGCGCAAACGCCATTTCGGCCGGTATCGGCGCCTTTATCGGCGGCTGGCTGTGCGACAAGTTCGGCCGCAAGAAGATCTACCAGTACGACATGCTGTTCTACGCCTTCGGCATGCTGTTCCTGATCTTCGCCAGCTCGGCGTGGATGATCATCGCCGGCTTCCTTCTGGTCGGCTTGGCGGTGGGCGCGGATATTCCCGCCAGTTGGTCGCTGATCGCCGAACAGGCACCCGATACCAAGCGCGGCGCCCATTCCGGCGTGGCGCAGGTGCTGTGGTATCTCGGCCCGGTCGTGGTCCTGCTCGCGGCCTATTTCCTCAAGCCTTTCGGCATCGACGGTGTGCGCTGGCTATTCATCCACCTCGCAGTGCTGGCACTGGCGCTCACATTCCTGCGCAGCCGCATGAAGGAATCGCAGCGCTGGGAAGAGAGCCAGGCGGCCAAGGGCGATGCCCCGTCTGGCATCGACTGGCGTGAACTATTCAGTCCGCGCTACGTCAAATCGATGCTCTACCTAATCTGCATGTACGGGCTGTGGAACCTGTGGGCCGGCTACAACGGCTTCTTCACACCCTACCTTATCGAGCAGAACAACCTGCCCGAATGGGCGGCTACCGTGGTTCCGGCGAGCTACTTCGGCATCGGCATCGTCTCGATCCTGACGATCTTCATGACCCTGTCCGACAAGGTCAGCCAGCGCACGATGTTCGGCATTTCGGCGCTGATGCACGTGGTCGGCATGGCGTTGCTGGCGGTGCTGCCCTTCACACTGCCGGTGGTCATCGTCCACATCGTCATCATGGGTATTGCCGGCGGCTTCGGCGCGCAGAGCTTTTTCCAGCTGTGGAGCGCCGAACTTTTCCCCACCGCGATTCGGTCAACCGCGCAGGGCGTGACCTTTGCCGTGGTGCGTATCGGGCTTGGCATCTGGAGCCTTGCCGTGCCCGCCCTCGCCTCGGCAGATTTCCACACGCTGGCGTGGATTCTCACCGGTTTCCTGGTTGCTTCGGGGCTGATCGGGTATATCTGGGCGCCCAGCAATCAGGGCAAGTCGCTCGAGCAGCTGGAGGCCGAACGGGGGTAACCACACGATGCACGCAGAGGAGCGCGAGCGACTCATCCTCGATATCATGCAGCCGGCGGGCTTCGTCAGCTACCGTGATCTCGAAGCGCGGCTCGACGCCAGCCCGGCGACCATCCGGCGTGACCTGACGCGGCTGGAAAACGCCGGGCGCATCACCCGCGTGCATGGCGGGGCGAAGCTTTCCGAAAGCGACGAGGCATCGACTCGCCTGATCGGCACGCCGTTCGACAAGTCGATAACCCTGCATCTTGCCGCCAAGCAGGCAATCGGCAAGGCAGCGGCGGCGCTCGTGCAGCCGGGCGAAGGGATCATGGTAGATGGCGGCACGACCACGCTGCAGATGGTCCCGCACCTTGCTGGTCTCGACTGCCAGGTGCTGACCAACTCGCTCTACATTGTCAACGCGCTGCTCCCCCAGCCGGGCACGCGTATCCTGCTGCCTTCAGGCACGGTGTTCCGCGAACAGAACATCATCCTTGCCGCAGCGGGCGAGGAATCGATGCCGCGCTTCCACGCACCAAAGCTGTTCATGGGCGCTGCCGCCGTGGGGCCGCAGGGGATCATGCAGGCCGACGTCGTGCTGGTCGCCGCTGAGCGCCGGTTGATCGACCGGGCGGAAGAGGTCATCCTGATGGTCGACAGTTCAAAGTTCTCGTCGCAATCAGGCACGATCGTGTGCGGGCTGGAAGAAATCGATACGATCATCACCGACGCCCTTCCGGATGGCTTCGCCACCGTGCTCGAAAAGGCCGGCGTTCGCGTGATCATCGCCGGCGCCTGAGCGGATCATGGCTCCGGATAGACCCCGGCCAGCACTTCGTTGAAGTGCCGCTTGACGGATTCGTTGCAGTCACAGGCCATCCCCTGCATCGCTTCCAGATCGACCACGGTCAACTGCCGCCAGCCGGTCTGGACCATGCCATCATCCTTGAAACGCGAGATAACGCGGGTGATGTAGCTGCGCCCTACTCCCAACATGTCCGCCAGCTGGTCCTGCGTGATACGCAATGATCGGCTGCCGGTGCGTTCATAAGTGGCAACAATCCATTTGGCCGCGCGCTGATCGATATTGTGGGCGGCATTGCAGGCGACTGACTGGAACACCTGCGCCATCAGGCAATCGGCATAACGGGCAAACAGGTGACGCACCGTTTCCGATCGGCCCTTCAGCTCCTCGAGCACTTCTGACCGGATGGTCATGAAAGTGCCGCCGGTCTGCACGGTGCAGCGTGAATAGCTGGGCAACCGTCCCTGGCTGACAATCCCGCCCATCGCACCCTCGCGGCCGATCAGCGCGGTCTCAACACCCTTGCCCTCGGGAAGCTCGACCAGATAGGCCGCCATCGCCGGGCCGCAGGGGAAATAGACCGTCTGGACAAAGTCCCCAGGCCGATAAAGCGTCGACCCCGCCTCGATCTGGACCGCGTTGAGATAGGGCTCGACGATGTCGTAATCCTGTCGCCGCAGCGCCCGCAGGAGATTGTTTTCGTTACCGTGCATCATGATTCCCGTTCGGCAGAATACCTGCCTCAACGCACGGCAGCCGCGTCGGTTCCGTTCCATTGTATACTAGTGGGCTGATTACTTCGGGAGGACTGCCTAGTAGAGCACAATTGCGTTCGGTACCTCATTTCAGAAGGCCTGCTGTGCTCTTATGCGACCGAACGTTGTCCTCAAAATGAAAGCAAAATTGCTTCGCGCGTTGGCATCGACGCGCAAGAGCAGTGTTACGATCATGGACGGGCCGCAAAATCCCGTTGCCCCGATCTGCGGTCTCGCTACGGCAGAGGCAGAAGGCGAGTCCCGCAAGGGCGGTAGGGAGAACAGGGCCGTGCTTCACGGAGACGTATTGATCGTTGAGGACATGATGATCATCGCCATGGAAGCGGAGGACATCTTGCGCGATGCCGGTGCTGCGGAGTGCCACGTAGCATCGTCCGTCGCCACCGCTCTGGAGCTCCTTGATCACAAGGACCTGTCCTTCGCGCTGCTCGACGTGAACCTGGGCATCGAGGTTTCCGAGCCGGTTGCGGAGCGGCTGCTTGAACGCAGCATACCTTTCGTTGTCGCCAGCGGATATGGCGATAACAACAGCGCCTATCCGGCGCTCAGTTCGGCGCCATCGATCACCAAGCCCTATACCATGGAACAATTGCACACCGCGATTGCCTCAGCCTTCGCCAAGGCCGGGCGCGGCGACTGACACAGCAATCCGCAAATGATGGCGGAACCAAACCGCCACCGGCACCGTTATCCGCACACCAGTTCAGTAAGCGGTGCCAGTGATGAAGCTTATCTACGTCAGCGATGATTTGCCGGGCATCGGCCGCAAGCAGGTACGCGGAAAATGGGCCTATTTCGCTGCCGACGGAACACGGATTACTCACCGTGACGAGATAACCCGGCTCAATGCCATCGCCCTGCCCCCGGCCTATATCGATGCGTGGTTTGCGCCTGCTGCCAACGCCCATATCCTGGCCACCGGGATCGATGCCCGCGGACGCAAGCAATACCGCTATCACCCCGATTTCCGCAGCCAGCGGGATGCCCGCAAATTTGATGGTTGCGCCTGCTTTGCCCGGCTGCTGCCGCTGATCCGCGAGAGGGTGGAGGCTGACCTGCAAGCCCCTGTAATCAGCCGCGAACGGGCGATCGCCTCGATCGTGCGTCTGCTCGATACCGGCGGCATCCGCGTGGGCAACGAGGCCTATGCCAAAGCCAACAAGAGCTTCGGGGCGACAACGCTGCGGATGCGCCACGCCAAAGTCGTCGGCAATACCCTGCACCTGACCTTTCGCGCCAAGAGCGGCAAACAATGTGCAATGCGTGTGTCTGACAGAGGCCTCGCCCGCTTTGTGCGCGCCATGCAGGACCTGCCCGGCCAGCGCCTGTTCCAGTATGTCGACGAGCACGGCGAAACCGTCCCCATCGCCTCGACCGACGTCAACGATTACATCCGCGAGACGATGGGCGGCGAATTCACGGCCAAGGATTTTCGCACCTGGGCAGCCTCTGCGGTCGCCTTCGAAACGGTGCATTCGGCCGGTTCGAACGTGCCCAAGCTGGCCGTACTGGAGGCCGTCGCCGACCAATTGGGCAACACGCCGGCGATCGCCCGCAAGTCCTATGTCCACCCGGCGATCCTGGCGGCGCTGGACGACCAGTCGGTGATCCGCTCGTTGCGCCTGCCGCGGGCAACGCGCTGGCTATCGCGCTACGAGCGCGGACTCATCGATTTCCTTGAAGACCAGCCGGGCTCGCGCGAACTGCTCTGCGCCTGATGGCCTAGCGTGTCCGCGTCTTAGGACCGGCGCGTGGCCATGAACAGCGTGACGGTGGCGATCGCCGCCATGCCTGCGACAACCATCAGAAATGCAGGGGCTTCGCCCTTGAACAAGGCAAGTTCAAAATTCATCCCGAAGATGCCTGCAAGCGCACCGATCAGGCCGATGCCAACAGTGATTACAGTCAGCCGCTGGAGCAGCCGGTTGGTATTCTGCGCCACGCGTGTTGCATAGAGATCATAGCTGGAAAGCACGGCATCGCGCGTTCGGTCGATAGTGTCGACGAGCCGGTGATAGGCCCCAGCCAGATGAGTCAGGTGGTGCCGGTCCTCCTCGCAGACTGCCGGGCCGAAATCGGGCCGGTCTAGCGCGGCGATCGTGCTGCGGTGCTGCGCGACAAGCCCGCGCAAGCGCGCCGCGCGGCGCCTGAGCACGGCCAGAGTATTGAGCGGATCGTGCCGCTGTCGCGAGCGGAAGACCTGCTCGTCAAGCGCGTCGAGCTTTTCCTCGATTGCGGAGAGATGGGTATGGAATTCGTCGAAGTGTGCAAGGAGCAAGGACACCGCCAAAGCGGGCGCAGTCAGGCTGCCTTTCAGCGTCTCGCCCGTGTCATGTTCAAGATAGCGCTCAGTCAGGCTTAGCGGTGCGTCCGAACAGGTCACCAGCCAGTTGCGCCCGACGACAAGGATCATCGCGTCCTCCGAATGACCGCCTTCGTTTGGCGCGACCGGGACCGAAAAGCAGAAGCGGTCATCGCTGACAACAACGCCGCCCCGCCGCAAAGCCGCGCGGTCGATCCCGTCCGCCGGGTGGGGCAGTTTCCCGGCGCCCTGGCCCGATACGATCAACCAGTAGATCTGCTTGTCCGGAATGTGCGCGACATCGGCGAGCGGCGCGATTTCGCGGTCCATACCGTTCGCGTCGAACAGGATGGCCTTGACCTTTTCGCCCTTCGGCATCTGAACGCTCCTGGCTGGCATTCCGTCGCAAAACTCCGCTTTGCGATGAAAGTTCCGGCATTCTGCAGGGGTTCAAACCAAACTCTGCCGAGTCGCACTGGCCACCTGCCATGTGGGCCAACCAGCGCCCGCAACATTCGCTCGCTATCGCAATGCCAAACGCTCGCAATTGCAACATTTCAGCAGGCTTATCGCTTGATTGAGCAGCATTTGCGATGAACAGAGGTTTATGTTGCGCTGCAGCAGGAACTCTATAGCCTCCTTCTTGTTTAGCTAGCGACGGAACGGCTCAGACGGGAAATCTACGGCATGCAACATCAGGTCTTTACGCCCGCTTCGCTTCTCAGCGCAGGCTCGCCAACTGGCCAGCGCAAGGCCGCAAGGATTGTCCCGTTTTTTGAATCTCCGGCCCGCATCGCGGTTGCTGGTACGGCCAAAGTCGCAGTTATCGGAACCTTTACGCCGCGCAAATGCGGCATCGCGACCTTCACTGCAGACCTCACCGAACAACTCGCCATCTGGAACCCCGAAGTGGCGACCGACGTCTTCGCGCTAGATCATGCGGGCAGCCCGCATTGCTATGAAAACGTTGCTGCGGTGATCGATTGCGACAGCCCGGCCTGCTACAGCCGGACCGCGCGCCAGATCAATGAGGGCGGCTATGACGCCGTCTGGCTGCAGCACGAATTCGGCATTTTCGGCGGCCCCGACGGCGAGATGGTCTGCGATTTTATCGACCGGGTCGCCGCGCCGCTGATCATCACCTTCCACACCGTCCTTGCCGAGCCATCACCCAATCAGGAACGCATCGTGCGGCGTCTGCTCGCCCGGGCATCGCGCGTAATGGTCATGTCGCGCCACGGCCGCGACCTGCTGGCATCACGCTACGGCGCGGAAAATTCGCGGATCGAAGTCATCCCCCACGGAGCGCCAGACCGGCCATTTGGCCGCGAGGAGCAGTTCAAGCAGCCGCTCAGCCTTGAAGGCCGCAATGTCATCATGACTTTCGGTCTGCTCGGCCCCGGCAAGGGGCTGGAACACATGATCGAGGCGCTGCCAGCCATCCTCGAGCGCCATCCCGGCACCGTCTATCGCATCGTCGGCGCCACGCATCCCAACCTCGTCGCTCGCGATGGGGAAGCCTACCGAGAGGGCCTCGCCGCGCTGGCGGAGCGGCTCGGCGTCAGCGCCAACGTGATGTGGGACAACCGCTTCCTCGACACCGAGGAACTGCTCGACCAGCTCGAAGCCTGCGACATCTACGTCACCCCCTATCTGGGAATGCAGCAGGCGACTTCGGGTACGCTGAGCTATGCCGTGGCGCTGGGTAAGGCCGTGGTCTCCACCCCCTACGTCCATGCCCGCGAATTGCTTGACGGCGGCGTGGGGATCCTTGTCGAACCTAATTCGGTCAGCTCGATTGCCCGCGCGGTAAACGCGTTGCTCGATGACCGTGAGCACCTAAACGCAACCAAGCGCCGCGCCTATCGCGCCGGACGCGAAACGATCTGGCCGCGCTTTGCCGCTGCCAGTGCGGAACTGGTCAGCCGCTCGGTCGCCAAGCCGGTCAGCGACCTGCCGATCACCGCAATCCCCGGAATGACCGGCGTTTTCGCGATGTGCGACGGCACCGGCATGATGCAGCATTCGATCGGCGTGATCCCCGATCGCCGCCACGGCTACTGCCTTGACGACAATGCCCGCGCATTGATCCTGATGAACGTGTCCGAAAGCGTGTCACCGGCGGAACGGCTGCAATGGTCATCAACCTTCGCCAGCTTCATCCAGTACGCGTGGAACCCGGACCGGGGGGCATTCCGAAACTTCATGCGCTATGACCGTACCTGGTGCGAAGAAACCGGCTCGGAAGACTCCTATGGCCGCGCGCTATGGGCGCTGGGCCACACGGTTGCCAACGCGCCTGATAGCGACATGCGCGATTGGGCGCAGCACTGGTTCGACATTACGTCGGCCCCGTTTGCGGTCATTGATTCGCCGCGCGCACTGTCCTTCGCCATGCTGGGCGCATCCTGCGTGCTTTCGGCGCAGGGTTTCCACAAAGACGCTTTTGCCACGCTTGAGCGCGGCGGCACCTTGCTCGCCCATCTGCTTGCTTCCGCGCGGCGTCCCGACTGGACATGGTTCGAGGCCGTTCTCGCCTATGATAACCCGCGTATGCCGCAGGCTTTGATTGAGGCGGGCATGGTGCTCGGCCGCAGTGACTGGACGGCTATCGGCCTTGAGACGCTCGACTGGATCAACGCCCGCCAGACCGCCGATCAGGGCCACTTCCGCCCCGTCGGTTCTGAAGGGTTCGGCCAGCCCTATGAGCAGATGCCCTTCGACCAGCAGCCGCTTGAAGCGCAGGCAGCGATCGAAGCTGCGGTCAGCGCCTTCAAGGCGAGCGGTGATCGCCGCTGGATCGACCGCGCGGTGACCGCCTATCGCTGGTACTTCGGCGCCAATGACCGCGGCGTCGTGCTGGCCAACATCACAACCGGCCGCTGCCGCGATGGCGTTACCCCGCGCGGGGCCAATGCCAATTGCGGGGCGGAATCGATCCTCGGCTTCCAGCTGGCACATGCTGCCGTGACGGGATTGCTTCGCAGCGCAAAGCCGCTCAATACGGACACGACAGCGGGTAGCATGAACGGAATGACGGTTGGTTCGACAGCGGAAAGACAGCGCCAGTCCTTTGCGAATACTTGACCAGAGACTTCATGCCGACCCATCGCGGGTCGTGCTGCGGCCATTCCATCTGGGCTGGCAATCGACCTCCGCACCCGGCGGAAGGGCGCTCAAGCTGGTCGAGGATGTCGCGGCCATGCCGGAGGAGCGCGTCAACCAGGAATACGCCCGGGTTGCGCACGATTTCCTTGAGCGGCACTGGCAGACCGAGCAGATGTTCGGACGGCGCTATACCGAGGTCGAGGCGAACCTCGGCCTTGACGGATCGCGCTTTTCGCTAACACGCAAGCGGCTGATCGGTGCCTATTTCTGCCACGAATACACCTATGCCGCCGCAGCGCTGATGAACCCTTCGATCGTCCCTCACCCTGATCAGAGCGGCATGATCGATGGCTACATCCGCTTCGTGATGAGCCTGCGCGCGGTCGGCGAAGGCCACATCAGCTCGATCGTCTTCCGCGAAGGCATCGCCGCTCCCGACGGCACGTTTGAGCTTTGGCCGCAAAGCGCCTTCGCCACCTCGGTCGAGCTTGAGGAAGAAAGCATGAACGATGCCGATGCCGGCGTCACCGTGCTGCGTCATGCCGATTCGAGCCTGTCGAACACGGTCATCTTCCCGATTACTGAACAGCAGCGCGGCGGGCTGGAAGACCTGCGCATGGTGAAGTTCGAGCACGATGACGGCTCAACCGAATGGATCGGCACCTACACCGCCTATTCCGGCAGCTCGATCCGCTCTGAATTGCTGCGTACGCGCGATTTCCGTGAATTCGACCTTGAACCGATCGAAGGCGCGGCGGGGCGCAACAAGGGCATGGCGCTGTTCCCGCGCAAGATCGACGGGCAATACGTGATGGTCGGCCGGCAGGACGGCAAGAACCTGTTCCTGCTGCGCTCTGACCGCCCGAACGTCTGGGACGACGAAGGCATCCTGCTGATGGAGCCCAAATACCCGTGGGAGTTCATCCAGATCGGCAATTGCGGCTCGCCAATCCTGACCGACGCCGGCTGGCTGATGTTTACTCACGGCGTCGGCGCGATGCGAAAGTATGCGCTGGGCTGCGCATTGCTTGACCGGGATGATCCTTCCAAGGTGATCGCGCGAACGAGCGAACCGGTGCTGACGGCGGAGAATGCCGATCGCTCGGGTTACGTCCCCAACGTGGTCTACACCTGCGGCGCGCTGAAGGTGGGGGAACAACTGCTGATCCCCTACGGCATTTCGGACAGCGCGGTCGGTTTTGCTTCGGTTGCGGTCAAGGACCTCATCGCCTCGATGGAGTGAGCCGCGCCGGTCTGCCGCCAATCGCGCGGACGATCAGCGCGGGGCGCCACTGGACAAGCCACTCCCCCTTGCCCTTTCACTTACGGCGAAGCGCGCTATCCATGCGCGGTACATGATCCTGGAGACGGCCCGATGTCCGAAGAACCGCACCTGCTTGTCGAAACCGTGGACGACACGATTCTGGTCGCCACGTTCAACCGGCCGGACAAGCTCAATGCGATGAGCAACGAGCTGATGCGCCTGCTCGAAGAGGCGGTCGATCATTACCGCGAAACCCCCGAATTGAAGGTCATGCTGATCAAGTCGCATGGCCGCTATTTCTCGTCAGGCGCGGACCTGCGCGAAGGCGGCGGCGGAGAGGCCAAGGGTTTCCCGACGCGCGGTTCACAGATCCGCGAAAGCCACCGCCGCCTGCCCAGCGGCATGCGCCGCGTGTGGGACGAAATAGAGGGCATGGAAAAGCCTTTTGTCGTCGCGCACCACGCGCGCTGCGTTGGCGGCAGTCTGGAAATGTCGCTGTCGTGCGATTTCCGGCTCGCTGCGAAAAGCGCGAGCTATGCCTTCCCCGAAGCCAAATTCGGCGTCCTGCCGGCCACCAACGGCGTCAGCCGGCTGGTCCGCATCGTCGGCACCCACTGGGCGCGCTGGATGATCACCGCCAACATGCCGGTCGATGCCGATGACGCGCGGATGATGGGCCTTGTCCACAAGGTCTACCCGGACGAGACATTCGAGGAAGACGTGCTCGCTTTCTGCCGGCACCTGGCAAAGCAGGACAGCGAAATGGTCGGCGCATCCAAGATCGCCATCGAGCTGGCAAAAGACTTGCCCGCGCATCAGGCCGCATCGGTCGAGCGGCTGGTCAATTCATCGCTGATGCTCAGCCCGCATTACAAGGACTTGATGACGGCCCACGTCGCCAGTGTCGGCAAAGGTAAAGGCGGCTGAAACAGGCACTTACACCGGCTTGAAACTGTCGCCAAGCTGTTCGCGCAACACGGTCTTCTGCACCTTGCCCATGCCGTTCTTGGGCAGTTCGTGGACGAAGACCACGCGGCGCGGCATCTTGAAGCGGGCGAGCCGGTCAGCCAGCGCGGCGGTGATCGCCGCGCCATCGGCGAAGCCCGGCTCCATCGGCACGACAACTGCGACCACGCCCTCGCCCATGTCCGGATGGGGGACGCCTATGACGGCGCTCTCGCGCACTTGCGGCAGTTCATCGATCGCGGTTTCGACTTCCGCCGGATAGATGTTGTAGCCGCCAGAAATGATCAGGTCCTTGGCGCGGCCAACAATCGAGACATAGCCGCGCGCATCGATGAGGCCCAGATCGCCCGAGATGAAATAGCCGTCGCGGAATTCCTCGGCAGTCTTTTCCGGCATCCGCCAATAGCCCTTGAAGACGTTCGGGCCCTGGATCTCGATGACCCCGATCTCGCCTTGCGGCAGCACGCGGCCCGTCTCCGGGTCAGCGATGCGGATCGACACTCCCGGCAACGGATGGCCGACCGTGCCGGCAATCCGATCCCCGTCATAGGGGTTCGACGTGTTCATGTTGGTCTCGGTCATGCCATAGCGTTCGAGGATGGCGTGGCCGGTCAGCTGCGAAAATTCGCGGTGGATGTCGGCGGAAAGCGGCGCCGAGCCGGAGATGAATAGCCGCATGTGAGCCACCAGATCGCGGGTGAAGGCGGGCTCCTTGAGCAGGCGGATGTAAAAGGTCGGCACGCCCATCATCGCCGTCGCGCGCGGCAGGGCGGCAAGCACTTGGGCAGCATCGAAGGCCGGCAGGAAGATCATCTGCGCGCCGCTCGAAAGGACGATGTTCGTCGCCACGAACAGCCCGTGCGTGTGGAAGATCGGCAGCGCGTGAAGCAGCACGTCATCCGCGGTAAAGTGCCAGTAATCGCACAGGTTGAAGCAGTTCGATGCCAGATTGCCGTGGCTCAGCATCGCGCCCTTCGAACGCCCGGTGGTGCCCGAGGTATAGAGAATGGCGGCGAGGTCATCGTCCTCCATCGCGAGGGTCGCAAAATCTTCCGCGCAGCCCCTCGCGCCTTCTATCAGCGTCCCGGCGCCGCCAACACCCATCGTCTCGACACGCGCCACACCGGCGGCCTTGGCCAGCGGCGCAATCGTGCCAACCGCGTCCGGAGCGCAGACGAACAACGCCGGCGAGGCATCGCGCATGAAGTAATCGAGCTCGCCCGCCGTGTAGGCCGTGTTGAGCGGCAGGAACACCGCCCCCGCCCGCAGGCAGGCAAGGTAGAGCATCAGCATGTCGACGCTCTTGGGTGTCTGCACCGCGACCCGGTCGCCCGGCCTCACGCCAAGTTCACCCAGCCGGTTGGCCAGCCGCGCCGACCGCGCCTCAACATCGGCATAAGTCGTCACCGCGCCATCCAGCTCGCTCGCGAAGGGCTTGGAGCGATCCGCCGGAAATCCGGCGCGCAGACTGTCGTAAAGATTGGGCATAGGGCGTTGGTCCTTTGCCCTTGCCATATTCACCAAGCAGGCATTGCGTCCAGCCGAAATCAGTGCGCCAGGGCCTTGGCGAAGATGGTCGCGGGAAGCTGGGCCGCAAGCAGCGCGCAGCCGAGCAGCAACGGCAGCAGGGCATAAAGCGCCGTCGCCGAGCCGGGATGGCCGGTCAGCGTTGCGCCAGCAAAATAGGCACTGCCGACGAGCGCGATGCCGAGCGCTGCCCCCGCCTGCTGGCCGGTCTTGAGCAAACCGCTCGCCGCGCCCGCATGATCGCGGTCAACCTGCGCCACGGCGACAGGGTTGATGCAGCCCGAGAGCATCCCCATGCCCAGACCAGCCGTAACGAGGGCGGGAACCAGCACGGCGAATTCGAGCCCCAAAACGCCGATCCCGAGCAAAATGACCGCACAGGACGCGGCCATGACGACTCCGCCCAGCACCAGCACCCAGCGCCCCCAACGCGGCAGGAAGCGACGCCCCAGAACGGCAATGCCGACCATCGCGCCGAAGCCGAACGGCACATGCATCAAGCCAGTGGTCAAGGGTGTCTGCCCGCGCTCGGCCTGCAAGGCGAAGGCGAAACACATCAGGAATCCGGCATTGGCGGCGGCGAAGGCCACCGACAGCGCCATGCCGATGGCGAACGGGCGGTTGGTGAAAAGCGAGGGATCGAACAGCGCCGCCCTGCCCTCTGCCACCCGGCGCGAAACGTGCCTCCAGCCGAGCCAGCCGAGCGGACCGGCAGCGGCGAGCAGCGCCCATTCGGTCGCTCCGGGCGCGCCGTGATCGCCCCGCACCAGCGGCCAGAGCAAGGCGGCGATGGCCAGCCCGAACAGCACGATGCCGCGCAGGTCGACACCCGCCGGCCGGCCCGATCGCGCTTCGGGAAGGTAGATATAGCCCATGACCATGGCGATCATTCCCACCGGCAGGTTGATCAGGAAGATCAGCCGCCAGCCAAGGCCCAACGTATTCGCCTCGATCAGAAGGCCACCGATGATCGGGCCGATAATCGCCGCCAGACCGCCGATCACACCGAACATGGCAAGCTTTGATATCCGCTCGACCGGCTGGAACATCACTTGCATCAGCGCCATGAACTGCGGCGCCATCAGCGCTCCGGTGGCGCCTTGCAGCAGGCGGGCGAGCACCAGTTCGGTGCCGCTCCCCGCCGCGCCGCAAAGCGCCGATGACAGGGTGAAACCGGCCACGCCCCACAGGAACATCCGCCGATAGCCATAGGTATCGCCCAGCCTTCCCCCCGCCATAAGCAGCAGGGCGAAGGCCAGTGCATAGCCCGCGATGATCCACTGCGACGCCTGTGCATCGCCGCCGAAATCGGCCTGGATCGCCGGCAGCGCGGTGTTGATGATCGTCAGGTCGACAATCTCCAGCACCAGCGCGACGACGAGCGCCAGCAGCGCGAGTGTCTTCTGCCGCGCAGTCATGGTGTCAGCGTCGATCATCGCGCTGGTCCGGTGTCAGTCCGCTTGCCCGTCAAGCTGCGAACAAGGCCTTGCACATCGCCTGATGGCGGCTGACCTGCTCAAAGGCATCGCGCGTGTCATAGGCGTGGCCTTCCCATTCGCTGACCAGCGTGCCGGTGAAGCCGCCATCGCGGAACAGGGGCAGGATCGTCTGATAATCGATCGCTTCCTCGACGAGGTCCTCGCTCACGCCATAGAACTTGCCGTGAATGTGGATCGTGCGGTCGACCATCGCAGCCCAGCTCTTGGGATCGTGGTTGGCAAGGATGAAGAACGCGAGGCAGGCGGCCTGGATGTGCAGCGGCGCATGGCCGTTGGCGAGGCCCCATTCGCGCAGCTTGCCGGCCTTTTCGTGGCTCATGCCCGGTTCAACCCAGATCTCCTTGAGCATGTCGAGCAGGCTCTCAGCAGCACCGGTCTTGCGCGCGGCATCCAGCATCGATTCAGGGATGCGGCTGGCCGTGCCGCCGAAGTCCGGAATCCAGCCGAGCACCGGGGTGTTAAGCTTGTCATACATCTCGCCATAAGCCTGCACCGCCGGATGGCCGGCCCACATCGGCGCGTGGACTTCAACACCCATGCGGATGTCGAGCTCTTCGGCATAGGGCGCGATCTGGGGCAGCAGTTCGACCGGAAGGGCGAACTGATAGCGGACGAGCGAAAAGCCCATCTTCTTGGCGGAGCGCAGCTGGCGCTTGTGGTATTCCACCAGGCTGGCATCGTCGATCGGCTGCTGGCCGGGCCTCAGGAAACGGTCCGAATTAATCGCACAGCTGACCAGATTGAGGCCGATTTCTGCGACCATGTCCTTGAAGCGGGCGGCGAAATCGTCGGAAACGTCCGGGAACTCCTTGAAGTTCTGGAAGCCAATGATCTCGATATTAGGGCCCATTCCGCGCTTCGCGACTTCGCGCAGCAGGCCTTCTAGATCGAACTGGCGGGTCAGCCATTCGTTGGTGAAGGAATAGAGCGTTACGCCCACCTGGGGGCCGGTTGCATTGGTCATTTCAAGGTCCCTCCGGGTGGTCAGTTGACGCGCAGCGTAGTGGTCTGCGGGTTGGCGCGCTTCATGCCGGGGATGTACGGCGGGTTGACGTTGACCGTCAGCGAAACGCTGTGCTCGCTACCCGGCTCGGCGGTGCGGCCGGGAAGCAGCAGGAAGGCGCTGTCACGCACGAACCAGAAGGCGTTGGTCTGTTCGCCAAGTTCGGCCAGCGGCCAGCGCGCGCCGTCGTATTCCACAATGGCGCCGGACAGGTCGACCGCTTCGCCATCGATGGCGCATTCGGGAATTTCGACGGTCGAGAACGGCAGCGAGCGATACCACGGCAGGCGCATGGCCAGCTTCAGCCCTTCAGATGTGGCGCTGAGCCCCTCTTCGCCAATGACTCGTTCGACCGGCAGCATCGCATTCCTCTCCCTTGCGTCTAATTAGAATGTCATTTCTAATTGATGCTTGACAGGCGGTCAAGCCCCGTGCTGTAGAAAATAGAACAGTGGGTCTTATTCTGACTCTGGGTAGGGATGCCGATAGCTCCATGGATACGTTCGACTACATCATAGTCGGAGCCGGCTCGGCCGGCTGCGTGCTCGCCAATCGCCTCAGCGCCGATCCAAGCAACCGCGTGGCGCTGATCGAGGACGGGGGCGACAACCAGCACCCCTTCATCTCGATGGCCGGCGGCTTTGTGAAGATCATGGGCAACCCTGCCTATTTCCGCGCCTTCCCGGTCAAGCAGCAGCCCGGCCGGCGCAAGGAAATGCACGTCTATGGCCGCGGCCTTGGCGGTTCCTCGGCGATCAATGGCACCTGGTACCTCCCCGGAATGCCGGCCGACTATGACGGCTGGGCCGATCATGGCCTGACCGGCTGGGGCTGGGACGAAATTGCTCGCTGCTTCGCCAGGTTCGAGGATTATCGCGATCCCGGCGCTCACCCCGGACGCGGCCGCGGCGGCGAACTGCAGATCACGCCTTCGACCTATATCTCGCCGGTATTCGACGCGCTCGCCGCTGCCTTCGCGCATCAGGGCATGCCCTGGGTCAGCGACATCACCGCCCCCGGCATCACCGGCGCGGGCCGCTCGCAATATACCGTTGATCGGCGCGGCAAGCGGGCCTCGGCCTATGAGGCTTTCGTCAAGCCGATCAAGTCGCGCCCCAACCTCGCCATCTTCACCCAGACCCGCGTCAAGCGCGTGACCATCGCCGATGGCCGCGCCACCGGCGTGATCTGCGAGCGCGATGGACAGGAACTGATACTGGCCGCCAGCGGCGAAGTGATCATGTCGGCGGGCGTCTATTCCTCGCCGCAATTGCTGCAATTGTCGGGCATCGGCGGCGGCGCGGCGCTGCAGGCGCTGGGCATCGACGTGCTGGCCGACCTGCCAGCCGTTGGCCGCAACCTGGCCGATCATCAGAAGTTCGGCCTGTCATTCGATCTGCCCGGCCATCCCGGCACGAACCGCGAATTCATCGGCTGGCGGCTGTACCGCAACGCCATGCGCTATTTCCTCACCGGCACTGGCCCACTGGCGCGCGTCGGCATGCCGATCACCGGCCTCATTTCCAGCGAGGGCAACCCCGAATGGCCCGACCTGCAGGTCGCCGCTGCGCCTTTTGCCATGCGCACGGTGAATGAAATGGCCGCCCAGCCGGGTAGCCCGATCACCGCCAAACCGGGCCTCACTTTCTCCGGCTATCACCTGCGCCCCCGCAGCCGCGGGAGCGTTACCTTGACCTCCTCCGACTATCGCGATGCGCCGCTTATTGACATGGCGATCTGGTCTGACCACTACGACCAGCAGAAGGCGCTGGACCTGTTCCGGCTGTTCCGCAAAATCGCCGCCGACCCTGCCCTTGCGGGCTTCATCGGTGCCGAACGGATGCCCGGCGCCGAGGTTGAGGATGAAGCGGCAATTCTGAGCGATCTTGCCAAGATGGTCGAAGCTGGCCTGCACGGCACCGGCACCTGCGCGATGGGCAATGACCTGCGCACTTCGGTGACCGATGAGCGTACCCGCGTGCACGGCATCGGCGGTTTGCGCGTGGTCGACTGCTCGATCATGCCGACGCCGGTTTCGGGCAATACTAACGGCCCTGCAATGGCCGTGGCAGAACGCGCCGCCGAACTCATCCTTGAGGATCGCAAGGCCTGATCGCACCATGTTTCTCGGGATCGATCTCGGCACCTCGGGGGTAAAGGCGGTCATCGTCGACGAGAGTGGGAGCGTGGTAGCGCAGGCGACTGCCCCCCTCACCGTCTCGCGCCCGCAGCCGCTGTGGTCCGAACAAGACCCCGCCGACTGGTGGAGCGCCACCGAAGCCGCCGTGCTTGGCCTTCCCGCAGACAGCCGCGCCAAGGTACTAGGCGTTGGTCTCGCCGGCCAGATGCACGGCGCGACATTGCTCGGCGCGGACGACAAGGAGCTGCGCCCCGCCATCCTGTGGAACGACGGCCGCTCCTTTGCCGAATGCGCGGAGATCGAGGCGGCCGAGCCCCGGACTCGCGCGATTACCGGCAATATCGCCATGCCCGGCTTCACCGCGCCCAAACTCGCTTGGGTGCGGAAGCATGAACCAGATACGTTTGTACAAGTCCGCACGGTGCTGCTGCCCAAGGACTACCTGCGGCTGTGCATGACCGGCGAAAAGGCGGGGGACATGTCTGACAGTGCAGGCACGCTGTGGCTCGATGGCGCGGCACGGGACTGGTCCGACGCCATGCTCGCCGCGACCGGCCTGACGCGCGACCAAATGCCCCGCCTGCTTGAAGGCACCGAAGTCAGCGGCACGCTGCGCGCCGAAGTAGCCGCACGTTGGGGCATGGCGCCAGTTCCGGTCGCCGCCGGGGCTGGCGACAATGCCGGCGGCGCAGCAGGCGTTGGCGTGGTGCGCGATGGCGATGCCCTGCTCTCGCTCGGCACTTCGGGCGTGATCTTCGTCGCAACGAAAGAGTTCCGCCCCAACCCGGCCCGCGCCGTCCACGCGTTCTGCCATTGCCTGCCCGGCCTGTGGCACCAGATGAGCGTGCATTTGTCTGCCGCAAGCTGCATTGACTGGGCCGCACGGCTGACCGGGATGGACGTACCCGCCTTCTTCGCCGCGGCTGAAGCTGCCGGCCCCTGCTCCGGCCCCGAACTGTTCCTGCCTTACCTGTCGGGCGAGCGCACGCCGCATAACGATCCGCACGTGCGCGGCGCCTTCCTGGGCCTCGACAACGAGAGCGATCCCGGCCGCATCGCCGCCGCCGTGCTCGAAGGCGTGGCTTTTGCCCATGCCGATGGCCTGTCGGTGCTGCGTGAGGCAGGCACCCAGGTCGATAACCTGAGCGTTATCGGCGGCGGTGCCCGCTCGCGCTATTGGGGGACGATCCTGTCGGCTGCGCTGGGCGCGCGGCTGACCTATCTCGACGGCGGCGAAGTCGGCCCGGCACTGGGTGCGGCAAAGCTCGCCCAGATCGCCGTTACCAAAGCCAGCGCGGAAGACGTTTGCACCCGGCCGCCCGTGGCCCATATCATCGAGCCTGATCGGGAACTCGCCGAACGGCTCGCCCCCAAGCTCGCAAAATTCCGCGCCGCCTACCCCGCGATCGCGTCCATCTGAGAGGAAGCACCATGTCCGCCGACTATTTCGCCCCGTTCGACACCGTCCGCTACGAAGGACCGGACAGCACGAACGACCTTGCCTACCGCTGGTACGACAAGGACCGCGTGGTCATGGGCAAGCGCATGGAAGACCACCTGCGCTTTGCCGTGTGCATGTGGCACACCTTCTGCTGGCCGGGCAGCGACGTGTTTGGTGCGGGCACCTTCTCGCGCCCGTGGCACGCCGGCCCGAACGATGCGACCCGCGCCGCGCAAAAGCGCGAGGCGGCGCTGGCCTTCGTCGAGAAGCTCGACCTGCCGTTCTACTGCTTCCACGATGTCGATGTGATGGCCGATGCCGACGGCGTTACCGATTTCCGCAAGAGCTTTGCCGAAGCCGTCGACCACCTCGAGGAACTGCAGGGCAAGCATGGCCGCAAGCTGCTGTGGGGCACGGCCAACCTGTTCAGCCACCCGCGCTATATGGCCGGTGCGGCCACCAATCCCGATCCCGAGATCTATTCCTGGGCAGCGCTGCAGGTGCGTGACGCGCTTGAGGCCACGCACCGCCTTGGCGGCGCGAACTACGTGCTGTGGGGCGGCCGTGAAGGCTACGATTCGATCCTCAACACCGAGATCGGCGTGGAGCAGGAGAACTTCGGGCGGTTCCTCAGCCTCGTCGTCGATCACAAGCACCGCATCGGCTATACCGGCACGATCCTGATCGAGCCCAAGCCGCACGAGCCGACCAAGCACCAGTACGATTTCGATACGCAGACGGTCTACGCCTTCCTCAAGCGCTTCGGGCTGGAGAACGAGGTCAAGGTCAACATCGAGGCGAACCACGCCACGCTTTCGGGCCACACATTCGAACACGAAATCGCCATGGCCCGCGCGCTAGGCATCCTGGGTTCGATCGACGCCAACCGCGGCGATCCGCAGAATGGCTGGGATACCGACCAGTTCCCCAACTCGGTCGAGGAAATCACCCTCGCCCAGCTTGAAGTCCTGCGCGCCGGCGGCCTTGGCAATGGGGGCTGGAACTTTGACGCCAAGGTGCGCCGCCAGTCGATCGACGCGGCCGACCTGTTCCACGGCCACATCGGCGGTGTCGACGTGATCGCCAAGGGCCTCCTGCGCGCCGCCGCTGTGATCGAGGACGGCCAGCTCGAAAAGTTCCGCGCCGAGCGCTATGCTGGCTGGAAGGGCGAACTTGGCCAGATGGTCCACGCCGAGGGCACCACCCTCGCCCAGATCGCCGACCGCGCCGTATCAAGCAACGCCGCGCCCGAGCCGAAGTCCGGCCGCCAGGAATGGTGCGAGAACCTCGTCAACCGGTTCTGACGCCAGCAACTGACAAGATGAGAACCCCGCGCAGCAATGTGCGGGGCTTTTCGCGTCCGGCGATGTTGGAAGTTGGTAGCGGAGGAGGGATCCACAAAAATGGTATATGCAACTGATTGCAAACGATATTTTTTCTCAATTTTGTCATAACACCCCCATCGCTACCCCCAAATCGGCTACTTTGCGACGAGATGGGCTCGGCTTGCGTCAGGCCGATAAGCCAGACGACATGACGCTGCGTGGGCAGCAGGCAGACGATCGGAAATGAATCTTGCTCTTAATCAGCGGGCCCTTGGTTCGAGCCCATTTATTCGGCACTCGGGATGCAGCGACCGATAGGCTTTGCGCGCTCGGTCGCTCTCTAGGTAGCAGTACGCGAACGCACCCGATGTCCCGCTAGATCGTCAACCTTAAACACATTGAGCGCTATAGCGGCGCGAGAGAAGCGCATCGCGTCAGCAGTTGCGACGGCGTACCGCGATTGGGTAGATTTCAATGCTCAACGGCTTGGGCCTCAAACTAAGCACTGGTGCAAGGATAGGTGGCGACAGTCATCCGGCTGCTCTCCGAGAGACCCAGCCATAAAATGCGATTGCTAGGTAGCAGCAAACCGGCACGAACAAGGCTGTGGCCAAGCCACTGGCATCCGCGACCGTGCCAAAAAGCAATGGGATCAACGCCCCACCGACAATTCCCATGCAAAGCAGCCCCGACCCTTGTGGGGTGCGCTCGCCAAGCCCATCTACTCCCAACGAAAATATCGTCGGGAACATGATGGAATTCATAAGACCGACTGCGAGCAGCGCATAGGCGGCAAATGGTCCACTGCTGAGCCCGGATATTGTTGCCAACGCTGCTGCACCGAATGCGAATGCGGCCAGTACTAACCCTGGCGACACAAAGCGAAGGATGATCGAACCAATAAAGCGGCCCGCCATGGCTCCGCCCCAGTAAAACGCAATGAAGGCTGACGCGGCCCGCTCTGTGACACCGAGGATGTTTGGCTGAACAAGGTAGTTGATCAACATCGAGCCAATCGAGACTTCGGCACCGACATAGAGGAAAATGGCTGCAACGCCGCCACCAAGCCTCTGCTCTCGCAGCAACGCGAAGGAACCACCGTAGGAGATCTGCGGCTCGCTCGTACGAGGCATTTGGTTTCGCTGCAGCCAGAAGAAACCAGCGATTAGCGCGAGAACCGCAGCGATTCCGAGATAGGCATCGCCAATAACAGCAGCCTCCTTAGCCAGTAAAGCGGTTCGTTGATTTTCTGGAAGTGATACCGGGTCGATATTCGCGAGCGAGCCAAGTATGATCGCACCGCCGATTGGCGGAAAGACTGTGGTACCCAGTGAGTTGAAGGCCTGGGCCAAGGTCAAGCGGCTCGATGCAGTCGCTCGGCTACCCATGTTTGCGATGAGTGGGTTGGCTGCGACCTGGAGGATCGTAATTCCTGAGGCGAGGACAAATAGCGCCAGGAGGAAAGTCGCGTACACGCCTGAACTTGCTGCGGGAATGAAGGCCAAACATCCAAGCGCCATGGTGCCAAGGCCGATTACGATTCCCTTCAAATAGCCGACCCTCGCGATCAGACTGCCTGCAGGTAGTGACACCAAGAAATAGGCTAAGAAGAATGCGAACTGGGTGAGCAATGCTTCTGTGTAGGTTAGCGAGAACAGGCCCTTCAGTTTCGGGATCAGTACGTCGTTGAGGCTGGTCAGACCGCCCCAGATGAAAAACAGCGATATAGGGGCAACGATCATCGGCCTGACCGCCGAACCATTTTTGTATTGAATGGCTGCGCTCGTCTGGAGCGGTTTCATATTCATACTTTTCCCTTCACGACCGACCGCTCAAATTTCACAGTAGGAGTGACAATTATTGTCGGTATCAGAACACCACGACCGAACGGATCGACTTGCCCGCGTGCATCAGGTCGAAGGCGGTGTTGATTTCCTCCAACCCCATGACGTGCGTGATCATCGGGTCGATTTCGATCTTTCCGGTCATGTACATGTCGACGATCTTGGGTACGTCGGTGCGGCCCTTGGCCCCGCCGAACGCCGTGCCGCGCCAGTTGCGCCCGGTGACGAGCTGGAACGGGCGGGTGGCAATTTCCTTGCCGGCTTCGGCCACGCCAATGATGATCGAGGTGCCCCAACCGCGGTGACACGCTTCGAGCGCAGTCCGCATAACTTCGGTGTTGCCGGTGGCGTCGAAGGTATAGTCCGCGCCGCCGTCGGTCATGGCGACGATCTTCGCCACGGTGTCTTCACGGCTCAGCCCGCGCGAGTTGAGGAAGTCGGTCATGCCGAACTTGCGGCCCCATTCCTCGCGGTCGGGGTTGAGATCGACGCCGATGATCTTGCCCGCACCCGCCAACCTCGCGCCCTGGATGACATTGAGGCCGATGCCGCCGAGCCCGAAGACCACGACATTGTCGCCCACCTGCACATTGGCAGTATTAATCACCGCGCCGACCCCTGTGGTCACGCCGCAGCCGATGTAGCAGCTCGTCTGAAACGGCGCGTCGTCGCGGATTTTCGCAACGGCGATCTCGGGTAGCACGGTGAAGTTCGAGAAAGTGCTGCAGCCCATGTAGTGGAAGATGGTCTGGCCCTTGTAGGAAAAGCGGCTGGTGCCATCGGGCATCAGCCCCTGCCCCTGTGTGGCGCGGATCGCGGTGCACAGGTTGGTCTTACCGCTCAGGCACGACTTACACTGCCGGCATTCGGGCGTGTAAAGCGGGATCACGTGATCGCCGGGCTTGACGCTGGTTACCCCGACCCCGACCTCGCGTACGATCCCGGCGCCTTCATGACCGAGCACCGAGGGGAACAAGCCCTCGCTGTCCAGTCCGTCGAGCGTGTAGGCATCGGTGTGGCAGATCCCGGTTGCCATAATCTCGACCAGCACTTCACCCGCATTGGGCCCTTCGAGATCAAGCTCGACAATCTCAAGCGGCTGCTTGGCGGCAAAGGCAACGGCGGCGCGGGTCTTCATGATGGATTCCTGTCTAATAAGCGCAGATTAAACCGGCAGTCCGACATAGTTCTCGGCAATGCTGGTCTGGGCGGCGCGGCTGGAGGCGATGTATTCGAGCTCGGCGACCTGCATCGCCCGCTCGAACGGGCCGTCTTCGGGAAAGCGGTGCATCAGTTTGGTCAGCGACCAACTGAATCGCTCGGACTTCCATACCCGGGCGAGGGCCTTGGCCGAGTAACCGGCGATGCCATCCGCTTCGCCGCGCCTGAAGAAAGCGGTGAGCGCCTCGGCGGCGTAGTGCACGTCGCTTGCGGCAAGGTTGAGACCCTTGGCTCCGGTTGGGGGCACGATGTGCGCAGCGTCACCGCACAAAAGCATGTTGCCGTGGCGCATCGGCTCGAACACGTAGGACCGCAGCGGCGCGATCGACTTCTCGATCGACCGCCCACGAGTGATGTTGGCAGCGGGTTCGGGGCCAAGGCGGATGGCGAGCTCGTCCCAGATGCGCTCGTCCGGCCAGTCTTCGACCTTCTCGGTCAGCGGCACGTCGATGTAGTAGCGGCTACGGGTCTTGCTGCGCATCGAGGCGAGCGCGAAGCCGTGCTCGTGGTTGGCGTAGATCAGCTCGGAGTGGCAAGGCGGGACATCGACGAGGATGCCGAGCCAGCCGAACGGATAGACCCGCTCGAACTCGCGCGCGACGCTTGCGGGGATTGCCTTGCGGCTCGGCCCGTGGAACCCATCGCATCCGGCGATGAAGCGCACGTCGATGCGCTGCGCGGCGCCGCCCTTGGTGTAGGTGACGTAGGGCGCGTCACTCTCGATGTCGTGCAGCGCCACGTCGGCAACGCCGTAGATGACTTCCAGTCCGCGCGCGGGCGCCGCGTTCATCAGGTCGCGGGTGATCTCGGTCTGGCCGTAGACCACCACCGTCTTGCCAGTCAGCGCTTCACAGTCGATGCGGATCAGGCGTTCGCCGTCGGCGAGGTTGAATCCCGCTTCGACTAGCCCCTCGGCCTTGAGCCGCGCGTCGAGGCCGAGGCGCTCCATCAGGCTGACGGTAATCTGCTCGAGCACGCCGGCGCGGATGCGACCGAGGACATAGTCAGGGGTCTGCCGCTCGAGCACCACGCAGTCCACGCCTTCCGCGCGGAGCAGATGGCCGAGCATCAAACCGGCCGGTCCGGCCCCGATGATCGCAACCTGAGTCTTCATGCTCGTGCGACTTCCTGCACTATGGCGCCGAAGGGCGCTGCGCCGTCAGAGCATTGGCCAACCATGCGGATCGTCTCGCCAAATTGCAGAAACGGCGTGCTCGGCGCACCAACTGCGATGATTTCGATTGCGCGACGTTCCGAGATGCAGGCGGAACCGGTCGACGCGTACTGCGCATTGGAAACCGTGCCCGAGCCAATCACCGTACCGGCGACAAGATCACGTGTGCGAGCCGCATGAGCGACCAATTCGGCAAAGGAGAATGCCATCTCACCGCCATTGACGAACCCAAAACGCGCTCCGCCACGCTCGACCAGAAGGTCAAGGCACACACGCCCGTTCTGCCAGTGCTCACCCAGGTAATCGGGTGTCACGGCGAACGGTGCCATCGAACATGCGGGCTTTGCCTGGACCCAGCCGAAACCTGTCTTCATCTCCACAGGCGCGATCGTGCGCAGCGACCAGTCGTTGATCTGCACCACCAACCGGATGTATCCTGCCGCCTGCTCCACGCTGGTGCCCATCGGCACGAAATCGACGATCACGCCGAATTCACCTTCGAAGTCGATGCCGTCAGCCTCACTGGGAAAAGCAGCGGGCTCAACCGGGCCGAGAAAACGATCCGACATCCCTTGGTACATCAGCGGCCGCGCGCGATCGATCGGGTCCATGCCGAAGGCGACCTGCATCAGCTCGCCGTGGGTCACGAAGGCCGAGCCGTCGAGCCATTGCCATGATCGAGGCAGCGGAGCGCGAAGTTTCTCGCTGACGACGGCCTCGCCGTCACCGGCCTCGAGCCTGTCGGCAAGGCTGCGGAGATCCGGCAGGGCATCGGACCAGCTCTCGATTGCCGTTAGCAGGCTGGGCCACTTCGGACCGGCTGACATCGATCGTTCGCCATCGCCCGAGACTACGATCAATTCGCCATCGGGAAGGCCGTTTTCGTAGGTTGCCAAACGCATCCGTCAGTCCTCGAAAATCGCGACAGCCCGGGTCCATCCGGCCGAAGCGCCCTTGATCTTGTGCGGGAAGCAACTGACGAGGAAACCGTCTGCCGGCAGCGCCTCGAGATTATGCAGCTTCTCGAGATGGCAGTAGCCGATCTCCCGCCCCGCCTTGTGTCCTTCCCAAATCAGCGAGGTGTCACCGGTCTCGGCCACTCGCCGCGCGGTGTGAGCAAACGGCGCGTCCCAGCTCCACGCATCGGTTCCGGTCACCCGAATGCCGCGCGAGGTCAGGAACATCGTCGCTTCGTATCCCATGCCGCATCCGCGGTTCACATAATCGGGGTCGCCCAGCGCGGCTCCGGCGGCCGTGTTGACCAGGACGATCTCAAGCGGCCTCAACTGATGCCCGATGCGGTGGAGTTCGGCTTCGACATCGGCTGCTGTGACCACGTAGCCATCCTCGAAATGGCGGAAATCCAGCTTCACCCCTGGCTGGAAGCACCAGTCGAGCGGTATCTCGTCGATCGTCATGGCCGCCACGCCGCCATCCTGGGTCGGGTGATAATGCCAGGGAGCGTCGAGATGCGTTCCGTTGTGTGTGGTCAGCCGCACCCATTCCGCCGCCGCGAACCCTGCCCCGTCCGGGGTCTGCTCCGCGGTCACACCAGGAAAGAAATGCGCAAGTTCGGACATGGTCTCGCCGTGCGCCTGGTAGGTGATCTCGGGACGGAGAAACGGCGGGTCGCTTACAACGTCGTTGCATAGCGTGATCGACAGGTCGACGAACCTGCGGGTGGCTGCGGTGCTCATGCCGCCACCAGTTCGACCGGGAGGGTGCCGAGCGCATAGAGGGTGTTGTTCGGCCGCCGTGTCGCTGGCCCTGCGGCTCTGATCTCGGCAACCTGCTCGACCAGCGCGGTCAGGACCGCTTCCGCCTCGTATCGGGCGACCATCTGGCCGAGACACTGGTGAATGCCGAAGCCGAACCCGACATGGCCACTCGCATTGCGGTCGATGTCGAAGCGGTCGGGATCGTCCCAGCGCCGCGGATCGCGGTTGGCCGAGGCCAGAAACAGCAGAACTTTGCTCCCCTCCGGAATTGTCGTCCCCGAAACGTCCGCATCGCGGCTGGTCGTCCGGTAAAACGTCTGCGCCACCCCGCCCCAGCGGAGGCTCTCCTCGATCGCTTTGCGATAGAGCTCCGGTTTCTCCTTCAGCTTGCGCCATTCGTCGGGAAACTGGGTAAAGGCGAACACCAGGTTGGCTATGCCGTTGACCGTCGTGTCGACGCCGGCCGAAAGAAACGAACGGACAAGGCGCTCGGCTTCATCCTCCGAGCAATCTCCCCGGTCGGCCGCGGCATAGACCTCGCGGCCCCAGCCATCGGGCTTGAGGAACTCGCGCTTGCAGCTTTCGGCAACCCACGCCGTGGCGGCCGCGGCTTGCGACATGCTCTGTTCAAGCAGCGCGTTGCGGGGACCGAACGCATTAAACACCGTGGTGGCGTAGGGAATCAGGTTCTCCCGGCCTTCGTCGCGAAGTCCGATCATGTCCGGGAAGATGCTGAGCGGAAATGCCTCGGACAGGTCCGCTACCGCATCGACCGTGCCGCGCCCGACCAACTCGCCCACCAGCGCTGCGGCCTTGGCGCGCCATTCCGGCTGCCGGGCTTTGAGACTCGGCAGGGAGGCGACCTTGTTCATCAGTCCGCGGGTACGTTCGTGGAGCGGCGGATCGGCCTCGAGCAGCAGCGACGGCGGGCGCCAAGGCTGCTCGGTGGCAAAATCGGCCAGGCCGACGCCGCGCGAGGACACGAAGGTCTTCCAGTCGTCGAGCGCATCGCGGACTTCGGCAAAGCGCGCGAGCCCGTAGCACTGGTACCGCTCCAGCCAGACGACCGGCCCCGCTTCGCGCAATCTTTCGTGATGCGGGAACGGATCGGTCAGCACCGCCTCGTCATATGGATCAAAATCCAGTGCGCTGATCTTCATGTGGCTTCTCTCCCGGCGCGATCATCCACGCTCATCCCGGCATTTCAGGTGCTGCCGGTGTTTCCGCCCAGCGTTTCGGCAAACCAGTCGGCGATGCAGTCACGCCCATAGGCCATGTTGTCTGCGCCCACGTGCTCGACGCCACCTTCGCGAGCCGTGAAGATGACCTTTTCGCGGCGCGGCGAGTTGACCAGCTGGTCATACAGGTCGTCGGCGTAGGACAGGCTGATCTGCCGGTCTTCGGCCCCGTGCGTGACCAGGAACGGCACCCGGATGCGATCGACATGTCCGTTGAGATTCATCGCTTCCGACTTGACGAGGAACTCGTCCATGTCCTTCGCCCCGAAGGCCCACATCACATGCGCCCAATAGTGCGGGACCGGGTTTTCGCCTTCGCGCATCATCCGCTTATTCTGCACCTCGCGCCAATTGTGATTGGCGCCCCAGACCGCGCCGCTGGCGAACCTCGGCTCGTAAGCGACGGCGCGGGGAGCGAAGTGCCCGCCAAGGCTGATCCCTGTCATCCCGATCCGCGCGGGATCGACATCGGGCTGGCTTTCCAGCCAGTCGACCGCCCTTGCGGCCCATCTTTCCGAATGCGGATCGACCGGCAGTCCCTGCAGACGCAGCGCCTCGCCCGAGCCCGGCTGGTCGACGCACAGCGTGGAAATGCCGCGCCGGGCCAACGCCTCAGGCAGTCGCGACCAGTAGAGCAGCTCCTTGCAGCTATCGAGACCATTGCAATAGACAACTACAGGCTTGCGGCCCTCGCCCGGCGCGCGCGTATAAAGCGCTGGCATTGTTCCTTCAGCCAACGCGATCTCAACCCGGTCGCGGTTGATCTGCCCAAGTGCCGTCGAGCGGTCGAACGAATCCCTCGCCTTGCTGTAGGTGGCTTCGCGGCCGGGCGCACCATGCCCCTGCATCCGTTCCGCAGTGATCAGGTAGAGCGAAGCCCGCTCTAGCTTGTTCGAAGCGGAGATCGCATGCCCCCTTGCCTCGTCCTCGGCGGCGAGCTCGATCAGCTTCTCGCCCATCGCCGCCCACTGTTTCATGAATGCCGGCGTGCCGGCATCTGCACCGCTCGCCGCCGCGTCCCGGATTGGCTGACACATATCGACAATCTCGCCAATCTGCCCGCCGCTCTCCATCGCTATCGCAACAGAAAGGTTCCAGATGTAATTCGGGAAGAGTTCGAGCAGCGCCATCGATCAGGCCTCGACCGCAACGAATAGCCCGGGATTGGGATGGGCATGCGGCATTGTCTGCGGCCCCCCGACGCCGATACCCCACTGATCCATGATCAGCGGCGCGGGCGTATAGGTATTTGGCTGGTGGCTCTCGAAATCCACTTCCTCCAGCTCCGAAGTATACTCCGTGACAAAACCACCCGGCGTGACGAAATAGCTGAAGGTATTGTTTCCGGCGGTATGACGGCCCGGCCCCCACTGGATGTCGATGCCCTTGAGCTTGAGACGATGTGCTCCGCGCATCATATCGTCGACGCCCAGCATATCGTAAGCGACGTGGTTCAGGCACGGCGGCCCCGGCAATATGGCGAGACGATGGTGCGCGCTGTTGCAGCGCAGGAAGCACATGAAGTCGCCGAGCCAATCCGAAACCTTAAATCCCAGCACATCGCAAAAGAACCGGACGAGCCCCTGATGGTCAGGGGAGTGCAGGACGAGGTGGCTAATCTTGACCGGTAGCCCTTCCCACTTGGCAATCTCGCGCTTTGCCCCGCGCGCCACATCGGACGATATCTCCATCTGGATGCCGTCCGGAGTGAAAAAGCGGAACCCATAGCCGCCCCCTGGCGACGTCAGCTTGCGCGGTTCATGGACGACCTTCGCACCGGACTCCTGAACCTTGGCGCACAACGCATCGACGTCGGCGCTGCAGTCGGCAGCAAGTGCGATCACGTCGACACGGTTCTCTTCGGCCTTTCGAAGGCGCACCACATGGTGTTCGTCATGACCGGGAGTCTTGAACCAAGCCATGCCGTCATCGCTTGTGACGGGGTCGAGACCAAAGATCTCGCCATAGTAAGCCTGCTCGGCTTCAATATTGGTAACGCCATAGCCGACATAACGTATTTCGGAAACGCGGGTCATTGCTGATCCTCTCAAATGGGCTGGGATATGACCGCGAACATCTCCGCGGTGGCCTTGTGGTTGTCGATCGCGGGGCCCTTGCCGAGCTGCCCGTGACAGATCGCCAAACTTGACGTCACGATGTACGCGCAGCGTTCGAAGCGGCGATCGCGATAGGCGCGAAACGCCGATTCCGGATCGTCGTGCCGGGCCAATTCCTCCGCGAGCACGATCGCGTCCTCGATCGCCATTCCGGCGCCTTGGCCGAGATGCGGCGTGGTCGCGTGCACAGCATCGCCAAGCAGGACTGTGCGGCCGCTGTGCCAAGGACCGGTGACAAGGACACCTTCGAGCGGCCGATACACCACTGCCGCATCGTCGACTATCTGATCGGCAAGCGCACGGATGGCAGGCGCGCAGCCCGACAGCTTCGCAGCCATAGTAGCAGCTAGGCCGCGCAACGGATAACGGGGGTTCCCGGGCTCAGGGGTGGTGACGTACATGTACATCACTTCATTGCTGATCGGCACCAGTCCGACCCCGGTCGAGCCGTTATAGACCTGCAATGCGTCAAGCGCCGCAGGGCGCGGAAAATTGTAGCGCCAGACGGATTGACCGGTAAATTCGGGCTTCTCGGCCGCAGGCAAGACCATGTCTCGAACTTGCGAGTAGACACCGTCCGCACCGATCACCAGATCGTAGCGGCCCACCGAACCGTTTGAGAAGGTCACGGTGACCCCGGCCCCATCGTCGTCCAGTTGCTTCAGCGTCAGACCCAACCTGGTCTGTGCGCCGAGCGCGGCGGAGCTTTCGGCGAGCACCTTCTGCAGGGCCGTCCTGCTGATACCGACGTTCGCGGGTTGCCCCTCGACGAGACGGGGTGTCGGCACCCGAGCCGCCATCGTGCCGTCCGGCAGGAATATCTCGACGGCGTCGAACCCGCAGGCGGCATCCAGGAAAGCACTCAACACGCCAAGCTGGTCCATCGCCCTGATTACGTTGGCCTGCTGGATGATCCCGACGCCGTAGACGCTCCAGTCCGGATCGCGCTCGATCAGCTCCACCGAATGACCGGCCCGCGAGAGCGATATAGCCGCGGACAGTCCGCCGATGCCCGCCCCAACGATCAGAATCTTCTGCTGATGCACGCTGCTCTCCCCATGGAGAGCGGTGCGTAGCAAGCGCAGCCGAATATCAAAAAGTGATTATTCAAATAGAATTCTACTTGAATTTCTGATTGAACTTCTCCGAGCACTTCGCGATCTGGGCAACCATCCACTTGATCCCCGGATCGTCGGCGCGGGTTTTGTGATACTGGACCATCTCCTTCATCACGGGAAATTCGAAGGGGAGTGGCTGGTAGACGATCTCGCCCCTGCTCCGGACCATCTTCGCCAAACGCTCGTGCATGATGGCGAGACGGCTCGTTCCGACCAACAACTCGGGAACGAGGGAAAACGACGCCGCGTAGATCTCGATCCTCCGCTCCTTCCCCCGATCCTTGAGATGAGTCTCGGCAAAGGTGACGCGGCTGGTTCGGCCCATTTCGACCGCGACGTGACCGTGCGCATAGAAGTCGTCCTCGCTTAGCGGCTTCTGCAGCACGGCATTCCCGGACCATCCCGCGACGACATATTTTTCCTCAAATAGCAGTTCGGTCGGATGGCCGGGATGACAATGCTCAGTGGGAGTGAGAATCAGATCCAATTCTCCCCGATCCAGCAAGCCGAGCATTTCATCGGAAGGCGGTTGCAGATCCAGCCTGATGCCTGGCGCCAGCGCAGCCAGCCGCGGCACCAGATCCGCAAACAAAATCGTCGACAAGTAATCGGAAACGCCGATCCGGAACCAGCGATCGGACTTCAGGGGATCGAAGGCCGAAGTCTGGGTTATCAGCTGGTCGACCTGAGCGAGGATCGCCTTGGTCGGCTGATGCAGCGCCAATGCGAAGGCGGTCGGCATCATCCGCTTGCCGTATGCTGTAAGGATCGGATCGCCAAAGTAGTCCCGGAGCCGGGCCAGAGCCGCGCTCGCCGCTGGCTGACTGAGGTGCAGCCGCTCCGCTGCCTTCACCGTGTTGCACTCGTCTAGCAGCACATCGAGTGCCGCGAGCAGGTTGAGATCGAGACCCTTGACGCGCATGTTCTATCACCCAAACAAGTTGCAACCGATAAATACAAACAGTTTTACTGATTATCAGACCATCGGTATGGAAAGTCAAAATCAAAAGGGGGAGGCGTGTAATGGCCAAAATTCAGTTTCTCGCGGGCGTTGGTCTTGCCGGAATCGCATGGGCGACCCCGGTTGCCGCGCAGTCGGCCGCACCGGAATCAAGCGATCAGGGGCTTTCGGAAATCATCGTCACGGCCCAGCGCCGGGAAGAGAACCTTCAGAAAGCCGCCCTGCCCGTCAGCGCCGTTGCCGGCGACGTGCTCACCCAGCAGAGCATCACCCAAGCGACCGACATCACACGTCTCGTTCCGTCCTTGCAGATCGCGCCGGCCGCCTCTTTCACGCAGATCTACCTGCGCGGGGTCGGGACGTTCGGCGCGAATGCCTTCGCCGAACAGGGCGTCGCGTTCAATCTCGACGGCGTATATCTTTCGCGTCCCGCGGCGCCCGCAGCGCTATTCTACGATCTCGAGCGCATCGAGGTTCTGAAAGGTCCGCAGGGCACCCTATATGGACGCAACGCCACGGGCGGTGCCGTCAACCTCATCACCAAGCGCCCCGCTCTGGGTGACGCCTCGGGTTACATCAACGCCGAATACGGCAACTACGATGCCCTGAAAGGCTCGGGGGCGATAAATCTGCCGGTGGGGGACATCGCGGCTATCCGGCTCTCCGCCCAGTACGCCAAGCACGATGGCTACTTCAGCGACGGGTACGACGACGAAGACACGCTAGGGGTCCGCGGGCAGTTCCGCCTGGATACGGGCGCCGGCTTCAACATGAACTTGATGCTCGACTACGGGCATGTCGGCGGCAAGGGCTCGGGCGGTACGATTATGCCGTTGCTGAGCGGCAACCGCCGCCTAGGACCCAGCGATCCGGCCGTGATCGCCGCATATCTCGCGCGGACACCCACCGCGCCGGTGCCTCAGCTCATCGCCCGAAACGACGGGTTCCAAGACAACGACTATTACGGGGCGGTCGTCACTGCCAACGCCGACCTGGGTTTCGCCAAGCTCACCGTGATCCCGGCCTGGCGGCGCACCAACCTGGACTTCGAGAGCTATGCCTCCTCGTTCTTGATCGACGTCACCGAGGACAGCGACCAGATGTCACTCGAAGCGCGCCTCGCCAACGAGTCCGCGCGGTTCAAATGGGTCCTGGGCAGCTACTACTTCAGCGAGGACACCTCGGCCCGCCAGTTCTTCAACCAGGCCTCGAACGGCACCCGCATCAACTCCGAGCTTCAAACGCGCAGTTTCTCGGTCTTCGGTGAAGCGACCTTTTCGCTCTCCGACACTTTCCGCCTGACCGGCGGGCTGCGCTATACCCGCGATAACAAGCGGCAGGTCACCGAAGCGCACACCCTGCCCTTCGTCGGCTTCGTACCCCCCGGCCCGCCCGCGTTCATTCCGATCATTCTGGACATCCGGACGGACGCGACCAGCGACGTCGACTTCTCAAAGGTGACCTGGAAGGCGGGGGTCGAGTTCGACCTGGCGGAACGCTCGCTGCTCTACGCCACGGCCTCCACCGGCTTCAAATCCGGTATCCTCTATTCGGCGCTGGGCCAGAACTACTCGCAGCCCGAACTGTTGACCGCCTTTACCATCGGGTCAAAGAATCGCTTTCTTGACAATAAGTTGCAGTTCAATCTTGAAGCATTCTACTGGGACTACAAGGATCAGCAGGTGTCGCACCTGGCGCCCGTGCAAGTCGCATCGACTCCGGGCGGCCCGATATTCGGTCCCGTGTTCAAGACCGAAAATGCAGGGGCAGCCACTATCTATGGCGCGGAGGTGGAACTGCTGTGGCAACCCAGCCGCAATGACCTGCTGTCGCTGAATGTGCAGTACCTGCACACGAAGTACGACGACCTGCGCTACCAGGCCTATTCGACGACCGGTCCGGCACCCGTCATCGGCTGTGCCGTTTCGCCGACAAGCCTGACCGGAGCTTCCGCAGCGGCCCGCATCTACAACGTCGACTGCTCGGGCCAGCCGCTCCCCAACGCGCCGCGCTGGGCGATCAACGCAGGCTACGAGCATACCTTCGAACTGGCCGGTGGCAGCAAGGTCATCGCTGGTGTCGATACGCGGATCGAATCATCCAGGTATCTGTCGCTCGATTACCTCACGCTCGGTCGGCAGGGCAGCTACATGGTGTCCAACGCCAGGGTGACCTGGGAAAGCGCGTCGGGCGCGATCTCGCTGACCGGGTTCGTCAACAACCTCGAGAACGAACTGGTCTTCGCCAATTCCCTGCAAAGCCCTGCCAAAGCGGGGGTCATCTACAACCAGCTGCGTCCGCCGCGGACCTACGGCATTCGCGCAAGTGTGCGCTTCTGATCCTGCATCGGTTCAACCCGAATTTCAATTCATGGAGTATCAAACGATGAAGACTAACTCGAGACTGAAGGCTGGCCTTGTCCTCACGACAATGCTTGCGAGCATACCTGGCGTCGCTTTTGCGCAAGAGACCGCTGCCGCTGAAGGAGACGCCGCAGCCGGTGAGATCGTCGTGACCGCCCAGCGGCGCAGCGAGAGCATCCAGAAGGTGCCGCTCAGCCTGACCGCGGTGACCGGGGCGGAACTGCGCGATCGCGGGATCAGTGACCTTGCCGGCGTAGCGGCGGCCGCTCCCAGCCTCCAGATCGGCTCCGATGCCAGCTTCTCGGTTCGCGGCGTCGGTACCCTGGCTTTCGCCGGAACGATCGACTCCAGCGTGGCTCTTGCAGTCGATGAGGTCAACATGGGCCGCCCAGCACTGGGCACTCCCTTGCTGATGGATCTGCAGCGCGTTGAAGTGCTGAACGGGCCGCAAGGCCTTTTGTTCGGAAAGAACGCCTCGGCCGGCTTGCTCAACGTCGTGACGGCGCGGCCCGAACTGGGCGTCTTCGGCGGCTCGACCGAGCTCGAGTTTTCCTCTCGCGACACGCCCGGCTCCAACCGCAGCGCTCCGGGCATCATCGCCAAGCAGGTCCTCAATATCCCCGTTTCGGCGAACTCGGCGCTGCGTCTGAACGTCCTCTACGGCTATCAGGAATCCCCGGTTACCAACATCGGGACCGTCGCGGCGGGCAACCGGTTCGATTCCAATCGCCGGAATTTCCAGATCAAGGGCAAGTACCTGGCCGAGTTTTCGGACTCGTTCTCGCTCTACGTAATCGGCGATTACAACCGCGCGACGGGCGCCGGATCGTTCTTTGACGCCACCTGGCGCCAGTTTGGAACTGGAAGCGCGGCCCGGCCGGTCTATGCGCAGGTCGGCGGCGTCGCCGGGCCCGACAATTTCCTCTATGCCGGTGACGGCGCGATGTATCGCGACATCAACACCGGCGGAGCCCAGGCCACGCTCAAGTACGTGACCGGATCGGGCCTTGAGATCTCGAATCTCTTCGCCTGGCGCTTCTATGACGTCGAGCAGTCGCTCGACATCGACCGCCTTCAGACCAATCTGGTCAACGTCAACTACACTAAGGCCCGCTACGACCAGTATTCCAACGAGCTGCGCGTCGCCCTGCCGTCGGGCAACCGCCTGGGCGGTCAGGTCGGGCTCTACTACTTCCAGTCGAAGCTCAACCAGGAAGGCGAAATCTTCGGCAACCAGGGGCTTCCTTCGTTCGTCCTGCCATCCTTCCCCTTCTGCGTCGGCGCCACGGCTGTACCGGGTGCATTCCCTCCGACCTGCTCGGTCCGCAACGACTACTTCATCGGCCGCGATGCCAAGTACACCATGGACACCAAGAGCTATGCGGCGTTCGGTCAGCTAACCTACGAGATCGTCGATGGGCTGCAGGTGATCGGCGGAGCACGGTTCACGCATGACAAGATCGACGTCGACCTGTTCCACGGCAAGCGTAACTACTTCATCTCGCTTTCGGGCCCCAACGGTCGCTACCTGCAGACCTCTTCCAACGACAATTTCAGCTGGAAGCTCGGCGCGCAGTACCAAGCCACTCCGACGATCATGTTCTATGCTTTCCATGGCCGTGGCTACAAGGGTCCCGGTTTCAACGATACAGCGATCCGGAACTCAAGCGGCGTCGGCTTCATCCCAACCATCCGGCCCGAAATTTCGAACACCACCGAAGTTGGCGTAAAGTCGAGCTTCTTCGACCGAAAGCTGACCTTCAATATCTCGGCGTTCAACACGGACTTCGACGACTACCAGGTGCAGTCGCTCGATACTGCGCTGCAGACGTTCGTCGTCCAGAACGCGGCGAAGGTGCAGGCGCGCGGCATCGAAGTGAACGTCAGTGCCCGTCCCTTCGCAGGCCTCACGATCAATGGCGGCTTCAACATCCTCGACACGAAGTTCAAGAGCTTCCCGGGTGCGCAGTGCTATCTCGGGCAGGCGGTTGCGAGCTGTGCGGTGAACAACACGTTTGACGCGACTGGCCTAAGGCTGCCCATTTCGCCGAAGTTCACCTCGACCGTCCAAGCGACCTACGAGCTCCCGGTGTCGGGAACCACCGTCCCCTATATCCAAGGCAACTGGTATCACCGCTCTTCGGTCAACTACATTCTGAACGGCGCGCCCGGCGGCGCATTCGGAGCGGTCGACACCTTCGGGTTCAGCCTCGGTGTGAAGGTCGGGGACAAGATGCAGTTCAGCCTGTTCTGTAAGAACTGCACGAACGAGCACATTCCGCAGAGCATCGGGATCGATCCAGGCGACCTTGCTGGCCGCCCTGCGGCCCTGTCCTACACGCAGGTGTTCGGTCTCGATGCCGTACGCTCCGTTGGCGGGACGCTGACCATCCGCTACTAATCGGTGCTCGGGGTGGCCCCGCTGGGCCACCCCGACACGCAATCTGATCTTTTCGGAACTTGCCCCAATGGACCGACGCACTTTCAGCCAAGCGGCCGCCGCCATGATCACCCTGGCCGGCGTCCCCGCCGTGGCAGCGGGCGCGGTTCGACGGCAATTTCCGTCAAGGTTCCTGTGGGGCGCATCGACGTCGGGCCATCAGACCGAGGGAAACAACGTCGCCAGCGATTTCTGGCACATGGAACATTGCGCCAAGAGCATGTTTGCCGAAGCATCCGGCGACGCCGCGGACAGTTTCAATCGCTGGCCGCACGACCTGGATCTGGCGAAGTCGCTTCATCTAAACAGTTACCGTTTCTCCCTGGAATGGGCGCGTATCGAGCCTGAGGAGGGGAAGTTCTCGGACGCGATGCTCGAACACTACCGTTCGATCGTCGAAGGGTGCAAAGCGCGCGGCCTCGCAGCTGTCGTGACATTCAATCACTTTTCCTGCCCGCGCTGGTTCGCGGCACGAGGCGGCTGGAGCAATCCTGCCGCGCCCGATCTGTTTGCGCGCTACTGCGCCAAGGCAGCTCAGGCGATCGCGGCGAACATCGACTATGCCGTGACAATGAATGAGCCCAACCTTCCGTCGATCCTCGCCTGGGCCAATGTGCCCGGGCAGCTCTACGAAGCTCATGCTAGCATGCTTGCGGAGTGTGCGAGGTCGCTTGGCGTTGCAGATTTCTCCGCTGGCTTCTTGCTCCCGCGCGCCCAGTTCGCCCCGATAATACCCATTATGGGCGCGGCCCATCGCAAGGCAAGAGCTGCGATCAAGTCGGCTCGCCCAGACCTCCCTGTCGGGATGTCGTTGGCGATTACGGACGATCAGGGGGTCGGGACAAATTCGAAATTGAACGCGAAGCGGGCCGAAGCTTATCAGCCGTGGTTCGAATTTGGCGCTCAGGACGAGTTCGTGGGCGTCCAGAATTACGACCGGATGCAGATCGATGCGAACGGGCCCGTCGCACCGCCCGCTGCAACTCCGCGGAATTTCATGGGTACGGAAATTTATCCGGCCTCTCTGCAAGGTGCCGTACGATATGTGCACGCTGCAACCGGCAAGCCGGTTTTGGTCACCGAGCACGGACTGGGAACAGACGATGACGCGCTTCGCAGGGGCTTCATCACCGACTCCCTCGCTGGGCTTCACCAAGCCATCGTGGAAGGCGTTCCCGTGCTTGGCTACATGCACTGGTCGCTCATCGACAATTTCGAATGGTATTTCGGCTTCCAGCCCAAGTTCGGCTTGGCTGCGGTCGACCGACAGACCCAAAAGCGAACGCCCAAACCGAGCTCCGCCGTCTTGGCGCGGATCGCGCGGTCGAACCGGGTCTGAGGATCGGCGCGCGTGCCCTTGGCTACGCGCGGCCCATCATTTTCGTGATCAGCCGCTGAGCGGCCAGCGCATCTTCCCCGGACGGCACCGGGCTTCGACCGGCTTCGATCGCGGCATGAAATTCGCGCAAGACCTCGCGGTGCGCCTGGTGATCGAACGCCATTATCCCGGCGCCTGATCCGGAGCTGCCGCTGTCGCCGGCTGTTTCAACTCTGCCATCGTGCCAGGTCACTTCCAGAAGCCCACCGGTCAAGATAGCCGTCCCGCTCGTGCCAATCAGCTCGATCACTTCGGGACGACCCGGGAAGCAGGCCGTCGTCGCCACGAAACTGACACTGGCTCCGCGCACCGTGCGCAGCAGCGCCACGACGTGATCTTCGGCCTCCATTTTGTGAATGCTTGTCGTGGTCGGTACGGAGGCGATCAGGTCCAACGGCCCGACCAGCGACAACAGTAGATCAATGCTGTGAATTGCCTGCGTGAGCAAGACTCCCCCGCCGTCGCGATGGTATGTCCCCCGCCCCGGCTCGTCGTAATAGGATTGCGGCCGCCACCACATGAAATTGAGGCTCGCGGCCACCACTTCGCCCAGTTCTCCCGCCTGCACCAATTGCCTGAGCCGCACCGCGCCCGGGCGAAAGCGATGCTGCAGGACCACCCCGAGCCTGCGTCCCGCGCGCTCGGCTGCGGCGACAAGGGCCGATGCGCGCTCAAGCGATATGTCGAGTGGCTTTTCGACCAGCACATCCTTGCCGCACTCGAAAGCGTTTCGTGCCAGCTCCAGATGCGAACTCGGGGGCGTCAGCAGTATAACCGCGTCTGTTCCGGGATCCGCTATCGCCGCATCGACATCGGCGCTCACCCGAAATCCCAGGCTTTCAGCCAATCCCTTGCGCGCGCCCGACCCTCTGCTGGCGACCTGGACGACCTGTATCGTATCCTTCAGGTCTGCAAGGCTCAGCAGATGGGGCTCGGCCGCAAGCCCGAGACCGATCACTGCAACTTTGAGCATCAGTGATCGACGCGTTCGACTTGAATCGCCGAGACGATCGCCTGACCGGACCGCGGCTTGAACCACAAGTCAAGCAGTCCGTCCCTTACCGGTGTCACGAATGAACGGATCACTGCTGCGTTTGCCGCAGCACCGCTCTTGGCCGGATCAAACCGGCCGATCGCGACCCTTCCGCCAGCCAATACGTCGAAGACCCGCACGCTCTTGTCGGAAGGTTCGATGAAAGTCAGCGTCACCCGGTACTTGCCGTTTGAAACCGGAATTCGATAGCGGAACTCTCCCTCCCGGTAGGTTGCGGCAATCTCGCTGTCGGCTGTACCCGCTATCTGGGTTGGCTGCGCCGGCTTGCCGAAGTCGGCTGGCTTGACTACCGATCCTGGCTTGCCGCCTTGGAAGAAGTTGTCCGAGCCGAACACCCCTGCCGCAGCTCTTGCGGCGACCATCGCGCCACTGTCGATCCGTGTGCTGCGCAGGGCCTCGGGAGCGACCTGCCAGAATATCCTATCTTCCTGTGAGCCGCTGGAGAACTCCCCGCGCGCTAGAATTTCGTTGGCGCCCGATTGCAACTGGATGCCCGTCCAGACGCAGACCCGCTGAGGGCAATCGGTCAAGGTTGGCAGAGCATTGCCATTGACGGTCAGGGTGGTTCGCCGGGCATTGCTGTAGACGCGGACATCCGTCACTGCGTAGGCCCGGTTCGCATAGCGCCGGCCGGTAACATAGACCATCGGGGTCGAGGTCCAGTTCGCCATGTAGAAGTAATAGGCGTCCTTGCGGGTCTTGTGGTCGAACGCGATCAGACCCTTTGTGTTGATGTCATCGGCATCGCCTTCGTGGCGAACGGTCGAAGCAAAATCGAAGGCTGCCCACAGCCACGTTCCCCACAGGTCGCTACGCCGCGAAAGGAGCGGCCAAGTCTGCTCGTGAACGTAGCTCTCGTATTCCTCGGGCTGGGCTCGGCCGCGTGAGTCCACCATGCCGCCGAGCACATTATCGGTATGCACCGAAAGTGCGCCGCCGGCACCGTACTCGGTGACCGACAACGGCTGGCTGGGACGCTGCGATCGCAGCAGATCGAGATGACCCGGCAAATCGCCGGGCTCGCCGAAATACCATCCGAAGTAGCGGTTGGCACCGCCGACATCAGCGGCGGGCGCCGTGATCGGCACCGTCACATCGGCGGCGAACAGACGCCCCTCGCAACACGTCGCAAGCGCCGTCGGCCGGGTGGGGTCCAGGGTCTTGGCGTATTGGTTGAGTTCCGCCAGCAGCGGCAAGGGATCGGGACCCGCTCCTTTGAAGCCCGTCAGGAACGCGGGAAGCGAATTTCCGAAATCGACCTCGTTGGCGATGCCCCAGACCGCCACCGAAGCGTGGTTCTGATTCTGCCGGATCAGCTCGGTCATTTGCTGTCTTGCGTTGGCCCGGAGCTTCTCGGTGGCGACTTCTGCCTCGCCGAACGTCCACTGGGAGACCAGGGGGATCTCGTCCCACAGGATCAGGCCGTACTGATCTGCCAGTTCGTGAATGTACTGGCTGTGCTGGTAATGGGTCAGGCGGATCGACGTCGCACCCATCTCGCGCAGGAGTTTGATGTCCCCTTCGACGTCGGCGCGCGAAATCGCCCAGCCCTTGTCTTCCCGATCCTGGTGGTAGCCCACGCCCCGAATTGCATAGGGCTTTCCGTTCAGCAAGAAGCCCCGCGTCGGGCTGATCTCGATGGTCCGGATTCCGAATGGCTGCTCGACGCTGTCGATCACCTCCCCGTCCGGCTTGAGGACGTCGAGCACGAAGCGGTAGAGGTAGGGGTCATCGACCGCCTGCCACAGCCGGGCCTTGTCGACGCGCAGCGAATTCTTGACGGTTACCATGCCGCCCGGAGCGATTGCCTCGAGCTGATCCTGCGATGCGACGACGGTCCCTTGCGCGTCGATCAGGCGCGCCCGGACCCTTACGGTGGATGCCGCTTTCGCTCCGTTGGCGACCCGGGCTTCGGTGTCCACCACGGCCGAGCCGCCCTCGATGCTTCGCGTCGTCGCGTAGGTGCCCGGTCCACCCGAATCGAGCATGTCGACATGGACATTGTTTGTGACGACGATCCTGACAGGCCGATAGAGTCCGCCTGGAACGAAGAAATCACCCGACAGCGGCAGGACGTCGACTGTCGAAGAGCCGGGAGCTGGCCGGGAATTGTCCGTGCGTACGGCCAGGATGTTGGGCCCGTCGGTGCGCAACGCGTCCGTCGCGTCGAACCTGAAGCGCGAATAACCGCCCTGATGCTCCCCGAGCAACTTGCCGTTCAACCACACCGATGCAATTCGGCTGGCCGCATCGAACTCCAGCCATACCCGCTTTCCGGCGAGCCGCGCTGGGGACGTGAACGACAGTCTGTACCAGCCCAGACCCATCGCCTTGTTGATCACTTCGGGAGTGTTGATCCGGCTGGGCACCTGCGGCTGATAAAGCCCGACCCGGTTCCAGCTGTGGGGAAGCGATACCGAGGCCCAGGCATGGTCGTCGAATGTGAGGCCTTCGGCACGGGAAGTTCCCTCGCCCTGACGGAACCGCCATCCGTCTGTCAGCGGAATGACGATGCGCGCGCCGGTTACACCTTGAGAGGTCGCTTCGCGGGGGTACGGGCCATTCGCGTAGGACGCTGCAGGAAGGAGGAGCAGACAGACAAGACAAGCCCTCACGGCGAATTTCGACGACATTCCCAACTCCCTTTCTTGCACTCAGCTCGAGACGCTTGAGGCCTTCACCCCGGCCTAGACCCCTGTCAGCCTGATGAGGTGGCGGCCCGAGCGGAGCAGATGGAGCCGCCCCTCGCCACCCGGACATTCCGCTCCGTCACCCAGCGCTTTGCCGCCGGCAGTTCCGGTCGCGCCTACCGGAAGACAGAGATCAGCGCTTGCGCCTGACGGCACTTGCACGTCGAGCTCGGCTCCGCCGTGAGTCGGCCGAATGTCGACCGCGATTGCGCCGCGCACGCTCTCGTACCGTGCTCTAATCCTGCCGAGTCGTCGGTCGAACAACGGAGCAATACGCATCCGCGCAAAGCCGGGTTCGATCGGGACTATTCCGGCCACACGCCGGTAAAGGAACCCGCAAACCGCACCGAAGGCGTAGTGGTTGTAGGAATTCATCGCGGGATCGCCGGAATCGCCGTTCCACCGCTCCCACATCGTAGTCGCACCAGCGCGCACCATGTGGCCCCATGACGGGAAGTCGGTGCGAAGCAGCAGATCGACCGCAGTGTCGCGATGACCCGTGTCCGCCAGGACGTCCAATGCCAGCGGGGTCCCGAGGAACCCCGTGCTAAGCGCCGTGCCCCTCCTTTGAATGTCGGCGACGAGCTTGTCGGCCGCCAACGCACGCAGGCTCCGGGGCACCAGGTCCATCGACAGACCCAGGATGTAGCTCGTTTGGCTGCCATTGCCGACCGAACCGTCCTCCCGGACAAATGCCCCGGCGAACGCCTCCCGCACGCGTTCGGTCGCCAATCGCAACTCGCCGGCCTCGCTTTCGCGGCCGGTCCAGCGAGCCAAGTCCGCCAGTTGAGCCAGTGAGCGCGCCAGCATCGCGGTCGCAACCAGCCCCTTCGGCGTGGTCTCGTCGCCCGGCTGCTTGGCGTCGACCGCCAGCCAGTCGCCGAAATCCACGCCACGATTGTGCGCCCATAGCCCGTCCGGATTGGCCTTCAGAATACCGTCGACATATTTGCGCATCGCCCGCCAATTCTCGTCGACGATGGCGCGATCACCGTACCGAACATAGCTAATGTAGGGCAGCATTACGCCCGCATCAGCCCAGCCTGGCGTGGACTGCGGCGGACCGAAGCCCGCGGTTGCCGGCATCGGCGCCCACAGCGGATAGTTTCCTGCCGGCCCCTGTGCCGCGCGAAACTCTCTCAGCCATTCGCGCGTGAAGGAGCCGACGTCCATGTTGAAGGCGGCGGTGTCCCAGAAAATCTGGGCATCACCTGCCCAACCAAGGCGCTCATCGCGCTGCGGACAATCGGTCGGGATGCCCAGAAAATTCGAGCGCTGGCTCCACATCGTGTTGAGCCAGACCTTTTGCACGACTGGTTGATCGACCGCGAAGGTGCCGGTCTCCTCGATCCCGCTGGTCATCACCAATCCCGCAACCTGGTTCGCCGCCAGTCCCGTGACCCCCGAGATCTCCGCGTAGCGAAAGCCCTGGTAGGAATAGCGCGGCTCGAGGACCACGCGGTCGGTGGCCTTGTCGAACCGGTAAGAGTCCTCGGCGCGGGCTGCTCGCAGGTTGCGCCGGTCGAGTTCGCCTTTTGCGTCGATCAGTTCGGAGTGTCGAACCGTGATCGTCCGGGCGTGGACTCGCGGCAATCGCAGCCGGACCCGACCGGCGAAGTTCTGTCCGAAGTCGGCGACATATCGATCGGGGCCGACTTGCCTGAGCGCTTGGACGCTCAGTTCTCTCGTCACTTCGATCGGCGGCGTAATTGACGACACCAGCGGCACCGCCGGGCCGGAAGCGAGATGCGCCGGCTCCCAGGCACTGTCGTCGAAGCCCACTGCCTGCCATCCGGCCTGGTCTTGCGAGTAGTCCCAATCCTCTCCGCCGTAGACCTCGGAATAGCGCAAGGATCCAGCAGCGCCCCGCCAATCTTTCGCGCCGCTAACGATGGTTGTCCCTGCGGGTGAAGTCGCTTCGAGCTGGACCAGCAGGCGCCGCGGGGCAGGCCCGAATGGGTAGCGTCCAACTGGCGCGAGATAGCTTGCGTAAAAGCCGTCTGCGACGCGCGCTGAGATGACGTTCACCCCAGGGCGCAGGAACCCGCCGACGTCATAGACGCGGTAAGGCACGTGGTGAGCGAAGTCGCTCGGGCTGACCTCCAGCGCGGCATCGCTGACTGGAGCGCCGTTTATCCAGATTTCGTAGGCGCCCAGCGCCGCTGCGTAGAGCCTCGCCCCCTGCGGTCTGGCCTCGAGGCGGAACTCCCGCCTGAGCAGGCGGGCGGGCGCAGCTGGCCAGGGAAACAGCGGTTGCGGGTCCATGACTTCCGCCACCGCGGCCTTCCGGGTTGCGAGATCCTCGGCAAGGAGGGTCGTCCAACCTCCCGAGATGCGCCGGTGCTGGCCTCCCTCCGTCACGCGGACCTGCGCCGCCACTGCAACGTTCGGTTTGGTGAAATAACCCGGGGTTGCCGATATCTCGGCCTCAAGCACGTGGTCGCCCGCTTCAAGCGGGGACTCGAGGCGCAGCGCAGGCGGGGCGCCGAAAGCGTTCCGGTCCCACGACGGAAGCGGCAGGTCGCGTCCGTCCAGGCTCAACCGGTGCAGGGTGCCATCGACGGAAAGTGTGATCAGGCCGTTCGCCTTCTCGCTTGAGAAGCCCAGCCTGAACAGGCGCGGCTTCCCTACCCCCGCGGATCCATTCACCCAAGCGGCGCCGGCTTCGCGGTCGCCGCGTTCGACCGCGTCTTCGCAAGCCAGCCAGGAGAGGTCCCAGTCTTTCGGGTTCAGAAGCCCCATTTCCCAGAACGATGATTGGGAAGTGGCCGTCGCTCCATGCTGGTCGCGAACCGAGACCATCCAGAAACACCGCTGACGCGAAGACAGCGCCGCGCCTTCATAGACCGCAGTAATCGCGTTGCGACTTTCGACCCACTGCGAATCCCAGAGGTCTGCGACACCGGACCTGAGGGCCTGCTCGCTGCTCGCGACCCGGATGCGGTAGGCCGCCGCCGAAATGCCGTCGCCGGCCTCGAAGCGCCAGCCCAGCGATGGCTGGCTGGACTCAACGCCGAGCGGCGTTTCAACCTGCGCAACCCGCAAGCCGAAGACCTTCAGCTTCGTCAGGTTGGCCGCAAGAACAGATTTACTGGATAGAAGTGGAGCGGCCGATGTCGTAACAATAAATGCGCGCCTGCTGAGGTGTAGTTTTCCCACGAATTATCACCTCAAATTTCTTGCATCGCATTCTACCAGCTCGCCCAACCCGCACATACATCTACTTGAAAGTGCTGATCAAGCTCAGGTGCCGAATAGGTATCGATAAGCAAGGCTGATAGGTAGCGCGGGAGTGACTGCCGCCCTGCCGGGCACTGCCTGGAGTTCGCGGCAGGGGTGCAGTCCGCGTCGAATTTCTGCTTGAGGTGCTCTACACCCGAAAACCTGGACCGTTCTGGGTTAGAGTTTCGGCTATGAGTCCGCGAAATGGCGACTATCCGGATGAAGTTTGCCATTTCATGTCTCAACTTTAGATCTTCAATCAAGGTGTTGTCGGCACGACTGGCGACTTTCCACCCTCTGCTCTGCCGCAACATTTCGGTAGTAGAGCAGCGTCACCAATGAGCAATTCCAGTGCAGTCCAAGATAATTTTACACGAACAAAGCGCGGACCACTCAATGGACGTCAGTCAACGGGTACCTGCAGTTGCACGGCTCACTTGAATGCCTGCTCACAAATCCATTGCTCAATTTCGCTTTCCACCCAAACGGTGCAGCGAGTTCCGAGCAAACGTGACTTCGGAAATCTACCATCGCTCATCCTCTGGTAGATCGCGGAGCGCTTCAGACCTACGCGGCGCATGACTTCGGGCAGGCGCAGCAAGCGCTGATGGATGCTTGGCTCGAACATTCGATTGTCTGGCATCGTGGTCATGGGATCATTCTCCGACCACGGCGGAGTACCGGGACCCGCCGATCACGTCGCCGCGTCGATTGAGATCGGCGATGTGCTGGGTGAGCGTCCGTGCGAGCAATTTGGCGGTGCCATGCGCCCAACGAGGACGTAACTCATCGATATCTTCACCCAGCTGTTCGACTATCTCGATAGGCGCGCGTTTGAAGAGCTCACCCAGAAATTGCGCTGCTCCTGTTCCGGATCTGGCCAGTGCGAAATCCTCTCCGACCAACAGGAGCAGCAACAGGGTCTCCTCGCCGGCAAGATCGGATGCCTCAAGAATCATCACGACTTCGCCCAAAGTGACAGGCCGCCCGCCGCTGAGCGAGCGGCGCAGGCTGTCACGCTTGATTCCGGCGACCCGCGCTATCTCTGAATAGGATTTGCCACTTTCCTTGACGGCGCGCTCGATTAAACGCGCGACGCGTGCCGGAAGATCATTGTGTGAAGTGGTCACGCCAGGCCTCGACTCGAATGGTTGAGCCGACAGCTATCCTGCGCAATCAGGCTGTAGGAAAGCGAAAAGAACAAACAAAGAACTTATAGGAATTCCAGAACGGGACGCGAATCACCGCGTGCGCTGCAATGCGTGACAACTGCGCATTCGTGAGCGGCCCTTGCGCAACGGCTCGCCGAATCCGCGCAAACCCGACGCTGTTCTGCGCACTACGCCGATACAAGCGTTCTTGACCTGCAATTCCTCTCAAAATCTGGGCTGAGGAAGGCCTTCCCCATTTCCTACAGCAGAACTTCTCCGCAATTAGAACAGACAGCGAACGAACGCTGCGACACTCAAGCGGAGAATACGTCCATGAATGCCCCTGCCCTTCCCTCGATCGGCGGCAACCGCCTCGGCAAGATCGCCAACTTCACCCTGCCGGTTGCCGTCGCGGCGCTTGCCGCCAGTGCTGCCTATGCCGGCGCCGACACGACCTTCACCCCTGCCCTGCAGAAGTTCACTGATTTCCTGGAAGGCTCGGGCGGCAAGATCATCACCGTACTGAGCCTCGCCGGCGGCCTGATCGGGCTCGCTTCGGGCCGCTTCACCCTCGCGCAGATCGCGGTGCCGGTCGGCGTCGGGATCGGCGTCGGCACCGGTGTGCCGATCGTCACCTCGGTTGTCACCGCGGTCATCTGAACCGGGTGTCACTGGAGGGCGTGCGTCATCATGAGCGACAGGTACATCGTGCCAAGGCGCCTCGACGATCCGGAACTGATCGGCTTCTGGACCCTCGACGAGTTCGCCGGGATGATCGTCCCTTTCACCTGGGGGATCCTCGGACAGCATGTCTTTATCGGCATAGCCCTGGCCGCTGCCTCCTGGTTTGCGCTCCGCAAGGCCAAGGCAGGCCGCAGTTGGGCCTGGGTTATCCATGCCGCCTACTGGCATCTGCCTGCAGGTCTCTCTGGCCTCAAGATGACGCCGCCCTCCCATTGCCGGCTGCTGGCCGGCTGAGGGGAGACAAATCCATGCTTGTCCAGATTTCTCACGAGCGCAGCCAGGCGCTGCTGAGGCAACGCAATCTGTTCGCGCTGACCAGTGCCGGATTGGCGATTGCCTTGGTTGTCGCCGGTGGTTTCGCCGTGACCCGCGACCGCGAGGTCGTGCTGGTCCCCACCGTCCGCGCGCCGCTCACCATAACGAGTACCGGCGCTGACGCCCAGTATCTCGAATTCGTGACCCGCGATGCCGCGTTGTTGCTGCTCAACCGCAGCCCCGAGGGGCTCGACTACTGGATGAGTCAGATCCTCGAACTCGCCGATCCTGCGGCCAATGGCACGCTCAAGGGCGAGCTGCTGCGGATCGTCGAGGAACAGCGCGGCTCAGACGTGACCCAGGCCTTCGTGATCAAGCAGATCAAGGTCGATCCTGCCGCCCTCACCTCCGAGGTCAAAGGCACGCTCAAGACCTTCGTCGGGGCGACCGTAATCGGCAGCGACGAGCGACGGTTCCGTTTCAGCTGGACCTACCAGGGCCTGCGCCTCGGCCTCGCCGGGTTCGTCCAGCTGCCACCCGAAGACACAACCAAGGAGTCCAAGTGATGCCCTTTGCCCAAAAGCGGCGCGCACCGATAATCGCGCTTGCAGTCTCGCTGCTGACATTGGCCAGCCCGGCGCTCGCCGACCAGTTCAAGCAAAGCGCCGATGGCGGCACGATCGCATGCTCAGTTTCAGCCCGTGAACTCACCCGGTTCGCGCTCATCGGCGACCAGTTCGCCAGCGTCTCGAAGATCTCGAGCGGCTATCCCTACAACGACTTTGCGGTGACCCACGAGCCGGTGCGCGGCGACATCTATGTCTCGGTCCCGGAAACCTTCGCGGCGGCGCGGATCAGCTTCTTTGCCACCACCAAGGCGGGCTACGTCTACAAGTTCTCCTGCTCGATCGACAAGATCGAGGCCGCCCAAGTATTCATCACCAACCCGGCGCTCGCCAAAGGCGATGCGGGACACTGGGAGAACCAGACCACCCCGGAAGAAGCTGCACTGCGCCTGGTCCAGGCCATGGCGGCGCAGCAGACGATCGAAGGGTTCGAGGTCAGCCAGCCTGCTGCGCTGCCGAGCCGGGTCGGCTCGCTCGAAGTCCAGCTGATCGCCGAATACCGCGGCGCGGCACTGGCCGGAAAGGTCGTCCGCCTCGTCAATCGCGGCGCCAAGGCCATGACACTCGCCGAAAAGGATTTCGCTCCTGTGGGTGCTCTCGCGGTGTCGATCGCGCGGGCCACCCTTGAGCCCGGTGCCAGCACCACGGCCTATCTCGTCGGCCCGAACGGGGGGCAAGGTCATGACTGATCAGACATCTGAAAATGCAATTGGCAGTGAGCAGCGGTCCCGCGAGGTCCATGAACCGGTCAGCGCCGGACAGCTCAATGAGCGCACCGCCAAGCGCCAGCGAATGCTGCTAGCCGGGATCGCAACCGTGATCCTCGCTGGCACCAGCTGGATCATTTTCGGCAGCGATCATTCGAAGAAGGTACACGCGGAACGCGAGGCCGAGACGATCGAGACCGCAAGCCTGGTCAATCGCAACCTGTCGCAGCGGGAATTTACCACCGTCTACGGCAATCAGCTGGGTGCGGTCACGCGCGAGCAAAAGGCCCTCAAGGAAGGGGCGGTCATGCGTCCCGAGATGGAAGCCGAACTTGCCGCGCTGAAAGCCGAGAACCAGGCGATGCGCACCGACGGCCAGGCGGCGATCGACGCAATCTCGGCCGAAAACACCCAGCTCAAGAACCAGCTGCAGAGCCAGGCGAGCACGCCCGTCCCCAATGCCGCGGCCATGCCTGCCTATGGCCCGCGCGCTGGCGGCTACGACGCGCGGGGACCTGCGGCCGCCTCGCCGCAAGCCGGATCCATGGCTCCCGGCGGGGCTGGTGCCGACGCGGCGCCGCCGCCCGCAGAGGTCAAGTTGATGAACTTCAGCGGTGACAAGGCAGGCAGCACTGGCGTCAAGCTTGCACGCGCCGATGTGCCGCCCCTGGTGGTCGAGGATTCTCCCGATTACCTGCCGCCCAACTCCTATGCACGGGCTCGGGTAATCGTCGGGGTCGATGCTTCGGCCGGGGTCGCCAGCCAGACCGATCCGCTCCCCGTGGTGCTGCGTATAACCGGCCCAGCGCGATCGGTACTGCAGAACGGGCGGGTCCTGACCACCCGGCTTGAAGGCTGCGTGATCAACGGCGCAGCGCGCGGCGATCTCTCGAGCGAGAAGGTCTACGTCAAACTGGCGCGGATGACCTGCGACCAACCCGGCGGCCGCGTCGCAGTTTCCGAGGTCAAGGGCTTCATCTCGTTTGCAGGCAAGTCCGGGGTGCGCGGCCGGGTCGTTAGCCGCGAGGGTAACCTCGTGACGCAAGCCCTGCTTGCCGGGATCGTCGGCGGGTTCGGACGCGGCTTCTCCGCCAATGCCAATTCGGTGTTCTCAAGCACCCGCACCAATGCCGACGGCTCGAAAGCCAAGCTCTCGCCTGGCGACATCCTCGGCGGCGGGCTTGGCCAGGGTGCAGCCGATGCGGCCGATACGGTGAGCAAGTACCTCATCGAACGCGCCGAACAGTACCAGCCCGTTGTCGAGATGCCGACCGGCATCGAGGTCGAGGTCGTGTTCCTCGACGGCGTCTACGTGAGGAATTCAAAATGATCGAAGGATTGAACGCGGGGCCCCACTCCAATTGGGGACGCCGCCGCTGGCCCAAACTCGCACTTGGTATGACCGCGCTGGTCGCGCTTTCGGGCGCGACGGGATGGGGTGTCGCTCATCTCGCGGCGAAGTCGGTCGCCGCGACCGATGTTGCCAAGGTCAAGGCAGCCCTCAAGCTGCGACTGCCCAAGACGCCGATCGATCAGATCAATTGCGAAGGCCTTGGCGGCCTGTGCGAAGTCGCCTCGAAGACCACGCTGTTCTATGTCGACGCTCGCGCCAAGTACCTGGTGATCGGCCGGGTCTACGACATGGAAGCGCGCCAGGACCTGACCGCAGCGCGGCTGCTCGCGCTCAATCCCGATCTGCTTGCGGCAGGCGCAGCCCGCCGCGGGGGCGGTAATGACGAAGCTGCGCAGCCCCAGGCTAGCAGCGCACCAAAACAGGTTTCGCTTGCCGGACTCCCCGCGAACGGCGCGATCACCTGGGGTCCGACAAATGGTCCCAAAGCCGTGGTCTTCTCCGATTTCCACTGCGGCTACTGCAAGAAGCTCTCTGCCGAATTGAAGGCAATCGGCGCGCGGGTCGAGGAACGCCCCATATCGATCTTCGGAGCCGAGGCGCGCAAGGATGCCGAGCGGGTGCTGTGTTCACCCAATCCCGAGACCAGCCTCCATGCCGCCTATTCCGGCCTAGCGCTCGCCAATCCGGCTCCTTGCGACACACGCGGGCTCGATGCCAACGAAGCTTTCGCAAAGGCGCACGGCTTCAATGGCACCCCGGTGATCGTCCGCCCCTCCGATGGCGCGGTGCTCGAGGGCTACCGCGATGCGGCCGGGCTGCGTGCCTTCCTTTCCCCCTCCCAGCCCAAAGGATAATGCTCATGCACCGCTCAATCCCGCTCGCCGCGCTTGCTCTCAGCCTCGCTGGTTGCACCCACCTCGGCACCAATATTGCCGGCGATTTCTCGTGCCGTTCACAGGCCGGTCAAGTTCATCGGACAGGCTGTCAGCCGCTGAGCGAGGTCGATGCCAAGGCGATCCGCGAACTGGTCAAGTCCGAGGGCTCGGCCCTGGCGGAGGTCCGCCAGCGCATCACGGTGCCTGCAGCCGATACGACCCGAGCCGGAGAACGCACGCTTAGGATCGTTTTCCCGGCCCATGTCGACGGATCTGGCACGCTCCATGACGAAGCGGTCGCCTGGACGGTAGTCGAAGCGGCGCGCTGGGCCGGCGAATTGCGCCGCGACGAAGTAGGCCAACCCAAGGGCACGATGCGCGCGCTGCGCCAGGCGCTCAAGGAACAGGCCCGCCGTGCGAGCGATGCAGCTGTGAACCCTAAGCCCCGGTCTCCCGAAGACAGTGGCCCTGCCGCACCTGCCAATCCTTTCCTGCCATCCTCGCCGCTTGCCCTCCCCTCCCCAGGCGGCGAGGCCCAGACCGACGTGACCACGCCCGTTCCGGCCACGTCGGCAGCCGAGGGGTCCGACATGTCCCCCACCCCGCATGTTCGGGCCCCTCGGCCTTTGGAGGAAAGGCACCGCATCTGGCCAAGCGCGGCTGCGATCGAAGCCGTCAAGGCGCTCAAGCACAAAGCCGACACCACGCCGAAGAAGGAGCCCAAGTGATGGCACTGTCACTGCGGGCACTGCGTGACCGGCTTCTTGCAGGTCTGCTCGGTGATGCCGAGCAGACCGAGGCGGGGCGCCCCATGCTTATGCTCGACATGCTGTCGGACTGGCTGCCCTACCGGGTCTACGATCCGGCAAGCCGGCTCTACGTCAATGCCCGCTCAAAGGGGTTCGTGCTCGGGGTAACTCCGCTGATCGGCGCCGACGAGCGCACCGGCGAGATCCTCGGGGCGTTCTTTTCCGAAGGCCTGCCGGCAGGCGCCTGCCTCCAGGTCCTCCATCTCGCAAGCCCCCGGATCAGCCGGATCGTCGCGCCGTGGTTTGCCCCGCGCTACGAACAGGGCGGGGTCTACGAGGCGATCGCGCGCCACCGGGCGAAGAAGCTCTATTCGATGGTCTGGAAATCGGGCGCCAGCGATGCGCCGTTCCACGCCCGCGCGCACCAGGTGGTGATCTCATTGGGGGTGCCAGCGTCCAAGGCGATCAGCAACGAGGAACTGAGCCACGCCCGCGAAGGGCTGATTGCCATGCTGAAGTCCTTGAACCTCGGCGTGATCGAATACGAGCCGCACCACCTCATCGCGCTGCTCGACGATCTGACCTCGCCAACCACCGCGCCGCAGGACGATGCGGTCCCCTACAACCCCAATGACCCCATCGCCAATCAGGCGATCCGTCGCGACATCGAACTCCTGGTCCACGAAGACCGGATCGAGCTCGGGACCGAAAGGTTTCGGCCCACCGGGGTTCACAACCAGGGCGTGCCCGAGATCGGCGCGGTCTATCCCGACCGCTTCGACGTGCGCCATTTCGCGGTGCGTAACATGCCGCCGCGCTGGGCGCCGCACGAGTGCGCGCGGCTGATCGGCGACCTCTTCACCGACAAGCTCCGGTTCCCCTGCCCAGCGGCGACCATGCTCTGCCTCGTCTATCCCGATCAGGAAGCGGCTGCCGCGAAGGCCGGGTTCAAGTTCATGCGCACCACTAGCCTGTCGCAGACCCGCAGCGCGCGCTTTCTGCCGCGGATCGCCGAACAATCGGCCGAGTGGCAACACGTCCAGGCCGAGCTCCAGGAAGGTCGCCGCCTGGTCCGGGTGTTCTACGGGATCACCACCTGGTCGCCGCTGGGCCAGGGCGACCGCCATGAGCGCGCGTTCAAGTCGATCTACAAGGCCGCAGGCTGGGATCTCTCAGACGAACGCTATCTCCAGATCCAGGGGCTTTTGGCGGCCATGCCGCTGACCCTTGCCGACGGGCTCGGTGCCGACATGGAGCGTCTCAAGCGCTTCAAGACCCTGCTCTCGACCACTGCGGCAAACATCGCGCCGCTACAGGGCGAGTATCTCGGTGGGCCGGTGCCGCACCTGCTGTTCGTCGGACGGCGAGGCCAGCCGTTCTACTGGTCGCCGTTCGAGAACGAAGCGGGCAATCACAACGTCGCGATCTGCGGCAAGTCGGGTTCGGGCAAGTCGGTACTGCTGCAGGAAATGTGTGCGGCGCTGCGCGGCGCCGGGGCCAAGGTCGTGGTAATCGACGACGGGCGCAGCTTCGAGCATTCGGTCAAGCTCCAGGGCGGACGGTTCATCGAGTTCACCCTCGCCTCGGGGTTCTGTCTCAATCCCTTCTCGATGATCGACGCGGCCCGCGCTGCGGAAGACGAGGATTACCGGCTCGACTGCTTCGCTATGGTCAAAGCCATTGTCGGACAGATGGCGCGGCATTCGGCGCGGCTCACAGATACCGAGCGCGGGCTGATCGACCGCGCGGTCAATCTGGTCTGGTCCGAGCACCAGTCCAGCGCCAGCGTGACCAAGGTCGGCGCGTGCCTCGCCGCCATGGAGAACGAGACCGCCGCTGACCTTGCGACCTCGCTCGGGCCGTTCACCGCTGGGGGCACTTACGCCCGGTTCTTCGAGGGCCAGGCGAGTCTCGATCTCGAGGCGGACTTCACCGTCTTCGAGATGTCCGATCTCGCCACCCGCGAGGAGCTGCGCTCGGTGGTGCTGTCGGCCATCATGTTCATGACCAGCCAGGCGATGACCCGGAGTGCGCGTTCGGTCCGCAAGCTGCTGCTGATCGACGAGGCCTGGTCGATGCTCAAAGGCGGGTCGATGGGCGAGTTCGTCGAGACCTACGCCCGCACCTGCCGCAAATACGGCGGTGCGCTCGCCACCGCCACACAGAGTCTCAACGACTATTACAAGTCGGACGGTGCGACTGCGGCGCTCGAAAACAGCGACTGGATGCTGATCCTCCAGCAGAAACCTGAAACCATCGCCGATTTCAAGGCGAGCAAGCGCCTCGATATGGACGAGCGCACCGAGACGCTGATCCGCAGCCTCAAGCGCTCGGGTTCGGCCTATTCCGAAGTCTTCATCAAGGGGCCCGAGACCGAGGCGATCGGCCGGCTCGTGCTCGACGACTATTCCGCGACGCTGTTCTCGAGCTCGCCCGCGACCTTCGCCGCGATCGATGCCGAAATGGCGCGCGGCCACCAGCTTGCCGATGCGATCGAACGCATCGCCTTCCCCGACAACCCATGAACCCCAGCAAACAGGAGGAAAGAGATCCCATGCCGCACTGCCTGCAGACACCCTTTGACCGCGAGGTCGAAGCGAAACCCGAGCCGGATTGGCTCCCACATCGTCCGATCATCGCGGCAACCCAGGAAGGACACGACCTCCCCCGGCCGCCACGTCTTGCTGCGCGCAGGCCGCGCCGTCACTGGTGGGGGCTTGCCGCCGATGGCTGCTACATCATGATCCGGTCGGGCATATTCCTGATGGCCTGCTGGGTCATTGCGATGGGCCTGCCGCTCATGTTCCTGCTGCTGCTGACCGGCGGGCAGATGGATGTGACCTTTGCCTTTCTGGGTTCACTGTTCGGCGCTTTCGCCGATGCCACCCCGGACCGTCAGTATGTCTTCGCCAACCGGTCGACCTGGTTCCTGGTCGCGCTCGCCACGGCGGTGGCAGCTTGGCGGCTGCCCCGGTTCCTCGACGAAGTCAGCGAAGGGCTCAAGACCTTGGAGAAAGGCGCGTGAGAAACATTATAGCAACATCAAACGCACCGCGCCGCTTCGCCGGGCTCTCGCCGACTGCACTGGTCATTGCGGGTTCGATGCTCGCATCCACGCTGTGGGGCGCCTGGGCGACCCGCGAGATCGTGACGCTAGGACACCGCGAAGTGGTCACGGTCCAGCTCTCCCGCATCATGGGAGACTTCGTTGAAGCCGAAGCCCGTTCGGGCCGACCCGCCGAAGAGACCCAGACGCGCGTCGCCGCCTACCTCAAGGCGGTCGAGGCTTCGGTCCAGGCCTTGGGCAAGGACGGCCGCACCGTGCTCGTCGCCGAGGCCGTGGTCTCCGGCGGAGTGCCCGATCTCACCGAACAGGTCCGCGCCGATGTGGCGCGGCGCCTTGGAGCACCAGGAGCTGCGAGCCATGGCACCCGTTGACACGCTCCGCTTGCCCAGCTGGATTGGCAGACAGGTCGCCAGGGTGCCGCGGCTCGCACTCTTCGTAGGCGTTGGCGCGGGCGCCCTCGCGCTCGCGGCAACAAGCCGGTTTGCCGAAAACCATGCGCTGATGATCAACGCCAGCCCGTCGCTCCCTTATTGGGCGATCTGGCTCGATCGGACGGACACACCCGCGCGCGGCGACCTGATCGTGTTCATGCCGCCGCGTTCCGATCTGGTTACCCGCCACTTCGGGGCGAAGCCGCAGCCGTTCGGCAAACGCGTGCTGGGCGTGGCAGGTGACCGGGTCACCGAGAAGGACCGCGCGTTCTTCGTGAACGGTGTGGCCGTAGCCCGCGCCAAGGCCGCGAGCCGCCTCGGCGAACCGCTGCCGCTCGGGCCGACCGGCACGATCCCCAAGGACTGCTATTTCGTCGGCTCCGAGCACAAAGACGGGTTTGACAGCCGCTACGCTGCGATTGGCTGGATCTGCCGATCACAAGTCATCGGGGTCGGGAGGCCAGTCCTGTGATGACCGCTATCAAGCGCCTCGCCATCCCGCTCTGTGCCACTGCGCTCGCACTGGTCGTCGCAAGTTCAGCGCAGGCCCGCGACTACGGTCAGCATGGCACGGTCTGGCCGGTCATCGAGCCCGACCTGCTCGCACAGATCCATGCCCGGCTGCTTCACCTCGAAGCGAGCGGCGAGACCGCCAAGCTCAATGCCGAACTGAAGCGCCGCACGATCGCAAGGGTGAGCCGCCCCGCCCCGGTCGCAGGGATTGCGCTAGCGGGTGCCGTGCGGCGCTGGTCATTCGATCCGACGATCACGGTCGATACCGACATCAAGGACGACAAGGGCCGCACCGTCATCGCGCGCGGCACACGGGTCAATCCGCTCGACACCGTACCGCTGCGCGCCCCGCTCGTTTTCGTCGATGGCGATGACAAGGCGCAGATCGACTGGGCCCTGGCGCGCTACGGCAAGACGCCCGCCAAGTTCATCCTCGTTAGCGGCGCGCCGCTCGAGCTGATGAAAGGACGCCAGCGCCGGTTCTACTTCGACCAAGGCGGCAAGCTCACCGCGCATTTTGCCATCCACGCGGTTCCTGCTGTGGTCGAACAACAGGGCCGCGTGCTGATCGTGACCGAACAGCCCCCCAAACTTCCGCAATCGAGGCCGTCATGAGCCGCACAAAATCATCGCTTTCAAAGCGCCTCCTCTCGTTCCTCGCAGCGGGGATGATAGCACTGGCCACAGGCGCACCCGCTGAAGCAGGGACGCCTGGCAAGTGTACCGGACACTTCGTCAACCCGATCACCGATATCTGCTGGTCGTGCCTGTTCCCGATTTCGATTGGGGGGCTCAAGATTTGGCCGTCAAATCGCCCCGATCCCGACAACCCTGACTTGCCGGTGTGTCTGTGCGGACTGCGTCCCGGCATCGCGATGGGGTTCTGGGAGCCGGTGCGGCTCGCTGACGTCTCGATGAAGCCCTGGTGTTTCGTCAACCTGGGCGGGCTCAAACTCGACCCTGGTTTCGACATCGGATTCAAGACCATGGCGGGGCCGTCAGCGGTTGGCGGCGCGACCCAGTACCAGTCACAGTGGCATGTCCACTGGTATGCCTATCCGCTGATCTACTGGATGGAGCTGGTCGCCGACTTCCTCTGCCTCGAGAGCGGCTCGGTCGACATCCTCTATATCACCGAGATCGATCCGCTGTGGCAGGACAGCGAGCTCACCGCGATCATCAACCCTGAAGCCGTGCTGTTCGCCAACCCGCTCGCGCTCGCTGCCTGCGCCGCCGACTGCGTGCTTGCCACCACCAAACTGCCCTCGGACAGCCTGTTCTGGTGCGCCGGCTGCCAGGGTTCGATGTATCCGCTCAATGGCAACGTCTCGGCGACGATCGGCCATGTCCAAGCCTCGCGGCTCGCGCTCTCGCGCTTCGCCTACAAGCTCCACCGCGAGCTGGTCGCCTGGGGCACGATGGGCGGCAAGGGCCTTTGCGGCAAATACCTGATGCCGGTGATGCGCAAGCAGCAATACCGCTTTCAGGCCACCAACCCCAATCCCCAGACCAGCGGGCGCTACGCCTGCGCGCCGATCGGCGCCTCCACCACTTTCATGTCGGCCGGCCAGGTCTACCCCGCCATTGGCGAGGACATGGGCTACCTGGTCTGGCGCAAACGGAATTGCTGCGCGCTATGAAAACCTCCCTCCAAGCTATTGCTATCACTGCCCTTATCGCTAGTTCTGCGTTCGGCGGTGCGCTCGCGCAATCCAGTGACGTGGGAGTAGATCTTGCATCGATCCGCGCGCGCGCCGCCGACCAGACCGCTGAGGCCGAGGCACTTGCCGTCACTGCGCGAGACCGTGCCAAGGCCATCACCGCCGATGCCAGCCAGAGCGCCGATGCAGGCAAGGCCAATGGCCGCCGCTATGCGGGCAGCGCGCCGCACTCAGCACCAAGCGATGCGATGTTCGATTTCGACAAGATGGTCGCCGATGCTGGCGATATGGCCAGAGACGGTCTTGGCGAAGCGCCGCGGTTCATCGCCTTTGCTTCACTGTCGATGCCAGCCCAGGCGCTGCGCCAGATGATGGACGATGTCACCCGCGCCGGCGGCGTCGTGGTGTTTCGCGGGCTCACCAAGGGCTCGGCCAAGGTCATGACCGAGGCGCTCGGCAAGGTGCTGGGGCCAGGTGAGCGCATGGACGGGGTCGGGATCGATCCTCGCTTGTTCCGCGCGTTCAATATCAGCGAAGTCCCCGCCTACATCGTCACCGCGAGCGACTTCGATCTGTGCTCAGGCTTCGACTGCACCAGTGCGGCACCGCCCTTCGACCGGATGAACGGCAACGTCACCGCTGAATATGCCCTGCGCACCTTCGCGTCAGGAGGTGGCCCCGGTGCGCGTATCGCAGCCCAGCACCTCGCTCGCCTCCAGGGAGACCAGCCATGAGCCGCTTCGCCCTTGCCTTCTTTTTGGCAACTGCCTTGCCCTGTTTCGCCCAGGCCCAGACCACCACCGACGCTGCGAAAGCCGACGGGAAAGCTTTTGGCAAGGACATCGGGGCGGCAGCACAAAGCGCCGCGACCACCCAGCCCAACGCAGACCGCGTGCCGGGCTACTCCGGCACACCGAGTCAATCGGGCTATTTTGACGATCCCAAGGCTATGGAACGTGCCGCAGCCAGTCAGGCGAGCGCGAACACTGGCTACCAGACGATGCGGAACTCGAGTGCGAGCCGGGCAACATTCAGCAAGGTCGACCTTGACGCGGCAATCGCCCGGTCGAAGACAATCAGCGAAGATCCGCTCTCCTACACCAGCGGGATGACGGTCGGCGGCACGCAGGGCCGCTGTGTTCTGCTTCCACCCGCGAGCGGCACTGCCGCGCGCTACAAAGCCACCTGCAACACGGGCTACACGGTCGACAGCAGCACGCAAAGCTGCACGGTGACACTGCAGGCCAGCGTCACCACAGTCACCGATTATCTCTACTACTGCCCGAAACTCGACCCCGAGTGCACGGCTTTCGACCTGGCAACCTGCCGCTTAACCGGCAGTCATCCGGGCAAGTGCCTGCAAGGCATCGATACACCAACCGGGTACAAGTGTTTCGAACCGGGCGATCCGATCGCGGAATACACTTGCTCCGAGCCGGTCGCAGGCCTCACTCCGATACGGGTCACGCCGAGGCAGGTTGTCACTACGACCAGAGACGAGAGCCAGTGCGCGAGCCTTGCTGCCGACGCCAACTGCACAAGCCCGGTTGAAACCTGCAGCGACAGCGATCCGGTGACCCGCACGATTGACGGCTATTCCATCACCCAGCCCTGCTGGGCCTGGCGGCGTGATTACCAGTGCAACAGGTTCACGCCCGCGCAGGATTGCACAACGCTCGAGCAGACGCCGGGCTGCAATCTCGAGCAGGAGTACTGCCTGACCGACGAGACCCCGTGCAGGACCTTTGAGCGGGTCTACGACTGCCCGGTTCCGGACCAGCCCCAGGACCCGAACCAGTTCATCTGCGACGGCGATGTCTACTGCATCGACGGCTCCTGCGAGACGATCCAGCGCCAGCCCAATACCGAGTTCAAGGATGCAGTGGTGGCCTTGAACGCGATGGATCAGGCCCGGCGTGAGTTCGATCCAAACAACCTGACACTGTTCAAGGGCACTCGCGAGAGTTGCTCGTCCAAGGTCTTCGGGATTCTCAATTGCTGCAAAGGCAAAGGCTTCCCGCTGATCCCGGGTATCCAGCTGCTCGTTGCGCTGGGCTGCAGCCGCGAGGAAATGCTGCTCCACCAGAAGGACGTTCAGGGCCTTTGCGCCTATGTCGGGACCTACTGCTCGTCCTCGTTTCTCGGTGTCTGCCTGACCAAACGCAAGGTTTACTGCTGCTTTGAATCCAAGCTCAGCCGGATTCTTCAGGAACAAGGCCGTGTCCAGCTGAACAAGCCGTGGGACAAGCCCAAAACCGAACAATGCCTCGGCTTCACGATTGACGAGTTCGCCCGGCTCGACCTCTCAAAGATGGATTTCAGCGAGGTCTATGCTGAGTTCACCGACGCCGCGCGGCTCCCCGACGAGCTTCAGGCCGCTACCCAAATCCAGCAAAAGATCGAGGACTACTATGCCCGTGCCCGTCCGTAAGCGCGGCCTTCGGCTCGTTGCCGTCTGCCTGCTCGCCGCCAGCCTCTTCGCCATCCCAATGCCCGCATCAGCGCAGGATCAGCCCAATGCTCAGACCGCCGACGGCCAGGACCCGTTTTACTGCGCCGAGCGGCGGCTTGGATACTGGTTCTACTGCACCAAACCCAAGCCACCCGAAAAAATCGAGCCGCAACCGCCCCTGCAGCAAAGCGCGACGAGCCGTATGGACGCGATCACAGCAGAGTTGCGCGAACTCAAGGCCAAGGCAATCCTCGAGCCCAGCCCTGAAAACGTCACCGCCTATATCCGCTTCCAGCGCCGCCAGCTCGATCAGGCTTCGCTGTTCAGCGACGTCTGGCAGCGCGCGATCTGGCAGGAGCCAGGGCTCGACTACACCCTGCAGCGCCCGGTCTCGACGCTCGGTAAGCGCGCCTGGCAGGATAACCGCAAGACTGAACGCGACAGCGTGATGGCCCATCTCTCCGAGCGTTACGGGCTGTTCTACTTCTTCGCGCAGAGCTGCGGCGCCTGCGAAGTGATGTCGCCGATCGTCCAATCGGTCGCCACGACCTGGCGAATTACGGTGCGTGCGGTTTCAACCGACGGCGGGCCCTCAAGGCACTTCCCGCGCTACACCGTCGAGACCAACCAGCGCCAACGGATGAGGCTCGATCCGGGCATTACCCCCGCCGTAGTCCTTTGGGATGCGGCCAAGGGCCAAGCGATCCCGATCGGTTACGGTGTGATGAGCGCCGACGAACTCCAAGACCGCATCTACCTCCTCACCTCGAAGGAAGCCGGACGTGACTACTAGGTTCAAGCAATTCGTTGCGGCACTGCTTGTCGCCGCCCTTCCCCTCACACCTGTTCAAGCTGACGTCGGCAGCTCAATGGACTCGTTCCTGAACGATGTCGGCGGTGCCGCACAGGTCAACGGCCCCACTGCGTTCCAGGGGCAGTCGGCGGGCTATTACAGCCTCGGCAATGTCTGGACCCGTTTCCCGCAGAAGACGACCAACATCGCCAACCTCCAGCTGCCTCGCGCCCGTGCCGGCTGCGGCGGGATCGACATCTTTGCCGGCTCCTTCAGCTTCATCAATGCGAGCGAGATCGTCGCGATGCTCAAAGCCGTCGCCAACAATGCAGTCGGGTTCGCGTTCAGCCTTGCGATCGACACGGTCTGCCCCGAGTGTTCGAAGATCATGCAGGAGTTCAGCCAGAAGGCTCAGCTCATGAACAATCTCAACATCAATTCGTGCGAGCTGGCGCAAGGCCTGGTCGGCGGAATCTGGCCCAAGGGCGACCTTGCCGACAAGGCGATATGCGAGGCGATCGGAAACTCCGAGGGGATCTTCACCGACTATGCTGCGGCCAAGCACGGCTGCGGCACCCGCGGGCAACGCTCAAGCACAACGTCTGCGGGCGCGGGCAAGTACGACGACGTCAATCCCGGCGTGCCGCGCAACTACACCTGGACGATCCTCAAAAAGTCGGCGTTCTTTTCGCCAGGTGGCACGCTCGACCAGGAACTCGCCGAATATGCGATGACGTTGCTGGGCACGATCATCTACGTGCCGCCCAAAGACGACGAGCCGGGCAAGTTCGTGCCGATCGTCGGCGAGAGCTCCTCGACTCTGGTGACCTCACTGCTCGATGGGACGACAGGCGGCAATGTTCTGATCTTCCACTGCGACGAAACCGACAAGTGCCTCGATCCGGGGTTCCGTTCGTTGAACTTGCCCGTCTCGAAATCACTGCGCCACCGCGTCTCGGCACTGATCGACGGAATGGTCCAGGCCATTCGCGACGACACCCCGATCACCGCGGCGCAAAAGGAGCTGCTCCAGGTCTCGAGCGTACCGCTCTACAAGATCCTCACCGTCCAGGCCGCTTACGGTAGGGGCATGCCGACCGACGATCGCGAAACGCTCGCCGAGCTCGCTTCCGTCGACCTGCTGTTTGCGGTCCTCGACCGGATTGTCAGCGAAGCCGGGCGCTCGATGTCGAGCTTCATCGGCGCCGACGAAGCCAAAATCCAGATGTGGCAGAGCCAGGTTAACACGGTGCGTCAAGCGCTCGCCGACCGGCAGGCCAACACGCATTTGAAGGTCAATGCGGTCCTCCAGATCATCGAGAAGACCGCGTTCATCGAGAACGTGCTCGCGACGCAGATGTCGCCCGGCATGGCCGCCGCGCTCGACTGGTCGCGGGGCTTGCAGACCCGCGCGCTCACCCACTGATTTCCCTTCAAGCCAAAGAAGGCTCCCAATCCCATGCTCGAGATCTTCACGGTTGGCGGCGGCGACTATCTGGTCAATGTATTCCAGGCGGTCGCCACCTGGACCGGCAATGGCGGCTACAAGAGCCTGCTCCAGGTCGTCATGGTCATGGGGCTGGCGCTCTCGGCGATCACGCTCGCGTTCAATCAGGACTGGCGCGCCTGGATCAACTGGTTCCTCGGCGCGACGCTGATGTACACCTGCCTGATGGTGCCGCGCACCGACGTGCATATCACCGACCGGCTCAATCCCAGCCTCGCGCCTGCCAATGTCAGCAACGTTCCGCTTGGGCTCGCGCTGATGGCGAGCTTTACGAGCCAGGTTGGCGACTACCTGACCGGCTCGGCCGAGGTCGTGTTTGGCCTCCCCGGTGATCTCAACTACTCCAAAAACGGGATGATCTACGGGGCGCGGCTTTACGATGCCACGCGGTCCTTGCGCATTTCCGATCCCGAATTTGCCGCGAACCTCGACGAGCATTTTCGTCAGTGCGTGTTCTACGATGTCCTGCTCGGTCGCTATTCGATGAAGCAGCTCGCCGAAAGCGGCGATATCTGGGCGACGATCGCGCCCGGCAGCCAGGCCCGCGCGCAGCGTTTCCTCAGCCGGGACGCCACCACCGGCCAAGTCACCTCCACGATTATCACTTGCCGCGAAGCCTATGACGCACTGAACGCGCAGTGGACCTTGTTGATCGATGAAATGGGTACGGTGTTCGGCCGCCAGCTCTACCCGGGCCAGACTGCCGCACTCGCCAAGGCCAAGCTGTTTGCGGACCTGCCGGTTGCTTACCAGTACCTCACTGGCGTTTCGGCGAGCGCTACTGACCTGTTCAAGCAGACACTAACAATCAACGCGATGAGCCAGGCGATGCACGGGTTCACTGGCGCGAGCGGTGCAGGCAATGTCGATGTCTATGCCCAGACCCGCGCTGACATCCAGACCGAGCGGACCTACAGCTCGATCGCCAATTCCGCGATGAAATGGGTGCCCTTGCTCAACGTCGTCCTCACCGTGCTGTTCTACGCGCTGTTCCCCGTGCTGTTTCCGCTGTTCCTGCTGCCCAAGACTGGGCCGACCGCGCTCAAGGGCTATGTCACCGGGTTCTTCTACCTTGCCGCCTGGGGACCGCTGTTCGTGATCCTCCACATGATGCTGATGTACAAAGGCGCCGCCGACATGACCGCGGTCGCAGGCACAAATGGGCTCAGCCTTGCAACTTTCACCGGCATGGCCGACGTCAACTCGGACATTGGCCTCCTCGCCGGTTACCTGATTGCCTCGGTGCCGTTTCTCGCGGGCGGCGTCGCCAAAGGCGCGTTGGCAATCTCGCACCAGGCAACTTCCTATCTCAATCCGAGCCAGAATGCTGCGGAGGAAGCCGCACGCGAGGCGAGCACCGGCAATGTCGCGCTCGGCAACACCAGCCTTGAGAACTCGACAGTAATGACCCGGCAGTTCGCGCAAGGGACGGTCGCGCCAAGCTTCACTTACGGCGCAGCGCAGACCCGCACGATCAGCGACAACGGTAGCCAGACCACCAGCTATCCCGAAGCCGCCTATGACCAGCTCCCGAATTCCAGCTACCCGTTCACCCCGACGCTCGGCCGCGACTTCTCCTCGCGCCTCTCGACCATGGCGAGTGGCTATCATGCCAACAGCCAGGCAAAGAGCGCACTAGCCCAGCAGTCGACGATCAGCTCGATCGCGCAGTTCCGCGAGCTGCGCGATCAGACCAACAGCGGCCAAAGCATCGAGACCGCCACGGGCACCTCAAGCTCCGACAGCGTACAGACTGCCTACAGCGAGGTTGATCAAGCCTCCAGCGTACTGCAGCAGCGATATGGGCTTTCGCGCCGGGCTGCCGACGACATCACGGTATCCTGGTTCTTGAATGGGGAAGCGGCGGCCGGTGTGGGTGGCAATTTTGGTCCGGCTACGCTGAGCGCAGGTGCGAAGGGAGGTCGCAACCAATCGTGGACCGACAGCGATATTGGGATCGCTTCAGAGGATCGCGACAAGATTGCAGGAACACTCAGCCAGATCTCGGACACCCACAACTGGACGAGCACACGCGACGGCTTTCTGCGGACAGTCAGCACTTCGACCAACTCCCGAGTTCAGTCGACCGCAAGCGGACTCAATGCCTCCCTCACGGAAACCAAAACCAGCACGCTCGAAGCGCGGCGTTCTGAAGAGACAGGCAACCGCCTGGAGCAACAGGCATCGTTCTTCTCGGGTAGCAATGCAGCCGGGAACCTCAACCTCAGCCAAGCTTACCGCGAATGGGGCATGGCCGAGATCGAAAACAACCGAGACTACTATGGCGATGTCCGGTTCGATGACACGACCTTCCAGCTCAGCCCCAAGGGCCAAGCACTTCAGCGCAAGTTCGTTGAATCTTATGCAGGAAGCATCAAGTCAGAGGTCGAGAGCGAACTCGCACTCCCGCCCATTGCGCCGATTGGCAGCCCTTCGATCAGCACCCCTGCCAGCGTTCGTGCCTCGGCGCCGATAGGCTCCATCGCTGCGCCTGGTGGCCTTCCGCAAGGGCCAACGCCATCGGCACTCCATGACGAAGTGATGGGGCAGCAGGGCGCGGGTCGCCAGCGGATTAGTGGTGAACGATCACGCCTTGAGGGTCTCACCGGCGGGGCGAAAGGCGCGAGCGCGGAAGCTGCGGACGAAGTGAAGGAATGGAAGCCTAGTGGCCAATGATCAGATCGCTGATCACCACGTAGCCGACGAATGCGGTCAGCAAAACGAAGACAATGACCATCACAATGCGATTGATCGGATCGGCCCACGCCTTCTTCCAACGGTATTCGGTCTGACGGTTCTCAGCGAGCGCACGATCAAGCTCGGCCAAGCCCTCCCACTTTTCCGGGACTGGTTCGCTACCGTGCTTGAAGTCGAAATCGTTCATGATGGCGTTCATTGATCTGCTCCTTTGGAACATAGCAGAAACTTCCGAGCCGAGAAGCTGAAAATACTCGGGAACGGTCGCATTGTTCGGCGCCAATCCAAAGCACACTCCCCTCCCTCACTAGTGGGGGGCGGCTGCCCGCTGATGGCGGACACGACGCAGTGAGTCAGGCTCGCACCGCGAGCCAGCAATGAACGGCACCCTTGCAAGGCTCGACGCAGCAGAACGCCAGGTGCGCGGGACTGGGCGCCAGCCGGCGGTCGGCAAGGAGAGCCGCAAGAGTGCCAGCGGGTCAGCGACAAGTACTCCGCACCCTGGTCCGAGCTTGCGAGGCCAGAGTGCGGCCTTGGAGAATTCCCGCTCAGCTCAAATATCGTGTGACTTTGAAGGCCCCCAAAAGAGGCCTCAAATCTTTGGTCGAATTATTTCTTGTTCGAGCCAGAGCCCCCGCTTTTGCCGCTTCCTCCGGATCCTCCACCTCCGCCGTTTCCTGTCGGAGGTGTGCCAAGACCTCCGCGCGGACCTTGGTAACCCCCTAAGACCTTTTTAGGGCCGCCAACCGCGATTCCCCTGACGGTTCCGGATCCGCTTCCGCCTTTGATCTTGCTCATCTACGTTGCTCCATCGGCCAACTAGTCTTTCTTGTTCACAGGCGGCTTGGACACGACACTTCCTGATGTTGGTGGAGCGCCAAGTTGACCACTTGCAGGCCTATGCCCATCGTTGGCCATCGTCGGCGATTTGGGGGCGGTGTATCCCTTCTTCAGGATTACTTGACCGGCCGCCTTGTTATTTTCCGGATTTTCCACACTTAGCCTCCTTCAATAAATTCGACCATTCGGATTGATCCGCCACAAATAAGCATTGCGCGCGGCGGATTCACACAATGCCAAGAGCCACTAGGATCAACGGTCCAGAGCTGTGAGACAAGCAAGTCCCGATCGCCTGGCGTCGAAGATGCAAACGAACCCTCAACCCAAACACCGGCCACCGTCGAACCATCATTCAGATGCACCAATAAATAGGAAGGGCCCCGGCTCCGGTAAGCAAAATCCCATGCGGTCGGCTCGTGATGAGTTGGCCTCAGCCCAAGCTTTTGAGTAAGTTTATAAAACTGCTCTGATCGATCAAAAAATACAAGTACCGCAGCCACCACAAGTGGCACTAGAAAGTTTAACGAAAACTGCCATAGCCACTCAGGCAGAATTAAACCTGCCGGAACATGAAAGAGGGGATAGGAAGCCGCTCGATAAGCAACGGAAATCAGGGCGAAGCTGATGACTTGATCGGTTAGCTTAGATTGAATTGCGTCCCGAAATCTACTGCGGACCCACAGAATGATAACCCCAGGCGAAAGCAGACTGGCCAAACTTGTCAATTCTGCAGACGAAGGGATGTCGGACAAAAAAACCTCCTGTTAACGAATCTTACGCATCTTGAGTCAGATCAACGATTGCCACGCCGGCAAACTCGTTATCGCGCACAATGCCCAGTTCCCATCGGTAGAATGTTGGAATTCCTAGCGGTCGGTAGAAATGTTGTCTGACGCCGTTCAATAGGGTCAGGTATCCACCTGACGCACCAACTCGTCCGGCTGCCTCAAATACCCCGGGGCCTGCGGCTGTGATCAAGAGCGCGCCGCTTCGCGGAAAGGTGTCATTGGAAGCCGCGCTACCAGGATCAAATTTCGCAACTGCGGCACCCAAATCCAGCAAGCTGGAACCAAAATTGTCCTGGAATACATGGCAATTCTGGCCAACACGTAAGAGGCACTTTTCGTTCTCAAATTCGCAAACCAGGGCCACGACACTGGATTGGTCATACCCAGATGACAAAACGAGACTTCCAACGGATACGTTAGCGAATGTGACCAACTGCGCTTGATGGGCAAAAATCATGTGTGGAGACTGCATCAGAATTAGCCCTCATTCCAGAACTAAACCGGAACGCGATTCAAAAATCTGTGGATCTCGAAGCCACCTCAATTCCGGTCGCCATCCGGTCACCCACCGTCCTTCAGCTCGTTCACATACGCCTCAGCCCCTCGGTTCATCTGAATCTCCAAGCTTGACCGAAGGCGGTCATATATTTTGGGAAAAATCAGAGGATTGTTGGCACGTCGAGCAAAGATTGTGTTTTGAAACTCTCGGGAACGACGGGCACATTCCGACGGTTCGCATCCTCCATTCAGCGCAGTAGCCCAAAGCGCTTCGGCCTCGGACCTTGCCAACTTGAGAGCCTCAGCGGCATCTCGCTGTCGAAAAAATTCGCGAAGCGTCCAGCCAAATACCGGTGTAACGGGCGCTATTACTACGGCCACAAAATCAATCAGACTCAATTGAGCCGCAAAACCTACCGAAAACAAAAGAATCGCAATAACGATCGCCGACCAGAGCAGGATCGAACTATATTTCTCACGAAGCGTGCCATCATACCACAGATTGGTGCGCTGGCAGATAATCCGAGCAAGGTGGATGGGCACTTGCTCGACCGCAGAAGGATACCACCCCTTCAGTTTCACCTCGCCATTGGGCCAGCGCTGGGCCGCGTCCTCGATAACCTCAGGCTCCACCTTCTTGCCGGCCGCATAGGGATTCCAGGCCATTTCCAATAGTTCACAGTCGAATTGTTCTGCGATGCGGGCGGCCGTTTTCAGTTTCTGCTTCTGAATGCGGTCGATCAACGAGCTATCCAGCATGGCGATCACCAAGGCGGCTGCAGCAACATAGGGCCTCGCATCCGGTGTCATAATTGCAACGACTGCTCCCACCAGCGGTGTAATGACGGTGAGAACAAATTGCGCAATCTGCCAGTGGCTGGCCTCTCGGTAAGTCTCCGATCTTGCCCGAAGCAATTTCAAGAACCGCGGCTCATTTTGGTGGGTGGTGATTTGATTCTGCATAAGTCAGCACCCGCTATTCGATGATCACCGGGAACGGGTCGCTCTGCCCCACCAGCTTGTCATCGTCCCTCCTGATAATGAATGCTTCCACTAAGTGGACACCACGATAGCTCAATTCTTCCCATCTTCGGTTTCCGCTATGCGGAGCATAGAAGTCGCCGCGTCCTGCATTGAGTGCCATTGCCATAATGCCCGTATTGGTAATCCGCCACTGGACGCGGTAACCGGCCGGCAGTTCTTGACCGCCATTGACGGTCACGTCAAACCAGATCCCGCCATATCGATGAAGCACCTCTTCTCTTTGGAGCGGGCGCCCATTCGCGGCGCTTTTCGAGCCAGACCATTTCGCCACCACCTGCACGTTTCGCGTGAAGGTCTCGGCTCTAGGCCAACGCGGTGCGTGCATGTGTGGTGGTGCAAAAAAATCGCTCGGCAGGATGCGCACGCCGTAGTTCGCCACCGCATCGACGAGTTCGTCAAGGTGCGCTGCAGTGCTCGCCAACAAACGGCCGACCAATGACGTACCCTCCGACACGCTTGCTTTCGTCAGAACCTCCTCGCCCTTGGCAAAATCATCGCCGAAGATGCGACGCCAGGCCGTGATGCTGGCGGACCGGTCCGGCTCGTCGTAAGCCTCGTCGATCCATTTTCGGTACTTGTTGATGAAGTTCCGAAAATTGGAATATTGCACTTCCGACCAACACGAGGCGAGGTCCTCAGAGGTAAGATGCGGATTGGCGATTATCGGTTTGGCGGGTCTCGCCTGCAACCAATCGTCGAGCCTTCCCATAACGGTCTTAAGCGTCGTTGGCACGTCGGCGAACGAATCCGAGTCCTTATCGGTCCAGTGGATATGGCTCGCCAGAAGCGTCGTGAGCAGCACCGACGGGCAGGTGAAAGTCGTCTTGATATCGCGCAGATATTTGAGGAGCCGAGTAATCTTGCGGAACGAGTTCCCGCCCGAATAGCCATTCTGCTTCTTCAGCCACTCGGTATAGCCGACCGGCTCAGAGCGCTCAAACGAGTCCAGCGGCTTGTTGCAGACCTCGAGGCGCCCAGGAATCTGTCGCCCGAGCACGCAAGGCGCGATATCGACCTTGCGATCGCCCGCATAAGTGATCGTCACACAATAGTCCCAGGTCTTGCACTTGTCTCCATAGGTCGAACTGTCAGCAAAGACCTTGCCCAGCGACTTGACGTAGTCGGCCGCCGTCCAGTCTTTGACAGGCTCGACCATCACTAGCAGATCGGCATCGAACTCGCCGCCATCTACCGGCTTGATGATTGTGTCGTGCGCCCAGGAACCCTGCGGGTAAAACGACTTGATCTTCGGATCCCAGTCGCATTGGCGCACGAAATTCTTGATTGCTTCGACATTGGACTCGAGTGCGTCGAGCCGGGTCTGATTGAGATTCACCGTATCGGTCAGGAACGATTTGAATTGGGATACGAGCTTCACAGAGTGACCGCCCTTTCAGCATTCGTGGGGGCCAGTTTCGATGTCGCTGATCGCGTCCGGCTTTGAGCCGGGCGACCAGAACTGCCCGTTGTGCATACTCCGGTGATGTCGCCCTGGCTGTACTTGCCGGAGCGGATAACACAGCGTTTCGCCATATTGACCTCCTTTCATGGAAATGGCGGGTCGGGGACTAGCCGCGACCCGCCGGTGGCTACTTCTTCTTATTGGGACGCTGCGTCAGCGCCGAAGCTGCCGCAGACTTAGCCGCTTTGCTCGACTTTGGATCGCGCAGCACCTTGGACGCTGCAGAGGCAACCTTGGCACTGGTTACCTCGGAGTTTTTCTTGCCTGCCATCACTTTCACCTCCTTCCCCGTTGACCAGTCGCTCGATTCGTCGTACCAAAACCTACGAATTCGTAGGGCTTTCGGGCAAGAATGAGCGTCACCATGGTGACGCAACCCTCCCTACGATATCGTAGATATAGTTATGTTTACATCGTAGGTCAAGGATGCCATCAGAGGAAAACCAGTTTGGAGAGCGGCTGATTGCAGCCCGCGAAGTACGGAAACTCAGCCAAGCTGAGTTGGCGCAAAAATCCGGTCTGCAGGCCGCAGCAATCGGACACTTCGAGCGCAATCGGCGCAAACCGTCGTTCGCGAATGTACGCGCGCTCTCCCAAGCCCTCAATGTGAGTTCGGACTACCTGCTGGGTAGAGTGAAGAGCATGGAAGGTGCGACGACGGCATTCCGTGGTGAGGAGAATTTAACAGATGCCGATCGCGAACACATCCAGATGATGATCGAAGTCATGGCCAAGCGCCGGTCAGAGGCAAAATAATGAGCAGGTTTCGCCTCGAATGGGCTCGCAAATGTGGCGAGCGCAAGGCGAAGGAACACGGCTTTACTTCATTCCCGATTGATCCCTTCAGAATCGCAGCCAATGAAGACATCCTTGTCGAGGCGAAGAAGCCCGACCAAGCGGGTGTGAGCGGCGGCATCATCTTCGGAGACCAAGGCGTAGGTATTTTCTACGCCACAAACATCACCAGCACAGGTTTCCAGCGCTTTACGATCGGGCATGAGCTCGGTCACTACTTTCTCGATGGTCATCCCGAGGAGATCATGAAGCACGCCGCGGTGCATATTTCACGCGCGGGGTTCACCCAAGGCAGCAACTCAATCGAGATCGAAGCTGATCATTTCTCGTCCGGTCTTCTCATGCCGACCGGCCTGGTGCGTCGGGCGCTTGACCACAACCAAGTCGGCTTGGTCGGTGTCGAACGCTTAGCGCTTGAGTCTGAGTGTTCGCTCACTGCGTCGGCAATTCGAGCCGCCGAATGCTGTCCCTATCCGATGGCTGTTGTGGTGAGCCGAGGTGAGCGCGTTTGCTATAGCTTCCTGTCCGATGGCTTTAAGCAGCTGAAACCGCGCGCTTATCCCCGAAGAGACGACCTTCTTCCCGACACCGGTACGCGCGCGTTCAATTTAGATCCCTTGAATGTTGCGCAAGCACGACGGTTCAATACTGAAACGACACTCAGTGAGTGGTTCGACGGGCCAGACGGAATTCAACTTGATGAGGAAATCATCGGGCTCGGAAGTTACGGCTTCACACTCACAGTTTTCTCAAGCGAAGAGCTTCCGACAGTGCCGGACGAAGACGAAGATGATGACGCTGCACTCGTCGAGAGCTATAGGCCTCGTTTTGCTTATGGGCGGTAGCTGAGACCCTATGCGGGACCCGCAAAGTCCTTTGTGTGGCAAAGTGCGGACGAACAGTATCACGCCGAGATCTCCGAAGAGAGCGGACATAAATTGCGCAAGGCCTAACATTTCCTCGATCAATGCGGGCTCGCAACGCTCGGCAGACGTGGCGACTGAGTCCCTTGCGAAAGCATCTGTTGAGCGCTCGCGGCGGACCTCTCAACCAGATAGGATCGCACCCGGTCACAGGTCTTTGCTCGCGGGAGCCGCCCGCACCGCAAATCTTTGACGAACCTCGGATCGCCTACCGCTAACCGCCCGAACTTGCTGGGCGGCATCCGGTGCTGGGCAAGATAGGTCTCGATCTGATCCAGAAGCGTAAGCGGTGTTTCGCCGCCACCTTGTCAGATTGGTTGGCAAAGGCTGATGTGCGGGCATGGACGAGGCCATCGTTACGACCGCATTGGACACCGACACTGGAGTGGCTCTGAAGCCGTTTCGGCGGATTGAAGTTCTCAGCGGTATGGCAGGGCGACGGCGTGTCTGGTCGGTGGAGCAGAAGCTGGCACTGGTTGCAGAGATGGAGCGTTGCGAGAACATCGCGGCGTTTGCCCGCGACCGAGAGATCAGCACGGCGCTGTTGTACACGTGGCGCAGAGAACTCCGTTACGCTGTCGAGGCTGCCAAGTTGCCGCCCAGGAACGAACCCATGTTTGTGCCGGTGGTTGGCGAGGCAACGCCGCCCATTTCAAGCGATAGCGTTGAGGTCGAGATTGGTGGCGCCATTGTTCGGATCGGGCAAGCGGCCCGGATCGATATGGCGGTGGCCATCATTCAGACTTTGCAGACGCCAGCTGGCCGATGATCGGGATCGGGCCTGGTTCGCGGGTAATGGTGGCGACGCGCCCCGTGGATTTCCGCAAGGGGCCAGATGCTTTGGCGGCGCTGGTCGGCGCCGAGTACGGCGGCGATCCCTATTCCGGTGTCATCTACGTGTTCCGGGCGAAGCGCAGTGATCGGATCAAGCTGGTCTGGTGGGACGGCACCGGTCTGTGCCTGATGGCCAAGAGATTGGAGTCCGGCGGCTTCAGGTGGCCCGGCATACAGGACGGTGTGATACGTCTGACGTCGGCGCAACTCGGCGCACTTCTGGAGGGTCTGGACTGGCGCCGGATACATGGCGGACGCCGTCCGATTGCCCCGCAGATTGCTGGTTGACGGGGCTTTCGTCTCCTGATTCACTGCCTCCCATGCTCATGGAAGCGGACCTCACCGATGACGTTGAAGCGCTCCGTGCGCTGGTCCTTGAACAGGCCCGCGAGATCGACGCGCTGAAGGTTTTCAAGGCAGAGATTGAACGCCTGAAGGCGATCATCGCCGCCTTGCAGCGGCATCGTTTCGGGCGTCGGTCGGAGCAGCTCGATCCCGATCAGTTCGAACTTGCCCTGGAGGAAGTCGAGACGGCGCTGGCCGAGGCAGAGCATGCCAGGGACAAGGCAAGCCGGGCTCCGGCCGAGCGGCCCCGCAAGACCAACCGGGGATCGTTGCCAGCCCATCTCGAGCGGATCGAGCAGGTTGTCGATATCGACGACAAGGCTTGCCCGTGCTGTGGCGGCGCACTTCACCAGATCGGCGAGGACGTGGCTGAGCGGCTCGATGTCGTGCCGACCACCTTCCGCGTTCTTGTCACGCGCCGTCCGCGCTACGGTTGTCGTTCCTGCGAGAGCGCGGTCGTGCAGGCTCCGGCACCGGCACGGATCGTCGAAGGCGGCATCCCCACAGAAGCGCTGATCGCACAGGTGCTGGTCGCCAAGTATGCCGATCACCTGCCGCTGTACCGTCAGGCGCAGATCTACGCCCGGCAGGGTATCCACCTCGACCGATCCACTCTGGCCGACTGGGTCGGCCGAGCAGCATGGTATCTGCGCCCGTTGCGCGACCACATCCTCGAGCGATTGCGACGATCGCAGCGACTGTTCGCCGATGAGACCACCGCGCCGGTGCTCGATCCGGGACGCGGGCGGACCAAGACCGGCCAGCTATGGGCCTATGCCCGCGACGACCGGCCTTGGGGCGGCGATGATCCGTCGATGGTCGCCTATATCTACGCCGCCGACCGCAAGGGCGAGCGCGCCGAGACGCATCTCGGCGATTTTGCCGGCGTGCTGCAGGTCGATGGCTATGGCGGCTATGCCGCGCTCGCCAAGCGTCGACAGCAGGTCCAACTCGCCTTCTGCTGGGCACACGTAAGACGCAAGTTCTACGAGCTGGCTGACAGCTCACCAGTCGCCACCGAGGTGCTGCGCCGCATCGCCATGCTCTACGCCATTGAGGACGAAGTGCGCGGCACGTCTGCAGAGCAACGCCGGTCAGTCCGCAATGAACGCAGCCGCATCATCCTCGATGATTTGCGCCAGTATCTCGATGCGCGGAACCGCCAGGTGAGCGCCAAGGCCAAGCTCGGCGAGGCGATCCGCTACGCGCTCACTCGCTGGGAAGGCCTCTCGCGCTTCCTCGATGACGGCCGCGTCGATCTCGACAGCAACACCGTCGAGCGCAGCATCAGGCCCTTGGCCCTCAATCGCAAGAACGCCCTGTTCGCGGGCTCCGATGAAGGAGGTGACAACTGGGCGGTGATCGCCACGCTCATCGAGAACTGCAAGTTGTCCGGTATCAACCCGCACGCTTGGATGACGGAGACGCTTGCCAAATTAGCTGCCGGTCATCCCGCCAACGCCGTCGGCGAACTCATGCCTTGGACCGCCGTGGGCTGAAAACACCGCTTACCCAGAAGCTCCATCAGCGTCCGACTCACTTTAGACTTGCGTTCTTTATATGTTCCGTATAGGACGCCCATCCTATAGTCTAGGATTTTTTCCTATGCAGGCAGCTTTGGAACCGAAAGACATGGACGAGGCACGCGAAGCGCTCGACCGCCTGATCCTTGAGCGGCGGGTCAATTATTCCGGGATTTCTCGACTGTTGGGGCGCAACACCTCCTATATTCAGCAGTACCTCAAGAAGGGTAGCCCGCGGCATCTCGACGAGCGGGATCGCGGCATTCTCGCCCGATTCTTCGGGGTCGATGAAGCGACCCTTGGCGGCCCCACCCGCCGCTCGGGACCGGTCATCGATCTCGTCCAGGTGCCGATCCTCGATGTTGAGGCGTCGGCCGGACACGGCGCCCTCGCCGAGATGGAAGCCAAGAGCGCGCAATTCGGGTTCGATCCGAACTGGCTGCGCAAGCTTACCGCGAGCAAGAGCCCGAGCCTCTCGATCATTGGGGTGCGCGGAGATTCGATGGAACCCACACTGAGCGACGGCGACGATGTCTTGGTCGACCTCGGCGACAATCAGGCCCGGTTGCGCGACGGGATCTATGTCCTGCGCATGGACGATGCGCTGGCGGTCAAGCGCATTGCAATCGAGCCGCAGGGCCGCAAGGTTTCGGTAGTGAGCGACAACTCCGCCTACCCGACCTGGAACGGCCTCGATCGCCGGACGGTGAACATTGTCGGCCGGGTGCTTTGGTTCGGTCGAAAGTTGCAGTAGCTACAATCAAATGAGTCTGCTTGCCCTCGCCGCTGCCGTCGTCAGCGCCGGCCAAACCTTCACCTGCACCCCGACCCACGTCTACGATGGCGATGGCCCGATCTGGTGCGCCGAAGGCCCGCATGTCCGCATCGCTGGGATCGCCGCGAAAGAGATGGATGGGACCTGCCGCGACAATCAGCCCTGCCCCGCCGCGAGCGCGATCCAGGCGCGCGATGCGCTGGTGAGCCTGTTTGGCGGCGCGCGTGGGGTAATCAGCACCGGCCACGTGATTGTGCGCGGGCCGACGATGAATTGCTTGTCTGAAGGATCGGCCGGCGGCAGCCGCACGGCGGCCTGGTGCACCCTGCCCTCGGGCCAGGATCTCTCCTGTGCGATGGTGGCAACCGGTACGGTGCTCAGGTGGGATCGCTACTGGCGGGGCCATCGGTGCCGCTGAGCGACTGGGAACTCTGGGCCTGCGCCAATACGGTGCTTAAAACCCATGGGGATAAGGCCGCTTCCCATGTCGCCGAGCAGATCGGCGCCCTGGCGCTCAAGAACGACGAAGCCGGTATCCGCACATGGCAAGAGATCGCCAAGCGGATCGTTGAGCTCGAGGAAGGCGCAGACGCGCCGGGTACACGGCACTAAGCGAGCGCCACTCAAATCCCGATCTCGAACGGCTTGATGATCGAGCGGTCCTTTTCGGGGGGCTGCTTCTCGGGGGCCGCGACTGCAACCTGGCCCTTGGCCTGTCCTGTCGCTGCCGCATCGCGCAGCAGTCCGACCGTCTCAAGGGCCGAGCGCTTCATGCCAGTATTACGCTCGACCGCTTCCTCGAGCCGCGAGGCATTGTTGACATAGAGCGTCAGACCATCGCGCAGCCGCGTGATCGTGACGAGAAAGGTCTGCTGGTTCGAAAGGTTGCGCTCGCGGCTGTCCATTACGGCGATCCCGCGATCCGAGGTAAGCCCCTGCGCCATGTGGGCATTAAGCGCATAGGCGAGATCGAGCCGTTTCAGCATCGGATCGTCTTTGCTCAACTGGTGTTCGATCCCTGTCGAAGTCGTCAGACGCACCGAACTTGCATCGATTCCCGTGATCCGCGCCTGATCGGCATTGAGCAGTCCCCGCTTGTGATCGGTATGAGTCCAGCGAATGCGGTCGCCGCCGTGCAGCGCCAGGTCCTTGAGTTCGTAGACCCGCAGAGCGTCGTGCTCACCCTGCGGTCGCAACCTGTCTGGCCGGAATTCGAACCGTTTGCCGCGTTCGTTCTCAAGTTCGACCCGCTCGCGCCTAGGGTCGATCCCGACGACCGTATACATGCCACGGACAAGCCCCTGGGCGCGCTTGTCGCGCTCGACCTCGACTACCATGCCGGCCCGGTAGGTCGATGCATGGCGCAGCTCCTCTTGCGTAGTGTTGATCCGGGAGAGCACCTGGAGGCGCAGCGAGGGTTCGCCGATTTCACCATTGGCCTTGAGCCCGGTCTGGACCGCCTCGTTGACTTGGGCTCGCAAATCCCGCCCAGACGCATAAATCGCGGTGCGCTCCCGATCTGCCGGGGGCAACGACAGCCATGCCGCAGCCGCTTCGATCGCTGCGCCCTCCCTTACTTCGACGACATTACTGCCGAGGTGCCGCAACGCCTCATCGATCCGTCCGCCTTGCGCCGCGTACTGAGCGGATCGAAGAGGCTTGTCGCGAGCCCGAATGTTGATGTTCATGGTCGCGGTTTCGGCGCCAGCCTGTTGCATCACATCAAACGGTTTGCCCGCATCAACCGCGCCCAATTGCTTGCGGTCCCCGATCGCAGCGAACCGCTCGAGCTCGAGCAGATTGGCGAGCCGGACCAACTTCTCCTTGTCGGAATTGCCGACCATCGAGGCCTCGTCGAGTAGCACAACGGTTCCCCGAAGCTCGGCCTTTGCCTTGGAGAGCGCCGCCTTGTCGCCGCCGCCGAGCAGCGCGGCATGGCGCCTCAGGAACCGCGCTACGGTCATCGACGGGATGCCGGTGTCGCGCTCAAGCATCTGGACCAGAGTATTCTGGACTGCGAGCCCCAGCACCTGCTTGCCCTCCTCGCGCAGAATGTCAGCAACGGGTTTGAGCATGGTACTCTTGCCCGCACCGGCAATCCCCTGGACTGCCACGATCCGGTTGTGCGAGCCGAGCAGAAGTCGTCCGGCAGCTTCCTGTCCGGGGTTGAGGGTCATGCCGTATTTGAGCTGCGAGAGCGCCTGGAGGCGGGTCCCGGCCTCGTCGGCCTGCACGATTGCAGGCGCCTTGCCCCTGCCCTCCTCAATGCCCGCAACGATGCGCTGCTCGGAAGCAATCGCGCCTGCCGTGGTAACCAGCCCGCGGTCGGCACCCTTGCCTCGTTGCAGCTGCCCCTGTCGCTCGAGCTGCATCACCCGGCGCTCGATCGCGGCCATCCCGGCGGGCAGGCCAAAACCCAATGCGGCCTTGTAGATATCGGTCCGGGCAAAGGCCGCTTCGCGCTCCGACAAGTGGCGGACCGCCGAGGCGACGGCGTGGATCGCCGCGACCTCTTCCTGTGGCCGACGCGCCAGATCGGCGGGGATCAAAGGGTCGCCTTCGCGCAGGCCGAAGCGCTCGGCGAGCGCGGCGATCAGTTCCTTGCCCCGTGCGGCAAGATCGCGGGCCGCAACGGCCAACCCACCCACATTTCCGATGTCGTTTGCTGCCCTGGCATTGGCCCTGGCGATGACCGCTCTGGGATCGAATCCGATCGCTGCAGCCTTGTCGGCCCACTGGCGCGCTAGCGCTTCCCGATCCGCGATCGGCTGTTTCTCTGCCCGGGTCATCAAGGTGGCCGTATCGGTCGCCGATGGCCCCTTGTGCGCCATCCTCTCGACCAGAGCGAGCACTTCGGCGCGGCGGGTGCTGAACGCTTCGATCGCGGTGCGCGGCACGCCAGCGGCCTCGAAATTGCCATGCTTGCCGATCTCACCGATTTCATAGCCGAGCCGTTCGACCGAGATCCGGAAACGCGCCATGGTCATCGCATTGAGCAGCGTATTGTGCTCCCAGAGTTTGTCGTTCTTGAGCGCGCGCCATTTGCCGTCAGGCCCCTGGGTCGCATTGGCCACCACTGCATGGATGTGGGCATTGGGTTCCTGATTACGGTTGGTGTCATGGCTGAAGAGCGCCACAAGAAGATTGCCCGTCTGGACCGGCTTGTACTTGCCGCCCGCTTCCATCCGGGTCTCGGCGAGGTTCTTCTCCGCCCAGGCAAGGGTCTCCCTGACCGCCCCGGCGTAAGCTTCGAGAATCCGCTTGTCGCCACCCACCAGCGCCAGCAGCGACCAGCTCTTGGGCATCGAGAATGTCAGATCGGTTCCCGCGCGGTGCTCGCGATTGTCACTTCCCAGGCGGCTGCCATCGGGAAGGAATCCCTTCAGCACCGCTTCGAATATCTTGGGATCGACCTCGCCCAACAGCCCAAACTCCTCGGCGCCTTTGCCGAACCAGGTACCCGATCGATCGGCATCGGCGCGAGTGTAGTAGTTGTCAGCGGCGAAGTATTTTGCAGCGCCGCCGGCAGTGCGGACATTGGCAACAGACAGCATGCCTCACACTCCCGGCGGACGCTTGGGCTTTTCAGATTTCCATGTCGGCTTCGCCAAGCCCGCGCTCATCGCGGCCGGGCTCGTCGTGCTCGGCAAGGCCATCCTCGAGCATCAGCTTGCGGGCTTCGGCGGCGGCATGGAGCACACCTTGCTTCGCCTCCGGCTTTTGCTCGCTTTCAGCCTTCAGAACCTGGGGCGCGTCGCTGCGCGGCGGGTCTTGACCATCCTTCGACCTGCCTTGCTCCTGTCCGTCACCACTCACCAATCGAAGCGCAGCTTCCTTGGGTAATGCAAGAGGAGCCTGCCCTTCTCGTGGCCCAGCGGCATGCGCCGCATCCAGGGCACTCGGAGCAGGTACGGTGCTTGCGAATTCGGTAGCTCGTGCCTCCTTGAGCACCTCGGCAATCGGCTCGCGTTGCTCCGCCTCACCGCCACTGATGGAGGCTTCCTGACCCGATCGTAGCGCAAGTTCACCTTGGCGCGGAACAATGCGTTGCCCCGCGCCGTCGTCATTCGCCGCGGGCGGCGCGGCAGGGTCATTGCCGCCATTCGCCTGAGGCGCAGGCGCGGGTGCTGGCGGCACCGGTGATGGGCCGGATGGCGGACTATGGGGCGAGGCCGGACCAGCCTTAGATCCCGAATCTTCCGCGCGGCGAATGAAGGGGTCGGCGTGCCTGACCCGGTCGACCGGGACCAGTTTGACCGGGGCTGCAGGGAACCCATCGGGGAATTTGAGATATCCCGAAAGCCGCGGCAGGTTCATCAACTGATCGGGCAGCAGCAGCGGCTCGATGTGCTTGCGCGAGGTCAGGCTGACCGCGTCGCGGGCGTTGTTGTAGCCGTAAGTGTAGCCTTCTTCCATGTCGCGGACCTGACGGTGGCCAATGAAGTCAGAGCACCAGGTCGCGGTTTCCCTGTCAGCCGTACCGAGGATCAGCTTGGTCCGGGCAAGCGATGACAGGGTCATCGCCATGTTCTCGCCGTAGACCTCCTTGAGTTTGGCATAGGCGTGGATCCCGGTGACGATCGCGCCGCCAAAATTGCGCGCCGTCTGGAGACCCTTTTCGAGCGCTGGCAGGCGATGAAGCGCGCCGAGTTCATCGACGAAGAACCACATCCGAACCTCTCGCGTCCGGTCCATCGCCATGAGCGTATTCATGGCAAGGTCGAGCCAGACGGTGAGGAGCTGCGAGCAAACGCTCATGTCGACGTAGCGCGCCGAAATGAACACCATCGACCCGTCACGCTTGTCGCTCTCGATCCAGTCGCGCACCGAGAACCGCTTGCCTGTCTTGGGCAGCAGCGTGAGTGCTTTGGCATTGGCATTGAACACCGCGCGGATCGATTCCGCCATACGCGCGGCCTCCGGCGCAGTAAGCGGATCGGCGATCGTGCCGCGCATCAAGCGGTGCACGGCGGCAAGATCGGCAGTCATCAATTCCGCCGCCAGGGCTTCATTGGTCGCCTGGCCGCGCGCTCTGAGCTTCAAGCACATTTCGACGAACAAGAGCCGCGCGGCGAGCACCCAGAACTGCTCGGCTCCGCCCCCGTCATGGGGCACCAGTGCCTCGGCCGCAGCCGTGAACTCGGCCTCGTCGCGGCACTCATCGAACACGCTCCACATCGGGCAGCGCGCGTCGAGTGGGTTGAGAATCACGTCGCGGCTGCTGTCGTAAAAATGCTCGATGAAAGCGCCGGTCAGATCGAAGATAACCGCACGCTGGCCGCGCGCCCTTGCCTCCTCGATCATCTCGGACAAAGCGACGGTCTTGCCCATGCCGGTTGTGCCGATGAGCATCGCGTGGCTCTGCTCGAGCCGCCAAGGATAGGTCACCTTGGCAAGACGCGAGGGCCGATAGGGAAAGACTTCGGCGAGCTCCGTCTGGCTGCACAGTCGGTAACGCCAGCCCAGCACCGCAGTGAGCTCTTTGGACTTTTCGGCATTGTTGTGAACGCGGATTTCCTCGACCAGTTCAGGAAGCGTGGAGAGCATCGCTCCGCGCTCGTGTTTGCGTTCCTTGGACTTGGCGCCGAACCGCGAGGCGAACCAGTAAAACAGCGCAAAGGCAGGTACGAGCAGCAGCGCCGAATAGGTCAGAGCACGCCCCAGGATCGAGACCATATGGTCCCAGGCGCGCACCACAGGTGGGAAGCCTTCGACATAGGTAATAGGAAATTTGACCGTACCCCCGAAGGCGGTTTCGAGCGCAATCTCCTTGTGCGGATCGAATTCCATGAAGCCGTAAGCGGCAGCGTAGAACTTCATCCAGACGAGGTAACTTTCGTGGTCGCTGAGCCCGGTCGAGAGCATCCACCACGACATCCACGAGATGATGAGCGCGGCGATGATGAGCGGCCCTTTGAGCCCGGCGGCAAACATGAAACTGAAGTGGCCAAGGAGCTGGCTGCCGCGGGTGAAGTCGACGAGGTTCTTCTTCATTTTGCGCCTCCCTTGGTCGGGGCAGCGGCCATGCCGGCTTCTTTGCAGCGAGCCTTCCACGCGGTGTGCGCACGCTCGCGCAAGGTGTGGTCGGGGTGCCCCGAAAGGAGCGCATCGAGCCCGACGAAAGCGAACAACGACTGACGGTAGAGTTTGTCGAGCAGACCCCGGTCGGTTGCACCAGCAGGTGCACCTGCGAGGGCCTTCTTAAGCTGCGAGCGCAGCCATTCGCTGACCGCGAGGCCATCGGCTTCTGCGGCAGCCCGAACCTGCTGGGCAAGCTCGGGCGAGACATAGACTTGGAGGGATATTGGTCTTGGCATTGTCAGGATCCTTCGATCTTGGATCCTGGTTTGCGCTCGCAAGGCAGTGTTGGAGCTACATTACACAAAAGAACATGTCAAGAACGAATACGTCGCGTAATTCCGCCACCTCCACGCGTTCACAACGTAGCCTGATTTGCTTTTTACCATGTAAATCAATCTGATTGCGAAGTGACGAGAGGTAAATTCTAGCTTGTGAATGGCCGATTTCTGCGCAATTCGAACCTGCCAGACCTGGCGTAGGGTGTGCCCCCTGTTCCCTACTTCGAAGTGCGGTACCAGTGATCAGGTTTGAACCGGAATATACGGGCTTGAACAAAAGTCCGGTAGGACCACCGCCGCAGCGGAAAATTCGTTTGCCAGACGGGATCAAAGCAAAACGAAAGGGGAAGCCCGGATGCCCGGACTCCCCCTTCAGAGCTGTTGAGCTCTAGCCTGCGGTCTAGTCTTCGTCGCAAAGTTTGCTGGGTACGGTTTCCACGATCCGGTCGTAAAGGCGCGGTGCCAGTGCCCCGTAATCTCCCTCGTCGACCGCGATGAACCCCGCTTCGTCGTCGGTCAGAACGTACTGGTTGAAGTAGCTGTGATAGGACCGGGCGTGCGCTCGATCCAACGCGGCAAGGTAAGCAGTCTGGTCAAAGTCCAGCGGCGTGGCGGTAAGGACAGCAGATACAATCATGGCAAACCTCCTGATGTTCGATGCTTCGCATCAGGGGCCCCTCGAGATGGGGGCGACGGGACGGGTCAGGGACCGTGCGAAGCACGGCCGCGCAGCGGCGATGGGGGTCACGATTTTATGGAAGGGCCTTGGCCCTGGAGCAAAATGGTGGGGCCCCGTCGTCCTTGACGCGGCCCCAAAGCCGCCATCATCCTCGTAGTTCTCGCGAGAGAGCCCTCCCCCTCTCGCGGACAAGCCAAGCTCTCCAAAAAGCCATTTTCCTACAGAGCTCCGACCTGCGACATGACCTGCCAGGAGGGGACCAACGGCCAGCGAAAGGAATTCAGATGGCCAGGTCCAAAGTGAGCGCACGCGATGCGCTCTTGAAAGTGCAACGCCAGCGCGAGGAGCTCGCTGCCGAAGAGACAAAGCTGCGCGAAGGCGTCGCGACTGAGCTTGGCCAAGTCCTGCTCGAATGCGGCGCCGAAATACTCGAACCAGCACAGCTGAGACAGCTGATCCGGCAGTCGATGGCAATCGGCATCGACGAGAGTCTCAAACGCCTCGCCTCCACGCCCAAGCCTGCATGAAGCGGCGGCGCGGGGTTCGATGCCCCGCGCCGCCGCCTTTGCCCTCAAGCAAGACAAAGGCCCCGGTGGCTCGCGCCGCCGGGGCCTGTTGCTGGTCGAAGCTGCGCCTCAATCCTCGATGTCGGGGGCGCCTTCGTTGTCGCCATCACTGCCGTTCTGGCGGCCCTTGGTGAGAAAATCGACCTTGTCGGCGATGATCTCGCAGCCGTAGCGCTTGGTGCCGCTCTGGTCTTCCCACTGGGTGTAGTGAATGCGCCCTTCGACCGTCACGAGCTGACCCTTGGTGCAGTATTTGGCGACGTTCTCGCCCAGGCCGTTGAAGCAGGTGATGCGGTGGAATTCGCTGTCCTTGGCGGTGTAGCCGTTTTCGTCCTTGTAGGTCTTGCCCTCCTTGCGAGCGGGCCGGTCGGTCACCACCGAGATCGAAGTGATGCTCGTGCCGCCCTGAGTAGTGCGGGTTTCGGGATCGCGGGCGATGCGGCCGACGAGAACTACGAGATTGGTCATGATACTTCTCCTGATCGAGCATCCGGGACCATCCCGGCTGCGAACACGAGTGAAGAAGCGGCCAACGGCGATACGCACCGAAGGGGAACCCCGACCAGTTCGGGTGGTGCGGGCAGCCGTCCCAAAGGGGCGGCAACACGGCCGGACAGGTTCGCGGGTTGCGTCTCGTCCGGGGGCTGATTCAAGGGACGGTTCGCAAGAAAGACGGGTTGTCCTGGATGGTTGGGCTGGATGTCCTGGCCTCGATCCCAAGTGTCGTTGCCGCCTTGCGAGGTTCTCACCCGCCCCGACGGACGCCTCCCTGATTTAGAGTTCTGACGACTTGCAATCACGCACAGGCAGAACCATGGTCGGAAACAGCTGCGCCAGGTTGAATTCGGCGTCGCATCGCTGACAGCAGGCATGGACGTGCCGGTGTGCCACCACAATCCGGGGGCGGCCTTCGGGCAAGCAGGCTTCACATTCCAGTGGCTCAACCTAAGCTGCACCCATGACCGAAATGCGATCAGGGCTCCCGATCTTGCTGTTCGAAACCGGGCAAGCGCTCGGCGAATGGCTGGGAGCACAGCCCCCTGACGCTGCTGGCGTGTGGCTGCGGTTCGCCAAGAAAGGTGCTCACCTTTCAAGCCTGACCAAGGCCGAAGCGATCGATCAGGCCCTATGTCATGGCTGGATCGACGGCCAGCTCGACAAATACGATGCGGCAAGCTGGCTAATCCGGTTTACGCCGCGCAAGGCGCGCAGCAAATGGTCAGAAGTGAACCGCAACCGTGCGATGGAACTGATAATTGATGGCCGAATGACAAAGCGCGGTCTGGCCGAAATCGAAGCCGCTAAGGCCGATGGTCGGTGCGACTCCGCTTATGCCCCTGCCAGCACTGCTACCGTTCCGCCCGACCTCCAGGAAGCGTTCGACCATAGCCCCAAAGCAGCGGCCTTCTTTGCCACACTGACTGGAGCCAATCGCTACGCGATCCTGTACCGGATTGCAGCGGTGAAGCGCGCCGAGACACGCGCCCGCAAGATTGCGCAATTTGTCGCAATGCTGGAACGCGCGGAGACAATTCACGGGTGACGGTCGCCATTGGGTCACGAGGACCCTGTGTTCGACTTCGGGCTGGTTCCCAGCGGACCACGACGATCGACAACCGTGATCCGACGCGACTTGGCCTCGATAACCAGACGCTCCAGGACGCCATTACCAGGAAACGCCACAACATAACGCGGATCGAGCGAGAGCATCCGCTCATTGCGCTTGAAGCCCGCACGGGCGCCAAGTCGCATGTCGAGCGAGAAGGTCACTTGCGGGATATTGCGACGCTCGGCCCAGCTCGATGCCAAGCGGTCGACGCCCTTGGTGTCACCGCCGTGAATCAACACCATGTTCGGGACCCGGTCGCGGACCTTGTCGAGAGTAGCCCAGACGTTGTTGGCGAAAGTCAGGGCATCGGCTTCATTGGGGTGGCGGATCCGCCCCCCAGCGAACACGACCGGCGTACCTTCCGGCATCGCCGCGCGGCGCTTGGACTCAGCCCGGGCGCGCAGGAAATCCCGCCCTTCGACCAGCGCTGAAGTTAGCATCGCGCTGTGGTTGAAGCGCGAACTCGAAGCCGGCTTCCAGGAAGAACTGAATTCATTGAGGTAGAGGCTGGCAGCGATCTCGCGCATTTCTTCGAGAGCCAGCATGCTGGCCTCGGCGCATTGCGCCCGCTCGACCTGAGTCTCAAGTTCGTGGGTGTGAATCTCGGAACCATCGGCCGTCGCGACGAGCGCCCGGACCTCGTCCGTGGCGCGGTCGAGCGCGGACGACTTTCGCTCGGCAGAACGATGGAAGAGATTGACGAAGGCCCAGCCCAGATCCTCGGCATCTGCCTCGAGAGCGGTCCCGGAGATGAGTGCAAAAAGATCGGACCAGACCGCCTCGAGCGTCTGGACGACGGCTTCGCGAACCGGAAAATCGGTTGTCGAAACCGGAGCAGGACCAATCGAAAAGCTGGCGAGATCAAGACCGGCGAGCTGGTCGTAAAAACTGGTGTGCATGGGTGTATCCTCCTGACTGGTGTGAGGCTGACGTGCCGCTTGGTGGCTGCGCCAGCGAGAGCCCGTCAGGGCCAGTCATGGGTGGACCCGCGCACCGCAGGGGAACCCGCTTGGGCAGGCTGGCGCGGGCCGGCCGAGTCCCCATGAGGGACCGGCCAACACGGGCTTGGCCAAGCCGGGTTGCGCGGTTTCGCCGGCTGGCCCAGGGCCTCTCTCGCGAGTGACGCAGGCAACAGCACGCACTGGCGTCACCAATCAGGCATACGCCGTGCCGCACCTTTCCAGCTTGCGTCTGCGCGCCTCAAGCGAGGTTGAAATCAGCCCCGGTAAAGACAAAGCGGTCTTCGGAAGGGAAAGCAGCAAGCGCAGTGAGGCGGCCACCCTCGAAGCGCAAGTGCCAGGTCCGGCGGATCGTTGGCTGCGCTGCGGCAAAGGCTTCGGGCGTGAGGACGACCACGTTGTGACCGAGCGCCGGATCGCGCGTCGAGCGGGTGCGGATTATCAGGGCCCCGGCCTCTCGTGCGGCGTGTCCGAGATCCTGGCACGCGGTATAGTCGTCCGGATCGGTCCAGAGTGCAGCGTCGGCCGCAAAGGCACCGTGGGTCAGGTCGATTGCCCGGCTTGTCGAAACCTTGACTGTGAAGCTGGTGTGCTCGGTCGTTGCAGAGGGCGGCACAAAACCGGGAGAACGCAGATAGAAGCGTAGACGCCAATAGGCGGTCTCGGCAATCGCAGTGCCCTCGGCTTCGCTGGCGTAAAATATACCGGGACGTTCATCAGCGCGGCGGAACCGGCTGGCCGTGCCGTGACCGTAGCGAAACGGCGAAGCGAGTAGATAGTGAAGGCCCTGCGCGGCCTTGGGGAGATCGGGCTTGGCCGCTTCGGCGAGTGCTTCGAGCCGGGCCTGATCAGCCAGGCTGTCGGCAAGTCGGTTGGTCGAGATCCGGTGCTGGGCCTCGACCACGCGCCAGACCGCGCCGCGATAGGAGCCAAGCTCAGACGCGAGCGCGGTGGGCGTCCACATAATCGCACACGGTGATGAGGCCCTTGAAGCTATCGATGAGGTCGAGCGGACGTGCGTCCAGATCGAGATTGGGTGTTTCCAACCAGCGGCGCGACGCGGCATCGTCGCTACCCATCAGCGCATCGAGCCCGCGGAACAGGCGCAGCAGGAACTGTCCGGCCTCGAATGACTTCGAGGCCGGGTCGAGCAGGGTCTTGCCGCCCTTGAGTCGCGAGACCGTCGCCGGGGATAGCCCGAGTATTGACCCAAGCTTGGGATTGGAAAAGCCCCAGAAATCGGCAATCCTTGCGATTGCCGAAGTGAGAACTTGTCCGTCAGAGTGCTGGGGCCGGGTTGCCAAAGTTGCCATCACCTGTCCTTTCAAATGATGGATATAGCCATATATCGTTCACATGAACAGATGTTGAATCACGCCGCTGCGCGTTTTCGGTAGACGCCCTCCCCGTTCGACATGTGCCCGAGGCAATCGTAATCACCGAACAGTGCATCAAAGCGTGCGGCAATCTGTCGGAGCCAGTGTTGTGCCCGGGGGCTGCGCGCGTAGCGCCATTCGGTATCCCAATAGGCGCCGTCATCGCGTTCAGCGATCCAGACGGCAACCAGGCCGCCGTAGGCCGAGACGCCGAAGTCCGCGAAAGCATTGCGCAGAAGTATCCGGTCCTCGCGGCCGCGCCAGCCTTCGTGATGACCAAGCGAAGGAAAAGCTGCGCCAGCGCGGATCCTGAGATCCTCACGCAGCCATTCGTATTCAAAATCCCAGTCATCATCGTCCTCGACCTCAAGCACGGTGAACGCGACGACAGCGCCGCTGGGATAGCTGACCGATCGGCCCATGATGTCCTCCTTCAGGCTGCCAGAGCCACATCGCCAGGTTCGGCCTCGCCGTCTGCGAGCATCCTTCCCCCGAGCCTCAGGAGCAGCCTTGCGGCCTCTTCGGCTTTGGCTGCGGCGGTAAGGATTGCGCGGTCGTCATCACGCAGCAGTTTCAGCCAATGCTCGATGTAGCTCGCGTGGCTGTCGAGATGGGTTACAGGCAGGCCGAGCTCAGCTCCCAGAATCGCGCTCGAGAGCTCGGCGACAAGTTCTTCGGCGGCATAGGCCGAAGTTCCGAAACGGTTCTTGAGATTGCGGCTTAAGCGGCTGGGATGGCCGGTCCAGTGCGACAACTCGTGCGCGAGCGTAGCGTAGTAATGATCGAAGGCAGCGAAGAGGTGTGCGGGCGGCATGGTCACACGGTCGGGCGTTGGCTCGTAGTAGGCTTCAGCCCCATGGTGTCGCAGGTTGGCTGGGATGCCTGCGAAGAATGAGTCGAGCTCGGCCGCGCGGCCTTCAGGTTCGACCAGATCGAGTGAGGCGGCGGGATGGAAGCGCTCAGGCAGTCCTACAACCTGGTCGGCATTGAACACTGGGTAAGCCTTCAGCACCCGGCGCGCCTCGTCGGACCTTTCGCCGGTGTCGGGAGCCTCAACCTCCTTGGTGTAGCTTTTATAGAAGATCGCGATCGTCGACTTCTCGTGCCTACGGACCTGCGCCCCAAGGTCTTTGGCCTGATTGTAGGTCATCCAGTAGGGGGAGGCGTAGCCGCACATGTCTGCGACCATCCACAGCCAGAACACGTTCATGCCGCGATAGGGAATGCCGCAGGCGCGCAAGGGCCGGGACACCGGCACGCCGCGCCAGGGCTGGACCCATGGCTTGGTCCCGGCTTCGAGGCGGGCAATGATTTCCTGGGTAATGCGGGAGGCGGGCGACGGTCCGCCGGACGAACTCTTGCGATAGGACATGAGAGGTCTCCTGATCCGGTCCGCCAGCACGACCGCTGGTCAGATCCGGTGAGACAACAAGCTCCCTCTGCTCTTCTCCCAAAAAGGAAGCGGCCCCTTGGGCAAAGCCAAGGGACCGCTTCAGGGGTACGAGTGGCCTGCCTGTCAGGAGGAGGTCAGGCAGCCAGCTCGCGGGGGGGCTGAACATCGTCGTTGGCGCCTTCGGAGGCAGCGGTGCTTTCGCCGGGCTCGGCGAGCGGCGGTTCGTCCTTCTCGGCCTCGACTGGCTCGGCACCGGCAAAACGCATCACCTCGGGCACCCAGGCGAGCGCGCGGTCACGCACCTCGACCTCGGTTATGTAGGTCCCAGCGAAGACGCGCTCGGCGCTCATCGCCAGATCGCCCTTCTTGACCGAAGCGAACCGGCTCGCGAGATCGGGTCCGCCGACGGCGGAGAGCGCGTCGAGTATCACCGCTTTCGAAACTCGGTCGAAGTAGTTTGCCGCGGTTGGGCGCCACCACGTTGCCATGTCGATCCCGATCAAACTCCCGAGGTGATCATGGAACTCAATCCGGCGCTCACCCGCCATGTTCAGGCTCGCCTCGAGCGTCCTGCCGACCACATGCCCGAGCCAGGCGGCACGGGCTTCGTCGGACAGCGCGCGGAACTGTTCGAACCGCTCCGATGCGCTTGCACAGCCACGCCAGTTCTCATCGAGACCCGACCTGAACTCGGCGAGCGAGGCACTCGCCGACGTGTCCTTGGCCTCGAACCCGGTGATCGGCCCGGCAGGCACACCACCCCGCAAGGTCGTTGCGGAGCGCGCGCGGTAGTCGAGCGTATCGGCGTCGGCTAGCGTGAAGACCATGAAGTCGAGCGCAAGGCCGGGATCCGAGGCGACGTGAAGCGCGAGCACGTCGCGACGCTGCATCGCAAGTTCGTCGACAAGACGCTTCGACAAGGCCGAGCGGCGCGGACTTTCACCACCTTCGCTGGTGACCACCTCGATTCCATCGTCATCGCCTGCCACTTCGGCCTGCCGCTGCCCATAGAACACCGGCTGGAGCACCGGGATCCCGTCGCGCGACAGCACCAGGATCATGCCAGCTTCTGCCTTGAGCTCGGGCGCAAGCACGGGCGGCCTGGCCCGAATGTCCTGGCATTCGCGCTCGATCGCTTCGATCGCGGCCTCGGCAGCGGCAATCGCATCTTCGGCGCTGTCCTCGTCTTCAAGCACGGCAGCATGCTCATCATAGGACGCATCGAGCGCATCGAGCCGGGCGAGTTCCGCTTCGGTCAGCGGTGCCGGCTCGGCGGGGAGCCGGACCAGACCCTCGACGAGGTCGTGGCTCGCGTAAGGGTCGAGGGTCGGCTTGACCCAGGCAAGGCCCTGCTCGACAGCGAGCGCCTTCGCCTGCTCGGCCATCTTCGCGGCCGCGAGCTGTTCGAGTAGCGCGACATCGGCCCAGGATTCGCTGTCCTCGTCATCGAACAGCTCCCGCTCGATCCGGCCACCAGCGGCAAAGTATGCGTCACGCCCGACGAGACGGGCGCGCGGATCGCTGCCCCGGACCGTACCCGAGAGTACCATGCGGCGGATCGAGTCCGGGTTCGGCGCGTAGTAGCCGGTCGAGACCTGCTCGAAGACCCTGGCCTGGATCGCCTGATCGGATGTGGCGCCATAGGCCTTGGCCAAATCGAGAGTGATCTCGCCAGATGCCAGCGCCTCGAACACTTGCGGAGCAAGCCCGGCAAGGCGCAACCGACCTTCGACGAAACGGATCGTCAGACCGAACCGGCGCGCAACATCCTCGACCGAAGCCCCGCCATCGATCAGCGACGCAAAGGCCTGGGCCTCGTCTGCCGGGTTCATTGCGAGGCGGTGGAAGTTCTCGGCAAGACTGGTTTCGATTGCGCTTTCGGCGCTGTCTTCGAGCACCAGACAGGTCACTTCGTGGTCCTTGGGCAGGACTTTTTCTTCGGCGAGGCTTGCCATCGCCTTGCGGCGACGCTCACCCGCCTCGACGTCGAACTTGCCCTTGGCGCCGGGCCGGACGATGAGGTTCTGCAGCAGGCCGCGCGCGGCAATACTGGCCTTTAGTTCTGCATCGGCAATGGCATCGGAATAACGGCGAACATTGCGCGGTGAGGGAACGAGCTTGCTCAGAGGAATTGTCTTGATCATGGCACTTACTCCTGAATTCGAGCCTGATGCATCGACCGTCGACGCCCAATTGGCCCATCCGGGTGAAAGCTCCCTCCCCTCTGTCGTTCTTGGTTAGGCCAGTGCGGCACGCGCGCGAGCGATAACCAGGACCGGCAATGACTTCGAGAACGCTAGAGTGCGCACGCTGCCGATTCTGGTCGCGGGTTTCCGACGATGACGGGCACGAACTCGGCCAATGCCGCCGCTTTCTTCCGAGTTACGAAGGGTGGGTAATGGCGTTCAGCCACGACTGGTGCGGTGAATTCGCGGCAAGCGAAGTGCTCGCCGCGAACTAAACAGGTACATGTTTCAGGCGCTGATCCGCGCGAGCACCGCTGCGGCGCTTGTCGTCGGTACGAACAGCCGCGTCTGGTAGCGGATGATCTCGGTGAAGCACCCTTGTGCCTTGTACCAGTCGAGCCGAGCCGCCGACCACCCTGCAAGTTCGAACCGCTGCGCCCCATTGACGAGACTGCGCTTGAGGGTGAGCGACTCGCGGGCATTGATCGGCATCGGACGCCCTGACGCCAACACGGCAATAGCAATCTGCTCGGCCGAGAAGGCCTGATCGCTCTCGAGCCCAAGAGCCTGGAAGAGTTCCGGAACACAGTGAAGCGGCACTTCGCGTCCCAGCAGCGATCGACCGTCACGCGCCGAAATCCGGCTGACACGAACAAAATCGGAAGGGAGCTTGTCCCAGACGGGCAGCAGGAGCCCGGTGGCAAGGTGCAGCCTTTCGCGCTTGTGGCTCGCAGCGGCCTCGTCGACCTCTTCATTCCACAGACGCCGAAATTCCTTTGCGCCAACCGGCTCCCAACTGCTCTCATCCAGCTGCTCGGCAGTCAGATGCCCGCGTTTCAGCGGACGCACGAGTTCGAAGCGCGCGACCCGCGTGCCGTCGTCAGCCATCAGGCTGCGCGCCGGGACCAGCATCCCGATCCGCCCCGAACGCTTGTTGAGCAAGAATTGCTGGCGCTCCCCGGCAAGTCCGTAGAGTTCCTCAAGGCGGCCTAACGTCAGCGGCTTCAACGCGCGGGCGATCTCCAGCTCGAGCAGGTGCGTGGTTGCGCCCGAGCGCCCATCGGTGCGCAGTAAGGTGTCGGAGATTACCTCGAAATGCTCGACCGCAATGGTCTCGACCCCGAGATCGAGCGTGCCGGCTTGCCGGGCGGCATCGATCCGAGCTTCGACTAACCCCAGAAATTCGTCGAAGATGCCGTTCTGCAGCGCGATCGGTAGTGCAAGGATGCGGTTGAGCCAGCGCTGGATCGTTGGGAGATCGTCGACCATGGTGCCGTCGGGACCTTCGATGCTGAGTCCGGTCAGTTCCTCGAAGCGCGCTAGGCTCACGGCTTCAAGCTTGCCGGTGAACAAGAGGCCAAACCACCGGTGGAGCGCTTCCTTGGCATAAGTGCTTTCAAGATTGTCAGCCGGATCGAACAGGTTCTGTCCGCCGGTCTGGCGCTGTCCACGTGTCAAGGCACCAAGGCTGTCGAGGCGCCGCGCGATCGTCGAAATGAACCTTCGCTCGCCGCGCACGTCGGTGGTTACTGGCCGAAACAGCGGAGCCGAGGCCTGGTTGGTGCGGTTAGTCCGCCCGAGCCCTTGGATCGCAGCATCAGCCCGCCAGCCCGGTTCAAGCAGGAAATGCACACGCCGCGCCTGGTTCTTGACGGCTAGATCGGCATGGTAGCTGCGACCGGTCCCGCCAGCATCGGAGAAGACCAGGATGCGCTTTGCTCCGTCCATGAATGCCTGAGTTTCCGCGACATTGGCGCGCGGGCTGCGCGACTGAAGCTTCTGGCAGCCATCACGCCCAATGATCAGGCGGCGAGTGCGTCCGGTGACTTCGGCGACAGTATCAACTCCAAACCGCTCGATGATCGCATCGAGCGCGGTCGCAATCGGCGGGAGCGCGCAGAGCTGTTCAATCATGCGGTCACGGGCGGCAAGTGCCGAACGGCAGAGCACTGGCGCCCCGCTATCGTCGTTCATCGGCTCGGAGCGTGCCTTGCCGTTCTCGTCGGTGAACACTGCCATGAGCCGGACCGGAAAGCTCTTGGAGAGATAGTCGATCACGTATTCGCGGGGAGAGAGGTCGATCTCGAGCATTTCACGTTCGGCATCCGACAGTTCGGCAAGGCGGCGGCTGAGCATCGCTTCTGCGGTCGAAACGAGCTGGACTACCACCGCATTACCATTGGCGAGCGCGGTCTCGACCGCAGGAAGCAGGCTCGGGAGTTTCATCGAGAGCAACAGCTGCGCGAAGAAGCGCTGCTTGGTGCCCTCGAAAATCGAAAGTGCCGCCGCCTTGGCACTCGAGTTGAGGGTGTCGCCGCTGTCCTGATCGACGATCCGGGTCGCTTCGAGCGCCTCGCGCAGGTTGGCGTGGATGATCGCCCAGGCATCGGCATAGGCATCGTAGACCCCGATCTGGTCGGCAGTCAGGCAATGCTCGAGGATCTCGTATTCGACCCCGGCGAAAGACAATGCCCGCGCGGTGTAGAGCCCGAGCGACTTGAGGTCTCGCGCAACCAATTCCATCGCCGCGATCCCGCCATCACGAATGTCTGCGACGAAGGCCTCACGGTTGGCAAAGGCGGTTTCCGGCCCCCACAGGCCAAGCCTGGTAGCATAGGCGAGATTGTTGACGTCTGAGGCACCGGTGGCCGACGCATAGAGTACGCGGGCGCGCGGCAGCAGGTTTTGCAGGCGCACTCCGGCGACACCCTGCTCCGATCCCTTGACCTTGCCGCGCGAACCTTCGCCGCCCGCAGCATTGGCCATCGCGTGGGCTTCATCGAAGACAATTAGCCCGTCGAAGTCTTCGCCGGCCCAGTCGAGGATCTGCTCGAGCCGCGTCGCATCGCTGCGGCCCGAACGCAGGGTCGGATAGGTCACAAACAGGATCCCCTCACGTATCCCGACCGAAGAGCCAAGTTTCCATTGCCCGAGCGGCTGGATGTCGATCGGAAGGCCGCCCAGCGCCGACCAGTCGCGGCGTGCATCCTCGAGCAGCGCCTCGTTCTTCGAGATCCAGACATGGCGGCGTTCGCCCCTCACCCAGCGGTCAAGAATGACCGATGCAACCTGGCGTCCTTTCCCGGCACCTGTCCCGTCACCGAGGAAGTAGCCCATACGGTAGGCAGAGCCCTCTGCGCTCGCCTTCAGGGCACAGCCCTTGTTCTCGGGCTCGTAGCGGCCAGGAAGATCACGGGCGTGGGCGCTGGCGGCGTAGATCAGCGTCTCGGCTTGCGCCACCGAGAGCACGCCCTTGGCGATCAAGTCCGCAGGCAGTTGGGGCACTGCTTCCGGGACCGGCGCGGTGATCGAGCCCATCGCGACGGATTCGACCAACGGTGTCGGATGTTCGACCGCCCCTGCAATAGCGATCCGGCTGGGTCGGTAAGGCAAATAATGCCCAACCTGTTCTGAAATCGGTGCGGGCTCTGCGAGCGCTTGGTAGGCAAGCGGCTGAATTGCCTGCGCCGCGACAACTGGCCGCGTCGCCAGCGGGACCGGTTTCCGGCCCTTCGCGACGAGGCGAAGCGTCGTGAACGACTTCGCACGCACCACCGGCTCGTCAACAGGCAACCCGCGCTTCGGCAGGGTGTCGACCAGGAAGCAGAGCTCAGCGAAGCTGGTCGGTTTGGCAATGACCGGGTAATCTCCGCCTTCGGCCTTATCGAGCACGAGGAGCCGCGTGGTGATCGAGGTGCCTTGCTTGACGAAGCCCCGCTCGATCGCTGCGTTGAGCCGAAGCGATGCCGGGCCGGCAAAGCCCTGAAGGAACCGCGGCAGATCGAACCATTCCGGCATAACCGCGACGAGACGTCCGCCGGGAAGCAGCCGCTTCCAAGCCGAGCGAAGATGCCGCGCACCGGTGCGACCATCATGGCCGCGTTCGATCCCATGCGAATAGGGCGGGTTCATCAGCACCACGCTCGGTGCCGCATCGGCCCCGAGAAGTTCATTGATCAGTTCGCCATCGTGGCCTGTCACGGGTGCTGCTGGAAACAAGGCTTCCAGGCATTCACGGCGCAGCGGCGAGATTTCGTTCAGCACAAGGCGGGCACCCGCCTTCGCTGCCCAGACAGCAAGCATGCCAGTCCCGGCAGAAGGTTCGAGCACCTGCTCATCTGCGGTGAGTGCGCAGGCCCGCGCTGCGATCCAGGCAATCCGAGGCGGCGTTGCAAACTGCTGCCACTCGATCTGTTCGTCGCTGCGGGTAGTTTGGCTGGGCACCTGGGCCTCAAGGCGGGCAAAGGCGCGATCCGCCTGATCGTCGGAAATTGAGCCTGTAAACGTCGCTGTCTCGTGCAGGAACAGCACCTGGGCCAGCTCGAGCGCAGCGTGTGCATCGCGAACCGACCAGCGGCCAGCAGCGTCATTGCCGCCGAAGTGCTTGCTCAGGACTTCACCCAGCACGTTGCGCGAAATGATCTGACATGCGCTTATCCGTGCGGCGAGGTCGCGGGCTGCGGTGAGCACCAGCGGTTCGGCAGGAACAGAAAACGCCAAAGCGGGAGAAAAATGGGACATCGGGAACCTCCTGAAGAGGCCCAAGTCCGTCCAGGGCCTCATTAGGCCCCAAGCCCTCTTTCCTCTCTTCGTTGCTCAAGCTGCTCCGCGAAGACGCCGAATGAGCTCATCGTTCCAATCGTCGCCGAGCCGCGCCGGCGGCCGGGAGATAATTCGGCGGCCTTCGCGAGAATGGGCTTCAAGCGCCCGCTCTTCGGCCAGCCGCCCTCCGGCATCGTTATCGACAAACAGGTGGAGCTCGCGGACCGATTCCGGAATTGTCGCGAGGCCAAAGCGCTCGTTGCCCAGGGTCGCCCAGCAGGGGATGCCGAACAGCTGCATTGCCGAGAGCGCAGATTCGCCACCTTCGGCAAGGCCAAGCCGGCCACCACGCGGGAACGCGAGGCGCACGGCGCCGCAGCCGAGACGTCCCAGCGCGCGCTTGGGTTGGTCGAACTGGGCAAGGCGGTTGCTGTCTGGATCCAGAAACGTGCGATGGAGCGCCAGAATACCGGCATCGTTGCGCACGGCGGCAACCAGCGCTGGCAAGAACCGCACCGCGCCCCTCGGTCCGAGCGGCATGCGCGGATGGAAGCGCAGATCGGGCGATGAGGTCATGATGCCCCGCCCTGTGAGGTAACGCTCGGCGGGCGTTCCTGAAAGGGTTGAGGCTTCGCGCCAAAGCCGCAGCGCATTGCGGTCAGCCAATTCCTCGCGCGGCTCGGACGTGACCACTCCGCCCGCACCATCAAACAGGTCTGAAATACGGACACCGAGCCGCGCCATGCCCTGGATAACCGCTTCGTTGCTGCAGCCGGCAAAGCAATGGACCAGGATCGCGCGGCTGCCGAGCGTGATGCTGAGCGACGGGGTTCGATCGGCATGGGCGGGACAGCAGCACATGCCCTTCGAGCGCGACCAGGCTCCGCCCAGAGCTTCGACAATCTTGCGGGCACGAGCCTCGAGCGCATCGCGACCTTGAACCTTCGACATGGGGCATCTCCACAGTGACATGCCTCCACCCGCGCAGCCTCCGCTCTGCGCCGCAGACAATCGGTTTCCTACAACATTTGTTCCATATATGTTCCGTTCCGATTCGGCCAGAGAAGGAATTGCACATGGCGCAGAAAACGATCGGAACATTGCTAACAGCCGCGGCGCTGTTGTTGGGAAACCCTGCCCTCGCGCAGGAGGCTAACCTAACTGACCTAGCGGCCAACAGCGAAACGGCAGGATATCGCATTGATGGATCAGCGACGGAGTTTCAGCTCGTGACCCACGGCGTCTGGCGTGCACAAGTGCTGTCGACTCAGCCAGCCCAACCTTTAGTTGGGCCGGCCATCCTACGACCTTCGATTCCGCGCAGGACCAGGAAAGTCTCTAACCTAGAGCCTAGTTTTCGGCGGGCAGCTTACCTGCCCCATGTCTATGCCGCCGAGGTTCAGTACGGACTTCCCAGCGGCCTACTCGACGCGTTGATCTGGACAGAGTCGCGCTACAATCCGTTTGCGGTTAGCGGCGCAGGTGCAGCAGGCCTTGGGCAATTGATGCCGAAGACGGCCCGCGAACTCGGCGTTGCAAATCGGTTCGATCCCCGCTCGAACCTGTGGGCTGCCGCGCGGTACTTGCGCCAGATGCTGGACAAGTTCGGAGTCGTCCATCTAGCGGTGGCAGCCTACAATGCAGGGCCTGGTGCGGTAGAGCGCGCTGGCGGCATTCCGCTCAACGGTGAAACTCCGTCCTATGTGCGGAACGTTCTTGCGTTCTGGGGGACCAAATGAGTTCGACCTACGGAAATGGCAGCAGTCGGCGCAAGCGGGTGAGCGGAGTGCTCAACCTGGGTGGCCGTGGCTTGAATATCCTAACTGATGCAGGCGACCTCTGGGTTATCGATCGAGAGGATGTCGACCCAGATCTTCTCGGACGCCGGGTAACAGCCGAGGGGACACAGGCTGGTTACGACAGACTCAATATCGAGTGGATCGGTGAGGTCTGAACGCTAAGCGGCTCGGCGCTTACCTTTCGAGATATTCACGACTTTGCCTCCGCTGAGAAAGTCAGCCCAATCTTGCATCATATGCCGACGTGGAGCGAGATACTCGGCTGCATTGTAGGCACCCCGAACTTCGTTGCTTTCAGAGTGTGCCAGTTGCAGCTCGACCCAATCCTCGTGGTATTTGCGAATCCACGAGACCGGCTTTCCTACCTCGACGAGCTGCTCGTTTGCCCAGGTGCTGGCCAATCCCCGGAATCCGTGAACCGTCTGACGTGTGTGGTATCCGAGCCGATAAAGCGCATAAATCATGGTATTCTCTGAGATCGGCTTTTCAGGTGTTTTGCCGGGGAACAGGAACTCGTGCTTGCTGCTCTGAATCATGCGTTTGGCAATTGCCGCTGCAGCAAAGGACAGTGGAACCAAGTGCTCGCGGCCCATCTTCATTCGATGCGCCGGAATGCGCCATAAGGGATTATTGCCGTCCAGATCCTCGAACTCGGGCTTAACAGCGAAACGCAATTCCTTGGTCCGAACCCAAGTCAGTAGCGCGAACATCACCGCGTCTCGCGTTATCGCCGATCTCCGCTCTCCTTCGGCCTCGTAACCTTCTAGTTTCTCTATGAGCGAGGGGACCTCGCTCAATGGAATGCGACTCATATGCTTGACGCGAGGACGCGGCTTCAGCGCACCACGCAGATGCGCGGTCGGATCTGATCCGGCCAGCCCGCAGGCAATGGCGAACTGGAACACCTGGCCTACGCCCTGCTTAGCTCTCCGGCTAATATCCAGTGCGCCGCGAGCTTCAATCTTACGCACCATTTCAAGAACATCTGGCGGCGTGATCTCCTGAATTGGTTTCTCGCCAAAGAATGGAAGAACGTCACGCTCAAGACGCGACCAGACGCGCTCGGCATGTGCAGGGTTGAGCGCTGACTTTCGATTCTCGTGCCAGCGTTCTGCGATCACGCGAAAAGTTTCGGCACCGCTGGCTGAGGCCTGCGCCTTGTTCTTCATTGGATCACAACCCTCGGAAAGCTGGACCTTCGCAGCATTCCTCTTGTCTCGGGCAGCGGCCACACCAACGTCAGGATAGGCACCGAAGGAAAGCAGCTTTTCCTTGCCATCAAATCGATACTTCAAGCGCCAGAGCTTACTTCCGTTTGGCTGCACGAGCAGAAACAATCCGCCCCCATCGGAAAGCTTGAAGGCTTGCTCACGAGGCTTGGCATTTTTGGCTGCGGTTTCTGTTAGAGGCATTGGGGGTATCGCTCCTTTTGGACACCCCTCGAGAATACCCCCAAAATACCCCCACACCAAATCCGGCTGCAAGCGGAAGCATGCGGACCCAAGCGGACGCGAATCACGCTTAAGTGCATTGATTTAGTGTGATTTTTCGGAATTATGCGGACGTTTGCGGATGTATCCGGAAACGAGAATGGTAGCGGAGGAGGGACTCGAACCCCCGACACGCGGATTATGATTCCGCTGCTCTAACCAGCTGAGCTACTCCGCCCCAAGGGGCAAATCCGGCGCTTTCGCGCTGGACAGGCGGCGCACATAGGGTGCGCGGCGGCGCGGGTCAACACCTCTGTTGCGGTCAATTCACCGGCGGAAGGACCAGCGCCCCAGCGGCTCCCACGGGCCGCCCTTGTAGAGGTGCAAACCGATGCCGGTGAAGCGGAATTGGCGCTCGATCGGCTGGGCGGCAAGCTCCCCTTGAAGCGCGATTGCGGCGGCGCGATCGACCTTGTTCTGGACGGTTACGTGCAGGCGCTTGGGGTGATTGTCCTGCGCGGTCAGGGTGCCGTGGAAATGCTCGGCAATGTCTTCGCAGAGCGCCGACATGGCGGGGCTCTCGATCCGCAGGGCGGTGCCGCCGCCCAGGTCCATGAGGCCGGTAATCCGCGCCTCTGGTGCCGCATATTCACCCACAACGCGCGGGAGATAGCGCAGAACTTCCTCCCGCAACGAAGGCGCCAGCGCGTGGAACAGCGTGACGTGGGCGGAGAGATGGTTGCGTTCCGGCGGGAAATGCGCGCGGCGCAGGCCGTCTGCCCAGGAGAAGATCTCTCTGGGCAGTTCGGCGGTCACGATGAAAGGTTCGAAGGCCATATCGGGCCTGTGTAGGTGTGCGGGCGGCGGCAGGGAAGAGCGGGGGATGCCGCCGCCCGCAAGCCGAAGCGTGATTGGGGGATCAGGCCGCTTCGGCAGTTTCGTTGGTAAGGGCTGCGATCAGCTTTTCCGGGGCGCTTTCGCCATAGGGATCGCCGCCTTCGCCGTGATCGTTGATGCCCGGTTCTTCGAACCAGTGCGTGATCTTGTTGTCATCGACGATCATCGCATAGCGCCAAGAACGCATGCCGAAGCCGACGTGATCCTTGTTGATCAACATGCCCATGCGGCGAGTGAATTCACCCGAACCGTCCGGCAGAAGCTTCACGTTCTTGAGACCTAGGTTCTGGCCCCACTGGTACATGACGAAAGCGTCGTTGACCGAGATGCAATAGACATCGTCCACGCCCAGCGCCTGGAAGGCGTCATAAAGGCGGTCATAGTTGGGGCACTGCTCGTTCGAGCAGGTCGGCGTGAAAGCGCCGGGAAGTGAAAACACCACGACCTTCTTGCCGGCGAATTCCTCGCGGACCTTCAGGTTCTGCCAGCGGAACGGGTTGGGTCCGTCGACGGTTTCGTCGCGGACGCGGGTCTTCAGGGTAACGTCGGGGATTTCACGATTGAACAAAGCTGCCTCCTGTGCGGTTGTTTGAACGCGCAGCTAGGCGGATCGGTTTCATTCGTAAAACCGATTATTGCAAATATTGTAATCGCAAAAACAGATCAGAAGTCGCCGCGCGCCTTGCGCAGGGTGTACCACTTTTCGACGTTGGCATTGTGCTCGGCCAGAGTCGCGGCAAAGGCGTGACCGCCGGTGCCATCGGCCACCATGTACAGAGCATCGGTCTTCGCCGGGTTGAGCACGGCTTCGATCGAGGCGCGGCCCGGATTGGTGATCGGACCCTTGGGCAGCCCGACCATCGAATAGGTATTGTACTCGTTGATCGCCTGAATTTCCGACTGCTTGATGCGGCGGCCGAGCGGCTTGCCCTTGGTGATCGGATAGATGATCGTGGGGTCAGCCTGGAGCATGATGCCCTGACGCACGCGGTTGGAATAGAGGCCCGCGACCAGCTTGCGCTCGCTCGGCTTGCCGGTTTCCTTCTCGACGATGGAAGCGAGGATCACGGCTTCCTGCGGAGTTTTCGCCACTGTGTCGGGCGAGCGCTTTTCCCACAGTTCGGCGAGTGTGCGCTGCATCGCGGTCTGCATCCGCAGCACGACCGCCTGCCGGCTTTCCCCGCGTTCGAAATCGTAGGTATCGGGCAGCACCGAGCCTTCCGGCGGCGGCGAGATCGTGCCTTCGAGCAGCGTCTGGCTGTTCAGCCGTTCATAGACGAGGATCGAGGGCATGCCTTCGGGCACAGTGACAAAGCGGCGCACCGCATCACCGCCTTGCAGGATGCCGAGCACTTTCGAAGGGCTGGCGCCAGCGGGCAGGCTGAATTCGCCGGCCTTGATCGATCCGCCCGCACCAAAGATGCGCGCGCGCAGGCGGAAGCCCGAGGCCGAGGAGATCACCCCTTCCCGCTCTAGCTTGCCGGCGACCGACGACAGGCTTGCCCCGTCGGGCACGATGAACGCGGCGTCCTTTTGCAGCGGACCGCCCATGTACCAGCCGCCGAGCAGCCATGTCAGGCTGCCGAGCGCCAGCACTATGGCGGCGATGATGCCGAGCAGGCAGCCGCGGCGCATCATGGGGTCAGTCGATCGCCTTGATGATCACGCTGGCATTGGTGCCGCCAAAGCCGAACGAATTGTTCAGCGCCGCGCGAACCGTCCGCTTGCGGGCAACCTTGGGGACAAGATCGACGCCCTCTGTGCCCTCGTCCGGATTGTCGAGATTGAGCGTGGGGGGCACGATCTGGTCACGGATGGCGAGGATGCAGAAGATCGCCTCAACCGCGCCCGCGCCGCCAAGCAAGTGGCCGATTGCCGACTTGGTGCTGCTCATCGAAGCGCCCGACAGGTCATCGCCAAGCACGCGCTTGACCGCTGCCAGTTCGATCGTGTCGGCCATGGTCGAAGTGCCGTGGGCGTTGACGTAGTCGATGTCGCCCGGGCCCATTCCGGCCTTGCGCAGCGCCATGCGCATCGCCAGTTCCGCGCCCTTGCCTTCGGGATGCGGAGCAGTGACGTGGTAGGCATCGCCCGACAGGCCATAACCGACGACTTCGGCATAGATCTTTGCGCCGCGCGCCTTGGCGTGTTCGTATTCTTCCAGCACCAGCACGCCGGCGCCTTCACCCATAACGAAACCGTCGCGGTCCTTGTCATAGGGGCGGCTCGCCTCGGTCGGGCGGTCGTTATAGCTGCAGTTGAGCGCGCGGGCCTGGGCGAAACCGGCGATGCCGATCGGGCAGACCGTGCCTTCCGCGCCGCCGGCCAGCATGATGTCGGCATCATCGTCGCGGATCATCCGCGCGGCATCGCCGATCGAGTGCGCGCCGGTGGAGCAAGCCGTGACGACAGCATGATTCGGACCCATCAGGCCGTACTTGATCGACACCTGGCCCGAGATCAGGTTGATCAGGCGGCCGTGGACGAAGTGCGGCGAAACGCGGCCCGGGCCCTTTTCGGCGAGAACCAGCGATTCGCTTTCGATCCCCGGCAGGCCGCCGATGCCCGATCCGATCGAGCAACCGGCGCGTTCCTTTTGCGCATCAGTCAGGTCGAGCAGGCCGGCATCTTCCATCGCCTGTCCGGCAGCATCGATGCCATAAATGATGAACGGATCGACCTGGCGCTGGACCTTGTGGTCAACGCGCTTGTTCGGATCGAAGCCATATTCATGATCGGCCGGCTTTACCTCGCAGGCGATCAGGCACTTGTGATCAGTGGTATCGAACCGCGTGATCGGACCCGCGCCGGACTTGCCGGCAATGAGATTTGCCCAGGTGGTTTCGACGTCCGCGCCAAGCGGAGTGACAAGACCAAGACCGGTTACGACAACACGACGCATGCAGTGCTCCGAAAATACGACAGGCCCAGACCCGCTGAGGGACTGAGCCTGTCTTCAGATTGCTTCAACGAACCTCCCGCCATTCCATCCCAGACAGGCCCGGGACGGGGCAGGACGAGGCCTTTCAGCCCTTGTTTTCGTCGATGTACTTGATCGCGTCGGTGACGGTGCTGATCTTCTCGGCAGCGTCATCGGGGATCTCGACACCGAATTCTTCTTCGAAGGCCATGACCAGCTCGACGATGTCGAGCGAATCGGCACCCAGATCGTCGATGAAGCTCGCGTCTTCGGTGACCTTGTCGGCCTCAACGCCGAGATGCTCGACGACAATCTTCTTAACGCGGTCTGCGGTGTCGCTCATGGGGTAGTCCTTTTGTGAACGATAGATGAAAAGCTCAGCCCCGCCCCTAGAGAACGGCGGCGGCGCTGGCAAGAGGGGGCCCTTCGGTTTGCCTCACCCCTTTTGGGGTTCGACCACCCGCAAGTAAAGCTCGCGAAGCTGCTTGTGTTCTGCCGGTGAAGGCGCGCCCATCAGCAGGTCTTCGGCACGCTGGTTCATCGGGAACAGTGTGATTTCGCGCAGGTTCTGCACACCGCAGAGCAGCATGACCATGCGGTCGACGCCCGCCGCCATGCCGCCGTGCGGCGGAGCGCCGTACTGGAAGGCGCGGTACATGCCGCCGAAGCGTTCCTCGACGTCGGCCTGCGTCAGGCCAGTGAGTTCGAACGCCTTGACCATCAGGTCCGGATGCTGGTTGCGGATCGAGCCCGAGGCGAGCTCATAGCCGTTGCACACCATGTCATACTGGAAGGCCTTGATCATCAGCGGATCCTGCGTTTCCAGCGCCTCCAACCCACCCTGCGGCATCGAGAACGGGTTGTGCGCGAAGTCGACCTTCTTGTTCTCCTCGTCCCATTCGTAGAACGGGAAGTCGATGATCCAGCAGAAGCGGAAGGCGTCCTTTTCGACGATGCCCAGCGTTTCACCCACGCGGGTGCGCGCCGCGCCGGCGAGCTTGGCTGCCTGATCTTCCTTGCCGGCGGCAAAGAACGCGCCGTCGTTGGGGCCAAGGCCAAGGCTGTCCCACAGCGCGGCCATCTTGTCCTCGCCGTGGTTCTTAGCGATCGGGCCGCCAAACACGCCGTCCTTGCGGGTGGCGTAGCCAAGCCCGGCATGGCCTTCCGAGCGGGCCCATTCGTTCATCTCGTCGAAGAACTTGCGTGACAGGCCGGCGGTTTCCGGCGCCGGGATCAGGCGAACCTTGCCGCCGCCGACGACGATCTTTTCGAACAGGCCAAAGCCCGACTGTTCGAACTCGGCCGTGACGTCACGGATGATCAGCGGGTTGCGCAGGTCGGGCTTGTCGGTGCCGTAGTCGAGCATCGCCTTGGCATAGGGAATGCGCGGAAAAGTGCCGGCGGGGGTCACGGCCTTGCCATCAGCGAAGGTCTCGAAGATCCCGGCCATGACCGGCTCCATCGTTTCCCACACTTCTTCCTGAGTGACGAAGCTCATCTCGAGGTCGAGCTGGTAGAATTCGCCCGGCAGACGGTCAGCGCGCGGGTCTTCGTCGCGGAAGCACGGCGCGATCTGGAAATAACGGTCGAATCCGGCGACCATCAACAGTTGCTTGTACTGCTGCGGTGCCTGCGGCAGCGCGAAGAACTTGCCGGGATGAATGCGGCTCGGCACGAGGAAGTCGCGCGCGCCTTCGGGGCTGGAAGCCGTAAGGATAGGCGTGGAAAACTCAGTGAAGCCGATGTCCTCCATGCGCTTACGGGTCTCGCGGATCACCGCGGTGCGCGTCATAATATTGGCGTGCAGCGTTTCGCGGCGCAGGTCGAGGAAGCGGTACTTGAGGCGGATTTCCTCGGGATATTCCTGCTCTCCTGCCACCGGCATCGGCAGTTCCTCGGCCTTGCTCAGCACGGTCACGCCGCGGGCAAAAACCTCGATCTCGCCGGTCGAAAGGTTGGCGTTGACAGTGCCGGCGCCGCGCGCCTTGACCTCGCCGTCGATGGTGACAACGCTTTCGACGCGCAGGCCTTCGAGCACCGGCAGCGCCGGGCTGTCAGCATCGGCGACGATCTGCGTCATGCCGTAATGATCGCGCAGGTCGACGAAGAGCACTCCGCCGTGGTCACGCTTGCGGTGGATCCAGCCCGAAAGCCTGACCGACTGGCCAACCTCGGCAGCGGACAAGGCGCCGCAGGTATGCGAACGATAAATATGCATCGAAACTCTTTCCAATCGGCCCACATTGTTGCAGGGGCGAAAGCGCGGGCTAACAGGCGAAACCCGCATTTTTGTCAAGCCGCGAGCCCGCATGGGCTCACTTACAGATAAGAAACATGAAAATACACAAACTCATTTCCGACTCAGAAACTCTCGCAGCCCTGTGCAAGCGACTGTCCCAAGCTGATTTCGTCTGCGTTGACACCGAATTCATGCGGGAAAACACCTATTGGCCCGAACTCTGCCTGATCCAGATCGCCGATAGCGAGGAAGCGGCAGCAATCGATCCCATGGCCCCCGGCATCGACATGACCCCGCTGATGGACCTGCTGGTAGATAATGAAGACGTGCTGAAGGTCTTCCACGCCGGCGGGCAGGATGTGGAAATCATCTACAACATCACCGGCCGCACCCCGCACCCGATCTTTGACACGCAGATTGCCATGATGGCGGTCAGCCAGAGCGAGCAGATCGGCTATTCGAACCTCTGCGAATCGTGGCTGGGCATCACGGTGGACAAGGGCGCGCGCTTTACCGACTGGTCGCGCCGGCCGCTGGATGCCCGCCAGATCGACTATGCCATTGGCGACGTCACCCACTTGTCGAAGATTTTCCCGAAGCTGCTCAACCGCCTGATCAAGACCGGTCGCGGCGTCTGGCTTAATGCCGAAATGGAAAAGCTCGCCGATCCGGACAATTACAAGAACGATCCCGAACAGGCCTGGCAGCGTATCCGCGCCGCTGGCCGCAACCCGGCGATGCTCGGCCGGCTGAAGGCGATCGCCCGCTGGCGCGAGATCGAGGCGCAGGACAAGAACATCCCGCGCGGCCGCATTGCGCGCGACGAAACACTGGCCGACATCGCCAGCCACCCGCCCCGCCAGCAGTCCGACCTTGCCAAGGTGCGCGGGCTTTCGCCGGCGTGGAAGGAAAACGAGATCGGCCGCCGCCTCGTCGCCGCGATCGAAGCATCGAAGCCGCTGACCGACGCGGAACTGCCCCCGCGCACCCCGCGCGGCGCACCGCTGGGCAAGGAAGGCGCACTGGTTGCCGACCTGCTCAAGCTGCTGCTCAAGATACGCAGCCGCGAAATCGACGTCGCCTCCCGCCTGCTGGCGCGCAGCGATGACCTCGAACTCCTCGCCGCCGGGGTTCGCAAGAACCTGCCGCTGCTCGAAGGCTGGCGCTATGACGTCTTCGGCAAGGACGCGCTTGATCTGGTCGAAGGCAAGATGGCCTTCGCCGTGGTCAACGGGAAGCTGAAGATGACTCACGTCGACGATATCGTCGAGGATGAAGATCAGGCACCGCCAGAAGCCGAGGCCGAGGCCGACGCCGGACCAGAAGCTGACGCCGAGACAGGTTTCGCGGCCGAGACGGATTCGGACCAGTACCCCGCACCGGACGGCGTCTAGGTCCGCCCCTGCCCTACAGGGCCAGTTCCTGCGATGATCCCGCGCTTTGCTGAGCGCATCATTCGACAGGATCAGGACGTGATAACCGCAATGGATTTCCCGGCTTACTCTGCGAACCTTCGACGGCAATGGCGCTCGCGCTCGGCAAAGTGACACTTTCGCCAGCCAAGGTGACACTGCCCCTTTGGACCATGCCCAGTGTGTCCAGTCGATGCGTCACCTTGTGCGCGCGGACCGCTGCGCTAGAACCCCTGCCATGACCGTCTATCACCCCACCCTGAAACAGCTCCAGTACCTCGTGTCCTTGCACGAGCATGGCCATTTCGGCCGCGCGGCGGAGGCGTGTTTTGTCAGCCAGTCGACGCTTTCGGCGGGCCTGCGCGATCTTGAGACGCTGCTCGGCGTGGTGCTGGTCGAGCGGACCAAGCGCGCGGTGCGCTTCACCCCGCTGGGCAATGCCGTGGTGGCCAAAGCGCACCGGTTGTTGCGCGAGGCCGAGGAGCTGTCCGACATGGTGCAAAGCGCCGGCCAGCCGCTTTCGGGCGAAGTGCGGATGAGCGTTATCCCGACGATTGCGCCGTTCCTGCTGCCCCGGATGCTGCCGCGCCTGCGCCGCGAGCGCCCGGCGCTCAAGCTCTATCTGCGCGAGGAAACCAGCGCGGCGGCCATCGAATCGCTCCATCATGGCCGGGCGGACTGCGTGCTGCTGGCGCTCCCCTACCCCACGGGCGATGTCGAAAAGGAGACGATCGAGCTCGATGCGCTCTATGTCGCCTTCCCCAAGGACGATCCGCGCGACCCGCCGAGCGAAGTTTCGCCAGAGTCGATTGACGAGGGCCGGCTGCTCCTGCTTGAGGATGGCCATTGCCTCAAGGATCACGCGCTGGCCGCCTGCAACCGCCCGGAACTGCGCGCTTCGGCCACGATGATCGGCACATCGCTGCACACGCTGGTGCAGATGGTCGACAATGGCCTTGGCCTGACCATGCTGCCGGAAATGGCGATTGACGCAGGCATTCTCAACGGCACGAACGTGGTGGCGCGGCCGTTAATGTCGAAGACTGCGAACCGCGAAATTGCGCTGGTCTGGCGGCGAAACAGTCCGCGATCGGAAGAGTTTCGCCTGCTTGCCGAAGAACTGCGCGCCGGGTGAGGATTTAACGATTGTTGCATGTCACGGCCCGTGGCATGATCGACCTTACAGGTATGGGGATTCTCGGCATGAAATTGCAGCGCAAAGCACTCATTCGCAACGCGGTCATCGCCATGATTGTCGCCGATGGCGTTGGCGTCTATTTCCTTCAGGACCGCCTGACGAACCCGCTGCAAGACAGCGCCGCAGCCTATGAGCAAGAGGCACTTGCCCTTGCCGCCAGCGAAGCCGCCAATCCGCAAGTTTCGCCGGCGCAGCAGCCGGCGCTGGCCAGCCGCGCGCTGCCCAAGCCGTCATTCGGCATGGACGCTCCGGTCAAGGCTGAAACGGCCAAGGCTGAGCCTGTAATGTTTGAGCCTGTAAAAGCCGCTGCGCCGCAGGCCGCACCCGCGCCGGCTCTCGCCAAGGCACCTGCCGCCCGTTCGGTCGCGGCACCAGTTGCCAAGCCGGTGGCAAAGGTCGCTCCGGTCTCCACTCTCGTGGCCAAGCGCACCATCACCTCGCCGCGCGCCATTGCTGCGGCCAGCACCAAGGCGCCGGTTACCCTGTCGGTCACGCCGTCATCGAAGGTCGCCAAGGCCAAGGCTTCCGGGCCCAAGCGCACCTCGTTCACCAAGGCATTCGCTGGCATCTCGCGGTCGGCACCAACGCTGGCCATGCACACGGCAAGCGGTTCGCTGCAACACTCCGGTCCGACGATCACGGTAGACTTTGCCCCCGATTCGACTGTGCCGCAGGTGGAAACCATGGAAACGGTGCCCCTCGCCATGGCGAGCCAGCCAGAAATGCTGACCGATCAGGCGCCGTCCTTTTCGGCCCCGGCAGAATCGGCATCGGTGGAACTGCCCGCAACCGGCGAATAATTCGCCAGATCGCGCGCCTCAATCCATGTGCTTGAGGCCGATCCGCAGGTAATCCCAGCCGGTAATCACCGTCAGCACGGCGGCGCCCCACAGCGTCACCAGGCCGACGACTTGCGGCAGGTTGAGCGTGGTCCCGGGGATCAGCCAGCCCGGCAGTCCCCCGGCAAGGATCAGCGAGCCGAGCGAGACGATCTGCAGGGTCGTCTTCCATTTGGCCAGCTGCGAAACCGGCACCGACACGCGCAGGCCGCCAAGGAATTCGCGCAGGCCGGATACGGCAATCTCGCGCAGCAGGATGACCAGTGCGGCGATAACGTGGACCCCCGCGACATCATGGTTGGCCACCAGCACCACGATCACCGCGGCGATCATGATCTTGTCGGCAATCGGATCGAGAAACTGGCCCAGCTTGCTCACCATGCCGCGTGACCGGGCGAGGTAACCGTCGAAATAATCGGTAATGCCCATCAGCGAATAGACCACCCAGGCCGCCAGATAGCCAGCGGCCCAGCCCGGCCACCACATCAGGGCGACAAGCAGTGGCACCGCGAAAATCCGCGACAAGGTCAGGATGTTAGGCAGAGTCAGCATGGTCAGACCGTTACCACCCTGTAATATTTGCCGTCCATAACCACCCCTGTCCACAACCCTGCGCCGGTATCCTGCACTTCGGGGTTGTTCCTAGCACATCGCCCGCTAGGGTCTGCCGCCAAACGGGGGAGCTTTCAAGCAGCGCATGACCACTTCCACACATCTGGTGCGCCAGCGGCGCTTCCTTCCCCTGTTCATCACGCAGTTGCTCGGTGCCTTCAACGACAACCTGTTCAAGAACGCGATGGTGCTGTTCGTCGTCTATTCGGTCTACAATTCCGAGGCGGCGGAAGGCAAATTCTCGGCCATTGCCTCGACCGTGTTCATCATTCCGTTCTTCCTGCTCTCGTCGCTTGCCGGGCAACTGGCTGACATGCGAGACAAGGCGAAGATCATCCGCATCGTCAAATTCTGCGAGATCCTGATCATGCTGGTTGGCGGCGCCGGCCTGTTCCTCGCGTGGAAGGGTTACGAGACAACGGCGATCGCCATCCCGCTGATGCTGGTCGCGCTGTTCGCCATGGGCGTGCATTCCACCTTCTTCGGCCCGATCAAGTACGCCATCCTGCCGCAGCATCTGAAGAGCGAGGAAGTGCTGGCCGGCACCGGCATGGTCGAGGCAGGAACCTATATCGCCATCCTGACCGGCACGATTCTGGCCGGCTGGATCGATGTCGAATGGGCAGCGCTCGGCGTCGTACTGACTGCGATCATCGGCTATATTGCCGGACGGCAGGTTCCCCCTGCCCCGCCGCAGTCCGAGCCCGAACCGCTCGATTACAATTTCGTGCGCAGTTCGTTCCACCTGATCAGGCAAACGACGAGCGACGCCCGCGTGTTCGAAGCAATCATGGCGATCAGTTTTTTCTGGGCGGTCGGCACGGTGCTGTTCATCCAGTTCCCGCCGCTCGCCAAGAATGTGCTTCACGCCAGCAAGGAAGTGGCGAGCCTGTTCCTCGTGATCTTCTCGGTCGGGATCGCCATCGGCTCGGTATCGATCAACGCCTTGCTCAAGGGCACGGTTTCGGCCCGCTGGTCGGCACCGTCGGTGATCATGATGGGCGTGTTCGTGGTGGCCTTCTACCTCGTCTGCCGGGCCTGGCCGCCGATGGAGGATGGCCTGCTCGACGTATCGGCCTTCATCGTGCGCCCGCTGGCGGTTCCGCTGCTGCTTTCGCTGCTCGGTATTGCGATTGCCGGCGGCATGTTCGTCGTGCCGCTTTATGCCTTCCTGACGACCTTCGTGGAAAAGTCGCAGACCGCGCGGACGATCGCGGCGAACAACATCGTCAATTCCGGCGCAATGGTGATCGGCTCGCTGGTGGCGATGGCGCTCAGCGCCTTTGGTTTGCCGCTGCAGGAACAGGTACTGCTCAGCGCGGCGATGTGCGTGATTTCGGCCCTGCTCGGCGCGCAGCTTTACCGTAGCGAGCGCGCGGCGCGGGGCGAATAGGACGCGATCAGCCGATCCAGGTCGTCACCGCCAGCAGGCAGGCGCTGTAGGCCATCAGGAACATCTTGAGGTCCTGCATGGTGAAACGCCATGACGAACGCGCCGGAACGGCTGCGGAGGTGCGGCAGACGTGCGGCGGCAAGTGCATCCTGAAGGGATGACGTGCAGATTCATCGGTAACTACCAGGGCTCTTCTCACCGGGGCATTCTCCTTGCGACAGGCCCCGGATTAAGAACTCCTTCACCATCGCACCACCCGGAAAATCGCGGTTAACCGCGTGCATCCCGTTTCGGCACATTAAGGTTGTTGAGTCTTTCCCGTCACTTGGCGAGATTGAGGATGTGCTCCCACTCGCTTTCACGCACTTCTGATACCGAAAGCCGGAACTTGGTCAGCAGCTCCATATCGGCCAGCGCCGGATCGGCCTTGATTTCCTTGAGCGTCACCGGCCGCTTCAGCTTTTTCACCGGCTTGACCTTCACCGAGGTCCAGCGCCCGGTTTCGTCAGTTGGGTCCGGGAACGGCCCCTTGCTCACCTTCGCGATGCCGACGATTTCGACGCCGATGTTCGAGTGATAAAAGAACACGCCGTCGCCCACTGACATGGCCCGCAGGTTGAGCCGCGCGGTGTAATTGCGCACGCCGTCCCAAGTGCCTTCACCCTCGGCGATCAGGTCATCCCAGCCGTAAACGTCGGGTTCGCTTTTCATCAGCCAGTAGCGTTTGGGCGGTTTGATTTTCGTCATGAACTTGTCCGTCAAAAGGTCTATGGCGCGCCATTACGCAAATTTGCTGGATAGACCATATGCCCCTTAACACCCTGCCGGTTTTGTCGCTTGCCGACGACCCGGCCAAGTTCGCCAAGTCCATCGGCGACAGCTTCAAGACCTTCGGTTTCGCCATGGTCAAAGACCACGGCATCGATGCGGACCTGATCGACCGCGCCTGGAAGCTGACCGCCGAGTTCTTCGCCCTGCCCGAGATGGAAAAGCTTAGCTATCACAACCCGGCCATCGCCGGCGCGCGCGGCTATACGCCGTTCGGCACCGAAATCGCCAAGGACGCCAAGGCGCATGACCTCAAGGAATTCTGGCATGTCGGGCGAGATCTGCCCGAAGGCAGCCCGCTTGCCGATGCCTCGATGCCGCCCAATGTTTGGCCGGCGCGGCCCGAAGGCTTCAAGGACCTGTTCGAGGAACTGTACCGCCAGTTCGACGAAACCGGCGCGACAATCCTCAGCCGCATTGCGGTCTACCTCGGGCTTGACGAACACTGGTTCGATCCGGCGATCGGGGACGGCAATTCGGTGATGCGCCTGCTGCATTACCCGCCAATCGAAGGCCTGGACGGCGAAGCGATCCGAGCCGGGGCTCATGGTGACATCAACCTCATCACCCTGCTGCTCGGCGCCGAGGAGGCCGGTCTTGAACTGCTCTATAAAGGCGAGGAATGGATTTCGGCATCCCCACCTCCCGGCGCGCTGGTGATCAACGTGGGCGATATGCTTGAGCGGCTGACCAACCACGTCTTGCCATCGACCATTCACCGCGTGCGCAATCCCGATCCCGAACGCGCGCGGTTCAGCCGCTATTCGATGCCGTTCTTCCTGCACCTGCGCAGCGACTTTGCGATCCGGACCCTGCCTCAGTGCATTTCGCCGGAAAACCCGGACCGCTATCCCGAAGCGATCCTTGCCGATGACTTCCTGCAGCAGCGGCTGGTTGAAATCGGACTAAAGAAGAAGAGCTGATCCGAAGCCTGCGATACTTAACGATTATTTCATCGCACCCCGGCATATTCCCCGCACTGCCTGCCAACAGGGGTGCGGGGATCTATGCGCGCAGACGGCGAAAGCCGCCAAAATCATGCCAAGGGGCAACTCGAGAGAGTGGGCAAGGACATTATCGTCCTGGCCGTTTCCTTTGGTGCGCTCATCCTCTTCGTTGGCAATGGCAGCACAGTCCTGCCGCAAGTCATCCGCTATCTTCAGGGCATCGGCCTGCCGCCCGACCGGCTGCTGAGCAATGCCATGCTGCTCAATATCGCGCTGATCGTCTTCGGCTGGCGCCGCTATCGCGACTTGTCCGATCAGGTCGTGGAACGCAGCGCGGCCGAGGAACGCGCCCGCCAGCTGGCCGAAACCGATCCGCTCACCGGCTGCCTCAACCGGCGCGCCATGGTGCCCGCCACGGAACACCTGCGTGAGCAGAGCGTCCGCCACGGCGAGCAGGTTGCCCTGCTCGTGCTTGATCTCGACAACTTCAAACGACTGAACGACACCAATGGCCATGCCGCCGGCGACGCCGTGCTCAGCGAATCCGCGCGGCGGATGCGGGCTGTCCTGCCCACCGGCGCGCTGCTGGCGAGGCTGGGCGGCGACGAATTTGCCTGTGCCGTTCCATTCGATCCGGCGCGTCCGGAATTCGTCGACCGTATCGCCTCACAGCTGATCGAATCGCTGTGCGCGCCGATCGTCAGTTCCGGCCTGACACTCGAAGGCATCTCGATCTCGCTGGGCATTTCCCGGTCGGACATTCCGGCTGGCAAGTCGCTTTCCGCGCAGGACCTGCTGCACATGGCCGACATTGCCATGTATCACGCCAAGAAGGGCGGCAAGAACCGCTACTACTGGTTCGAGCCGCAGATGGAGAGCGAACTGCGCTTTCGCAGCGAGCTGGAAAACGGCATCCGCCGCGGCGTTGGCAATGGCGAATTCGTGCCGTTCTACGAACCGCAGGTTTGCCTGCAGACCGGCAGGATCACCGGCTTCGAAATGCTGGCGCGCTGGCAATCGCCCGAACTTGGCCTTGTCGGCCCGGACCTGTTCATCCCCATCGCCGAGGAAATCGGCGTCATCGCCGATCTATCGGAAAGCGTGATCCGGCAGGCCCTGCAGGATGCCAAGGAGTGGCACCCCGAACTTGGCCTGTCGGTGAATATTTCCCCCGTCCAGATGCGCGATCCGTGGTTCGCCCAGAAGCTGCTCAAGATGCTGGTCGAGGCCAATTTCCCGCCCAGCCGGCTGGAAATCGAAATCACCGAGAGCTGCCTGCACGAAAATCTCGGCCTGGTCCGTTCGCTGATCGCCAGCCTGAAGAACCAGGGCATCCGCATCAGCCTTGACGATTTCGGCACCGGCTACAGCTCGCTGGCGCAACTGCGTTCCTTGCCCTTCGACCGCATCAAGATCGACCGCAGCTTTATTTCAACGCTGGCCAGCAACAGCGATTCGATGACCATCGTTCAGGCCATCGCCTCGCTGGGCAGCGGCCTCGGCCTGCCGATCACCGCCGAGGGCGTCGAAGAACCCGAAGTGGTCGACGAGTTGCGCAAGATGGGCGAATTCAAGGCGCAAGGCTACCTCTATGGCCGCCCGGCCGCCGCGCAGGACGTTGAAAAGCGGCTGGCCGAGCTGGGCCTGCTGCGCCGCGCGCCGCACCTTTCGGTGATTGATAACGACGACACAGCCCCGCGCGTAGCCACGGCTTAACACTGGACCTGGCAGCGCGGCATGCCTATCTGCTGGGTCATGCAGGTTCCATTCGTCAAGATGCACGGTCTGGGTAACGACTTCGTCGTGCTCGACGCGCGCGTGGGCGACGTTCCTGAGATGACGGCCCGGCTGGCTGCCGCGCTGGCTGACCGCAAGACCGGCATTGGATGCGACCAGCTCATCCTGATCGAGCCGTCAGACAGCGCCACATTCCGAATGCGGATCTTCAACGCAGATGGCGGCGAGGTCGAGGCTTGCGGCAATGCCACCCGCGCGGTCGGCCTGCTCCACGGCGCACCGGCGACGATCGAAACGCTGGGAGGCCTGTTGTCCTCGAACCCGGCAGACGGCGGCGTTGCGGTGGACATGGGCGAGCCGCGCTTTGACTGGAACGCCATTCCGCTGGCCTATGCGATGGACACGCTCTCCATACCGGTCGGCTGGGAAGACCTTGACGCGCCTTCCGCCGTCAATGTCGGCAACCCGCATGTCGTGTTTTTCGTTCCCGATTACGCGGCGGTTGAAATCGAGCGGCTTGGCCCGCTGATCGAACATGATCCGCTCTTCCCGGCGCGGATCAACGTCAATTTTGCAACGGTGACTTCGCGCGATGCCATCCGCCTGCGGGTGTGGGAACGCGGCGTCGGCGAAACGCGCGCTTGCGGCACCGGGGCCTGCGCCACGGCCATTGCCGCGATGCGCCGTGGGCTGACCGACCGCAAGGTCACCGTCTCGCTCGAAGGCGGCGACCTGACGATTGAATGGGGCGCGGGCAATCGCATCCTGATGACCGGCCCGGCGGTCGAATCGTTCCGAGGCACGTTCGATCCCGCCGCTTACGGAGTGGCCGGGTGACGCTGCACGTCGTGTCGCTGGGCTGCCGGCTGAACCTGTCCGAAAGCGAGGCGATGCGCGCCATGCTTGGCGATGCGGGCGACATGGTCGTGATCAATTCCTGCGCGGTCACCAGCCAGGCCGTGCGCCAGACCCGGCAGGCCATCCGCCGCGCCCGCCGCGCACACCCCGATGCGCGCCTGATCGTTACCGGCTGCGCGGCCGAGATCGAGCGCGAGGCGATTGCCGCCATGCCCGAGGTCGATGGGCTGGTGGCCAATGTTGCAAAACTCGATCCGCGCGCGTGGAACGTTCCAGCGACCGTGCCCACCCTGCCCTCCGCCGCCTATACCCGCGCCTATGTTGCCGTGCAGAATGGCTGCGACCACGCCTGCACCTTCTGCGTCATCCCGCAAGGGCGCGGGGCGAGCCGGTCGCTGCCCGTCGATGCCGTGTGCCGCGAGATCAAGGGCCATCTTGGCAAGGGCGTGCGCGAGGTTGTTCTGACCGGGGTCGACCTCACCTCATGGGGCCATGACCTGCCGGGCTCGCCCGGGCTTGGCCTGCTGGTAGAGGCGATCCTGCTGGCCGCCCCCGCGCTCGAACGGCTGCGCCTGTCCTCGCTCGACGGGATCGAGATCGACGAACGCCTGTTTGGCCTGATCACCGGCGAGGCGCGCTTGATGCCGCACGTTCACCTCTCGCTCCAGCACGGGCATGACCTGATCCTCAAGCGGATGAAGCGCCGCCATAGCCGCGGCGATGCCGTGCGTCTGGTCGAACGCCTGCGCGCGCGCCGTCCGGAGATCGCCATCGGCGCCGACCTGATCGCGGGCTTCCCGACCGAGGGCGAGGCCGAGCACGCCGCCAACCGCGCGATCATCGCCGAACTGGGCGTCGTCCACGGCCATGTCTTTCCCTACTCCCCCCGCCCCGGCACTCCCGCTGCACGGATGCCGCAAGTCGATACCGCCCCGATCAAGGCACGCGCTGCCGACCTGCGCGCCGAGGTTGCCCGCACCCGCGCCGCATGGCTTGCCTCGCTGGTCGGCGCTCCGCTCAAGGTGCTTGCCGAACGCGACGGGACCGGCCATGCGGAAAACTTCGCCAGGGTGCAACTCGCACCCGGAACCGAGCCTGGAACCATAGTGCATATCGTCCCTGACCGCGTGATCGAAGGCCTGCTGGCATGAGCGAAGAGACCTGGACTGCCCGCGTGTTCGGCGGCTTCCGCAAGACATCAGAGCGCCTGACCGAGAACCTCTCCGGCATTGTCAGCAAGACCCGGCTGGACGAGGCGCAGCTCGACGATCTTGAGGATGCGCTGATCCTCTCCGACCTCGGCCCCCGCGCCGCGCGCCGCATCCGCGACAAGCTGGCCGGCGAACGCTTTGAACGCGGCGCTGACGAACAATCGATCCGCGAGGCGATGGCCGAGGAAATCGCCGCGATCCTGCGCCCGGTGGCCAAGCCGCTCGACATCGTCGCCTTCCCGCGCCCGCAGGTGATCCTGGTGATCGGCGTCAATGGATCGGGCAAGACCACGACCATCGCCAAGCTGGGGCACCTGTTTCAGGAACTCGATTACGGCGTGCTGTTCGCGGCCGGCGACACCTTCCGCGCGGCTGCCATCGAGCAGCTTGCCGTCTGGGCTGACCGCATCGGCGTGGAAGTCGTGCGCGGCCCCGAGGGGGGCGATCCGGCAAGCATCGTGTTCGACGCGGTGAAGCTGGCGACGGACAAGGGCACCGACGCGCTGATCGTCGATACTGCCGGCCGTCTGCAGAACAAGCGCGAGCTGATGGAGGAACTTGCCAAGATCCGCCGCGTTCTGGGGCGTATCAATCCCGAAGCACCGCACGATGTCGTGCTGGTGCTCGATGCGACCAACGGGCAGAATGCGCTCCAGCAGATCGAGGTGTTCAAGGAAGTGGCAGGCGTGACCGGACTGATCATGACCAAACTCGACGGCACCGCGCGCGGCGGCGTGCTCGTCGCGGCGGCGGAGCAATACGGGCTGCCGATCCATGCCATCGGCGTGGGCGAAAAGATCGATGACCTGCGCCCGTTCGATCCCGATCTGGTCGCCCGCGTGATTGCAGGAGTGGCGTGATGAGCGATACGGCAACCTCCGTCCCCGCCCCGGCCCCGGCACCCGAGAAGCACAAGCCCGGCTGGCTGGGCGTGGTCACCGACTACGGCCCGATCGTGCTGTTCTTCGCGGTCTACAAATATTACTCGCCCGAGGACCGCACGAGCATGGTCGGCGAAATCGCTGCCGTCGTGAAGGGCACCATCGCCTTCATGATCGGGGCGGTCGCTGCCTTCGGCATCAGCCTGGTCAAGTTCAAGCGCGTATCGCCGATGCTGTGGCTGACCACGGCGATGATCCTGTTCTTCGGTGGGCTGACCGTGTGGACGCAGGACCCGGCGTGGATCAGCCACAAGCCCACCGTCGTCTATGTGTTCGGCGCGGCTATGCTCCTGGGCGGCTACTTGCGCGGCAAGGCTCTGCTCAAGGTCCTGCTCGGTGCAGCGTTCGAAGGGCTCGACGACGACGGCTGGATGAAGCTGTCGCGCAACTGGGGACTGTTTTTCATCGCGCTGGCCGTGATCAACGAAGTGCTCGCCAACCGCGACTGGTTCACTTTCGATCAGTGGCTCAAGGCCAAGCTGTGGCTGTTTCTGCCGCTGTCGTTCGCCTTCACCTTTGCCCATATGCCGATGCTGCTGCGCCACGGCCTTGCCAGCGAGGACAAGGACGAGGCCGAAGCGATCACGCCGCACGAGTGATCAGGGAGCCCTGGCAAGAGATCAGGCTGGGGATTTGCGCCGAAACCCGGTGACAATCGTTCGCAATTGGAGCAAATAGAGTGCGAAGCCGGTTGTTCCGGCTCGCAGATTTGAAATAATTAGGGGGAAGCTATGGCCAAGTTTTTTGGAAACCTGCACCTGGTGCTGCTCGTGGGCCTCGCGGCCGCGATTGGCGTCATGTATTGCTACAATGCCGACATTCCGGTGACGACCAATTCGGTGCTCCACTGGGTGCACAGCTTCATGGGCGTCCTGTGGATCGGCCTGCTTTATTACCTGAACTTCGTCCAGGTGCCGACCATGCCGAAGGTCCCGGCTGAGCTGAAGAAGGGCGTCACCGGCTACATCGCACCCAAGGTGTTCTTCTTCTTCCGCTACGCCGCACTTCTGACGGTGATTACGGGCCTGTGGATCTCGATCGACCAGGGCTACGGCCACCGCGCCCTGACCTTTGCCGGCGCGACCCGCGCTGAAAACATGATCGGCCTTGGCATGTGGCTCGGCCTGATCATGGCGTTCAATGTGTGGTTCCTGATCTGGCCCGCCCAGAAGAAGATCCTCGGCATTGTCGAAGCTTCGGATGAAGCCAAGGCCAAGGCCGCGCCGCTCGCACTGGCCGCCAGTCGCACCAACCTGCTGCTGTCGCTGCCGATGCTCTACTGCATGGTCACCGCCAACCTCAGCTAAGACGGAACACCAGTTCCACCGAGACGGCGCTCCTTCGGGAGCGCCGTTTTCGTTTCAGAGCATGGATAGGAGCGGCTGCAGGCTTACGTGGGCCGCGACATGCCCAACCAACGCGGCCATCCAGCCGTGTCGCCAGCAGAGCCAGCCCCACAGCACACCGGCGGCACCATGCAGCGTCAGTTCGCGCAGCGCCGTCAGAACGGACCATTCCAGTCCCGCGAAATAGCCGTACGCTATGATCGGATAGGCAGCAAACGCGGTCAGCAGGACCGCCAGCCAATGCAGCCAGTCCCCGCGTCTACCAGTCGCCGCCATCGCTGCCCACGTGATCAACGGCAGCGCAATCAATCGCAGTTGCACCTCATCAAACAGCGCCCCGCGCGCGAACCAGGCGATGCGCGCCAAAGGACCAGCCTCGGCCTCCATGTCATGCTGAACCTGCGGGACGACGCTGGCGAATACCGTTGTGTCGGCAAAGGCCATCCACGCGCCGAATGCCAGCCCCGCCCCCGCCGCTATGCCGAGTGAACGCAGGCCTTGGCGCGGCAGCAGCGAGTAATTGATGTCAGTCAGGCTCGGCAGTGAACTCGGAATGGCCTTGCTCCCCCCAAGCATCGTCACCCTGAACTTGTTTCAGGGTCCATCATGCCTCAAGCCCAAACCGCCAGCTCGTTCGCAACGGTGCCGTTGCGCGTTGTTGAGCAAGTCAGGACTTTGGGCACGATGGATGCTGAAACAAGTTAAGCATTACGGCAAGTGTGATGGCAGGATATCTAGGCTCTTAGATCTCTACCTGGCTGCCCAGTTCGACCACGCGGTTCGTCGGCAAGCGGAAGAATTCCATCGCGCTGGCTGCATTGCGCAGCATCCACGCGAACAGCTTTTCGCGCCAGATCGCCATACCCGGCCGCGAAGAGGCGATCAGGGTCTGGCGTGAGAGGAAGAAGCTGGTCTTCATCATGGTGAACGGCTCGCCGCAAACATTCGCTTCCTTCAGCGCAGCGGGAACGTCGGTTTCCTCAAGGAAGCCATAGCGCAGCGTCAGGCGGTAGAAGCCTTCGCCGAACTGCTTGCACTCCACCCGGCTTTCCGAAACCACTACCGGCACATCCTGAATGGAAACGGTCAGGATCACCACGCGTTCGTGCAGCACCTTGTTGTGCTTGATGTTGTGCAGCAGCGCAGACGGCACGCCGGCGCTGTTCGATGCCATGAACACCGCCGTGCCGGGCACGCGCTGGGCGCTGGAATGGGCGCTCTTGGCGAAGACCTCGAACGGGATCGTGCCTTCGGCCATGGCGGCGCGCATCAGGGTGCGGCCCTTTGACCAGGTGGTGAGCAGGGTGAAGATGAACAGGCCAATCGCCAGCGGCACCCAGCCGCCCTGCGGCACCTTGATCAGGTTCGCGCCGAAATAGGCGATGTCGACCACGATGAACACGCCGATCAGCGGCACGGCCTTCCACAGCGGCCAGCGCCACAGCGTGATCAACACGGCCGCCAGCAGCATGGTATCGATGAACATCGCGCCGGTCACCGCGATGCCGTAAGCGGCGGCAAGGGCGGACGACGAACCGAAGAACAGCACCAGCACCAGCACCATGACCATCAGTCCCCAGTTGACCACGGGGATGTAGATCTGTCCGGCGGCAGCCGCGCTGGTATGCTTGATCTGCATACGCGGCATGAAGCCGAGCTGGATGGCCTGATGCGTCAGGCTGAACGCGCCCGAGATCACCGCCTGGCTGGCGATAATCGTCGCCAGCAGGGCCAGCACGATCACCGGGATGCGCACCGGATCGGGGATCATCAGGAAGAACGGATCCTTGATCAGCGCGGCGGCCGAAGCAGCATCGGGCTGCGACAGGACCATCGCGCCCTGCCCCATGTAATTGAGCATCAAGCACGGCAGGACAAAGGCCATCCAGCTGATCCCGATCGGGCTGCGGCCAAAATGCCCCATATCGGCATAGAGGGCCTCGGCCCCGGTTACTGCCAGCACGACCGAACCGAGCGCGACAAAGGCGCGGAAGCCGTCAGTCATGAAGAAGTTCACCGCGTTCAGGGGGTTGATGGCCTCCAGGATGATTGAGGGCATCGCGGTGATGTGCATCACGCCCATCACCGCGAGCGTGATGAAATAGACCAGCATGATCGGCCCGAACAGCCTGCCGACCTTCTCGGTCCCGCGCGACTGGATCGCGAAGAGGCCAAACAGGATCGCCACGGCCAGTGGCACGATGAACTGCTTGAAGCCGGGATGGACGTATTGCAGGCCTTCGGTCGCGGAAAGCACCGACATGGCCGGGGTAATCATCGAATCGCCATAGAACAATGCGGTGGCAAAGACCCCAAGCAGGATGAATGGCGCGGTCCACTTGGCATTTTCGGACTTGCGATTGATCAGCGCGAGCAAGGCCAGGCTGCCGCCCTCACCCTTGTTATCCGCCTTCATGATGGTGAGGACGTATTTGAAGGTCACGACGATCATCATCGACCAGAACACTAGGCTCAGCACGCCGTGGATGTGGACGGGATCGACCGAGATGCCGGGGGCGCCGTGGTGCGAGGCAAACGTCTCGCGAAACGCATAAAGCGGGCTGGTACCGATGTCGCCAAAGACAACGCCGATCGCGCCGATCGCCAGCTTTGCAAGACCGCCGTGATGGGCACCCGGATGATGGCTGGAGGCGTTGGCGTCTGCGGGTGCAGTTCCGCCGGAAGTGTGCGATTCAGACATGCTTACGCGCGCCCCTGTTTATGCCGGCGACTCGGCTGCGCGCGCCTAGCATTGGCGCAAGGTGCCTGCAACGCAATGCGTGTTTGGCTATTGCCCGCTGGCGGCCTTGCTGCGGGCGATGAAGGCATCGAGATCGGCCAGCCGCGCGGTCAGTTCCCCGCGCCACGGCGCGTCAGCCGGACTGCGGGCCAGCAATTCTGCCCAGACAGCACGGCCTTCTTCTGTCCGGCCAGACTGCGCCAGGGCAAGGCCAAGGAAGAACGGCGGCCCCGGATGATCGGGCGCGGCGCGCTCGGCATTGCGGTAGGCAAGCACGGAGGCGGGTGAAAGGTTGCCCTCGGCATGGCCGACCAGCGCATTGGCCATGGCCAGCCAGGCCTCGCCATTGTTCGGCTGTTCAGCCACCGCGCCGCGCAGCAGTTCAGCGGCGTCACCATATTGGCCGTGGCGTGCCAAGGCATCGGCGGGGGTCATGTACTTGTCGGTCACGGTAGAACCATTGCCCATCGCCTTGCGCGCCTTGACCGCCTCAGCGGCTTCGGCCCCGGCGACCTTTTCCTTGGGCGCGGTCGGCGATCCGGCCATCGACGGGTTGCCTTGCAGGGCATAGCCGGCAAGACCGAGAATCAGCGCTGCGGCGCTGACCTCCCACGTGCGGCGCGGCAGCTTCAGCAACAGCGCCATGGCGAGGAAACAGGTGAGCGCCAGAATGCCTGCGATCAGCCAACCCATCACTTGCCTCCCTTGATAAACCGGCGGCGCAGCAACAAGGCAGCGATCAGCAGCAACAGCGCCGGCAGCACGAACAGCGGCCAAGTCAGCGCCGTGACCTGCGGGCTATAGCTGATATAGTCCCCATAGCGCGCGACCAGCCACTTGCGGATGGCCTCCGGCTCTTCCCCGGCAGCAATACGCGTGCGGATCTGGTTACGCAGGTCGCCGGCCATCGAGGCATCGGAATCGGCGATCGACTGGCTCTGGCAGGTCAGACAGCGGATCGTCAGCATCAGTTCGTGGGCCTTGGCTTCAAGCCGGGGATCGTCAAGCTGGCGATTGGCGAGCGGTGCCTGAGGCATGGTGTCGTCAGCGAAGGCCGGGGCTGCGAAAAAGAGAGCAAGCAGGGCGATCAACAAGGTCGTCCCGGACTTGATCCGGGACCGCTGGAGACCGGACGCAAGCTCGCGTCGACGAGGCCAGCGATCCCGGCCTTCGCCGGGACGACGGATTACCGCAATCACTGCCCCGCCTCCCGCAGTTTGGTGAGCAGCCTGGGCACGTCATCGGCGGTGATCACTCCGATGTGCTGATGGCGGATCACACCTTTGCCATCGATCACGAAGGACTCCGGCACGCCCGCCGAGCCAATGCCGACCTGCACCACGCTGAGGTTATCCGCGCCGATCCGAGCGAACGGATTGCCGTTGCGCGCCAGAAACGCGGCGAGTTCCGGCTTGTGATCGCGCACCGCAACGCCGTGAATTTCCACGCCCGCATCCTTGAGCGCGGCCAACTGCGGCGCCTCGACCGCGCAAGGCACGCACCATGAAGCAAAGACATTCAGCAGCCGCGGCTTGCCGATAAAATCAGCGCGGGCCAGCCCGGGGCGATCGTCGCTCGCCGCTGCAAGGTTGAATTCGGGGAGCGGCTGGCCGACAAACCGGCTGACCACGTTCTTGTTCGCCGGCCAGAACAGCCCGGCGAGGACGAGCGCGATGAAGGCCGTGAAAAAGCCGAGCGGCAACCACAGCGCCCAGCGCGGACCGTTTGCCGGAGCGGCTTCGGGCGCGCTCATCGTCCCTGCCTTTGCCGGCGATAGGCAATCTTGCCTCGCGCGCTGATCCGGCGCAGGTCACTCGCCACACGGCCAATGAGGGCAAGCAGTCCGCCAAGCGCGACGAGGATGCCGCCAAACCAGATCATCGGCACAAATGGCTTCCACCACAGGCGAAGCTGCCAGCGGCCGTCTTCAGCTTCTTCGCCCAGTACGGCATAGAGCTGCCCGTTCCAGCGGGTGACGAGCGCGGATTCGTTAGTTTGCTGCGGCGGCGTCCAGAACGAACGCGACTGCGGATGAAGCAGGATCGGTGCAGAGCCGTTGTAGCTGGCTTGCAAACCAGCCTCAATCGCGGTCCAGTTCGGCCCGGCGACTGGATCGATTGCCTTGAGTTCGATCTCCCAGGGACCGACCGCGACCTTGTCACCCACGTTCACCGCAACCAGTTTTTCGGTGGTAAATGCGCTGTCACTCGCCATGCCGAACAGCGAAACCGCGATGCCGAAGTGGGCGAAAACCATGCCCCAGAGCGGCAGCTTGACCTGCCTGAGCTTGCGCGCCCGCAGTGGCAGCAGGCTGGCAATTCCGATCGCCGGAGCCAGAGCCAGGCCGATGATCGGCAGCACGTGCGACGGCGCGAGAACTATCGCGACGACAAGACCGGCAAGCCCCAGAAGCAAAGGGATAATCAGTGCCTTGCGCACTCGCCCAAACGAATCCCTCCGCCAGCGGAGCAAGGGTCCGACTGCCATGACGATCAGCATCGGCACCACGAAAATGGCGGTAAACGGATTGAAATAGGGCGGCCCGATCGAGACCTGCTGCCCCAGCGATTCCGCCAGCAATGGATAGAGCGTGCCAACCAGCACGATGCCGAGAATGCACGACAGCATGACGTTATTGAACACCAGCGCAGACTCGCGGCTGACAACCGAGAACCGCTCGCCCTCGCTCACGGTCGAGGCGCGCAAGCCAAATAGAAGCAGCGCTCCGCCGATGTAGATCGCCAGCAAAACGAGGATGAAAGCACCCCGCTTGGGATCCACGGCAAATGCATGGACCGAGGTCAGAATGCCAGAGCGGACGAGGAACGTCCCGACCATCGACATCGAAAATGCCACCACGCCCAGCATCACCGTCCACGCGCGCAAGGCATTGCGCGATGCAAGGACCGAGCAGGAATGAAGCAGCGCCGTTGCAGCGAGCCACGGCATCAGCGAGGCATTCTCAACCGGGTCCCAGAACCACCAGCCGCCCCAGCCAAGCTCGTAATAGGCCCAGTACGATCCGGCGGTGATGCCCAGCGTCAGGAATATCCAAGCCGCCAGCACCCACGGCCGCATAGCGCGGGCAAATGCGGGCGAGACCTCACGGGTGATCAACGCGCCGATGGCGAAGGAAAAGGCGATCGAGAGCCCGACATAGCCGATGTAAAGCGTTGGCGGATGGAACGCGAGACCTGGGTCCTGCAGCAGAGGATTGAGGCCCTTGCCCTCCGCTTCCGGCACCATGCGGGTAAACGGGTTCGAGGCAAACAGCAGGAAGACATAAAAGCCAAGGCTGACAAATGCTTGTCCAGCAAGAGTCGCCAGCATAGTGCGTTCGGGCAGGCGCCGCTCCACCAGCGCGACAACGGCCCCGGCGAGGCCCATCACCGTCACCCACAGCAGCATCGAGCCTTCGTGGTTGCCCCATGCGCCGGCGATCTTGAACATCATCGGCTTGGCGGAGTGCGAATTGGCATAGACCAGCTTCACCGACAGGTCGGTCTGCGCGAAGACGATCAGCAGCGCGGCGAAGGATGCGAGGCCCAGCACGCCCTGCACCACCGCCACCGGACGGACGACGCCGCCCATAGCCTCACCCTTGCGGGTGAGCGCCATGCCGCCGGCGAACAGTTGCAGCGCAGCCAGCGCAGCGGCGAGCCACAGCGCGGCAAGGCCGGATTCTGCTGTCACTTGGTTTCTTCCACCGTCTTGCGCGCCTGCGCCTCGGTCATGGCCTTCATCTCACGCGGCACATATTTCTCGTCATGCTTGGCGAGCAGATTGTCGGCCACGAAAGTACCGTCCTCGCCCAGCTTGCCTTCAGCCACGACGCCCGATCCTTCCTTGAACAGGTCAGGCACGATGCCTCTGAACCGCACGGGGACGCGGGCCTTTGTATCGCCCACCACGAAGGCGATGGTCACGCCGTCGGCCTCGCGCTTGTAGCTTCCCGTCTCGACCATGCCGCCCAGTCGCACGGCCTGATCGGGAGTGGGCGGCTTGGCGGCGATGTCTGCCGGCAGGTAGAAATAGGAGGCATTGCTCCGCAGGCCCCAGATCGCCAGCAGCGCTGCGCCGATCAACGCGACCATGGCCAGCACAACGAGGACCAGCCGCTGGTGCTTGGGCTTGAGGGCAGCGGTCATCGGTCACGGCTCCGGTCGCGGCGGGCCTCGGCGGCGCGCATGGTCAGCCAGGCCCAGGCGGTCAGGCCAAGGACGCCCGCCACGCCAACTGCGTAGGAAGCGATAACGAAGGTCCAGTGATCGAGGTTTTCCTGCATTATCCGTCCACCATCGCCTTGCGCCGCAGCCGCGCCTGCGCCTGCATATCGGCCAGCAGCGCCCGCATCCGGGCCAGCACCACACCGCCGAACAACAGCGAAAAGCCCAGCGTGGCGATCATCAGCGGCACGAGAAAATCGCTCGCCATGGCCGACTTGCCCATCGAAATGCTCGGCGGCTGGTGCAGGCTGTTCCACCACAGCACCGAATAGTGAATCACTGGAATGTTGACCGCACCGATCAGCCCGAAGATCGCCGGAATGCGCGACTGGCCATTGCCGTCCTGCGCGGCGGCCGAGGATAGCGCGATGTAGCCGAGATAGAGGAACAGCAGCACCAGCATCGAGGTCAGCCGCCCGTCCCACACCCACCAGGCACCCCATGCGGGACGGCCCCAGAGCGAGCCAGTGACAAGACAAAGCGCGGCGAAGACTGCTCCCGGCGCCGCGGTTGCACGAGCTGCGATTCCCGCGAGCGGGTGGCGCCAGACGATCTCGACCAGACTGGCAATCGCAATCGCCGTCCAGCCGCCCATGCCGAGCCATGCCGTGGGAACATGCAGGTAAAGAATGCGGACCGAATCGCCTTGCAGCGCATCGGCCGGACCGACGAAAACACCCCAGGCCATCGCACCGAAGGCCAGCACCAGTCCGGTCACCAGCAACAGCGGCGTCAGCCACCGGGCAAGGCGCAGGAAACGGGCGGGATTCGCAAAGCCGTGCATAACAATGCGGCCATTTGGCAGGGTGATTGCTCGCCCGCAAGCGATAGCTTGCAGCGGATTGTATCAGACCTGAAAGATCAGCGCCCGATCAGCCTTTGCGCCATCGCATCGGCCACCTGATCGGCTGGCTGGCCGCACGCATCGCTCTCACGCCAGATGGCTTCGAGCCGCAGCGGAATCTCTTCGAGGCGCTCCATTACCTCGGCCCGCGTACACGGTTGGCCCTTTTCGCGCGCAAGATATTCGAGGGTTACGGCAATGATGCCGCCGCCATTGATCACATAGTCGGGCGCATAGAGGATGCCGCGGTCGTGGAGCATCGGACCGTGCTTTGGCCGGGCGAGCTGGTTGTTCGCCCCGCCAGCAACGATCGGCGCCTTGATCCTCGCAATGCCGCCGTCGTCAAGGATCGCGCCGAGCGCGTTGGGGCTGAAGACATCGCATTCGACGTCCATGATCGCCCCGGCATTGACCGCCGTGCCACCAAGTTCCGCAGCGAGTGCGGCGACGCGGTCGACATTGACGTCCGCCAGCGTGAGCTTCGCCCCTTCAGCGGCAAGTAGCCGGGCAAGTCCGCCGCCGACGCTGCCAGTGCCCTGCACCGCAACATGAACGCCCGACAGATCATCGCGGCCCAGCTTGTGGCGCACCGCCGCCTTCACACCATAGAAAATACCGCGTGAGGTAAACGGCCCCGGATCGCCGCCGGCAAGATCGGGATCGGTGGCCGGCAGGCCGCAGACGTGGCGCGTGCGCTGGTGGATCGCCACCATGTCCGCTTCTGACATGCCGACATCTTCAGCCGTGACATAACGCCCATTCAGCGCAGCGATGGCGTCGCCAAATGCAGCGATCATTTCGGGCGTCTTGGTGCGGTTTTCGTCAGCCAGAATCACCGCCTTGCCGCCGCCCATCGGCAGACCGGCCATGGCGTTCTTGTAGCTCATCCCGCGCGACAGGCGCAGCGCATCGCGAAGCGCGCCCGCGCCGTCAGCATAGTGCCAAAACCGCGTACCGCCGGCGCCCGGCCCCAGATGCGTGGAATGAAGAGCGATGATCGCCGTCAGGCCTGAAGCGCGATCACGCACCACCTGGACCAGTTCGTGATCGTCGAAGTCAGGTTCTTCCCAGAATGCAGGCACGCGCTATCTCCCTGTGCAAGGGGACACGTGCCTGGCTGGGGAAAATGGGGCGACCGATGGGGTTCGAACCCACGACCTCCGGTACCACAAACCGGCGCTCTAACCAACTGAGCTACGATCGCCATAAAGCCGCCAGCGCGTGCCTTGCGGCGGCGCTGTTAGGCATGACCGGAGCCGCTCGCAAGCAGTATCCGGCGCAGGCGCGGCCTCTTGCACAGGCAGGCCGGATTGGGAAGTGAAATCTTCGCAGCAAGCTCGTTCGCGCAACATAATTACGTGAGCGAATTTGACCGGCCTGCCGATGCGCCCTCGCGAATCTGTCTTGGGATATTTCGCAAGTGCAGCATCAAAGGCATTGGCAATCGCGTTTCATTCATGCATCACTTCGGTGACAGGGAGCAGCCATGCCGCCATCGGGGTCTGTGAATTTCGACGAAATGCTGGACGAAGGCGGCGCGATTCGTCCTGCCTACGCGGACTTCTGCAACTGGTTCAATCAACAGGACCCGTCCTGGCTCAAACGCCAGAATGTTGAGGCGGAGCGCTTCTTCCGCCGCACCGGGATTACCTTCAACGTTTATGGCGAGGCTGCCGGCGAAGAGCGGCTGATCCCGTTCGACATGATCCCGCGGATCATCACCGCCGGCGAATGGCGGCAGCTGTCCAAAGGCATCGAGCAGCGGGTTCGCGCGCTCAACGCCTTTCTGCACGACCTCTATCACCGCCGCGAGATCATCCGCGCCGGCAAGTTCCCTTCCCGCCTGATCGAGCGCAACAGCGCCTTCCTGCCCGAGATGGTCGGCTTCACCCCGCCCGGCGGCATCTATACCCATATCGTCGGGATTGACCTGATCCGCACCGGCCCCGGCGAATTCATGGTGCTGGAAGACAATGCCCGCACGCCCAGCGGCGTTTCCTACATGCTGGAAAACCGCGAGACGATGATGGCAATGTTCCCCGAACTGTTCACGCAGGTTCGGGTGCGTCCGGTGTCGGACTATCCGCGGAGGCTGGCGCGCAGCCTTGCCGCCTGCACCCCCCGCCGGGCGAGCGACCGGCCAGTGGTCGCCGTGCTGACGCCGGGGATCTACAATTCCGCCTATTTTGAACACGCGTTCCTTGCCGACCAGATGGGTGCCGAACTGGTCGAAGGCAGCGACCTGCGCGTTGTCGATGGTCGCATCGCCATGCGCACCACCTGCGGATACGAACCGATCGACGTGCTCTATCGCCGCGTCGACGACGAGTTCCTCGATCCGATGACCTTCAACCCGAACAGCGTGCTTGGCGTGCCCGGAATCATGGACGTCTACCGCGCCGGCGGCATCACTATCGCCAATGCGCCCGGCACCGGCATTTCCGACGACAAGGCGATCTATTCGTTCATGCCTGAGATCGTCGAATTCTATACCGGCGAGAAGCCGATCCTGCAGAATGTACCGACCTGGCGCTGCGCGGAGAAGGATTCTCTGGCCTATGTGCTCGACAATCTGGCCGATCTGGTGATCAAGGAAGTCCACGGCTCGGGCGGCTATGGCATGCTGATCGGGCCGACCGCGACCAAGGCCGAGATTGCCACTTTCGCCAAGAAGTTGCGCGCCCGGCCGGACAATTTCATCGCACAGCCCACACTGGCTCTGTCGACAGTGCCGATCTTCACCAAGGCCGGGCTCGCCCCGCGCCATGTCGACCTGCGCCCCTTCGTGCTGATGTCGCCGGAGGGGATCGACATCACGCCTGGCGGCCTGACCCGCGTGGCGCTCAAGAAGGGTTCGCTGGTGGTGAATTCGTCGCAAGGCGGTGGCACCAAAGACTCCTGGGTTCTGGAGGACTGACGGGTGCTGGGACGGACCGCAGATGGCGTATCGTGGATGTTCCGCCTGCTTGAGCGGGCAGAGAATACCGCGCGCTTGCTCGAAACCGGCTTCCGCCTCGCGCTGACCCGCGGGCAAGGCGCGGCGCGCAGCGAATGGCAATCGGTGCTCGTCACCATCGGCCAGTTGGAGACTTACCGCGCGGCGCATGGCGAAGTGACCGGTCCGCACGCGACCGACTGGATCCTGCGCGGGCGCGACAATCCGGGTTCGGTGCTGCGCATGGTCGAACAGGCACGGTCGAACGCACGTGCAGTGCGCACCGCCCTCACCCGAGAGGTCTGGGAAGCGACGAACGAGGCATGGATGGTGCTCAGCGAAATGCTGGCGCGTCCGGTGAAGCCCAACTCTCTGGGCGATGTCCTCGCCGCGATTCGCCGGCAGTCGACTTTGGTGCGCGGGTCGATGGACGGCACCATGCTGCGCAACGATATCTTCAACTTCGCTCGCATCGGCACGTTCATCGAACGGGCGGACAACACGGCGCGTATCCTCGACGTAAAGTATTACGTTCTCTTGCCCTCGGTCTCGCTGGTGGGATCAAGCTTTGACAATGCCCAGTGGGACACGGTGCTGCGTTCGGTATCGGCAGAGCGGGCCTATCGCTGGCTTAACGCGGGCGAGATCGATCCTCGCGGCATCGCCGATTTCCTCATCCTCGACAGCCGTTTCCCGCGCAGTCTGGCATCCTGCTACACCAAGCTGGAAAGCAACATTGCCGGACTCGCGCGGCAGTACGGAACGCACGTCGGCTGCCATGATCTGGTGGCCGATCAGGTCCGCAAGCTGCAGACGGCAACCATCGAGTCGATCATCGACTTCGGCTTGCACGAATTCATCGGCCAGTTCCTGGCGAGCAACCGGCGCGTGGGCAATGCCATCGCCGCCGACTACAGGTTTACTGACTGATGCGCCTCTCCGTCCGCCATTCCACCCGCTATACCTATGACGAGCCGGTCGCCCACGGCCTGATCCGCCTGCGGATGCGGCCCAAGCCGACGCATGGTCAGCACGTGGTCGAATGGACCATGAACCTCGACGGCGCCCGGATGGAAACCGAATTCGACGACCATCACAGCACCCACGTCGCGTTGGTTTCGATCGTTCCGGGTGTGCCGGTGCTTGAAATCACCTGTTCGGGCATAGTCGAGACAGCTGACCGCTCTGGTATTGTCGGTCCGCACATCGGTTGCATGCCGCTGTGGGCCTTCGCGCGGCAGACGACCATTACCCGGCCCGGGCCGCAAATGAAGGCAATTATCGCTGCCTGCCAGCCCCAGCACGATGACCGGCTTGCCATGCTGCACACGCTTTCGCAGACAACATTGGCGGAAGCGGTCTATGAAACCGGGCACACAAGCGTCGGCACCACTGCCGAGGAGGCGCTGTCCGCCGGCCGCGGTGTCTGTCAGGATCACGCGCACATCTTCATCGGCTGTGCCCGCGCGCTGGGCGTGCCGGCACGTTATGTCAGCGGCTACCTGATGATGGACGACCGGATCGATCAGGAAGCGACTCACGGCTGGGCCGAGGCCCATATCGATGGCCTCGGCTGGGTCGGCTTCGACGTATCGAACGGCATTTCCCCCGATGCACGCTATGTCCGAGTTGCCACCGGATTCGATTACCGCGATGCCGCTCCCGTCACCGGACTGTCATGGGGTGGAGGAAAAGCCGCCTTGGCGGTCACCCTCGCGGTTGAACATCAAGCCGCCCAGCAGTAACGGTCAGGCAAAGAGGGGTTTGGGCCGTGACCTATTGCGTTGGAATGCTGATCGACAGCGGTATCGTCATGATGAGCGATACGCGCACCAATGCGGGCGTCGATAACGTTTCCACTTTCCGCAAGATGTTCCACTGGTCGGTCGAGGATGACCGCGTGATCACCCTGCTGACCGCCGGCAATCTGGCGACGACGCAGTCGGTGCTGAGTCAGCTTGAAGAGCGCAACAAGGCCCCGGCCGAACGGCACAATTCGCTACTGGAAGCGCCGACCATGTTTCAGGTCGCCACCCAGGTCGGCAAGCTGCTCAACGATACGATCGCGGCGCAGCGGGCGGAGCATGGTCAGGAAGGCTCGGACAAGATGTTCCAGGCCTCGATCATCGTTGCTGGCCAGATCAAGGGCATGGAGCCGCGTCTGTTCCTCGTCTACCCGGAAGGCAACTTCATCGAGGCGAGCTTCGATACGCCTTATTTCCAGATCGGCGAGACCAAGTACGGCCGCCCGATTCTGGTGCGCGGCTATTCGCGCGACATGAGCTTCGAGGACGCAATCAAACTGGTGCTGGTCAGCTTCGATTCGACGATAAAGGCCAACCTCAGCGTTGGCCCGCCGCTCGACCTGCTGGTGATGGAGCGCGACAATTTCTTGCCAGTCCACCGCCGCCGGATCGGGGCCGACGATCCCTATTTCCGGGCGGTTTCGGTCGGCTGGGGCGAGGCGCTGCGGCGCGCGTTCCATGACTTGCCGGACTATGAAATGGCCGACGAACACGCCCCCGTTCCCTAGCCGAAAGCGACCTTTAAAACAAAAAGGGCGGCCAATGGCCGCCCTTTCGTATTCCGGATAAAGGAATAGCTTACTTCTTGAGCGTGAGCCCACCGAAGCGCTTGTTGAACTGTGCAACGCGGCCGCCGGTGTCGAGCTGGCGGGTGCCGCCCGTCCACGCCGGGTGCGAGGTGGGATCGATTTCGAGCACCAACGTGTCGCCTTCCTTGCCCCAGGTGGAACGAGTTTCGAACACGGTGCCGTCAGTCATCTGCACCTTGATCATGTGATAGTCGGGGTGGATATCGGCCTTCATCGTCTCACACTTTCGCTGTGGCCGGTTCCGACCGGCCTGAAATGGAAGGCGCGCGCATAACCATGCCGCGCCTGTTTGTCCAGCCTTGAAGCCGGAAAGCTCAGCTATCCGCGATCATCGCGGTGAAGTTGACCTCGCAGGTCACCTTGCCGTTGACCGAGGCCTTACCCCAGAACTTGCAGACGCGGCTGCGCTTCTGGATGAAGCCGGCTTCTAGGTCGAGCAGCACGCCGGGTTCGACCGGAGCGCGAAACTTCGCCTCTTCGATTGCCATGAAATAGACCAGCTTGCCGGTTCCGGCGAGGCCAAGCGTCTCGATCGCGAGAATGCCGGCAGCCTGAGCCAGCGCTTCGATCTGCAGCACGCCCGGCATGATCGGACGGCCCGGGAAGTGCCCCTGAAAAAAGCCTTCGTTGAAGCTGACCGCCTTGACCGCATGGATCTGGCCGTCGGCGACAAGGCTGACCACGCGGTCAACCAGCAGCATCGGGTAACGGTGCGGCAGCGCCGCGAGGATGCCGGTGATATCGAGCGACTTGCCCTCAACCGGCGTCGGTGTTTCCTCGCTCATGGCGCTGCCCCTACCCTTATCCTTGCCGAAAAGCCTTAGCGGCCCTTGGTCTTCTTACCGGTCGTCGGGGCCGGAGCCGGGGTGACGGCAGCAGCCGGAGCGCCGCCCTGCTGGGCAGCCTGCTGAGCCTTGGCTTCACGCACTTCGCGCGGTTCCCAGCCAGCCGGCGGCACCAGCTGCGCCGAAGGCAGCGCGGTGTTCAGCTCGGTCAGGATTGCCTGATTGAGGTTGTAGGCGTTGGTCGTGGCAACCACAGCCGATGGGTTGAGTAGCAGCGTGATGCGCTGCTTGGTCATCGCAGTGTTGATCGCGGCGTTCAGCTTTTCGCTAATCTGTTCCTGCACATAGGCTTCCGAATAGGACACCGGCTGGAGCAGACGCTGCAGTTCCTGCGTGCCGCTGGCTTCCATCGCCTGGATCGCCTGCGCCTGCTGCGCGAGCGCCTGCTGGTTGGCATTGGGGGCTGCACGATCGGCATTGAAACGGGTGATCATCGGCGTGATCTGATCGGTGATCGCCTTGCGACGTGCCTCGGCGGCGTCATAGGTCGCCTTGTAGGTGACGGGACGCTGGGTCTGGGCGGTCTTGAACGCGTTCGAATTGACGACGATCAGATCGATGTTGGCAATGCCGATGCCAGGCACAGTGATGCCGTTGTTGGCGGGTGCTGCAACGGGAGCGGCAGGGGTCTGCGCGATTGCCGGCTGGGCGATGGTCAGCGCCACGGCAGCGACGCTGGCGGCCTTGAGGAGGGTTTTCATCAGAATTGCGTTCCTACGTTGAAAGTGAATGACTTGGTATCGTCACCAGGCTGCTTGAGCAGCGTCTTGGCAAAATCGAGACGGAAAGGACCGAACGGCGAGTTCCAGTTGAACCCGATGCCGATGGCGACACGCGGCTTCCAGCTGTTGCCTAGGAAGAATTCCTTGAACGCAGTATTACCGCCCAGCGCCGAGTTTGCGGAGAGATTCACGCCAGTCGGGGTGCAAACAAACGAGGTGTTGGAGTTGGTCGCGTTCGTGGTCTGCGACACAGTAGCCACTTCGCAGGCGCCCGTGGTCGTGTTCACCACCGTCGTGTCGATCTGCGAATAGAGCGGCAGACCGGTCGACGGATCGCGGGTGGCGATGAACACCTGACCGCTGGGGTTGTCGATAACGCCATCGTTGTTGAGATCGGCGGTATCGATCAGCGACGGTGCCTTCACGCTCCATACAGCACCGGCATCGAGGAAGATCGACGGACGGATACCCATTTCGCGCGCGCCCGAACCCAGCGGAATTTCGAGCTCCATGCGGCCGAGGTAGTAGTAACGACCACCGATTGCGTCGTCCTGCCAGGTATCGCGGTCACCCGACACACCGCCGGCTTCGAGATAGGTCTGGCCCTCGGTGCAATCCTTGATCGACGCCGCAGCCGTGCGGATGGCAGCCGTGCCAGCAGTGGTCGTGGTGGCTGGAACCGCCGGGGTGAAGCAGTAATTACCGGTGCTGAATACGCCCGGCGTATCGACATAGGTCTTGCGCAGAACGCGCGGGCCGACGCCGCGGATGTCAAAGCCGCGGATCTGCGGTTCGCCAAGGTAGAAGCGGTCGGTCAGGCGCACGTCGCCGCCGTTGCTCAGCCCCTTGATGATGCCGCCTTCGCCCGAGATCGAGAAGATGAAGCCCTTGCCAAGCGGCCAGTACTTCGCCGCATTGATGGAGAGACGCGCGTATTTCACCGAACCGCCGAGGCCAGCAAATTCGCCAGTGACCGAGACGGTATGGCCGCGGCTCGGGCGCACGCGGTTATCGAGCGTGTCGTAGATCCAGGTCAGGCCGAAGCTGGACGTGGTACGCTTGCCGATCGCGTCGCACAGGTAGCGCCCGGCGAGCAGCGGATCGCAGGTGCCGCCCGAATAGAACTGGTTCTCGTCCAGCGTCACGTCGTCGATGTTGAACGTGTAGCGACCGACAAGGCTGGTATACTCGGTCAGCGGCAGGCCGGCGCGCATCTGGAAGCCGGTCGTGGTCTGGCCATAGAGCGTGTTGCGATCCTGGCCAGAGAAGTTAAAGTTGTTGTAATCGCGGCGATAAATGTCCGCGCCGAACGAGATATTGCGGTCGAACACGTAAGGTTCGGTGAAGCTGAGCTGGGCCGACTTCGAATAGCGCGAATAGCTGACGGAAGCGCCGACCGTCTGGCCGCGGCCACGGAAGTTGCGCTGCTGCACCGAGGCCTGAAGGATGAAGCTTTCGATCGACGAGAAGCCGGCCGAGAGCTGGAGTTCGCCGGTCGGCTTTTCCTCGATATCTGCCTTGAGCACGACACGGTCAGGCGCGGAGCCCTGCTCCTGCTTGATCTCGAACTTTTCCTGGAAATAGCCGAGCGACTTGATCCGGTTGGTCGAACGCTTGACCTGCAGCGAGTTGAACGCATCGCCTTCCGAGAGGCGGAATTCGCGGCGGATCACCTTGTCCTGGGTCAGCGTGTTGCCGTTGATCTCTACCTTCTCGACGTAGACGCGCGGCGCCTCCGCGATCTGGAAGTTGATCCCCATGGTGAGGTCTTCCTTATTGCGGTCGTAGTTGGGATTAACGTCCGCAAAGGCATAGCCGAACGCGCCGGCCGTCTGGTTCAGCTTGTCGATGGTATCTTCGACGAGCTTGGCGTTATACCAATCGCCCTTCGCCATCGGCAGCTGTTTGGCGAGCGCTTCGCCATCAAAGTCGCGCAGCTGGCTTTCGACCTTCACATCGCCGAACTTGTAGCGCTGGCCTTCTTCCACCACGTAAGTGATGATGAAGTCCTTCTTGTCCGGCGTCAGTTCGGCCACGGCCGAGATGACACGGAAATCGGCGTAACCCTGAGTCAGGTAGTACTGGCGCAGCTTCTGCTGGTCATAGGCCAGACGATCCGGATCGTAGCTGTCCTTCGACGAGAACAGGCGCCAGGTGCGGCTCTGCTTGGTCAGCATTTCGCCGCGCAGTTCGCCGTCGTTGAACTTGTCGTTGCCGATGATGTTGATCTGGCGAACCTTGGAGCGCGGACCTTCGCTGATTTCGAAGACGATATCGACGCGGTTCTGGTCAAGCATGACCATCTTCGGTTCGACCGTCGCGGCGAAGCGACCCTGACGCTTGTAGAGTTCGATGATGCGGGCAACGTCGGCACGCACCTTGGAACGGGTGAATATCTGGCGCGGGGCCAGCTTCACTTCCGGGGTCAACTTCTCTTCCTTGAGGCGCTTGTTGCCTTCGTAGATGATGCGGTTGATGACCGGGTTTTCCTTGACCTGCACGACCACGTTGCCGTTGCCGTCGCTGCGCACCTGAACGTCGGCGAACAGCTCGGTCGCGTAAAGGTCCTTCAGCGCCTGGTCGGCGGTGGCCTGTGTATAGGGCTGGTTCAGCCGCAGGCGGACGTAGGACAGGATCGTGTCACGCTCCAGCCTCTGGTTACCCGATACGTCGAGCGTGCGGATCAGCTGCGGCGCAGGGGCTTCAACCACTGGGGCTGCCGGGGCTGGCGCAGGAGCAGCAGCAGGGGCCGGCGCGGCCTGGGCAAAGGCCACGCCCGGAAGGCCGGCCAGCACAGTCGTCGCCAGCAGGGCAGCAAGCCTGCCCTTTTGAGTGTGCGCCGATTGGGGGAAATTCGTCTTAGAAGCCATAGTCCGTCCCATCATCGACACACCGTATTCCGATCAATTGTTGCTGCAGTCAGGCGCGGGGGGCGCAGACGCAAGCCGAGAAATTTCCACGCAGGCCCATTGCCCGATGAAATGCCGGTTATCAAGCAATCAGTCCCTTCCAGCCCCCGCTTTTCGGTCCCCACTTCTCTGCTTCTGCCTCGGGTTATTTGCCGATGGGCAGGAGCGAAGCGATATCGTTGACGGTCACGAACAGCATCAAGGCAAGCACGAAGGCCAACCCGGTGCGGAACGCCCATTCCTGGCCCTTGGCATCGACTGGCCGGCGGCGCACGGCCTCGGCTGCGTAGAATGCCAGGTGCCCACCATCGAGGGTCGGAATTGGCAAGAGGTTGATGAATGCCAAGTTAATCGAGATCAGCGCGATGAACCAGACGAAATTATCGAACCCGAGCGAGAGGTGCTCGCCCGAATATTTCGCAATTTTCAGCGGTCCGCCTAGCTCCTTGACCGAGCGTTCGCCGGTGACGATCTGGACAATGCCTGTGACCATCATCCGCATGATGCCATAGCACTGGCCGACCGACATCGTGGCCGCTTCGATCGGTCCGACCTTCTCGATCTTGCCGTAAGCAATGCCAATCTGGCCGTAGGTTGCCTTCACGCCCTTTTCATTGGTGCCGGGGACGCTGCCGACGGTCACGGGCAGCATCTTCTCGGTCTCGCCGCGCAGGACCGAAACGGTGATCTTCTCCCCCGGCCGCGTCATGATGAGGTCGCGCACCTGACGGAAGCTAGTGACCCGCGTATCGTTGATCGCGAGGATGCGGTCGTTCGCTTCGATACCGGCCTTTTCCGCCGGCGATCCGGGAACGACCAGCCGAACATTCGGGCTGGCAAAATCGAGTCCCAGGTCGGCGATGCGACCTTCGTTGCCGAATTGGTCCTTAACGGTCTGCGAGGCGAGCTTGACGGGAACCGTCAGCGTGCGGCCTTCGCGCTCGATACCCAGTTCAACCGTCCGCCCAGGATAGGGCAGCACGTGTTCGGCAATTTCCGTGGCCGATACGATTTCATTGCCATCGACCGACACGATGCGGTCGCGCAGCTGAACGCCGGCATTTCGCGCGTCGGACTTCGCCGCAAAGCCCGTCACTTCGGGCACCTCGACTGCCTTGCCCTGGATCGCATTGAAGGCGAAGAATATGGCAAAGGCGACGATCAGGTTGGCCACCGGCCCGGCCAGCACGATCAGCGAGCGCTTCCAGATCGGCTGCGTGGCAAAGGCGTGATCGCGCTCCTCAACCGACATATGCGCGATCTTGTCGTCATCGGCCTGGCTGACCGCATTTCCGTCGCCGGCAAACTGGACATAGCCGCCCAGCGGCACGGCGGCGATCCGCCAATGGGTGCCGCGCTTGTCAGTGCGGCCCCAGATTTCCTTGCCGAAGCCGATCGAAAAAACATCGCTCTTCACGCCCAGCCAGCGGGCTACGAGGTAGTGCCCAAGCTCGTGCAGGACGACCAACGGACCGATGAGGAGCAGGAAACCAAGGATGGCCTGCAGAAAAGTGGGTAATCCGAACAAGTCAGGCAGGCTCCAGCAGCTGCGTGGCGAGCGCCCGCGCCTCGGCATCTACGGCAATCACATCCGCAAGGGAAGCAGGCGCAGGTGGGGCGAAGCGGTCCATCAGCTTCTCCACCTCTACGGCGATGCGGGTGAACGGCAGCTTACCGGAAAGGAAAGCGGCCACGGCCACTTCATTCGCGGCGTTAAACACGGCCGGCATGGCCCCGCCCGCCTCTGCCGTCTGCCGGGCGAGCCGGGTGGCGGGAAACCGGACCTCGTCGGGCGCGCGGAAGGTCAGTTCGCCAATCGCAGCAAGGTCGAGCGGCTCGCAGGGCGTGTCCATCCGCGACGGCCAGGCAAGGCATGAGGCAATCGGCACGCGCATATCGGATGGACCCAGCTGCGCCAGCGTCGAGCCATCGCGGTATTCAACCATCGAATGGATGATCGACTGCGGATGGACGATGATCCGCATCCTATCCAGCCCGACCGGGAACAGGTGATGCGCCTCGATCAGCTCGAGGCCCTTGTTGAACATGGTCGCGCTGTCGACGCTGATCTTCGCGCCCATGTCCCAGTTGGGGTGCTTGACCGCCTGCGCCGGCGTGGCGGTGGACAATTGTTCAAGCGTCCAGTCGCGGAACGGCCCACCGCTCGCGGTCAGCGTGATGACGCGCACTTGCGCCGGATCGTTACCGGCAAGGCACTGGAAGATCGCATTGTGCTCGCTGTCCATCGGCAGCAGCGTGGTGCCGTGGCGTGCAACGGCGCTCATCATCACGTCGCCAGCGGAAACGAGCGCTTCCTTGTTGGCGAGCGCGACCGTGCGTCCCTGTTCAATCGCGGCCATAGTCGGGGCAAGCCCTGCGCAGCCGACGATCGCAGCAACGGTCATATCCGCCGGGCGGCTGACAGCCTCAATTAAGGCCCCTGCCCCACCCGCCGCTTCAATGCCACTGTCAGACAGGGCGTCGCGTAGTTCGGGCAGGCAGCTCTCATCGGCGACAACTGCGATCTTTGCGCCAAATTCCAGCGCCAGCCGCGCCAGTTCTGCCGCCTGGCAATTGGCGGTCAGCGCAACGACCTGCCACTTCTCCCGATCACGCCGGATGAGATCGAGCGTCGATGCGCCGATCGAGCCAGTCGCCCCGAGGATGGAGATCGTGCGAGTCATCAATTGAGCCCGAGAAGTCCGGCACCAGCAACAAGGATGCCGCCGACGAAAACGACCGCCAGCAGGCCATCCACCCGGTCGAACAGGCCGCCGTGGCCGGGGATCAATTTGCCCGAATCCTTTACCCCGGCGCGGCGTTTCATCCAGCTTTCGAAGAAGTCACCGGCTTGGGCGACCACGGCAGTGAAGCAGCCAAAGAATACAGCCTCGCTCCACGCAGGCTGAGGGCCAGCCCCTGAGGCCTCGTACTGGAAGGCCATCAGCCCGGCAAAAGCCAAGGTCGCGCCGACCATGCCACCCAGCAGGCCGGCCCATGTCTTGGAAGGGCTGATCGACGGCGCAATCTTTGGTCCGCCAATCGTGCGCCCAGCGAAATAGGCGCCGACATCGGTGGCGATAACGGCAAGGATGACCGAAACCGAGGCGATCATCGGAAAGAACTCGCTGCGCAGGAACAGCAGCATGGCCGTGGCAAAGCCAATATAGACGATGCCGCTGATGTTCCACAGCGTCTGCTGCATCGGCGTGGCAGCAAAACCCCTCACCAACCCGCGCCATTCCCACAGTACGCCGCTGGCGATAGCGCCAACGAACAGAGCCCAGAGCCAGCCGCCGAGCCACAGCGCCAAGCCGGCAACGGTGACCATGACCACGGCCGAGGCGGTACGGACCGGAAGGTCGCTATTTTTACCGTCCGCCATAACGCCGCTCCCTGTCAGCAAATTTCTCCAGCGCATCGGCGAGATGCGCCGGCGTGAAATCGGGCCACAGCGTGTCCACGAACATCATTTCGGCATAGGCCGCCTGCCACAGCAGGAAGTTCGACAGGCGCACTTCGCCAGACGTGCGGATCAGCAGGTCGAGTGGCGGCATTCCGGACGTATCAAGCTCAACCTCAATCGCCTCGGGCGTGATCGCGCCTTTAGCGGCCGCCTTGGTCGCCGCGCGGGCAATTTCGTCCTGCGCGCCATAGTTCAGCGCAACGGCGAGCGTGGTGCCAGTGTTTTCCGCCGTGCGCGCCAGCGCTTTCTCAATTAGTTCGACAACATCCGCAGGAAATGCCTTGTAATCGCCGATGATTTTCAGCCGGACATTGTTCGCGCCGAATTCATCGAGGTCGGCGATGATGAAGGCCTTCATCAGCCCCATCAAAGCGCCGATCTCGTCCTCGGACCTTTTCCAGTTCTCGGTCGAAAAGGCATAAAGCGTCAGCGCCTCGAGACCGAGGTCCTTCGCGGCGCGTACGATCTTACGCACGGCCTCGACGCCCTTCTTGTGGCCCATGGCGCGCGGCAACATGCGCTTTTTCGCCCAGCGCCCGTTGCCGTCCATGATGATCGCGACGTGTTTCGCGGCGGTCATTGCGCCGATCCCTGCCCAGCTCCAGCCAGCCGGCGGATCACTTGCCGAGGATTTCCTTTTCCTTCGCCGCAGCGGCCTCGTCGGCTGCCTTGATCGCTTCGTCGGTAATCTTCTGGACTTCGGTTTCCGAACGCTTGCGATCGTCTTCCGAGATTTCCTTCTTGGCTTCGTCCGCCTTCAGGTTTTCCATGCCATCACGGCGCACGTTGCGGATCGCGATGCGGGCCTTTTCGGCATATTGCCCGGCAAGCTTGGCCAGTTCCTTGCGGCGATCCTCGGTCAGGTCGGGTATCGGCAGGCGCAGCGTGTTGCCGTCATTGATCGGGTTAAGACCGAGCCCGGCCGAACGGATCGCCTTCTCAACGGGAGTGACGTTCGACTTGTCCCACACCTGCACTGTCAGCATGCGCGGCTCGGGCGCCGAGACCGAAGCCACCTGGTTGAGCGGCATCTGGCTGCCATAGACGTCGACCGTGATCGGATCGAGCAGCGTGGTGTTGGCGCGGCCCGTGCGCAGGCCGGCGAGATCGTGCTTGAGCGATTCCACCGCACCGGTCATGCGGCGTTCGAGGTCTGCCTTGTCATATTTAGCCATGGAATCAGCCCTTTCTTACGATGGTTTGCGTGCCTTCACCGGCGAGAACCTTGGCAAGGTTGCCCTTCTCGCGGATCGAAAAGACGACGATGGGAATGCTATTGTCACGGCACAGCGCAACGGCGCTGGCATCCATGACCTTGAGATTATGTGCCAGAACCGTGTCGTAATCGACTGAATCATAACGAATTGCGTCGGGATTCGTCTTTGGATCGCTGTCATAAATGCCGTCGACCGAAGTGCCCTTGAACAGGGCGTCGCACTGCATTTCCGCCGCACGCAGGGCCGCGCCGCTGTCCGTGGTGAAATAGGGAGCACCAACGCCGGCTGCGAAGATCACCACACGGCCCTTTTCAAGGTGGCGTTCGGCGCGGCGGCGGATCACCGGTTCGCAGACCTTGTCCATCTCGATCGCGGACTGCACGCGGGTCTGCACACCGATCTGTTCCAGTGCGTTCTGCATGGCGAGCGCGTTCATCACCGTTGCCAGCATGCCCATGTAGTCAGCCTGAGCCCGGTCCATGCCCTTGGCAGCGCCAGCCATGCCGCGAAAGATGTTGCCGCCGCCGATGACGAGGCAGATCTCCAGCCCGGTTTCCTTGGCCGCCTTCACTTCCTTCGCCAGTTCGGCGACGAATTCAGGATCGATGCCGAACTGCTGGTTGCCCATCAGCACCTCACCCGAAAGCTTCAGCAGGACGCGCTTATATTTGCCATTGGCCATGCGATGGTGATTCCGGTTCCGAACGAGTGGGGCGGCGTTACCGCCTAGGCAGGGGAAGGTAAATAGCAACGGGGCCCGGAGCACAACGCCCCGAGCCCCGTCAAATTGCCGATAGGCAGTGTAATTAAAGGCCAGCCGCCGCCGCGACTTCCGCGGCGAAATCGCTGACTTCCTTTTCGATGCCTTCGCCGAGCTGGAAGCGGACATAGTCCTTCAGCACGATCTTGGTGCCAGCAGCCTTGCCGGCAGCTTCGACAACCTGGGCAACCGGGGTCTTGTTGTCCATCACAAAGACCTGGCTGAGCAGGGCGTTTTCCTTGGCATACTTGGAAACTGCGCCATCGACCATCTTGGCCTGCACTTCAGCGGGCTTGCCCGATTCAGCGGCCTTTTCGGCAGCGATCTTGCGTTCGCGGGCGATCAGTTCAGGATCAAGGTCGTCTGCGTTCAGCGCCAGCGGGAAAGCCGCGGCGATGTGCATGGCGATCTGCTTGCCAAGCGGCTCGAGAACGTCGGCACCGGCTTCCGATTCGAGCGCAACGAGCACGCCGATCTTGCCGAGCAGCGGCGCCGCAGCATTGTGCATATAGGGCACGACAACGCCGTTCGAAACCGAAACGGTCTTCATGCGGCGCACCTGCTGGTTTTCACCGATGGTGGCAACGTTGTTGGTCAGCGTGTCGGATACCGTGCCGCCGCCCGGATAGGCAGCAGACTTGAGCGCTTCGACGTCGTCCGATGCAGCGCCGAGCGCGACTTCGGTGGTCTTGCGCACGAAGTCCTGGAACTGTTCGTTCTTGGCAACGAAGTCGGTTTCCGAGTTCACTTCAACGGCAACGCCCTTGGTGCCCGAAACGGCGACGCCGACAAGGCCCTCGGCCGCGGTGCGGCTGGACTTCTTGGCAACGGCGGCAAGGCCCTTGGCGCGCAGCAGGTCAACTGCGGCTTCCATGTCACCCGACGTATCGTCGAGTGCCTTCTTGCAATCCATCATGCCGGCGCCAGTGCGCTCGCGCAGGTTCTTCACGTCAGTGGCGGTATAGGCCATGTGACTAGTCCTCTTGAAATTGGAACGCGGCGGCCGGGCCCTTAAGCCCGGCGCGCTACAATTTGATGTCTAAACCGATCGCCCTTTGATCAGACTTCGGGCGATCAGGCGTCGGCTGCGGGTGCTTCCACAGCCGCTGCTTCCTCAGCCACGGCTTCGTCAGCCGGAACCGAAACCACGGCTTCTTCAACCGGAGCCACTTCCAGCGCGCCGATGTCGACGCCCGAATCGACAACCGCTTCGCGGTTGCCCTTCTTGGCAGCGGCAGCAACGGCTTCGCAGTAGAGGCGGATTGCGCGGCTGGCGTCGTCGTTCGCCGGGATCGGGAACGCAATGCCATCGGGCGAGACGTTCGAATCGAGGATGGCGACGACCGGGATACCCAGAACGTTGGCTTCCTTGATGGCGAGCTCTTCCTTGTTGGCGTCGATCACGAACATGACGTCCGGAATGCCGCCCATGTCGCGGATGCCGCCGAGCGAAAGCTCAAGCTTGTCGCGCAGACGGGTCATCTGCAGGACTTCCTTCTTGGTGAAGCCCGAGGTGTCGCCCGAAAGCTGCTCTTCCATCGACTTCAGGCGCTTGATCGAGCCCGAGATGGTCTTCCAGTTGGTGAGCATGCCGCCCAGCCAACGGTGGTTGACGAAGTGCTGACCCGAAGCGCGTGCGGCCTGGGCGATCGGCTCCTGCGCCTGGCGCTTGGTGCCGACGAACAGGACCTTGCCGCCTGCGCGGACAGTGCCATCGATGAAGTCGAGCGCGCGGGCCATGAGCGGCACGGTCTGCGACAGGTCGAGAATGTGAACACCGTTGCGGGCGCCGAAGATGTACGGCTTCATCCGCGGGTTCCAGCGGTGGGTCTGGTGGCCGAAGTGTGCGCCGGCCTCAATCAATTGCTGCATGGAGACGACAGGTGCCGCCATAGGGAATTCCTTTCCGGTTCAACCTCCAGGATGCTGGAACCTGGCGGAAGTCCGAAGACCTGTCCCGCCACGGCACCGGTATGTGTGCATCCCGTGTGGATTTGTCTCAACGCCCCCGGCACCGTGCCGGAATCGTGCGACGCCGGGCCCCTAGACCGGTTTGCCGCAGAAATCCACCCTCAATTCACCGCGATGCGTGAACGGCCTGACGTTAAACCGCCCTGAAAAGAAGGTAACCCGGGAACTCCCGGATTTCTTGGGGTTTGATTAGGCATACGATGGCCAGCGACTCGCCGACGAGGCGGGAAAACTGGAGGCAAATTGGAACTGATATAGCGGGGGCTGAAATAGCGGGGGCGCAATGCGAGGACGCAATAATGACTGTGCTGCCCACCCTGATCGCCCTGTGCCTGATCGTCACCTGCACCCTGTTCATTGCCGTCACGGTGCAACGCGCCCTTACCTGCACCGCCATCTTGCGCCGTGACCTGCGAGCAGGTGGCCCATTCCATGTGATCCGTTATTCGATCAGCGAGCCCGGATGGCCGCTGCCCTCGCCGCTGCCCAATCTGCGCAAGGGTGCAGAGCGTGCGCCGCGCCCGGTAACCAAGCGTAACGCCCCACCTCAACACGACAGCGCCGAAGCAGCGTGACTTTAAAATGATACGTAAAGCCTGAGCAGCTGCCATCGCGAGCGGCTACGCACTTTTCCCTTGACGATTAGAACAAATCATGAACATATGATCACAACACACGGAAAACCGCCGATCTCGAAACTCTGAATTGAAGGTTATCCACACGGTTTCAACAGTCTCGTCACAGGGTGACACACAGGCAAGAGGGGAAGTCAAATGACCATGCAACTGATGATCACCGCGCTGTTTTCGATCGCTGAAATCTTTGCACTGGGCGTCATTACCGCCAGCCTGCGCAGCGTGCTGCCGCGGCTGAGCGAACTGCGTCACGCGGCAGAGCATGGCTCGCCGCAGCATGTCATCAACTGGCGGGTGATAACGATCGACGTGATCCGCGCACCGGCGCAGGTCAGCGTACTGCCAGTCAGGGCAAAGGCGCTGCCGGCTCGTTCGCCTGCATGGCGCGCCGCCGCTTGACGCGGGCATAGGCGAAGACGCCATAAGGCAGGGTTGCGAGGTAAATCACGCAGATCCCGATCAGGGTCCACCAAGGCTCGGTCAGCAGAGCCACTCCGGCAAGGCCGAAGACCAGCACCAGCCACAGGCGGATGCCGCGGCGCGGACGCAGTTTGCTCCAGCTGAGCGTGGCGACACTGGAAATCAGCAGGAAGGCCACGGCGACAAGCCACAGGCCAACAAATACGGGCGCACGCAGTTCTTCCCAGCCGGTGACGAACCAGACGAACATCGGCAGCATGGCCAGCCCGGCCCCGACAGGCGCAGGCACGCCGGTCAGGAAGCCGGCAGACTTGTGCGGCTGATCCTCAACATCGATGCGGGCGTTGAAACGGGCGAGCCGCAAAGCGCAGCTGATTGCGAAGACAAGGCTGGCGAACCAACCAAGGCGCGGCAGATCCTGCAGCGACCAGAGGAAAAGAATGAATGCAGGAGCGACGCCGAACGAGACATTGTCCGCTAGGCTGTCCAGCTCGGCCCCAAAACGCGACTGACCCTTGAGCAGCCGCGCCACGCGGCCGTCAATGCCGTCAAGGAAGCCGGCCAGCAAAATGGTCAAGGCCGCCTTTTCGAACTCCCCGGTGGTGGCGAAACGGATGCCGGTCAGTCCGAAGCCCAGTGCCGATACGGTAATTGCATTGGGAATCAGGGTTCGCACGGTCAGGCCCTGGGGCAAGCGCACAAGCTTGTCCCGGCCGTGCGGCGCGTTCACTGGCGGCGACCTTCGATAAGCGGCTGGTCGCCAAGCTGCGCGAGAACGGTTTCACCGGCGATGGTCTTCTGGCCGATCAGCACGACCGGTTCCGTACCTTCAGGCAGGAACACATCCACGCGGCTGCCAAAGCGGATCAGGCCGACTCGTCCGCCCGAAACCACCGGATCGCCCGGCTTGAGGAACGGAACGATACGGCGGGCGACAAGGCCAGCGATCTGCGTGAAACCGATCGCCACGCCGTCACCGCGCTCAACCAGCCAGTGCTGTCGCTCGTTCTCGTCACTGGCCTTGTCGAGGTCGGCATTGAGGAAGCGGCCGGGAATATAGGCTACGCGGCGCACCGTGCCGCTGATCGGCGAGCGGTTGATGTGAACGTCGAACACGCTCATGAAAATTGAAATCCGGGTCAGCGGTGCATCGCCCAGACCCGGCGAGGTGCCATCGCCGTTGGCCAGTTCGGCTGGCGGTGCCACCTTCTTGATCAGGGTGATCAGGCCATCTGCCGGCGCAACGATCAGATTGTCGCCCTGCGGCGTCACGCGCGGTGGATCGCGGAAGAAGGCAAGGATGCCGAGCACCAAAACGGCAAGCGGCCAGGCGATGGTTTCCCAGGCCATCAGTGCCGCACCAAGCGAGGCGGCGCCGGCGATCAGCGCGAATTTGCGCCCTTCAGGGTGAACGCTGGGCCATTGCCAAGATGCTTCGCCGCGGCCGCGATTGTCAGTCAGATTTGCAGGCATAGCAGAGCATCTAGGCGCTGGCGGCCCGCCTGCCAAGGTCTAGCCATCTATTCGCCCCGCAAAAAGGCCGCGGGGGGCATCGAGCAATCCGGCCGGGCAACAGGTGCCCGGATCACAAGCCGTCATGATTCCCCCCGCGCCAAGTCGCTGCAGCATCCCCCAAAAAGGTTTGGGAAAGGACGTTGCTGCCTGTCGGCAGGCCGGGCCGCAATGGCCGTACCATCAGCTCTTTGCTTCTGGTACCCCGCCCTCATAGCCAAGTTAAATGACGTTAAAAATCGCATAAATGCGGGGACTTCAATTTCGAACCTCAGGCCCGGACTGGGCACGGAAAACCGGCTTAACGTGTGCCCGAAACCGGGAACGTGCCAAAAGCGCCATTGGTATTATCGCCCGTCATCTGCCCATCCCGCACGGTTACGTCATAGGTTACCGCGATCGGGAACGGCAGCGAGGCGCGCCCTTCCAGTTTGGCGCGGCCATTCTCCACCTTGCCTGTCAGGTCGACTGATCCTTGCGAAGCCGTGGCCTTGCCGGTGAGCGCATTGCCATTGGCAGCGATGTCGAGAACGGCTTCCTGCGGCCCCGCGGAGGTCTGGATGACGATCTTCCACTTGCCGACGAAGTCCGCTGGCTTGGCCGCAGAGGCCGCCTGCGCCTTTGCCCGGTCGGCCAGCGCTTTGCGCTCCGCGGGCACCTGAAGGGCGCGGGTGCGCAGGAAGAAGCGGATGGTTTCGAGGTCATCGTCGCTCACTTGCGGGAACGGCGGCATGCCATTGAGCTTGAGCGCCCCGCCCTTGACCACGGCCTTGAACGTTGCCGCATCGGTGATGACCGGCGAATGGCGCAGATCCGGCGCTGCGCCGGAAGCAACCGCGTTCCAGCCATGGCAGACGAGGCAGGCATTCATGCCGAACTTCATCGCTCCCGCCTGCGCAAGCGCCGCATTTGGCTTGTAATCGGGATCTGCGGGCGGCTGCGGTTCGGTATAGGCGAACGGCGGAATGGCATCCGTGCCGCCGATTGCAAAGGTCAGCACCCGGCGCGGCAGGCGGTAATCGGTGCGCAGCGCGGCATTGCCGAGCGACTGCATGCCCGCCCCCTGCCCGCCAGCACCAGTGATCACCGTGATGTATTGCTTGCCATTCATGCGGTAGGAAATCGGCGCGCCGACAATCGGGCTTTCGGTCTGGAAAGACCAGACTTCCTTGCCGGTCATGGCGTCATAAGCCACGAACTTGCCGTCCATCCGACCCTGGAAAACTAGGCCGCCCGAGGTTGTCATCACGCCTGCTGGCCATGAACCGGGCAGATCGACCCGCCACCGTTCCTTCTGAGCGACCGGATCCCAAGCCTTGAGGTAGCTCTTGTGGCCGCCGGGCAAGTCAACTTCGGGAATCAGCGTCGTACCCATCCCACCGCCAAGTTCGCCACCGCCGGCCTGTCCCTCACCGATCATGGCGCCCATGTCCTGCACCGGAACATAGACCAGTCCGGTCTTCGGGCTGTAGGCCTGCGGCATCCAGCTATGCGCGCCGGTTGGCCCGGGCCACATCTCGAACAAGCCGGGCTTGCCGTTATAGCGGATGCCGGGGCTTTCGACCGGACGGCCGGTGGCGAAATCGATCTTTTCGGCCCAGGTCACCTTGGCGATTTTGCCCGGCTCGTTGATCAGCTTGCCAGTCTGCCGGTCGATCACATAGAAAAAGCCGTTCTTCGGCGCCTGCATCAGCACCTTGCGCGGGCTTCCATCAACCGGGATGGTCGCCAGCGTCATGTCAGTCGTTGCCGTGCAGTCCCACTGTTCGGCAGGGCAGAGCTGATAATGCCAGACATATTCGCCGGTATCGGCCTTCACTGCGACGATCGAGGAGAGGAACAGGTTGTCCCCGCCCTCAGGATTGCGCAGCTTCTGGTTATAGGGGAATCCGTTGCCGAGACCGAGGTAGATCAGCCCAAGTTCGCTGTCATAGGAAAAGGCGTTCCACGCCGTACCGCCGCCGCCGCGACGGCTGCCGTCGGGCTTTTTCCAACCGCCCGGCCACGACTTCGCCATGAGATCGTTGGCCTTGGCGCCGCCCGCGTTCGGCTCATCACCCGGAACCGAATAGAAGCGCCAGATCTGCTTGCCGGTCTTCTCGTCATAGGCCGTGACAAAGCCGCGCGCGGCGCTGATATCCGCCCCGCCAAAGCCGACAATCACTTTGCCGCCGAAGACGCGCGGGGTGCCGTTGTACTGGCGCGGCGCTCCATCTGCAGGCGCGTCCTGCACCTTCCACGCTTCCTTGCCGGTCGCCGCATCCAGCGAAACGACGAAACCGTCGGTGGTCACGAGGAAAACGTGGCCGTTCGAATAGGCAATGCCCTTGCTGCCCCAGCCCAGCCCCATCGAACTGGTCGCGCGTTCGCGCGTGCCGCCATCATATTCCCACAATAGCTTACCGGAAACGGCATCAAGCGCGCGGATGTGCGAGTGGCCGGTGGTGAGGAATACTTTCCCTTCGGCCATCAACGGTGTGCTCGCCGAGTAGCCGGATTCAAGGTCATAATGCCAGGCGAGCTTCAGATCGGCAACATTGCCGGTGTCGATCTCGTCGAGCGGGGAATAATGCGCCTCGCTGCCCGTGCGGCCCCAGCTGGGCCACTCATCCGGGTTAGCGATCATCATGTCTTCGATCGGGTTGGCCGGCTTGCTGCACCCGGAAAGGGTGGCAATGGCTAGGGCAACCGGCGCCAGCAGCGCCCCGAAACGGCCGATTTTCACGATTTTCATTCCTTCCCTCGAACCCCCGCGCGCACCTGCCGGTCGCGCTTATCGTGCGTACGGGCAGACTTATGGTTCACCATGGCGCATATCGCAAACGACGAATCGCAGCGAACATACTCCATCGCCGCGACGGAGATGGGTCATCGTGCCCCAAAAGGGCGGTGTCATGCATGCATGAATGAAAGGCGGTGGGTGGACAGGGCTGGATTGAACTGCGCTTCGCTGCGGTCGTCTCCGCACCTACAGAGCTCCGACTCCAAACCAGCTTCGGACCTGCGGCCCGATACGCTGGTTCACCTCGGTCAGCGCTAACGATGGGTCCCGGGGTGCCATTGAAGGCGGCTCGGTGGTGGACAGGGCTGGACTACTCATCTCTCAGCGATTCAAAACCTTGGCTGTGGCGAACCCGTGAATCTGTTTCACGGAGTTCTGCGCTTCTCCGAGCCAGTTGGCGAACCTTTTCCACCCCCATCGATCACCGTCGCCCTCCCCCTGACCGGCCGGGGAGATCAAAGCCGGCTGCCTAGACAGCTGCCCACCCCATTCATGCGCGCTTGCGCTCGCAAAGGACCACCGTTTTCAAGGGACAGGCATAGTGCGAAAAGCGCATTACCTTTATTACATTGGCGGATTTCTGCGGGTTTCGAGCATTACCTTTTCATTACCTCGGCATTACCATGTTATGTCTTAGTAAGATGAATTGTTCATTTTATAAAACCTATATAATTCAAAGAGGTAATGTGGGGCGCTCAAAAAGGTAATGCCGGGTAATGTCGGAGACATTACATTTTTATATCATTATTTCAGGTGGTTAAACGACATATCGCACCGATGTAATAAAGGTAATGCCATTCCGCACACTGCCCCCCCCCGCCAGCCTGTAGGCTCACGGGAAACCGCGCCTCTCGCCCACTATGTCAACCGCGCACGGTGCTGCGCTAAACGGCAGCCTTTAGCGGCATGCCGGCACACCTAGGTGCTGGGCACCTGACCGCCCGCACAGCCGGCCACCGATCTGCGCAAAATATAGGTATGAAAGCCGAGGGCGTGGCGTGGGGGACAGCGCGGCGCGCAGGGCATAGATAAACACTTCCCCCCAGAGCCTACCCACCTCTATGCTGTCGATATGACCCCGCATGAATTCGTCGCCAAATGGCGCCAGGTTGACGTTAAGGAGCGGACAGGCTCTCACAGCCACTTCCTTGATCTTTGCCGTCTTCTGGAGATCGATGAACCTACCGCCGCTGATCCCAAGGGCGAATGGTTTACCTTCGAAAAGGGCGTCAAGAAGACCGGCGGCGGGGACGGCTGGGCCGACGTATGGCGTAAGGGCTGCTTCGCGTGGGAATACAAAGGGCCGCGCAAGGACCTCGACAAGGCGTTCTCCCAGCTCCTGCAATACTCCGGTGCGCTAGATAGCCCGCCGCTGCTGATCGTGTCCGATATGGATCGCATCCGTATCCACACGAACTGGACTAACACGGTTCAGGAGGTGCACGAGTTCACCCTAGAAGACCTGCTCGACGGGCAATCGCGCGAAAAGCTGAAGCGCGCCTTTACTGACCCTGAGGATTTCAAGCCGACCAAGACCCGGCAAGCGCTGACCGAGGAGACCGCGCGCGAATTTGCCGGCCTTGCCCAGCGCCTTCGCGATCGTGGGCACGAGGCCCACCAGGTTGCCCACTTCGTCAACCAGCTGGTCTTCTGTATGTTCGCCGAAGACGTTGGCCTGCTGCCCGATAACCTGTTCACAAAGATGCTGGACCTGTGCCGCAGCGACCCGGCAAGCTTTGCCGAGCATTGCGGCACGCTTTTCGGGGCGATGTCGCAGCCGCACGGCAAGGTGGGCTTCCAGCGGATTGACTGGTTCAACGGCGGGCTGTTTCAGGACGACCATGCCCTGCCCGTCACGCGCGACGATGTGGAAGACCTTTTCCGCGCCGCCCAGCGTGACTGGTCGCAGATTGATCCTTCAATCCTTGGCACCCTGTTTGAACGCGGGCTGGACCCGGCCAAGCGCAGCCAGCTTGGCGCGCACTATACCGACCGCGAGAAGATCATGATGATCGTCCAGCCGGTTATCATCGACCCGCTCGAGGCCGAATGGGCCGAAACAAAAGCTCTGATTGAAGTCCAAATGGCAAAGGTTGAAGTGGCCCGCGCGCGGACACCTGAAAAGCAGAGTGAAGCAAAAAAGGTCTATGCGGCCGCGCGCAGGGCCGAAGAGACGGCCTATAAGGAAGCACAACGCCTCAGGAACCAATTCCTTGTGAGGCTTAAGGAGTTCCGCGTTCTCGATCCGGCATGTGGGTCGGGAAATTTCCTGTATGTTGCACTCAAGGCGCTGAAGGACATTGAGCACAAGGCAAACATTGATGCCGAAACACTAGGACTGGACAAGGCCAGCCCAGCAGTTGGCCCGGAATGCGTGCTGGGGATCGAACTGAACCCCTATGCCGCCGAACTGGCGCGGGTTTCTGTGTGGATCGGCGAAATCCAGTGGATGCGCCGCAATGGCTTTGATGCGGCGAAGAACCCGATTTTGCGGAATCTCGATACGATTGAGAACCGAGACGCTGTGCTGGACGAAGCGACCGGCGAGCGCGCGAAATGGCCCCAGGCGGACGTCGTAGTTGGGAACCCGCCGTTTCTCGGCAACAAGAAGATGATTACCGAACTGGGCGAGGACTACACAAAGGCGCTCCGCAAAGCGTGGCCGCAAGTGCCGGGTGGGGTGGATTTGGTCTGCTATTGGTTTGCTGGAGCATGGGACCGGATGTTGGCTGGAAAGTTGCGCGGCGCCGGTCTGGTTTCTACTAACTCTATCCGGGGAGGCGCTAACCGCGAAGTGCTTAAACCGATCGTAGAGCACGGCCGAATTTTCGAAGCATGGAGCGATGAGGGCTGGACAGTTGATGGTGCAGCTGTGCGGGTTTCTTTGGTTTGCTTTGATATGAAGCGCGGCGGACATGTCATTTTAAATGGTAGCGAGATCACACAAATCCCGCCGGACTTGGCAAATCATAAGTCCGGTGTCGATTTGACCTACGCGATGGGCCTCAGGTCCAATCAATCCCTATCATTTATGGGTGTAACTAAATCTGGCCCTTTCGATATTTCGGGCGACGAAGCGCGTTCATTGTTATGTCGTCGGGGGAATCCGAACGGCCGGCCAAACAGTGATGTTGTCAAGCGGTCTGCTAACGGAATTGAAGTTGTGCGCCGGCCAACAGATCGATGGATTTTGGACTTTGGTCCAAACTCGGATTTGCAAACCGCATCCCTGTATGAAGGCCCGTTCGAGCTTGCGCTTGAGCAGGTTTACCCCGCGCGCCAACAAAGCAAAACTGAGAAAAATCGAGAATGGTGGTGGCGTTATGAGCGTCCGCGACCCGAGATGTATGCAGCACTGGAGCCGATTGATCGCTACGTTGGAACCGCGATGGTCGCCAAGCATCGGATATTCATCTGGCTTCACAAACAGATTCTTCCAGAGAATTTGGTCATTGTAATCGCCCGCGATGATGACACTACCTTCGGCATCCTCCATTCGCGCTTCCACGAACTGTGGTCTCTGCGCATGGGCACCTCGCTGGAAGATCGCCCCCGCTACACACCCTCCACCACCTTCGAAACCTTTCCCTTCCCCGAGGGCCTGACCCCGAACATCCCCGCCGCCGACTATGCCGGCGATACTCGTGCGCAAGCCATCGCCGTTGCCGCCGCGCGGCTGAACGAGCTGCGCGAGAACTGGCTCAACCCGGCGGACCTTGTCGTGCGCGAGCCCGAGGTCGTCCCCGGCTATCCCGTCCGCATCCTCCCCAAGGACGAAGCGGCGGCAAAGGAACTGGCCAAGCGCACCCTCACCAACCTCTACAACGCCCGCCCCGCATGGCTGGACCACGCCCACCGCGCGCTCGATGAAGCGGTGGCCGAAGCCTACGGCTGGGGCGACGATTTCCGTGCCGGATTGTTGACCGACGACGAAATTCTCGCCCGTCTGTTCCGGCTCAACCAGGAGCGGGCCATAAACGATTGAGCGTTGTGTTTCGCGGTTGCCCACCGGACGGCACAACGCCCTCGTCACTCTACGAGCGACACTAGATTACCGGATTATCGCGCTCCCTCTGTGATGATCAGCTCGGCTGCGACCTTGGCTTTGTCTGTGCCGCCAACGGTGTAGAGCACCTCTGCCTCGTGCTGGGTGAAGCCCGCGAAAATCCTTCGCACATCCGGGTGGTCATTGAGCGACAGGATGAAGCGCCCGGCGATGCTGCGCAGCTGCTCGGCCAAGGCCTCGAACTCGCCGCGATCAAACATGCCCGGCCCATAGTCCCGCTCGCAGCCGTAGTATGGCGGATCGAGGTAGAACAGCGTCCCCGCCCTGTCATAGCGGGCGATGAACTCGCTCCACGGCAGCCGCTCGATCACCACCCCGGCCAGCCGTTCGTGCACCGCCTCGATCATCGGCGCGAGCTTGGTGATATCAAATCGCGCGGGCGCAGCAGCATTCACACCGAAGTGCCGGCCATTCACCTTCCCGCCAAAGGCCAGACGCTGGAGGTAAAGGAACCGCGCCGACCGCTGCAAATCGGTGAGGGTCGATGGATCCTGTCGCACCAGCTTCTCGAACCCGGCCCGGCTCGAAACCTGAAACCGCACCATGTCGAGGAACGCCACGTAATGGTGCTGCATCACCCGGAAAAAGGTGGAGACATCCTCCGACCAGTCATTGATCACTTCGGCAGTAGGCTTGTGATCGCGGCGAAAGAACACGCCGCCCATGCCAACGAAGACCTCGGCATAGGTCCGGTGCGGCACCTCGCCGATCATGCCGACCAGGCGCTTGGCCAGCATGCGCTTTCCACCGATGTACGGCGCAAGAGGCCGCACCGTGGCAACGGGCTCAAGCGAGAAACTGCTGTTATTGGGATTCGACAACATCGCATTTGTTCCATAAATGTTCCGGCGCCGAGTCGGCAGGCGGATTGGCCCCATGGCGGGACCGGTTGGGACAAGATGAGCGCTGTTCATCGGGGCCGGGCGTTGCCGCGCCCGGTCCCCCGCCTTACCCGGCGGGGGCTGGGTCTCGGTCGATCAGGCCGCGCCCGCGCCCAGCATCGGCACATAGGGCCGGTACTGAACCACGGGCAGGCCGGCATGCTGGTTGATCTGCAACATGCGCGACTGGATCGGCTCGATTTCGTTTTGGAAGAAGACATCGTTGGCACTGCGGATGTCGCCGAAGCCGCCGTTGTTCTGGGGGATGATGCCCAGCAGCTGGGGCGGCGTCCGGTGCGCGGCAAGGAGGTCATCGCGGGTCACGTTCTTGATCCCGGCGAATTCGTCTTTCGCCGCCACTTCGGCGATCGGCATGATCTGCACCCCGTCCTTCTTGCCGTTCGGGGCATGGATGAACAGGTTCTTGAAGTTCCCCACGCCTTTGGCTGCAGCCAGCTTGTCGCGGATCGCCTTGGCATCGGTTTCGTTGATCGAGCCTTCGGAAAGGTAGAAAACGAAGCCGGCGTGCGCGCCGTTGATGTAATAGCGGCGGCGGAAAAGGGTGGCGCTCTCGTTCAGCAGGCCTGAATTCAGCGCCGCCAGCCATGCGGGCACGCCGTAAATCTCCTGCTCGACGTCCGGTTCCATCACGTGGCACATCGTCCCGGCTGCGAATTCGTGCTGCCCGGTGATCGATCCGCCAAACACGTCCGGCCGCACCCAGAAATAGCGGCCTGCCGTCACCCCCACGCGCGTGTGCAGTGCCGGACTGTGGCGATAGCGCAGCACCCGCCCGCCCATGTTCGGTACCGCTTCGGCAAAGAAATTACCCATCTGCATGAAGTCCAGCGCCAGCCGGTCATGAGTATCGGCATCCAGCCACCGCGAAGGCACGAAATGGCGGCGTAGCAGGTTCAATTTGAACCGGATTGCGCTGGCATGGTGCGCACTCATCCGGAAAGACTTGGCCAGGCCGACGAAGGAAACCGGCGGCTCGTACCAGTCGGCATTGCGCCAGATCCCTTCGAAGTATCCCCAGGCCGAACGGCCATCGATCACGCTGACGTCATCGCCAAAGGCAAAGACCTCGATCGAGGATCCTGCATCGTTGCTCGCCACTGCCGGCACCGTCTCACTCATTCGAAGAACTCCACGCTGGATGTCGACTGGCCCGCCTCGCTGGCGTCCAGGGGTTCGTTGATCAGGGCGTTAAGCAGCGCCCAGGCAATATCGGCATGGCCGTGCGCGGCGGTCCGACCAGAGGCGTAAGTCACCTGCCGCCCGCCCTTGGTCAGGCCGGGCCGGATCGCCATCAGCGCGCTGGAAACGTCATGCCACCCGGCATCGTATTCGAAGCGGCCCCGGCGCATCACGTTCTGGCCCTTCATGACCAGCGCCGCCTTGGTCGAAACGCTGTAATCGATCCGGCGCGCGGCCATGAACCACTTGCAGACCAGCTCCCACACCGCCTGCCCTGCACCGCTGGTGTCGATGCCGATGTCCGCGACGTTGTATTTGGTGGTCTGCCGCTTGATCGCATCGGCCTGCGCCTCGAAGTCCATGCCTTTCAGGCCGATCTTCTCGAGCAGGCGGAACTTGCCGCCCACCTTTTCCGGTGGGGCGACGATCGCCAGCGCCGCACCGTCACGCCCGCCCTTGTCCGGATCGTAACCGATCCACACCGGCTTGCTGCCGAACGGGCGCTGCTCGGCCGGCTTGAAATCTTTCCAGCGATAGAAGCTGTCGACCCGGCAGGGATTGAGCATGGCAAACGGAAAGCAGCTCGCCGTGTCGTCGATTTCCTCGCACTCGAACAGGTTGCGGAATTCGTCCTCGCTGTACTGCTGGCGCAGCTCGGCTTCGTCGAGAAACTTGCCCATACCGCCGGCGATCGCCTGCTGGATGGTGACCATGTGCTGCCAGCTGCCGTCCGGCATATACCGGCCCTTCGCCAGGGCGGCGGCAGAAACGTCGAAATCGCGCTGGTCTTCGCGCTTGCGGCCTTCGTTCCACTCATCACCATTCCAGAACGGGAAGGCTTCATGCGTGACCGTGCTGGCCGATGAGAAATAGGTGCGCTTGTAGATCGTGTGCGTGGCCATGGCGCTGGCCACCCGCTTCAGGTCGCGGAACCCCGGGATCCAGAAGAATTCGTCGCAATAGAAATCGCCATGCTCGCCCTGCGCGGTGGCCTTGCTGGTCGAAAGGAAGTGTAGCTCGATCGGCTCGTGGCCCTCGCCCATGTCGATCAGCATGGGGGCATCCTGAAGCCCGCCGACAAGGTTTACGCCGGTGATCTTGCGCACCCAGGCAACGATGTAGCGGCGGAAGATCAGCGCCTGCCGCTTCGATGCCGAAAGGAAGATCTGGTTGCGCGGCTCGCCGGCAAGGCTGCTCTCCCGGCCCTTCATCATCGCTTCGCGGGCGAAGTACCAGGTGGCACCGATCTGGCGCGATTTCTTGATCTTGCGCTGGCGGTCCTCGCGGTGTTCCCACCACAGCTTCTGGTGATCGAACAGGTTGTCGTGGAAGTCCTTTTCCAGCGCCTCCCACTGTTCCTCGGTCAAGAAATTCCGGCGCTTTTCCTTCACCGTCGCAGCGCGTTTTTCCTTGGCCTCATCGGAATTCCGGTTGCGCAGATTGGGGTTCAGATCGCTCTCCGATCCACCTCCGCGATAGCGTTCCACCCGCGCCGTCTTCTCCAGCTGCCGGCCCAGCAGATCGATTTCCTTGAAGTCCTTGCCGGTCTTGTCGTCCTTGGCGATCAGCATGCACAGCCGCGCCTCGATAGCATCGTTGACCTTCACGTGGCTGGGCGCCGCATCCCATTTTCCGCGGTTCTTCCAGCTGGCCACGGTGTTCGGGCTCAGCCCCAGCTCCTCGGCAATCTGGGTGACAGACCATCCCCGCCAGTACAGCGAGCGCGCCGCGCGCCGTGCCTCGAACGGCACGGGCGGCGAAACTGCGCTGCTGTTGACGGTGGGCGTGGCCATGGCCTGCGAATGTCACAGACCCCGGCCTCCCGGATGGCCCCTGCTCCGTTGCCGCGCCGGTTACGGTGCGCGCGCCTTGTCAGAGGCCGGTCTGATGGGGCGTTTCGGGCACAACAGCCCATCCGGTTTTGCCCGGTCCTGTCCTGGAGATCACGATGAAGACCAAGCCCTTCCTGCTCGCCACCGCCGGCACCACTGTCGATGGCCGCTCGATCGATGACAAGATGCTGCAGGAAATGGCCTCCAGCTACAACCCGAAGACCTATGGTGCCCGGCTCAATATCGAGCACATCCGTGGGATCTCCGGCGACAAGCCGTTCCGCGCCTATGGCGACGTGCTCGAACTCTCCACCGCTGAAGTCGAGGTTGATTTCAACGGCAAGAAGGAAAAGCGCCTCGGTCTGTACGGTGTCTTCGATGTCACCGATGATGCGAAGAAGCTGAATGAGGCCAAGCAGAAGGTCTATCCCTCGATCGAGATCGAGGCAAACTTCGCGGGCAAGGGCTACGCCTACCTCATGGGCTGCGCGCTGACTGACAGCCCCGCCTCGGTCGCCACCGATCGCCTGGCCTTCAACCGCGTCCTGCCCGGCACCATCGCCCTCACCGGCAGCGAAGCGGCAGAGCTGGAGCCGGAGGCCGAAGAACCAACGGTCGAAGCCGCCGCCACCGAAGTGAAGGGCTTCTTCTCGAAGCTCACCGAACTGCTCACTGGCGTGACGCCCAAGGTCGAAACCCCGCCAGCCCACCCGGCGGGCAATACCGATCTGGCCGCTTTCGCAGTCGAATTCGGCAAGGTCGGCGATGTCCTCGCCAAGGCGCTTGAAGACCAGTCCGCCGCCTTCACCGCTCAGCTCGGCAAGGTCACTGCCGATTTCAAGGCGCTGAACGACAAGGTCGAAGCCACCACCAACCCCAATCACCACAGCCGTCCGCCGGCCGATGGCCAGACCGGCCAGAACACACGCGCGGAATTCTGACCCCAGCCTTTAGCCGCGCGCCGTCCAACATCGCCAAGGATCAAACCCATGCATCCCAAGACAAGCCTGCTCTTCACCACCTATCTGAGCACCATCGCGCAGCTCAACGGGGTGGCGAACACCACCCGAACCTTCGCGGTCGCGCCGGTGATCGAACAGAAGCTCGAAGAGAAGCTCAAGGAATCGATCGAGTTCCTTGGCCAGATCAGCATCCAGAACGTCACCCAGCAGAGCGGGCAGACCCTCGGCATTGAATCGTCGCGTCCCATTGCGAGCCGCACGAACACTTCGGGCAATGTCCGCCGCCACCCGACCGATCCGACCGACAACGGCGAGACCAACTCCTACAATTGCCTCCAGACCAATTTCGACTGGTCGCGCCGCTACGACAAGCTCGATGCATGGCGGCACAAGCCGGACTTCGAGCGCCTGGTCGCCATGGCGATCCTCAAGCAGCAGGGCCGTGACATGATTATGGCGGGCTTCAACGGCGTCGAACGCGCGGCAGAAACGGACATCGAAGACAACCCGATGCTCGAAGACCTTGCCGAAGGCTGGCTGTTCAAGATCCGAGATACTGCCCCGGCGCAGGTGATGAACGACGGCGGCCTCACGGTGAAGACCAACGGTACTAATAACGCCGCGCTCAAGGCAATCTACGTCAAGGCCGGCGTCGAACTGTTCGATGGCGCTGCCGCCCACGATGCCGTCGGCGGTTCGGCCCATGCCGTGGCCGATTACTCCTCGCTCGATGCCCTCGTGCTCGATGCCAAGCGGCTCCTGCCCGAATGGCACCGCAACCGCACCGATCTGGTGGTCATCGTCGGTGCCGATCTGGTCGATGACAAGATCTTCTCGATTGCCCAGACCACCGGCACCACCGCCACCGAAGTCGAGGCCACCGATCGCATCCTGCGTTCGACCAAGACCCTTGGCGGTCTGCCCGCGGTGCAGGTGTCGTTCTTCCCGGCCAATGGCCTGCTGATCACCACGCTCAAGAACCTGGCGATCTACCTGCAGGAAGGCACCCGCCGCCGCCGTCTGGTCGATGAACCGGAATACGATCGCGTGGCCAACTACGAATCCGTGAACATGGATTACGTGGTCGAGGATTACGAACTGGTGACCCTGGTCGAAAACATCGTCATCGGCGGCGCGCCTGCCCGCGTAGCACCATAACCCCCGAGAGGCTTTGACGGCGGGACCTGCCATCCGGGGCGGCACCGCAAGAGCCAGATGCAGAGCCGAGCGGCCGGGGATCAGGGTGAGGACATACCTCATCCCCCCGGCCAGAGTCGGCCCCCGCCGCCGGATAGAGCGGGGTTCACTTCACAGAGGAAACCGCACCCATGGCATTCAGCCCCGCCCTCGCCCACCGCCAGCGCGTACTCGCCAGCCAGTCGACCCGTGCCATGCTGGCTGAACATGCCGCCCGCGCCGGTGCCGCGCCGCCGATGCCGTCAGAAGGCCCGGTCGCCAGCGAATACCAGTCGCTGCTCGCACGTCTCCATGAAGACCTCCGCCGTCTCCACGACATCCAGTCGACCGATGCCAAGGTCGCGCTCAAGCGCGATCTGATCAAGGGTTACATGCCGTGGATCGAAGGTGTCCTCACCTCCACGATCGAAGGCGCTGCACCGCAGGACGAAATCGTCGTCACCTGCTTCATCTGGTCGCTCGACATTCGCGAATGGACGCTGGGCCTTGATCTGTTCAACCACATCAACACCCACGGCCTGCAGCTGCCCGAACGCTTCCACCGTAGCCCGCGCGGCGTGCTGCTCAGTGAAATGTCCGATGCTGCCCTGGCCGATCCCGGCTCGGTCCCGCACGATACCCTGCTCGCCATCCGCCCCGGTCCCGACCCGGTGCCTGATGTGAAGGATGAAACCATGGCCCGCGTCCAGCGCGCCATCGGTGAAAGCTGGTCGCTTCAAGCAGATAGCTTCGATCCTTCGACCGAAAGCGCAGCTGCCGGCGGCAAGGCCATGCTGGTCGATGCCGCGCTCGCTGCCCTGCGTGAGGCTATCCGCCTCGATCCGAAAGTTGGCGTGAAAAAGCAGATCGAACAGCTTGAACGCGAAGCAAAAAAGCTGGTGCCTGAAGATCAGCAGAAACCAGCTGTAACCGAATAAGGCTCGCCCCACGGCGCTCGGGGGGGCGGCAAGATGAAGGCGGTTCAGCCCCGTCCCACCTTCATCGAACCTCACCCCCCCGTAAAAATTCAGGGGCAAGAAAGGCAGATCAGGACCGGACGAAATGACAGACCTGATCTCCACCCCTCCCGCTCCCGCTTCCCCGGATGACAGCACGGTCACCACCGGCGCGTGGTGGCCCGATATCGACGTCAACGCCGTCCGCGCCCAGATCCGGCTGGGCGGCACCACCATTCCGCACGATCGTCTTGTTGCCGCCATCGCCTTTGCGGTTGTCGAAGTGACGCAGGAACTCAGCCCATGGCAGACCGTGCAGGCCGATGCCGGCAAGGCCAGCCTCGCCGCCGTCGCCCCGGACCGCGTGGTGAACGGCGATCCCGAACTGGTTGTCCTGTTCCTGCGCGCAGTCACCATGAATGCCGCCGCCGAACTGGCCGATCGCCATCTGGATCTGACTGCCACCGCCACCGGCACCGATCGCGCCGAGGCCCGCGCCGACATGGCCGATGATTTCCGCTGCTCCGCCGTCCGCGCCATCCGCGCGATCACCGGCGGCACCGGCACCATGGTCGACCTGGTATGAATACGGCCACCACCCGCGATGGCGACACTGTCGATCAGGTGCTGTGGCGCAACCTTGGCCGCACTGCCGCGCTCACCGAAGCCACACTGGAATTGAACCCCGGCCTTGCCGCGCGCGGGGCTGTCCTGCCCGCCGGCGTCGTCATCACCCTGCCCGCCGTAACCACCGCCGCGCCGGTTCGCGAAACCGTGAAGCTCTGGAGCTGACCTTGGAAGCCTCAATCCTCTCGCAGATCATCACCGGTTTCGGCCCGGCAGGTGCTTTCGTCGGCTACCTGATCTGGCAGCAGATGCGCCGCGACAAGATCGATACCGAGCGCGTCCAGACCGATGTCAAACTGGCCACGGCGCTCGAGCGCCTCACCGCCACGATCGAGCAGAACCGCACGCGCCGGGGTGACCAGTGATGTGCGCGCGTTCCGAAAGCAGCAAACGGCTGGATGCCGTTGTCGCCAGCTTGAGCGCTGCCGTGGATCGTCTGCAGGCCGAACCCGGCAGCGGGGGTTTTTCCCCACGCCGGGAAAAACCTCCGCTGCCCGTAAGCCCGAAAAAGGAAGCCGCCGCATGATCGACGTCCCCCAAACTTATCGCTGGCTGCTCGCCATCACCCTGCCGCGCACCATCGAATGCGCGCTCGCTCTGCTGGGTGTGCAGGAAGTCGTCGGCAAGGGCAGCAACCGCACCATCATCGGCTGGCGCGATGAACTCAACGCCGCCGGCGTCCCGATCACCGGCTATGCCGATGACGATATCCCGTGGTGCGGCCTGTTCGCCGCGATCGTCTGTCACCGCGCTGGCAAGCCCGTGGTCAAGGCCCCGCTCTGGGCGCGCAACTGGGCCAGCTTCGGCAGCAAGGCCGACAAGGCCTCGCTCGGCGATGTGCTGGTCTTCGTGCGCAACGGCGGAGGCCATGTCGGTTTCTACGTGGGCGAGGATGCCACCTGCTACCATGTGCTGGGCGGCAACCAGTCTAACCGCGTCTCGATCACCCGCATCGAAAAGGCGCGCTGCATTGCCGCGCGCCGCCCGCCCTACACCAATCAGCCCGCCAGCGTCCTGCCCTTCCGGCTCGCGGCCACGGGCACCGTCTCGTCCAACGAAGCCTAGGAGAACTGCCGTGTCCGGATTCAAGACCTATGCCATGTGCGCCCTCGCCATTGCCATTGCCGCTGCCGAGCTCGCCGGGTGGGATGTCGTCCCCAACATCGATGCCACCAACGCCATGAATGCCATCTGGGCCGCGATCACCGCCGCATTCCTGCGCAGCGGTTCCAAGGCCGACGCGGCGAGCGTCCTGAAATGAACAAATGGCTGGCGGGCGGCGCGGCAGTCCTGCTGATCGGCTTTGCGCTGTGGCTGGGCATCACCCGCTTCGGCGATGCCCGCTATGCGGAAGGCCGCGCCTCACTCGCCAGCCAGGTTGCTGCCGCCAGTGCCGAGGCGGAGCGCCGCGCCGCCGACGAATTCGAACTCGGCTTTGCGCGCGGGCAGGAAGCCAGTCTCGGCTTCATCCAGTGGCGCGAAGGCCCGCTGCGCACCATCCGAGAGGAAACCACCCGTGAAATCGTCCGTTATGGCCAAAGCCCTGCCGGCGCTGCTGTCTGTTTTGATGCTGATGGCCTGCGCACCGTCAATCAAGGTGTCGCCGCCGCCGCCAGCACAGCGTTTCCCGCCGATCCCGGCGCAGGCGCTGCTCCCCTGCCGCGCGCCGGTGCCGATCCAGCCCTCGCCGGATGGCACGGCGGGCCGGGCGGCAGTCAGCGCAGCACTGGTGGAAAACGCACTGGCCCTCGCCGAATGCGAGATGATCCGCCAGCTGCTGGTCAAGGCGTGGCCGAAGACCGGGAACTGATCCATGCTCAAACCCGATAGCCTGCGCGCCCGCCTGACAGAGGCATTCCCCGATGCCTTCGCCCGCGATGCCACCAACCTCTCCATGTGGGTCGACCAGGGCCACGTGCGCTGTCACGCCGGGCCGGATAACCTGAACTTCACGGTCGAATACAAGCTCTGCGTTTCGATCACCGGATGGACCCTGCCCTCGATCATGATCTGGGTCACGCTGATCGACTGGCTCCGCGCCCAGCAGCCCGATCTGCTCAGCCCCGCCAACAGCGCCGCCGCCATCCCTTTCGAGGTTGACCTGGTCAGCGCCGATGAAGTCGATCTCGGCTTCGACCTCGCCCTTACTGAGCCGGTGCGCGTCACCCGGCGCGAGGATGGCGGGTTCGATATGCGCGTGGCGGCAGAGCCCGATCCCCTGTTCCCCGATGCCGCGCCGCTGCTGCCCTCCGGCCCGCTGCTGAAATCAATCTGGGCACCGGGCCTCAATCCGGTGCAGATCGTGCCCGACGAACCCGAAGCCTGATGCCCGCTGCCCCCGGCCTCGAAGCGATTGAGCCCTTCCTACGCGAGATCATGGACGCGGTGGAGCCGCGCGAACGCAAGAACCTGGTCGATAAGCTGATGCGCTTCGCCCGCCGCGCCAATGCCCAGCGCATCGCCGCCAACGCCACTCCCGAAGGCGGCAAGATGGCCGCGCGGAAGACCGGCCGGGCAAAACGCGGCAAGATGTTCCGCCGCATCGGCAAGGCTTCCAGCCTGAAGATCCGCACCACGCCCGATATGGGCGAACTCCGCTTCTCCAATCCGCTGGTCGAAAGTACGGCTGCCGTCCACCACCACGGGCTGGAAGGCTTCGTCGGCAAGACGCCCTCGGGCCGCGTCATCCGCACCAAGTATCAGGCCCGCGAATTGCTCGGCTTCGGCAAGGAGCAGGAGCTGTTTGTCGATGAAGTGCTGAAGCACCTTGCCGGCGATTGAGCATCAACTGGACCGATGGGTGTCGCTGGCCTAAACTCCGAGCAGGAACGGGGCAGGCTCATGGAAATTGAAGATCAACGGTCACGGCAGATGGCCAAGCGACTGACGAGGTTCGGCCTCTATGGGACTTTAGTTTACATTGTCGTTTTGGTGGGATTCGCTGGCGCAGCTTGGGATCCGCTTTGGGACATGCAACCTTATGAGTTCGCAGCTGTCATGGGAGGCATTTTCAGCCCTCTTGCATTTTTGTGGCTGGTTTTAGGCTATTTCCAACAGGGATCCGAACTCCGGTTGCAGATCAAAGAGCTTCAGAAGACCGTTAGGCATCATGGCCAATTGGTGGACATCGCGAAAAAGGACGTCGCCCTTCAGGCGAATATTGCTCAGAGTCATGAGGACCGAGAAGCGCTTAAATCAGCCGCTCGTTTTTCCGTCTCAAGTGGAGTGTTCGTCGATAATGCGGACGGTCGCGTGTTCGTTTTGGAGTTGGTCAATCGCGGTCAACCAGCCCACTTTCTAACCCTCAAGACTTTTACAAACATGAGCACGCATCACAACTTCATCGACCATGAACGGGATGCGACTATGATAATACCTGAGGGCAATCTTAAAAATGGAGAAGATAACTACGTAATTGCAGAATTTACTAATCTTCTCAGCGATCGCTTCAATCAGATGATTATCCTCATGCCCATCGGCAGCTCAGATGGTCGACCTTCGTTTCATGCAACTATTGGACCTGTAACTCGGCAGCGCGCCTAAAGCACCTCACCCCGTAACCACCACGGCAACGGCGCGCCGGGCTGGCTTCGCGCGCGGGGGTGACCATTTGCTGTCGCCATGCCCGGCACCTCCGCCATTTCGACGCTGGATCTTTCCCAGCTTCCCGCGCCCGATGTTGTCGAAGCGCTCGACTTCGAGACCATCTTTGCCGCGATGCTGGCCGATCTGCGCGCCCGCGATGCCACCTTCGATGCGCTGGTGGAAAGCGATCCGGCTTACAAGATCCTCGAAGTCGCCGCTTACCGCGAACTGCTGATCCGCGCCCGGGTCAACGATGCCGCCCGCGCGGTGATGCTCGCCTTCGCCACCGGCACCGATCTCGATCACATCGGCGCAACGCGCGGCGTTGTCCGCCTGACGCTGGATCCCGGCGATGTCGAGGCCCTGCCCCCTGTGCTGCCGACTTACGAAAGCGATGCCAATTTCCGCCAGCGGATCCAGCTCGCACCCGAAGGCTACACAACCGCCGGCAGCGAAGGCAGCTACATCTTCCACGGCCTTGGCGCATCGGCGCTGGTCAAGGATATCCAGGCTGTTAGCCCCGATCCGGGTGAGGTGACCGTTTACGTCCTGTCGCGCGAAGGCGACGGCTCGGCGGACGGTGACCTGATCGACGTGGTCACCGCCGCGCTTTCCGCCGAAACCGTCCGCCCGCTCACCGATAACGTCACGGTGCTCACCGCCGATGTCACCACCTATTCCATCGTCGCCGAACTGGTGATGTACCCCGGCCCCGATGCCGAAGTTGTGCGCGCCGCCGCTGAAGCTGCCGCCGCTGCCTATGCCGCCGCAGTGCACCGCATCGGCTATGACGTTACCCTGTCCGGACTCTATGCCGCACTGCACCAACCCGGTGTCCAGAAGGTCAACCTGACCGCGCCCGTTGCCGATATCGTCGCCACCGATGGTGAGGCCAGCTTTGCCGACGCGATCACCGTGACGCTGGCCGGCGCTACCGATGTCTGATCTCCTCCCTCCAAACGCCACGCCGCAGGAGCGCGCCCTGTCGCTGGCGCTCGAAGGCGATATTGCCGTTCCGATCGACCGGCTGTGGAACCCGGAAACTTGTCCGGCATCCGCCCTGCCGTGGCTGGCCTGGGCGTTCTCGGTCGATGAATGGGACGCCAGCTGGACCGAGGAACGCAAGCGCGCCGTCCTCGCCGCAAGCCGGGCCGTGCATGAGCAGAAAGGCACGATCGGTGCGCTGAAGGCAGCGCTTGAACCGCTCGGGCTGGAAATCTCGATCACCGAATGGTGGCAGGAAGATCCGCCGGCAGATCCCTACACCTTCCGAGGCCTGATCACCGTCGATCAGGAGCCGATCCCCAGCGAAGCCGCCTTCGATCAGGTGGTCTCGATCGCCAATGGCGCAAAGAACCTGCGCAGCCACATCACCGGCGTCGACATCCTCGCCAAGAGCTACGCGGACGAATTCATCGGCGCTGCCGTCTGGAGCGGGGAAGTCGTCACCATCACAGCGGAGCCCGCATAATGCCGTTCATGATGAAGCTCACCGTTTCCGGTGCAACGAAGATCGCTGCGGCACAGGCTGGCGGTGCCGCCGTCACGCTCACCGAATTCGCGGTGGGCGACGGCGATGGTGCGGCGGTGGCAGCGCCGACCGGGGCTGAAACCGAACTGGTGAACGAATGCTGGCGCGGCGATATCAGCTCGCTCGCGGTCAAGCCCGGCGCGCCCACTGTCGTCATTGCCGAAGCCGTACTGCCCTCCGATGTCGGGGGCTGGATGGTCCACGAGCTGGGCATCTTCGATGATGATGGCGATCTCTTCGCTTACGGAAATTTCCCGGCGACCTTCAAGCCGCTCGCCGTCGATGGCTCAACCCGCGAAATGATCGTCAATGCCGAACTGCGTGTGAGCAGCGCGGCAAACGTGACGCTGGTGATCGATCCGTCGCTGGTACTGGCCACGCGCGCATGGTGCCTTTCCACCTTCCTGCGCATCGATCAGAACCTTGCCGATGTCGCCGATGCCGCCACCGCCCGCAACAATCTGGGCGCCGCTCCCATCGATTCCCCGGCCTTCACCGGCAACCCGATCGCCCCGACGCCCGCCCCGGGCGACAATGATACCTCGATTGCCACCACGGCCTTCGTCGCCGCTGCGCTCGCCGCCCTGGTCGATAGCTCGCCCGCGGCGCTCGACACGCTTAATGAGCTGGCAGCCGCGCTGGGCGACGATGCGAACTTCGCCGCCACGGTAACGGCTGCACTGGCGCTTAAGTCCCCGCTGGCCAGCCCGGCTTTCACCGGGAACCCCACAGCGCCGACGCCCGCACCGGGTGACAATGATACCTCGATTGCAACGACCGCATTTGTCAGGGCGATAACCGACGCCCTGATTGCCCCTCCCATCGGCAGCGTGTTGGCGATCTCCGGCGCGCCCGGATCGAACTGGATCAAGTGCGACGGTGCCAGCTATCTGCAAAGCGCGTACCCCGCGCTCTATGCAAAACTGGGCCTGCTGCCGCGCCTGACATGGACCGCCCGGACAAATCCCGGGGCCAGCGTCAACATGCTCCGCTACGTCAACGGAAACTGGGTCACCCTGGGCTCTGGAGCGAGCGCCGGCAGCTACTATTCGAGCAACAGCGGCGCCACCTGGTCAGCGGCTACGGTCAACCAGACCGGCGTCACGCGCGATATGTGCTGGACCGGCACGAAATATGTCAGCGTCGGCGATGGCAATACCGTGACCAATTCCGTTGCCCTGGGAACCGCCTTCACCGCCCGTACCTCGGTATTCACGGCAGGGGTGCGGATAAACAGCGTGGCCAGCGACGGCGCCGGCAAGGTTGTCGCAATCGGCTATTACAGCAGCCAGATTCGCGCCCAGCTTTCCACGAACAACGGTGACACCTGGGCGCTGTGCACCCTGCCGACGCCCGGAAACTGGTACGCTGGCAACATCGTCTACGCTGCCGGCAGATGGGTCTTTGCCTGTTACGATCCGACCGCAAGTCTCAGTTACATCTACACCTCGACCGATGGCGTGACATGGACGCTTGCTGCCTCGGCCCTCAAGGGGGACTATCCCTTCGTCGCCTTGTGCGACGGCGCATTTTATGCGGTCTGCAACCATGCGCTTGGCTATGGTGACATCGCCAAGTCCACGAACGGAACCACCTGGACCGTTGTTCAGCCGGCCTCCTATCCGCTGGGCACGGGGAACGGTGCGGCGGGCATCGGCATAAGCTCGCCCGATACCATCAGGGCAGCTGTACTGCCGTCCGGCATCGTAACCATGGCAGCGATGTCGAATCATCCGACACCGCTGACCTATCTCCACTCGGACATGCGGCTGATGATGCAGCTGCGCGGGCCAAATGAGGCGGGCAGCAACACGCTCAACGGATCCAGCATCGCTTACGGCGGCGGCGTGATCATGATCGTCAATCCGACATACAGCGTCTGCCACACGACGCCGGTCTACGATTATACCACCGGCACCGAATTCATCGTGCCGGATATTGGCCCGCTCCCCGGCACCAGCAACTCTCCACACTACGTTAGGGCATCCTGAACATGAGCGATCCATCTGACGCACCCGTCCATCCGCTCGAAATCTTCGAACTCGGGCCGGACAATTACTGGACTGGCACCTCCCGCCTGATCGAGGTCGATGGCGGCTGCCCGCAGGGCTGGACAAGAACACAGCCACCACCGCTGGAAGACGGGCAATTCGCGATCTACGATGCGCCGCAATGGCTGATCACATCAGAGGCATGGTCCGCCCCGGCTCCCTCTCTGGACGATTTGAAAACCGCCCAACTCAAAGCGCTGGCCGACATTCGCTGGAAACATGAAGTGGGCGGAACGATGGTCGGCGGCGCACCGGTCCCGACCGATCGCGAAAGCCAGGCCAAGCTCACTTCAGCTTATGTTCTCGCCGCCGCCAATCCGGCATTCTCGCTGCGCTGGAAGATCGCTCTGGGCCTGTTTGTCACCTTCGACGCCGCGACGATCATCAACATCGGCGATGCCGTAGGTGCCTATGTCCGGGCCTGCTTCGACCGGGAGGATGAACTCACCACTGAAATCCTCACTGCCCCCGATGCCGAAGCCCTTGCCGAAATCGATCTGGAAGACGGCTGGCCGGAATGAGCAGCTTCACCGCCCAGCTCATCCTGGTTGCGGAGCCGGAAGAACGGGGCGGACGCGGCGTGTTTCGCGTGCACCAGGCTTTCACATATGAGGTGGGACATCTCGGCTCGGGCGATGTCGTCACCGTGCCGGCCGGCTTCCGCACGGACCTTTGCTCGATCCCTGCCATCGCCCGTCCGTTCGTGCCGATCGCCGGACGGATGGCGAAACCCGGCCTGATCCATGACTGGCTGCTTGAGATTGGCGATCCCCGCGCCCATGACATCTTCGACGAAGCGCTCGGCGTCGCAGGAGTGCCGCGCTTCACCCGCACCGCCATGGTGCTGGCTGTTTGCCTTTGGGCCCGCTGGCGTGAATTCCGCAAACTGCGCCCTGATCCTGCGCCACTCTCCGCACCGTAACCGCCCCGGCAACGGAGCCGCGCGCTCGCATCCGCGCGCAGGTTCGGCATGGCATGCGTCATGGCTGTTTCCGATCCGGACGTTGTGGGCGATGTGGCGCAGGTTCTGCGCCTCGGTCGCTGCGCGTCGGTTGATCTCGCAGCCCGCACCTGCACGGTGGCCTACGGCGATCCGGACGGGGAAGACGTCATCAGCGCCGATATCCCGTGGGGCGGCTTCCGTGCCGGCCGTATGCGAGTCTGGTCGCCGCCGACCGAGGGCGAGCAGGGCATGCTCTTCGCGCCGGGCGGTGATATTGCCCAGGCCGTCTTTGTCCCCGGCATGTACTCCACTGCCTTTCCTGCTCCCGGCGATGCCGCACGCCATTTCTTCACCTTCGATGACGGTGCCGAATTCGGTTACGATCCCGATGCCAGCGAAGCGGATGTCACCCTTCCCGCTGGCGGCAAGCTGACCATCGTGGCCGATGGCGGAGTGACGATCACCGGCGACGTCGAAGTCACCGGCACGATCACCGCCAGCACCGATGTGATCGCAGACGGAATCAGCCTCAAGAACCACACCCATCCCGGCGTCCAGGCCGGCGCGGCCCATACGGGAGCGCCAGAATGAACGGCATGGACCGCACCACCGGCAAGGCGCTCAGCGGCAATGCCCACCTCGCGCAGTCGATCGGCGATATCCTCTCCACGCCGATCGGCAGCCGGGTGATGCGCCGCGATTACGGATCGTTCCTTGCGGACCTGATCGACCAGCCCCTCAACGCTGCGACGCGCGTCCTGATCTACGCCGCCAGCGCGCTCGCCATTCGCCGCTGGGAGCCGCGCCTACGCATCCTGCGCGTGGCGCTGGACATGCAGGACGGTGCCACGGGCACCGCCGCCATAACCATCGACGGGGAACGCGCCGACCTTCCCCAGCCCAACAGCCGCGTCACCCTGTCCATTCCCATCCGCAACGGCGGCGTTTCGCCCGCCGCTGCCTGATTTCAAGCCCAAGGAGTCCTTCCAATGCACGGCATCAAGGTCAACGAACTCACCACCGGAACCCGCGCGCTCAAGGCGGCGTCGACGTCGATCATCGGCCTTGTCGCCACCGCCGGCGCCGCAGTTGGCGCGCCCACCGTGGCGCTCGACGCAGCTTTCCCGGTTGGCGCGCTCACGCTCATCACCAACATCCGCGCCGCCATCGAAACGGCAGGAACCACCGGCACGCTCAAGGCAGCGCTCGAGGCCATTGCCGATCAGGGCAGCCCTGTCGTCGTGGTCAGCCGCGTCGCGGTCGATGTCGATCCGGAAGATCAGGCCGTCCTGGTCGAGGCCGGTGTTGAAGCCCTGCTCGGCGCGCAGTCGCAACTCGGCGTCACTCCTCGCATCCTCGGTGCCCCGGCGCTCGATGTGCAGGCCGTCGCAACCGCGCTTGCCGCCACCGCCCGCAAGCTGCGCGGCATGGCCTATGCAGCCGCGATCGGTGCCGATGTCGCCGCCGCGACCGACTACCGCGAGAACTTCGGCGCCCGCGAACTGATGCTGCTCTGGCCCGCCACCGATGCCGCATTCGCTGGCGATGCTGTTGCCCGCGCTCTCGGCCTGCGCTCGCGCATCGATACCGACATGGGCTGGCACAAGACCCTGTCCAACGTCGCGGTCGATGGCATCACCGGCCTCGATGTCCCGATCTTCTTCGACATCAACAGCGACGATAACGACGCTGCCCTGCTCAATGCCGGCGATGTGACCACGATCATCCGGCAGGACGGCTTCCGCTTCTGGGGCAACCGCACCTGCAGTGATGAGCCGCTGTTCGCTTTCGAAAGCGCGGTCCGCACCGCACAGGTGCTGCAGGATGAAATGGCCAGCGGCCTGCTCTGGGCAATCGACAAGCCGCTGACTGCCGTGCTGATCCGCGACATCATCGAAACGATCAACGCCAACTTCCGCCGCCTCATCGGTCAGGGTCGCCTGATCGGCGCGAAGGCCTGGTACGATTCCGCGCTCAACACCGAAGCCGATCTGGCAGCGGGCAAGCTGGTCATCGATTACGATTTCACCCCCTGCTCGCCGCTGGAAAGCCTCTCGCTCAACCAGCGCATCACCGATCGCTACTACGCCAGCTTCGCCGATCTGGTGGGCTGATCGCCAGCCCGGTCCCAACCCGTCCTGCCCTGATTTCACGAAAGGCCCGCTGCCATGTTCCCTCGCAAGCTCAAGGATTTCCGCCTCTTCAACGATGCCAACAGCTATCTCGGCATCGCCAAGGAACTCACCCTGCCCAAGATCGCCCACTCCATGGAGGATTGGCGCGGTGCAGGCATGCTCGGTCCGGTCAAGATCGACAACGGTCTGGAGGCCATCGAATTCGAATGGTCGCTCGGTGGCCACGATTCGATCGTTGTCCGGCAGGCCGGGCTGGTCACCCACGATGGAGCCATGCTCCGCTTCATCGGTGCCTATCAGTCCGACGCCGATGGCGCGGTCTCCACGATCGAGGCCGTGGTTCGCGGCCGTCATCAGGAAATCGACTTCGGCAAGGCCAAGACCGGCGACGATACCGAACTGAAGATCAAGACGGTCTGCAGCTATTACACCCTCACCGCCGATGGCGAGGAGCTGTTCGCCATCGATCTGGTCGGCGGTGTCTACCGTGCTGGCGGCATCGACCGCTGGGCCGACATCCGCGCCGCCCTCGGCAGCTAGCGCTGTTCTCAACTTCGTCTGGCCGGGTTTACGCGGTTCCCGGCCAGGCGGAGACCAGAACAACCGCGCGCCCTGAGGAAAAACCGCAAATGAAATCCGCAACCGATTCTGCCGAAGCGCCCGCCGATCTGGCCGCTCCTGCTTCAGCACCCAGCCCTGCGCCAACCGGCCCGAAGCTGGAAGAAATCCCGCTCGAAACCCCGATCCAGCGTGGCAGCACCACGATCAGCACCGTCCACCTGCGCAAGCCGGGTGCCGGTGAAATGCGCGGCCTGCAGCTGCAGGCGCTGCAACAGGGTGACGTCAACAACATCCTCGCCCTGCTGCCCCGCATCACCGTGCCACCGCTCAGCCAGCAGGAATGCGAAAAGCTCGAACCGGTTGATCTCGGAGCGATGACCGGCACGATCCAGAGTTTTTTTATGTCGCAGATGGACCGGGCTCTGCTGGCCAAGGTCATGGGCGCAATCGATTCGGAGACGTCGACCAGCTGATCGCCACCATCGCCTTCATATTCCACTGGCCGCTGTCGGAAATCTCCGCACTGTCATTCGAGGAGCTGGCGATCTGGCACGAACTGGCGGTCGATCGATGGAACAAGGCCTACGCGGCTGAGGAAGACTGACGATGGACCGCAAGCTCGCCCTGACAATCCAGTTCGCTGCGATGGACAAGCTGTCCGGCACAATGCGCAAGATCGTGGGCCTGGGTGACAGTGGCACCCAGGCCCTCGCCAAGATGAAGCGCGAGGCGCGTGAACTCGACGGCACGCTCAAGGATGTTCGCAGTCGCCTCGCGGCCGGTTCTATGCAGGGTGGTCTGCTCATGGCCGAACGCGAACTGGTCAAGGCGATCGAAGCTAACAACCGCGCGATCGAGCAACGCCAGCGCCTGATCGCCATTGATAACCGCGTGGGCAAGATGCACGCGAAAGCCGACTCCTATAAGTCGGCAGGGCAGGAAAACATGGTTGCGGGCGCTGGCATGGCCGCGCCAATCATCCTCGCCGGTAAAGCCGCAATGGATTTCTCCTCCGGCATGGTCGACATCCAGCAGAAGGCGGCAATGACCAACGCCGAAACGGCGAAGATGGCTGCCGGGATCATCGCCGCTGCCCGTGCCACGAACCAGATGCCAGAGGATATGCGCGCCTCTGTTGATGTCCTGTCCGGCTTCGGCATGGATCCACGGCAGGCGGCACAGCTCGCCCAGCCGATCGGTCGCCTCGGCACCGCCTTCAAGGTCGATCTCGCCGATGGCGCTGCGGCTGCCTACGCCAACGTCAACAATCTCAAGCTGTCGCTTGCCGATACTGGCAAGGCCTTCGATATTATGGCCGCTGGTGGGCTCGCCGGTGCTTTCGAAGTCAAGGACATGGCCAAACAGTTCCCGGCGCTCACGGCCCGGATGCAGGCGCTGGGCCAGACTGGCGTTCCCGCTGTGGCGGACCTGACTGCCGCACTGCAGGTGGCAATGAACACCGCTGGCAATGCCGATGAGGCCGGCAACAACATCCAGAACCTGTTGGCCAAGATCAACGCGCCATCGGTGATCAAGGCCTTCCAGAAAAACTTCGAAGTCGATCTCCCCGCCGCGATGAAGAAGTTTCAGGCGCAGGGCATGACGTCGATGGAGGCCTTTGCCATGGTCGCCAACAAGGCCACCGGCGGCGACACCAAGAAGCTGGCCTTCCTGGTTGAAGATCAACAGGCGCAGATGGCTCTGCTCGCGCTGATCCAGAACATGGACAAGTACCGGCAGATCCGGAGCGACATCTCCAATGCCGGCGGCACTGTCGATCGCGCCTTCAGTCAGCGCCAGATGAACGATGCCAGCGTTGCCTGGTCTAGTTTCAAGGGTCAGCTGCAGGGCACCGCCATCGTGCTCGGCACCAACGTCCTGCCCGCTGCCACCCAGTTCCTCGGAACCATCAATGGCATGATCGGCGGCTTCGGCGCGTGGGCGCAGGCAAACCCCCGCCTCGCCAGCGGCCTCATGACCTTTGTCGCAACGCTGGCCATGGCCCGCATCGGCTTTGGCGCCTTGCAATTCGCTTTCGGAGCGATCCTCGGGCCAATGGCCACGGCATGGGGCTGGTTCCAGAAGTATCGTGCCCTTGGCTCGATCGCCTCGGCGTTTCCGAAACTGGCGCAGGGCTTCGGGATGGTGCGTACTGCCTCAATCTTCATGGCGCAGGGCGTGATGCGCGCCGGGGCAATGATGCTGGCCAATCCGATGGTACTGGCAGTGGTCGCCATCGGTGCCGTGCTGGTCGGGGCGGGCCACCTGATCTATCGCAACTGGGACAAGATCAACGCTGCCTTCAGCGCCGGGGTCGCCTGGGTGGGTGAAAAATGGCAGGCGTTCAAGGGCGCGATTTCGAATGGCTGGTCTTCGGTCAAGGGAGCCGTTTCCAGCGGCATCTCCGCCGTATCGGATCGCTTCAAGAGCCTGCCCCCGTGGGCGCAGTGGGCGCTCGCCGCGCTCAATCCGGTGACGATGGTGGCCATGGTCGCCACCCACTGGAATCAGGTGAAAGGTGCCGTCGCCGCTGGAGGTGCCAAGATCGCGGCGGGATGGGCAGCCGTCAAAGGCGCCTTCGCCATCGGCCTCGGCTGGATCCAGCAAGGCTGGGCACTGATCCGAAGCGGGTTCAGCGCGGGGATTGCCTGGCTGGGCGCACTGCCGGGGCAGATGGTGACGATCGGCGCGCAGATCATCCAGGGACTGGTGAACGGTATCCGCGCCGCGCCCGGTGCGGTCTGGGCAGCGCTCAAGTCCATTGTCCTCGCCGGCATCACCAACATCAGGGCCTTCCTCGGCATCAAATCGCCATCCCGGCTGTTCATGGGCATCGGCGGGTTCATGACTGACGGGCTTGCCATCGGTATCGACAAGGGCAGTCGCAAGCCGCTGGGCGCAATGGCCCGGCTGGCAGCAGGAACGGCGGCTGCCTTTACCCTGCCCGCTGTGCCCGCGCTTGCCGCACCGGCCCTGCCCAACCTCGCTCCGCTGCCCCTGTCGATCGCTGCGCCCGATGCACCGCGCCTGCCAGCCATGCCCGCCCTGCGCGCCGGGATGACCATCGCACCGCCGCCCGTGCCGCGACTGCCGACCATGCCGGGCTTCTCACAGGTGCCGGTGTCAATCGCTGCGCCCGATGCTCCGCGCATGCCCGCCCTGCCTGCCCTGCACTCCGGGATGACCATCTCCCCGCCGGCAGCGCCGCGACTGCCGACTATGCCCGGCTTCTCACCGGTGCCGGTGTCAATCGCTGCGCCCGATGCACCACGCATGCCCACCCTGCCTGCGATTCGCACCGGGATGACCATCGCCCCGCCGGCACCGCCGCGACTACCGACCATGCCGGGCTTCTCGCCAGTGCCAGTGTCAATCGCTGCGCCCGATGCACCGCGCATGCCCGCCCTGCCTGCCCTGCGCTCCGGGATGACCATCGCCCCGCCGGCAGCGCCGCGACTGCCGACCATGCCGGGCTTCTCCCCGGTGCCGGTGTCAATCACTGCGCCCGATGCACCACGCATGCCCACACTGCCTGCGATTCGCACCGGGATGACCATCGCCCCGCCAGCACCGCCGCGACTGCCGACCATGCCGGGCTTCTCGCCAGTGCCGGTGTCAATCGCTGCGCCCGATGCTCCGCGCATGCCGGCCATGCCTGCCCTCCGCGCCGGCATGACCATCGCACCGCCGCCAGCGCCCCGCCTGCCGACCATGCCCGGCTTCTCACCGGTGCCGGTGTCAATCGCTGCACCCGATGCTCCGCGCCTGCCCGCCCTGCCCGCCCTCCGCGCCGGGATGACCATCGCACCGCCGCCAGCGCCCCGCTTGCCGACCATGCCCGGCTTCTCACCGGTGCCGGTGTCAATCGCTGCACCCGATGCTCCGCGCCTGCCCGCCCTGCCCGCCCTCCGCGCCGGGATGACCATCGCCCCACCAGCAGCGCCGCGCATGCCGGCATTTGCCGCACAGCGCATCTCCGCCGGGATTGATATGGCCGAGCCGCCATCGCTGCCCGGGCTGGCGGCAAAGCTGGGTCGGCTCAAACTCCCGGTTGATCTGGGCGACATTGCCGCGCCGCAACTCGGGCCGATTTCGCTCACCGTCACCCCGCGCTTTGCGGGAATGCCAGCCCTGCCGGATCCTTTGGCCTCTGCGAACCCGGTTCCCGAGAAGCGCACCCCGATGGCGCTGCCGCGCACCGCCGGGCGGCTCCGCTCGGCCTCAGGTCCGGCGAACGCCCCTGCATCCGGTGCTAACCAGCAGCAGGCCGCGCCAGCCAGTCCGGTGACGATCAACATTTACCAGCAGCCTGGCGAGGATGGCGAAGCGCTCGCGCGCCGCATCTCTGCCATGCTCCGGCAGCAGCAGGGCAACCAGCGCCGGGGAGCGTACCGCGATGAATGAGCCAGTCCTCACCATCGGCATGTTCGTCTTTGGCCTGCCGCGCATGGTCTACGATGATCTTGCCCGCCGCGCTGCCTGGCGCTGGGGCGAAAGCGAACGCTTCGGCGCCCGTGCCGCCGCGCAGTACCTCGGCCCCGGCGAAGAGACGATCTCCATTTCCGGCGTGCTGGTGCCCGAGATCGCCGGTGCTTTCAGCGATATCGAGAGCCTCCGTGAAATGGCTACCAGCGGCGAAGTATGGCCGGTGGTGCTCGGCAACGGGCAGGTGCTGGGTGATTTCCGCATCACCGCGATCGATGATCGCTGGCGCAACATCGTTGAAGGTGGCCTGCCGCGCGCGGTGGATTTCAGCGTGGAACTCAAGCGGGTCGACGCATGAAACACAACGTCCCTGATTTCAGCCTGGTGGTGGACGGGATCGATTACGCCTCCACCATCGTCCCCCGCCTGATCTCGCTCACCCTTTCGGAAAAGCTGGAAGACGGTGCCGATGAGCTGGAGATCACGCTGTCCAACCACGATGGCCAGCTCGCCCCGATCAAGCGCGGGGTTTTCGCCACTTTCAGGCTCGGATGGAAGAGCGGCCCAGATGTCACCCCGGGACTGGTCGACAAGGGCAAGTTCAAGATCGATCAGATCGTCAAGTCCGGCCCGCCCGATGTTCTGAAGATCACCGCCCGCTCCGCCGATCTCACCGGTGCCATGCGCAAGCGCAAGGACAAGGGCTGGAAGGGCAAGACCTTGCAGGACATCATCGGCGATGTTGCCAGCGCCAACGGGCTTGAGGCAAAGGTTCACGCCGATCTCGCCGGGATCCAGATCCCTTCCGCCGAACAGGCCACAAAAAGCGACATCGCCTTCGTCCGGGATCTCGGCCGGCGCTATGATGCCGTCGCCACGGTCAAGGATGGCAAGCTGCTGTTCATGCCGATCGGCAGCGATACCAACGCCGCCGGCCAGTCACTCGGCGCAATCACCCTCACCCGCAAAAGCAATGTCAGCTACAGCTTCACCATCGCCGATCGCGAAGACCACGATGGTGCCGAAGCCCAGTGGCATGACAAGGGAGAGGCACGGAAACGGACGGTCAAGCACGGCGAGGCGAAGAACCCGAAACGCATCAAGCGCAACTTCGCCAGCGAGGCCGAAGCAAAGGACGCCACCAAGGCCGAAGCCAAACGGGCCGCGCGCGGGCAGTTCACCTTCAGCTACGAGCTGGGCCTCGGCGATGCCACGATCGAGCCCAACCGCAAGGCGGTGTTGCAGGACTTCGACACCGAGATCGATGGCATCACCTGGCTGGTCAAGGAAGTGACGCACAAGCTCGAAGGGAGCGGCGGCTTCGGCACATCGATCGAGCTTGAGAGCACGAAGTAGAAGCGTCTTCTTACCTCCCTAAAAATCGCGGCATGTATCCCCTTTGCATACGTAGAACTAACCGTGTATATGATGGTGCGTGGCACAGAAACCCCTCACCACGACGCAGTTCTTTCGCCAGTTTCCTGACGACGAAACCTGCCTCAATCATCTGTTCAATGTGCGCTTCGGACAAGGCTTCGCTTGCCCGTCATGCGAGCGCCCTTCGAACTGGTATCGGATCAAGGCAGAGCGCGCCTACTCCTGCCAGTGGTGCGGCCATCACCTACACCCGACTGTAGGGACGCCGTTCGAGCAGACTCGGACGCCGCTGCAATTCTGGTTCTTTGCGATCCACCTGTTCACCACCACGCGGCACGGTGTCAGCGCCAAGGAATTGCAGCGCCAGCTTGGGGTGACCTACAAGACGGCATGGCGCATGGCCGGTTTGATCCGCCAGCACATGGCCGATGTTGACGGCGACGATATGATCGGCGGCGCTGGCACCCATGTTGAAATCGACGAAACACTGATTGGCGGAGTGAAGCGCGGCAAACACAATCGCGGATCGGCTGCAAAGACGGTCCTGATCGGCGCTATGGAGCGCGGCGGCGAAGTGGTGACGCAGGTTGTCCCGAACCAGCGCAAGGCGACCCTACAGCCCTTCGTGGAGAACAACATGGCGACCGGCGGCGTCGTCCACACCGACGAACTGAACAGCTATCGCGGCCTTGCTGTGGCGGGCTATCGTCATGCGACTGTCAACCACGGCGCGGAAGAGTATGCCTATTACGACTGGCGGCTTGCGGCGACGGTTTCGATCAATGCTATCGAAGGCTTCTGGCGGCACCTAAAATGCTCAATCCAAGGCACTCACACCAGCGTCAGCCCGAAGTATCTTGTCCGCTAGGCCAAGGAATTCGAATATCGCTTCAATCGTCGGGAGCGTCCGGAGTCCATGCTTCCAGAACTGCTTTCGACTTTCCGGCCATCGACTTCAAAGTCGCGTTGAACGCGGCTTCATCGCCGGGGGCGTCGGCTTCATGATCCTTGGCGAACTGATCCAGTTCGCCAAGCTCGCGGGCATGTCGGAGCGTACTCATTTATCCGCAGTCTGCTTAATCAAAATGTCGAGTTTCTGATCCATAACTAGCAGCTTGGCGTCCTGCGAGGCATCCGTTTCTGCTTGCTTTTCAGCCTGCCCCCTCAACAATCCAGACGCACCTACGCCACCGTCAAAACGGTCGCCACCAAATGCTAGCGCCGCAAGCAGGAGTCCGATGCCAGTTGCTACCGCGCCCCACACTGTCCCCTTCGTGGGCAGCTTGTCCAACCTTCCGTTGACGCGGGTTTCCACTGCCTCATCACGGGCGTCTACATAATCTTTCAAGGGTACCATAGGGTCCATTGGTGCTCCTCCTCGGCCACCGCCGAAGGTGGTGTTAACATAGGTCTCGCCGCCAGAATTTCCAGCAAAATCTGTATATACGACGTTTCCATCAACAATGGGCTCAGCCATCCTCACGCGCCTGCATATCGGCAAGTACGCGATTAAGGAGTTCCATTATAGCTTTGAACCCAGAATGGTCCATCGCTAGGTTCACTACATGACGTGCCTTGATGCTCTCAGCGGTGCTTGCTGCGGCGTTGGTGTCGAGGACGTTTTCAATGAACGACAGCCGAACAGAATTGGCAGCAACCGCCACCCCTTTGATCCCATCTACGATCATGGTTTCAACGTCTAGTGGCGTTGTGATGCACGGTACCTCGTTGCCCACCAAATCGACCTCTTCTCCGTCATTAGTCATTTATATCCGCCCACTTGATTCGATGCAGAACCCTGCCTTGCACTGATTTGCGAGTCAAATCCGTATGCCAAGGGGATAGACGCCAAAGCGACATTGTGAAGGCTCTGCGGTTCATAATGACGTGCCCCCTCTACTCGGCCACATCGACCAGCGAGCAGAAACTCGAAGCCTTGTTGCGGCGCTCACTGTCGCTGCAATACGCCTGCGAAGCACCGGTCCCGGGTGCCAGCTGGACCATATCGGCTGCATTGAGGATGGCGCCAGGTTCGATTGACGCCTGCGCGCTCTTGAAAGCTGCAATCGGAAAGCGGAGCGCGCCGAATTTTCGGTGGTTTTCGGATGCGGTGTCGACGAAAATGAGGGACTGGACGTACTCGACCTGCGGGCCGGATTTGACCTTGCCACTGGCAATGTCCGCTTGCAGCGCGGTCTCCAGCTTCGCGATTTCCTCGACGATGCCAGGGTGCGTGAAGGCCCCCGCCTTTATCTCGATTTCCGTCCAGACGTTGACGCCGCTGTCGGCTTGAATCTCCGTAAACCGCGCCGAAGTTGGAGCACCAGTTCCGCATGCCGCCATCAATAAAACAGTGCTTAAGATCAGTCTCTTCATTACATCGCCTCAAAGGCCAGGCGCTGCCGCATCGCATCAACCTTGCCGCTGATGATCCCCGGAATCAGGAACAGGTCGATGAAAGCCCACGGGCCGGAAATGATGAGCCCGAAGAAAGTCAGGCTGAGGATCAGCATGACAATGCCGGTGCCCGTCGCGCCGAGGTAAAACCGGTGCGCACCAAGCGGCCCCAAGAACAGGCACAGCAGGTATGCAACCCCGGTACTGGGCTTGTCGTTTGCGACGCGCTGCTCAATCAACATCCTCTGCGTATCAGACAGCCGGCCCGGCGATGGGCTTGGCGCTTGGTCCGGCGCTTGTTCACTGGCTGAAATGCTCATTATTTGCCCCTTCATTCCTCAGGCCAGGCATCGTCCGGCCACCAGTCCCGTTCTGACGTTTCAAGACCTGGCAATTCCCCTGTGACAACTGGCTCTTCGCCATCGAAGGCAATCCGGATCCATGCGCCAAAGTTCGTCGGCGCCTGAAACACCGCGCGCCATTCCCTGCCTGACTGGATCAGCGCGCCAATCCGTCCGCAGCGCTCGGCGGTGAGGTATCCGATCTGCTGGCCACGCGCCGAGAAAACCGCAACCGCTCGCGGATCGTGCGGGTTCTTCGGCTCCGGACGCAGGTCGACCCGCTCGCCGGGATCACAAAGCATCGTTTCGAATTGGCGGCTGCTGCCATTGGCATTGAGGAAGCGCCCTCCCACCACGGCAAGTGACATAGCGGGCAGCCGCGTTCGCACTGTCGCGCTCAAAGTCGCCGCACCACCGCGATGACGCGGCCGATTATGTGGAGTTCGCCATCCGTTGCCACCTGGGGCCGGACCAACGGATTGTCGCTGTGGATCTGCACCGTGCCATCTGGCATCGGGAGCAGGCGTTTGACGATCCCGATTTCACCAAAGGCCGCTGCCCATATCCCGTCGCCCATAAGCGGCTTGGTCTGGGACTTGTCGATCAGGATGACCTCACCGCTGCGAATTGTCGGCTCCATCGAATCCCCGTCGCCGATCGTCCAGACCAGATGTTCGGGGGCAGCCTTGGTGAAATTCTTCAGCCATGCCCGCGAGAACTGCCGGGGCTCCGCGTTCACATGCTCGTCGAGATATGTTCCGCCCATGCCGAAGCGAAGGTCGATCTCGTCGATCTCGACAAGGTCCGGATTGGGAGGCGGCTCCGGTTCGGCACCGCGGAAGGCTAGGCGGCTCTCCCCCGGCGTTGGACCGTCCTCGATATCGCTTTCGCCCATCAGATATTCAGGGGAAGTGCCCAGTTCCCGCGCGATTTTGTGAATGTGCTTCGAGCCTTGTGCCGGCTCCTTCGTCAGCTTCCAGATCGACGCCTGGCTTATGCCGACCCGGCGCGCGAGCTCGCTTTGCGAAATACCGCGCAGCAGCAAGAGTGCCTCTAATCGGTCGCCCCGGAACATGGGGGCGACCTTACAACCATGGTAATAATCCGCTCTAAACTTTTTCCTGTTGACTGCTCTAAAACTTTGGTTGTAATCAACAGCCATGAGTTTAGTCCTTACCCCTTACGAAGCCCTCGAAGCCGCCGTGAAAGCGATGGGTTCGCAGCAAGCCCTGGCCGACCTTTGCAAAGTTTCGCAAACGGCCGTCTGGAAATGGCTGCAAAGCTCAAAGCGCCTTCCGGCGGAGCATGTCCTGCTCGTTGAGGGTGCAACTAGCGTTTCCCGCCACTGGTTGCGCCCTGACATTTACCCGATGGGCCTCCCCGCCACCGGTGACCGCTTCTACGGCATCGATCGCCGCGTGGCAGGCCTTCGGTGATGGTCGCCGCTCCCTCTCTCCCGACGCGTGCGGTTAGGCCCCTCGCGCGTTCAACTGGCCGGACGGGCTTCCGACACACAGCCCGTCCGGCCTCTTTTTCCGGGCTATCGCAGCGCACCGGAAATGTCTCTTTCCAAACATTCGCAGTTTCGAAGCGGGGCGCAGCATGACCAAGCGCCGCGAACCCCTGACCTATCACCGCGCCCTCACCCGCGTTGCCGCCCTGATCGGGTGGGACCGCTGCGGTGCGATCTGTGGCGTAACCGAGCGCGCCGTGCGTTATTGGTCGGACCCCGATGCGGAGACCGAAATCCGCCTGATCGACGCCGAACGGCTCGACAAGGCCTACCTCGCCGCCGGCGGCGATCACGCGCCGTTCCACCGCCTCTATGCCCTGCGCCTCGATATCGCCGCTGCCCGTGAAGGACAGGTCTCGCAGCTTGCCGCGCTGGTCGCCAGCAGCGCCCGCGAAACCGGCGAGGCGATTGCCGCACTGGTCTCGGTCTCTGGCCACGATGACGATCCTGCCCTGCTCCGCGCCGCCACCGCCGAGACCGAGGAAGCCATCGAAATCCTCACACAGGCACTCGCCGCGCTGACTGACAGGGGGAACTGATCGATGTCGGGGGAAGGGTTAATCGCCAACCGCAATGGGGTCACCACCCGCTTGCGCCGAGGCACCATCGTCTGCCCAGTCTGCAACCATGACGCCGGGATACGCGACAGCGATCAGGAGACCGAGCTGGTCAAGAACCTGTGGTGCATGTGCCTCAACATCGGCTGCGGCCACACCTTCAAGATGCAGCTGTCGTTCACTTACACGATCAGCCCATCGGCAATCAGCCGGCCGGATCTGATGCTGCCCCAGGCACCGCCCGAATTCGTCCGCCACATCTACCCGGCAGGACCGCCAGCACCGCTGCCTGACCCGAACCAGCTGATCCTTTTCGATGAAGCCCAGCCCCTGCCCGGCAAGATGAACGAACCGCCTGACACCTGCGCTGCTGCTGCAGCCTGACTGCCCAAGAGCCTGCCCGAACAAGACCGGACCGATCCCTGCCGCCTCACGCGATGCGGCAGCCGGATCGTCGCAACCTGAAGACTGGAAAAACGTGGAAGCCGGATTCGCCACCAAGATCGCCGAGGCGCTGCAGAAGAAGTTCAACTTCAAAAAGCGCACCGGCAAGTACTGGCAGCAGGGCACCTGCCCCGGCTGCGGCAAGCATACGCTGTGGTGCCATTCCGAAAACCCGCGCGTCCTGAAATGCGACCGGCAGGACAACTGCGGCTATGACGACACGGTCAAATCCGTCCTGCCCGAACTGTTCGAGGACTGGACCAAGCGCGCCCCGGCGACCGAGCAAGATCCCAACGCCACCGCCGATGCCTACCTCCGGTATGAGCGCGGCCTCGATCTTACCGGCCTGCGCGGGGCCTTCAGCCAGGAATGGTTTCAGGACCGTAAGCGCAACATCGGCAGCGCCACGGTGCGCTTCGAACTGCCCGGCGGATCGTGGTGGGAACGCATCATCGATCGCCCGGGCAGGTTCGACAAGAAAGCCAACTTCAAATTCGGCGCCAGCTATGCCGGCTATTGCTGGATGCACCCGGCGGACAGCTACGAGAAGCTCGCCGAGATCGACGAAATCTGGGTGCAGGAAGGTATCTTCGATGCCTGTATGACCCGCCAGTGCTTTCCCGCCGGCGATGCCAAGGCCAAGATCGCGCTGCGCACCGCCGTTTCGGCGATGTCGACCAACAACTACCCCGAACACTTCCTCGCCGAGCTCGCTCAGGCCTGCCTGCTCAAGAGCCGCAAGGACCGCCCACGCCTGGTCTTCGCCTACGATGTCGGCCCTGCCGGGATCAAGGCATGCCGCGACCATGTGAAGCGGGCGCGCAAGGAAGGCTGGAACGCCACCGCCGCGCAGGTCCGCCCGGACGGCGAAGGCAACAAGCTCGACTGGAACGACCTCGGCCTGCGCCACATCGGCTGGAAGGACGAACCCGAAAAGGCCCCGTTCTCCGAACAGTCGCTCGACCTCTACCTGTTCAACGGCGCGGTCACAATTGCCGAGACCGCAAGGGCCAAGGCCCTGCTGATCGCCGACAAGACCAAGCTGCGCAGCTTCGAGCTCCGGTTCGGCAACAAGATCTACTGGGCCAAACAGGTCTACGACAAGGAAGCCGAAAGCAGCGACCTCGCGATCGAGGAAATCTGCAACTGCGACTTCCGGATCCTCTACCGCGAACGCGACGAAGCGGCCGACGAATCGAACTATTTCATCCGCGTCGATTTCCCCAACGCCCAGCCCACCGCCAAGGCGCGCTTCACTGCCGCCTGCTGCTCTGCCAGCGGCGAATTCAAGAAGCGTCTCTTCGCCTTCTCCGGCATGTGGAGCGGATCGCAGGAGCAGCTTGACCGGCTGATGCGCGGGCAGACCCGCACCCTCAAGACCGTCGAGCCCGTCCACGCCACCGGATATTCCGCCGCGCACAATGCCTGGGTGCTGGGCGACATCGCCGTGTCCGATGGCCGGGTCATCCCGATCAACAAGGAAAGCTACTTCGAGATCGGCCGCACTTCGGTGAAGCTGCGCACTACGGAACGGCTGCTCGGCGGAATTGTCTATGATCCCGATGCTTTCGCCGCGAGCCTCGCGCGTGGACCGGACGGCGAAGCCACATGGTTGCAGGATATCTGGACCGCATGGGGTCCGCGCGGCTTCGTCACCCTCGCCTTCTGGACCGCCAGCCTTTTTGCCCAGCAGATCCGCGCAAAGCACAAGTCGCTCGGCTTCCTCGAGATCACCGGCCCGCCGGGATCCGGCAAGTCCACCCTGATCGAGTTCCTCTGGCGGCTGTGCGGACGCGATGGCTACGAAGGCTTCGACCCATCGCAGGGCACCGCCACCGGCGCTGCGCGCAACTTTGCAAAGGTCGCCAACCTGCCCATCGTGCTGATGGAATCGAAGCGTGAAAACCAGAAGGGCAATGGCCGGCAATTCGATTATTCCGAACTGCTGACCCTCTACAACGGTCGCAGCCCCCGCGCGATCGGCGTGAAGAACAGCGGCACCGAAACCCACGAACCGCCCTTCCTCGGCTCAATCCTCCTCATGCAGAACGAACGCATCGACGCCATCGATGCCGTGCTCGAACGCCTGATGTCGTTCCCCATCGACAAAGCCGGATGGAACGAAGCCACCCGCGCCGCCGCGCTCCGGATTGAAAGCTGGCCGATCGAGCAATGCTCCGGTTTCATCGTTCACGCTGCCCGCAACGAAAAGGCATGGCTGGAAAGCTTCTTCCGCCAGTTTCCCCGCCACGAAGAGGCCATGCCGAAGCGGGTCAAGGATCTGCACAACTCGCGCGCCATCAAGTGCCACAGCCAGCTTGCCGCCGCGCTCGACGCTCTCAAGACCCTGCTGCCGGTGCGCGATGAATGGATCGCCGAGACCCGCAAGCTGATCGATTGGATGGCGCTCGATCGCCAGCAGTCCTCCGGCGCGGACCATCCGCTGGTGCGCCGCTTCTGGGAACAGGTCGAATACCTCGACAGCCTTGAAACTGACGAAGCGGAGCGCCCGCTCAACCAGCACCGCAAGGCAGAAAACGGCCTGATCGCGATCAACATGTCGCACTTCGAGGATCGCGCCCGCTCGCGCGGCCTGTCGATGATCGACATGCCCCAGCTGCACAAGCTGCTGCCCCATTCGAAAACCTACAAGTTCGTCGCCGCCAAGCCGGTGAACTGCGCGGACGGCAAGAAGCGCCACTGCTGGGTCTTCGAAAGTCCTGTCACTTCCAAACCCGTGATCTGAAGGAGGACCATCCGTGCCCCGCATCCTCACCCATGCCCGCTCGCAGACGATCCACCCGGCAGACTGTCCCTGCTGGGATTGCAGCGACGATCCGATCCTCAACCGCCGCCGTGCCCGGCAGCCCTGCACTCGCGTCTGGCTGGCCAAGGCACGCGTCGATGCGGTGCTGCTGACGCTGATCGCGGTCACCGGCCTCGCCGCCGTGATCTCCCAGTTTTGCCCCCGCTGACCAACCCCCGCGCTGAAAGGACCACCGATGAACAAGCCCGCCCAGACCACCGTCTTCGAATGCTCGAGCTGCGGTGCCAGCCACAACACCAGCAACCCGGTGATGCCCATCGGCTGGAGCAGCGCCAGCGGCATGGCCTGGTGCAACGATTGTACGGCGGCCGGCATTCCAGCGCGCGAGCTGGCTGCCGCCCGCCCTCTCCGGCGCCAGCGCCAGCGCCCGGCGATGGCAGCGTGACCGGCTCCGTGACCATTGCCAACACGGCAGAGCGCGTCACTGCCGAGCATCTGCGCGACCAGTGCGCCACCGCGCTCGAACGCCGCCGCGAATCCTACCCCGCCATGATCGCCAGCGGCTCGATCGATGAAGCCACCGCCGCCCGCGATATCGAAGGCTGGCAGATGCTCTTCCTCGAATGGACGTGGAACTGCCTGCCGCGCGGCGATGGCCAGCGGGCCATGCCCTACGCCCTCGGCATCTCCGACGCGGCGCGCGCGATCACCTGCGATGCCGTGGACCTCTCGCTCCGACGCATTCGCAGCGAGCTCTCCCGGCTTGGCGGCGGCGGTGCCCAGCGGCCCGAACTTCTCCGCCAGGAAGACGTCATCCGCACCCTGCGCCTGCACCTCGATGCGGCCCCGAATTCACAGAACAGATCGACGGAAAGGAAAGCAGCATGATTGCTCTCGGACCCAAGGATATCGCCAATGCCATCGGCACAGCCGTGCTGGTCGGCGGCATGATGCACCTCTTCGAACGGTGTCTCTCCGGCTACCTCCAGTGCCGCGCGCTGGGCTGCCTGCCCACGGGGCTGTTCTGATGGCCCGGCGCGCCACCGGTCGACGCATGGCGAGGAACGAAGCCTATCGCGAGCGGCGGGCGGAACTGGACGCCATCCGGCGCACCCGCCGCCTAACCCCGGACGAACAGGCCGAGGCCGATATCCTCGCAAACCGCGAATACCACCGCCAGTGGCGCGCCGTGAATTGCCCGCGCGTTCGCAAGCCCGGCCCACCCCGCCTTCCGCACAACCAGCGGATCGAAACGGCAGCGCGGTCATGACTGCCCCGCTCGATCTCATCGCCGCCGAACGCGCCCGTCAGGTCGAAAAGTTCGGCCACAGCCCCGAGGCGGACCGCGCCCTGCCGATCCGGCACCTGCCGCTGGAGGCGCAACGCTACCTCACCCAGGCGATCGAGGATCTGCATTTCCGGCGGGAAGGCTGGGAACAACACGCGATCCGCAAGCTCGCCCAAGCCGGTGCCCTGATCTGCGCCGCCATCGACCGCATCGAAGCCGAACAGCAACCGGGAGACCCGATTTGACCCCGTCCCAAGATATCATCGTCCAGGTCATCGGGCGCGCCCAGCAATGCGGCTGCCCCAAGGCAGGAGCGATCGAGCCTCACTCCGTTCTTGCCGGCGATCTCGGCTGGACACCCATCGACCTGCACTTCCTCGCCTTCGATCTGGAAGAAGGCTTCGGCATCGAATTCGCGACTGATGAGGAACTGTCCTGGCGCACCGTCGCCGACATCTGCCGAGCCATCGAAGCGCGGCTGAACCCGAAAACGGCGGTGGCGGCATGAAGCTCTCCCCTGTCTTTTCGCCCGAAGCGCACCAAGCCTACCGCGCTCTGCTCGACTGCAAGGTCATCCGGACCCAATTCGATCACCCTGGCTTCATCGAACTATTCGAAGCCAACATCGCTGATTGCACCCCCGCTCCTTGCGATGGTGATGAAGCCCTCGACTGGGTTTTGATCCAGTGATGGCCCGGCCTCTTCGCGTCCTGATCGGCTGCGAGCGCTCCGGCGTCGTCCGCCGGGCCTTCGAGGCGCTCGGCCATGATGCATGGTCCTGCGATATCGAACCGGCGGATGATGGCAGCAACCGGCATATCCGCGGCGATCTTCTGCAGCACCTTGACGATGGCTGGGATCTGCTCGCCGTGATGCACCCGCCCTGCACAGTGCTGTGCAATTCGGGCGCAAAATGGCTCTACATTGGCGGCAGAAAGGTCAATGGCCCCGATCCCCAGCGCTGGCGCGATCTGGGTGAGGCTGCCACCTTCTACCGCGCCGTCCGCGATCAGGGCGATATCCCCTGCCGCGCGATCGAAAACCCCGTCATGCACCGGCATGCGATCAAGGCCACCGGTCGCGGCAAAGCGCAATTCGTCCAGCCATGGTGGTTCGGCGATCCCTTTTTCAAGGCCACCGGCCTCGAACTGGTCGGCCTGCCGCCGCTCATGGCGACCAACCGACTGACACCGCCAAAGCCCGGCACCCCGGAGCACAAGGCATGGAGCGCGGTCCACCGCGAACCACCCGGCCCCGACCGCGCCCGCAAGCGCTCCCAAACCTACCCCGGCCTCGCCGCCGCAATCGCTCGCCAGTTCGGTGAAGCCGCGCAGGAAAGGATTTACGCATGGCCGCGCCGCCTGAACCTGCGTCCGTTCAAGAAACCAAACCCCACTCTCGAACGTCTCCTCGATCGTGAACTCCCCTTGTGATGCCCACCCGCGACCTTTCTCAACGCCCGCGCGCCCGGCTCCGCCAGTCAGAGGTCGACCGGATGCTGCGCGGCGCGGGCAAGGCTGGGTTCGAGGAAGTGCGCCTGACTATTGACGAGGCAGGCCGGATCGACGTTTTGTTCCGCCGCACCGCCACCGATTCGCCCATCGACGAAGACGTGCAACTCGATTGAGCAAACCCATGTCGCGCAGATGGTTGCCCCGAAACGTCACCCCCTACACCGATCGCCACGGCAAGGAGCGGTATCGATTCCGTAAGTCTGGCCTCCCGACTTATCATTTCAAGGCTCAGCCCGGCACCGAAGAATTCCGCGCCGAGCTCGCAGCCGCACTTGCCGCCGAGCCAGTGAACCCGCGCGCCGTCCAGACCAAGGCGCTGCCGTTCACCTATGACGCGCTGGTCGCCAGCTTCTACCGCACTCCCCGCTGGCAGGCGATGTCGCCTAGCAGCCAGAAAACCTATCGCGGCATCATCGAACGCTTCCGCGCGTCGAACGGAACGAAGGACGTGCGCGGAATAAAAACCGCCGCGATCGAGTCGAAGCTTGCCGCCATGGCCAGCACCCCGGCTGCCGCGAACAATCTCCGCAAAGTCCTTGCCCGTCTGCACCGCCATGCGATCAAGCTTGGCTGGCGCACTGACAACCCTGTCACCGCCACGGACGGCTTCCGCACTGGCGATGGCCACCACGCCTGGACCGAGGATGAGATCGCGCTGTACGAGGCGCGCTGGCCACTGGGCACGCGCGAGAGGCTGGCAATGGCACTCCTTCTCTACACTGCCTTGCGCCGCAGCGACATGATCCGCCTTAGCCGTCAACACCGCGTCGTGGTGAATGGCCAGCCGGTGTTCTTGATCGGACAGGTGAAGAAGGCCAGCACCAGCGGCGGCAAGCCTATCTCGATCCCGGTGATACCGCAGCTGCTCGAAGCGATAGACGCGGTAGAAACCACCGGCATCGGCACTTACCTGGTCACCGAACGCGGCACGCCTTACAAAACCGGCGACAGCTTCGGTAACTGGTTCCGCCGAAAGTCGCGGAAAGCAGGCCTGACCAACTGTTCCCCGCACGGCCTACGCAAAGCCATGGCTCGCCGCTTGGTAGAATCAGGTGCCACCCAAGACGAAGGCCGCGCGCTCACCGACCAGAGCCGGGAAATCTTCGCCCACTACTCAAAAAGCGCCGACCAGGCCCGCCTGTCGAACACCGCCGCGGGCAAGCTAGTGGCGAACCTTTCTGAAGTTCGCCAAATTAAGGACGACTAAACCGGCTTGTTTCAACGCCCTACGAAGGGCGGTGGTGGACAGGGCTGGATTCGAACCAGCGTACGCTCTCGCGGGCAGATTTACAGTCTGCTGCCATTAACCACTCGGCCACCTGTCCACACCAGAGCCTGCCGGTGACGGGTTTCCCCGTAATGTTGCCCCCGCAAGCGAGGGCTATCCGGCCGAGAGGCGCGCCAATGCCCAAGCAAGGCTTGCCTGTCAATGGGGCGACGGGCATGAGCCGCAAGGAATCTCACTGTCACGGAACATTTGGCGACATCATGAACAAGCAGGACGAAGGCCGAAAGAAAAAGGGAGCGCTTCGCGGCCGCGCTGGTCGGATGCAGGGCGGGCGCGGCAGCGGCAGGGCGAGCGCCGGGGCCGTAAGGCTCTGGGGCCGCCACGCGGTGGAAGCTGCGCTCAAGAACCCGGAGCGCAATCACCGCAAGCTGTGGGCAACCCGCGAAGGCGTCGCCTCGCTCGATGGTGAATTGCCTGCCGACTTCCCGGTGGAATGGGCGCAGCCGCTCGATCTGGCGCGGCTGGTCGCGCGCGACGCGCCGCATCAGGGTCTGGTCCTTGAATGCGACGCCCTGCCCGACGTGTACCTAGACGAAGTGCTTCACGGCGATCCATCCCGGCCGCTGGTCGTGCTCGATCAGGTCACCGACCCGCACAATGTCGGCGCAATCCTGCGCTCTGCCGCCGCGTTCAACGCCTGCGCCATCCTGACGCAGGACCGTCACGCTCCGCCAGAATCGGGCGTCGTCGCCAAGAGCGCGTCGGGCGCACTGGAAGTGGTGCCGTGGATCCGCGTAGTGAACCTGGCCCGCGCGCTGGAGGAAGTGGCCGAGGCGGGATACTGGCGCATCGGGCTTGCCGGCGAGGCGGAATCCACGCTGGCTGAAGCCCTGCCCGCCGGCCCGGTCGCACTGGTGCTTGGCGCGGAAGGCGAAGGCATGCGCCACAACGTGCAACAGCACTGCGACGCCATTGCAAGGCTGCCAATCAGCGAAGCAATGGAAAGCCTCAACGTATCGAACGCCAGCGCCATCGCACTCTACGCTGTCGCCACGCGCAGCTAACCTTTTCCTACAGGGGGATCTCAAAGTGACCATGATGAAACGCATTGGTGCAGCGGGGATCGTCGCCGCGCTTGCCCTTACGCTGTCGGCCTGCCTACTGACGCCGGGCAAATTCGTCTCGGCGCTTGACCTTCGCAAGGACGGGCAGTTCACCTTTGCCTACAAGGGCGAATTGTCGCTCTACGGCATCACGCAGTTGGCGGCGATGGACAAGGGCAACGATACCTTCAAACCGTCTGCCTGCTTCGATTATGATGCCCCGGAAGATGCGGCTGCTGACGCCGCCGCCGCCGCAGTAGAAGCTGCAGCTGACAAGCCGGGTGATGAGGCCAAGGCCACTAACGACGATACCTTTGCCGACCCCAAGGAGCGCCCCTGCACCAAGGAAGAACTTGCAGACCAGAAGGTCGCCTGGGAGCAGAACCGCAAGGAAACTGCCGAAAAGAAGAAGAAGGACCTCGAGGAGATGAAGGCCGCGCTGGGCGGGCTGGATCCCACGGATCCCAAGTCAATCGAGGAATTCGCTGCCCGCCTGCGCCGCCAGGCCGGCTGGAAGCTGGTTGCATACAAGGGCAACGGCTTGTTCGATGTCGACTATGCCATCGCCGGCAAGGCCGACCACGATTTCATTTTTCCCATCATCGAGAAGTTCCCGACCACTAACACCTTCGTACAGGTCCTGCGCCGCAGCGACGGGACGGTGCGGATCGACGCCCCGGGCTTCAACGCCAACTCCTCAGGCAATCCGATGGGACAGGCGATGGGCATGGGCATGCTGGGCGCGATGAGCAAGGGCGACATGCCCAAGCCGCCCGAAATGGACGGAGTGTTCACCGTGACCACCAACGGCCAGGTGCTTGCCAACAATACGGACGAAGGCCCGCAGGCTGATCCGGCCGGCCAGAAGCTGTCGTGGAACGTGAATGTACGATCAACCTCAGCACCGACGGCGCTGATCAAGCTCGCTAACTGAGCGCGACCGCCCGGACGGCGTCCGGGCACAGCCAGTCAAGCGACGGGGGCAAACAAAAAGGCCGTGACGGGAATACCGTCACGGCCTTTTCTATATCGTATTCAAATCGTCTCAGACGGCCCGAGGCGATGGGGCCACCCGAAACAGGAGGGTGATCAGTTCACCGCATCCTTGAGGCCCTTGCCGGCCTTGAACTTCGGCTGCGACGAAGCCTTGATCGACATCGGTTCGCCGGTGCGCGGGTTGCGGCCGGTCGAAGCCTTGCGCTTGGCAACCGAGAAGGTGCCGAAGCCGACGAGACGGACTTCATCGCCCTTCTTCAGCGCGCCCGAAATGGCGTCGAACACGCCTTCAACTGCCTTGGTGGCATCGCTACGGGTCAGGCCGCTGGCATCAGCAACTGCGCCGATCAGATCGTTCTTGTTCATTACGGGAATCCCCTACCTCTGGTTAATCTGGTGCTTCTCGGAACTCGCCTCGAAGTGCGGCGGAATTGAGCGATCTTTGGCGCCCCTGTCAAAGCGAAAGAGGCCACTTGAGACGCCATTATCCACGAAAAAACGCCAAATTTGCGCCATTACGGGGCTTGCCAAGCGCGACTTGGCGAGAATCGCCAAATTTGCGCCCGAATCGCCGCATTGCAGCAAGAATCAGCAGCTTGCGGCGATTCTGTCTCCAGACGCTTAATGTGCGGTCAGCGACGACCCCGAATGGCCCGCAACCGGCTGGCTGGCGAGGTCGTCCTGCTCGGTCCATTCGACCGGCACGAGCTTCTCGGTCAGCGCGATGGCAAGCACCTCGTCAACGTGGGAGACCGGGATGATTTCCAGCCCCTCCTTGATGTTGGCGGGAAGCTCGACAAGGTCCTTGCGGTTCTCTTCCGGGATCAGCACGATCTTGATGCCGCCGCGCAGTGCCGCCAGCAGCTTTTCCTTGAGACCGCCGATCGCCAGCACGCGCCCGCGCAGGGTAACCTCGCCGGTCATGGCGATGTCCTTGCGCACCGGAATGCCGGTCAGCGTGGAAACCATGGCGGTGACCATGCCGATGCCGGCCGATGGACCGTCCTTGGGCACGGCGCCTTCCGGCAAGTGGATGTGCAGGTCCTTGCGGTTGAAGATCGAGGGGCGGATGCCATAGGCCGGCGCCCGCGCCTTCACGAAGCTGAAGGCCATCTGCACGCCTTCGCTCATCACTTCGCCCAACTTGCCGGTGGTCCGGACCGCGCCCTTGCCGGGAACGGTGACACTTTCGATGGTCAGCAGTTCGCCGCCCACTTCTGTCCAGGCAAGACCGGTGACAGCACCCACCTGGTGCTCTTCCTCGCCAACGCCAAAGCGGTACTTCCGCACGCCGGCGAAATCGGCGAGGTTTTCCGGCGTAATCGTCACTGACGTGACCTTACCCTCAAGTATCTGCCGCAGGCTCTTGCGCGCCAGCCGCGCGATCTCACGCTCCAGCGTGCGAACGCCCGCCTCGCGCGTGTAATAGCGGATCAGGTCGCGCAGGCCTTCGGTGGTCAGGGTGAACTCGCCCTTGGTCAGCCCGTGCGCCTCAACCTGCTTTTCAACGAGGTGGCGCTCGGCGATCTCGACCTTCTCGTCCTCGGTATAGCCTTCGAGCCGGATGATCTCCATGCGGTCGAGCAGCGGCTGCGGCAGGTTCAGGCTGTTCGCCGTGCAGACGAACATCACGTCCGACAGGTCGAAATCAACCTCAAGATAGTGGTCCTGGAACTTGGCGTTCTGTTCGGGATCGAGCACTTCGAGCAGCGCCGATGCCGGATCGCCGCGATAGTCCTGACCCAGCTTGTCAATCTCGTCGAGCAGGAACAGCGGGTTGCTGGCTCCGGCCTTCTTGAGGTTGGTGACGATCTTGCCCGGCAGCGATCCGATATAGGTGCGGCGGTGGCCGCGAATCTCGGCCTCGTCGCGCACGCCGCCCAGCGACTGGCGGATGAATTCGCGCCCTGTCGCCTTGGCAATCGACTTGCCGAGGCTTGTCTTGCCCACGCCCGGAGGGCCGACGAGGCACAGGATCGGTCCTTTCAGCTTGTTTGTGCGCGCCTGCACCGCGAGATACTCGACGATGCGGTCCTTGACCTTTTCCAGTGCATAGTGATCGGCATCGAGCACGGCCTGCGCCTTGCCAATGTCCCGCTTCAGCTTCGACTTCTTGCCCCAGGGCAGGCCGAGCAGCACGTCGAGGTAATTGCGCACGACAGTCGCTTCTGCGCTCATCGGCTGCATCGACTTGAGCTTCTTGAGCTCGGCCTGCGCCTTGGCGCGGGCTTCCTTCGACAGCTTGAGCGTGTCGATCTTTGCCTGCAGTTCGGCAATCTCGTTGGTTTCTTCGCCGTCACCGCCGCCCAGTTCGTTCTGGATCGCCTTGAGCTGTTCGTTGAGGTAATATTCGCGCTGGGTCTTTTCCATCTGGCGCTTCACGCGGCCGCGGATCTTGCGCTCCACCTGCAGCACGCCCAGCTCCCCTTCCATGATGGCGAGCACCATTTCCAGCCGCTTGACCGGATCTTCCTCGGACAGCAGTGCTTGCTTGTCAGCCACCTTGGCGCCGATCTGGGCGGCGACGCCGTCGGCCAGCAGCGCCGGGTCGGTGATTTCGGCAAAATTGGTGCCGGCATCGGCCGACAGCTTCTTGTTGAGCTTGGCATATTCGCCGAACTGATCGACGACCGAGCGCATCATCGCGGTCGCTTCGGTGCTGGCCACCGGCTCGGCGACGATCTTCTTGACCTGAGCGATCATCAGGTCGCCATCTTCACCGATCCGCTCAAGGTGGGCGCGCTGCTGGCCTTCGACCAGCACCCGGACGGTGCCATCGGGCAGCTTGAGCAATTGCAGCACCGTGGCGATCACGCCGAGGTCATAGAGGTCCTCTTCCGCCGGATCGTCGCAGCCGGGATCAAGCTGGGCGACAAGGAAGATGTCCTTGTTGCCAGACATCGCCGCTTCCAGCGCGGCGACAGACTTTTCGCGGCCAACGAACAGCGGCACGACCATGCCGGGGAACACGACGATATCGCGCAGGGGAAGCAGGGGGAGAAGTGTCATTTTCATATCCATATCTATGCGGCACCAGTCGTGAACCGGGCCTTTGTTGCCAGATATGGGATCGCCCTGCCTTCAGCGCAATGCCGCAGCGGACTTGGCTTGTGGAAGTTCGGAATCTCAGGCCAGCGGCGGTGCAAGTGTCCATGCCAGACCAAGAAGACCCGTCGCAAATAGCACGCCGCCGCCGCATTGGGCCGCCAGCGCGAGCTGCTTGTCCTTGGGCTGAGGCATGAGGCCGAGCACAAATAGTCCGCCCATCATGGCGAGGAAGCAAATACCAGTCATTGAACACACTCCGGTGGGAGCCATGTCAATGCGCCGACTTAGTGAAGGCTGGGTAAATCTGCGGGGTTTCTAATTGTAAACTTTAATTATTTTCCATTGTACGCGGCCTTTTGCGTGGGCCCACACGGTCGCTGAAAATTCGTGACACAGCGACCTTGGCCGCGGATGCTGCCAAGACCAGCCAGGAATCCTCAACGGAAATGCGATCTTAGGTCAGCCCATACCCGGCAGCTTGAAGCCCGGCGGCAGGCCCATGCCGCCCTGAATGCGCTCCATCTCCGCACCGCTGGCGGCATCCGCCTTGACCCGCGCATCGTTGAACGCGGCAGCGATCAGGTCTTCGAGCATCTGCTTCTCGCTGGCCGCCATCAGGCTGTCATCAATGGCAACGCCGATGATGCGGCCCTTGGCGGTGCAGCGAATCTTGACCAGCCCGCCGCCCGACACACCCTCAACCTCGATGGTATCGAGCTTGGTCTGGGCTTCGGTCATCTGCTTCTGGATGGTCTCGGCGGCAGCCTGCGCGGCCTTGAGCATCTCTTCCATCGACTTCATGCGTAACGGCTCCGGTTTGCATAGCCCTTGTCCTGGGGCTTTTCATCTTCGACAAATTCGGCCCCGGGGAATGCCTGGAGCACGGCTTCGACCAGCGGCGAGGCGCGCATGGCCTTGTCTTCCGCTTCGCGCACGGCCTGCGCCAATTCGCGCAGCGACGGCATGGCATCACCTTCGCCCCGGGTGACTTCCCAGCGCTCGCCAGTGGCGCGCAGCAGGCCGTCACGCAATTCGGGGGTGGGATCGCCCGGATAGCCCTCGGCCAGCGCATAGGTCAGCGAAAGTGGCGCGATGGCGATGATCCGCACCCAGTCGCGCATGATCTGCGAAATGCGCAGCTGGCCGCTGTGTTCGACGCGGTCACACAGGGCGCTCCAGTCGACCGAAGCCGGAGGTACTGCAGGCGCAGTAGTGGTGGGCACGACAGAATTGGCCGGAGCCGGCGAGGATAGGGCAGCCCCGCCCTTCGCGATCGCTTCCTCAAGGTGGCGCGCCAGTGTGCCGGGATCGGGCAAATCGGAGGCGTGCATCACGCGCAGCAGCGCCATTTGGGCCGAAGCCAGCGGATCGGGCGCTTGCCGCACCTCGTCATGGCCTTTGAGCAGCAATTGCCACAAGCGGTGCAATTGTCCCGCCGAAAGCGCCCGCGCCCATTCGTCAATCGCAGCGCGTTCTTCGGGCGACACCCCGTCCGCGCCGCTGCGACCGACTTGCGCGACGGTAATCCGGTGGACGAGGTCCATTTGCGAACGCATCAGCGCCAATGGTTCCACCCCGAAGGCAAACTGCGCGTCGATCAGATCGAGAAGCCCGTTCGAATCGCCTGACAGGAGCGCGGACAGCAAGCGGCGCTGCGCGGATTTGTCGGCGAGGCCGAGCATATCCTGCACCTGATCGGGCGTCACTCGGCCAGAACCGCCCATATCGGCATGGGCGATCGCCTGATCGAGGATCGACAAGCCATCGCGCACTGAACCTTCGGCAGCGGCGGCGATCATCGAAAGTGCCTCCGAATCGGCGGCGACTCCTTCTGCCTGACAGACCCGGCCGAAGTGTTCGGTGAGCAGCGGCGCGGAAATGCGGCGCAGGTCGAAGCGCTGGCAGCGGCTGAGCACGGTGACTGGCAGCTTGTCGACTTCGGTGGTTGCGAAGAGGAACTTCACATGCGCCGGTGGTTCCTCAAGTGTCTTGAGCAAAGCATTGAATGCATTGCGCGACAGCATGTGAACTTCGTCGATGATGTAGATCTTGTAGCGCGCCGAGACGGCGGCATAGCGCACCGCCTCGATGATCTCGCGGACATCATCCACGCCGGTATGGCTGGCGGCGTCCATCTCGATCACGTCGATGTGGCGGCCCTCTGCAATGGCAATGCAAGGCTCACACACGCCGCATGGATCGATGGTGGGACCGCCCTGCCCGTCCGGCCCAATGCAGTTGAGCGCCTTGGCGATCAGGCGGGCGGTGGAAGTCTTGCCCACCCCGCGCACGCCGGTCATCAGGAAGGCATGGGCGAGCCGGTCGCGCCGGATCGCATTGGCCAGCGTCTGCACCATCGCGTCCTGCCCGATCAGCTCGGCAAATGTCTGCGGACGATACTTGCGCGCGAGCACGCGATAGGGCTGCGCGGGGCTGGTGGCAGGCGCATTGGTCGCTGGAGCAGTTGCTACCTCAACCGGCGGCGGAGCAACCGGTTCTGGCGCACCGAACATCGATTCCTGACCGGCAGCCTCAAGCTCGGCAGCGCTGGGCGCGGCTTCGCCTTCAGGTTCGTCGCCAAAGATGTCGGGGGAATCATTCATCGCCACCTGATTAGGCGTTCGCACGCCGTTTGTCAGCACAACCCTGTGGAGAGAAAAAGGAGCCGGCCGACCCGCCGCAACCCGTTGTGGCTGCTTCCTTCCGGACCTGACCAGGTTGGCGGACGCAAGCGTCCGACCGACTCCCGGCGGCGCATATGGCGGCGCCGGTGCGGTTTGGCAAGTGCGCTGTGGTCAGCGGAAATTGTCGGCGTAGGCCTGCAGCTTGAGCCGGCGCGGCGGCGTGGCGTGGACAGTGGCGGCGATGCCGTGCGTGGCAGCATAGGCCTGCGCCTCTGCCTGCGAGCCGAACTTCAGAGTCACCTGCCCCTGCGTATCGCCGGAACCGGCCCAGCCCATCAGCGGGTCAGGCTTTTTCGCCTCGGCCGGATCGAAATCGAGGATCCACTGGTCAAGCAGAGCCTTGCCGGACTGCATGGCGTTCTTCGGGCGCTGATAGATACGTGCTGGCATGACGCTGCCCTGCTTCGAATCGGCGCGGGAATCAAGTGCGGTTAAACGCGTTCTTAGTCTTGAGGCTCGCCTTTTCGGTCCACGGCTCGTCCGGCCAGCGGTGCTTGGGGTAGCGGCCCTTCATGTCCTTCACCACATCGCGCCACGATCCGCGCCAGAAGCCGGGAAGATCGCGCGTGGTCTGAAGGGGCTTGCCGCCCGGATCGGTGAGCTTGAGCAGCAGCGGCTGCGGGGGGCGACCGAATGTGGGATGCCGTTCCAGCCCGAACAGCGCCTGCACCCGCAACTCAACCGAAGGCCCACCGGGATCGTCGTAATCGATGGTGTGGCTGGTTCCCGCAGGACTCGTGAACTGCGCCGGGGCGAGCTGGTCAATGGCCTGCCTGGCAGCATAGTCCAGCCGCGCGCGGAGCGCTTCGTGAAGCTTGCCCGCTTCGAGTTGGTCCAGCCGCCGCGTCAGCAGCGGGCCCAGCCAGTCATCGAGATCGGCGAGCAAGGCCGCTTTGGACAAGACCTCCACCCCGGCAAAGCGCGCGCGGCGCAGCAGGCTGTCGCTGGCGCGGCCCAGCGGGACGAGGTCAAGGCCTTCCTTGCGAATCTTTTCGACCATGAAGGCCCGGATCGCCGCCGGATCGGGACTGGGATCAGGCCCGGTCGCCATTGTGATCGCACTCAGACGCTGTTCGAGCAGGGCCTCGACGCGGCTGTCCGCCTCCACCCATTTCAGAGTTGTGCCGCGTTCGATGCGGTGGCCCAGCCAGCGCTGCACTTCCGCCTCGGTCAGCGGCACGGCGCCGGTGATCCGCGCGCCTTTGGCGTCGCCCTGCGCCTCCCCCACGGCGAGCCATTCGGCGCGAATCAGCGAGCTTGCCGGATCGAGCCGCAGCCCACGCCCGCCAGCTGCCAGCCAGTTCTCACCCGATGCGTCACGGCGGCGAGCGATCATGTCAGGGAAGCCCTCGGCAAGGATCGCGCCGAGCGGGGGGAATTCTCCCGTCGTCCCGGGCTTGACCCGGGACCGCTGGCCGCCGGGCGCTCCGTCGCCAGATTGCGTCGACGAGGCCAGCGGTCCCGGCGTTCGCCGGGACGACGAGGCCCACCGCGCCGCCAGCTTCCGCGATGCTTCCACACGCGGTGATCGATCGCGTTGGAAGCGCTCAAGGCGGGCCGAGAGGTCGTCCCCTCGCCCGCCAAGCCCGCGTTCCTGAAGCAGCAAGGCCAGCTCCGCCGCATCCTTTTCGGCCCCCAAAGCCGCCGCAGCGAGCAGCATATGCGCCAGCCGCGGCTCGAGCGGCAGCGTGGCCATCGCCCGGCCATGATCAGTAATCCGGCCCTCTCCGTCCAACGCGCCGAGACTCTCCAGCAGGGCATGCGCCGCCGCCATTGCCGGAGCCGGCGGCACATCGAGCCAGGCCATGTCCGCCACCTCGCCGGAACCCCATTGCGCCAGTGTCAGCGCCAACGGCGCGAGATCCGAAACCAGCACTTCGGGCGGATCGTAAGGCGGACGACCCGCGTGGGCCGCCTCTTCCCACAGTCGGTAAGCCACCCCCGGCCCCTGCCGCGCCGCGCGGCCTGCGCGCTGGGCGGCGGCGGCCTGCGAGGCGCGGTGGGTGACCAGCCGCGTTACGCCGGCGGCCTTGTCGAACTCCGCGCGGCGCGACAGTCCGGCATCGACCACCACCGATACGCCGTCCAGCGTCAGCGAAGTCTCGGCAATGGCCGTCGCCAGCACGATCCGCCGCCGTCCCTCAGTGTCGCGTTTGATCGCGGCGCGCTGGGCGGCCGGTTCGCACTGCCGGTGGAGCGGCAGGACCAGCGCCCCCGGCAATCGCTCGGCCAGCCGCTCGCGGGTGCGCTCGATCTCGCCCACGCCGGGAAGGAAGGCGAGGATGTCGCCACTTTCCTCGCGCCATGCCGTCTGGATCGCCGAGGCCATGGCATCCTCGATGCGCAATTCGGGCCGCGCACCAAGCCAGCGGATCGCCAGCGGATACGCCTTACCTTCGCTCTCCACCACCGGCGCATCACCCAGCAGCCGGGCAAAGCGCGCGCCGTCAATCGTGGCGGACATGATCACCAGCCGCAGGTCCTCACGCAGGACCGACTGGCATTCCGCCGCCAGCGCCAGGCCAAGATCGGAATCGAGATGGCGCTCATGCGCTTCGTCGAACAGCACGGCGGCCACCCCGGAAAGCTCGGGGTCTCTCAGTATCGTCGAAACGAAGATCGCCTCGGTCATCACCAGCACGCGGGTGCGCGCCGACCGCTTGCTGTCAAGGCGGGTGAGATAGCCGATCGTTTCACCGGGTTTCTCGCCCAGCAGTTCGGCCATGCGTTCAGCTGCGGCGCGAGCGGCGACGCGGCGGGGTGACAGCATGATGATAGCGCCGGTGCACCACGGCTCGCGCAACAAGGCTGGCGCGACCGCCGTCGTCTTGCCGGCACCCGGCGGGGCGATCAGCACAGCGCTGCTCCCGGCGTTCAGCGCGGCAAGCAGGTCGGGCAGGACGGCTTGGATCGGCAGGCTCACCCACCCGCCTTAGAGCGTCCTGCGCCGGTGTAAAAGCAATCGGGAACGCCCAAGACGGGACAGGCCGAACCGGACAGGCCGCGCGGAGACCAATCTACGCAGCCTGTCCAGCCGGGTTTGCCCCCAGGAGTTAGTGCGTCACCAACCGCAGCTTGGTACCGGCAGGCTTGCCCTTGGCCCGGCGATGTTCGGCGCGGTCCTTTTGCAGCCAGGCGATGCGCAGACCGGCGACACCGGCACGGTCCATCGCGCGCTGCCAGCCGGCGAATTCCTCGATGCTGAGGTCGTACCGCTGGATCACCTCGTCGATAGACATCAGCCCGCTTTCCACGGCGGCCACGATCTGTGCCTTGCGATGCGCCACCCACCGCGTCGTATTGGCCGGCGGCAGCGTCTCACGCGTGAGGATCTGGTTGTTGGGCCCTATAATTTGGGCGGGACGGGAGTTGCTGTATTCAATCATCTGCTCGGACTTTCGACTAGGTCTATGGGTCCCCCTGAGCACGATCGAATCTGCCGAAACGCGGTTAAATTGGACTTAAAATGCCGCTCCGTCCGTCGCTCGAAAAGCACGGGTTCCGGCGAGTTGCGGGTGTTTGGCGATAGGTTGAATCTCGCCGCTAGGGCCAAGCAGCCAGAAGTGGTATTGACGCTGGCAGAGGTCGCATGCCGATGGAGGATGCGATGAACTCTGCCCGACACTCCCTTGTCGTCATCATGGCCGCCGCGATTACGCTCGGCAGCTGTTCCAAGCGTGACGAAACCCCGGCCGCCCCGCCTGCCGCGTCAAGCAAAGCCGCCACGCCCGGCGATCCCATTGCCAGCGCCGAAAGCGCGGCGCCCAAGTCGATTTCTGCCGCTGCCACCGTGATCAGCATGGGTGAGGACGGCAAGATGAGCGAACTGCGCAAGGGCACCAACGGCTGGACCTGCATGCCCGACAACCCGACGACCCCCGGTCCCGATCCGATGTGCATGGACGGAAACGCGCTGGCTTGGGCAAATGCCTGGATGGGTCACAAACCGCCGCCGACCGATGCACCGGGGGTGATGTATATGCTTTCCGGGGGCACCGATGCCAGCAACACCGATCCCTATGCAACCAAACCCAGCGAGGGCAGCGACTGGATCAAAACTGGCCCGCATCTGATGATCGTCGGATCAGCCGCGATCCTGAAAGGGCATCCGGCCGGCCAGCAGCCTGATACCACCGCGCCTTATGTCATGTGGCAGGGCACGCCTTATGCCCACCTGATGGTGCCGGTGGGATAAGGATCAGAACCGCCGCGAAACCGCGAACTCGGCGGCTTCGGCCATGGCGCTGCGGGCCGGGCCAGCAGGGAAGCCGGCGATGGCGTCGATAGCACGCTGGGCGAAGTGGCGGGCGCGGTCGCGGGTGGCGGAGACGGTGTCGTACTTAGCGATGAGGCGCACGGCCTCGGCCAGATCGTCGTCCGAATTGCGGAAGCCGGCGATGGCGTCCTGCCAGAACTGGCGCTCCTCGGCATTGCCGCGAGCATAGGCAAGGATGACCGGCAGGGTCATCTTGCCCTCACGGAAGTCGTCGCCCTTGCCCTTGCCCATCTCCAGGCTTTCGGAATCGTAGTCAATGGCATCGTCGACCAGCTGGAAAGCAACACCCAGGTTGCGGCCATAGGCATCGAGTGCGAGTTCGTCGGCCTCGGGCCGTTCGGCAACCACGGCAGCGATGCGGGTTGCGGCAGCGAACAGGGCAGCGGTCTTGGCGCCGATGATCTGGAGGTAATGCTCCTCGCTGGTCTCGATCCGGCGGGCGGCGGTGAGCTGGTCAACCTCGCCCTCGGCAATCACCGAGCTGGCCTTCGACAAGATCTTGAGCACCTTGAGGCTGCCGTCCTCGACCATCAGTTCAAAGGCCCGGGTGAACAGGAAATCGCCGACCAGCACGGTCGCCGGATTGCCGAACACGATGTTCGCGGTATCGCGCCCGCGGCGCATGTCCGAGCCATCGACCACGTCGTCATGCAGCAGCGTGGCGGTGTGGATGAACTCGACCGAGGCGGCCAGCAGGTGGTGGCGCGAGCCGTGATATTCGCACAATTCCGCGCCTGCGACGGTGAGCATCGGGCGCATCCGCTTGCCGCCGCCGGCGATCAGGTGGCCGGCCAGAGCGGGGATAAGCGGGATTTCGCTTTGCATCCGGTCAAGGATGATCGCGTTCACCGCATTCATGCCCGACGCAGTCAGCGCGAGCAGGGGCGCGAGCGACGGCTCGGCAGTGCGGGGGCGCAGGGGAACGATGTCGGCGCTCATGACCGGCCCTTGCGACCATGCGCGCGCCAAGGCAAGTGCAAAGCGCGGCTTTGCGGTTCGCTTTTTCTCATGCTAGCGGGCGGGCATGACCGAGAATTCGCCCGCCGCCGCACCCGATCCAGTCCTGGCCGGATATCGCGCTTCGATCGACAACATCGACGCGGCGCTGATTCACATTCTGGCCGAACGGTTCCGCATCACCAAGGCGGTTGGTGCCTACAAGGCGCAGAACGCCCTCCCCGCCAGTGATCCCGGCCGCGAGGAACGCCAGATCGCGCGCCTTCGCGCGCTGGCCGGAGAGGCGGAGCTCGATCCGGAATTTTCAGAAAAGTTTCTGCGCTTCATCATCGATGAAGTGATCCGCCACCACGAACAGGCGAAAACGGGAAGCTAAGCCCGCGCCCTCGGCAGCCTAAGCTTCACCAACAATCCGCCGAGGTCCTCGCTCTCCGCAAGTTCTACCGACCCACCGTAGATTTCCGCCACGTCACGCACGATGGCGAGGCCGAGGCCTGTACCCGGCTTGCCCGTGTCCAGCCGGGCGCCGCGGTCGAAGATGCGGATGCGTTCCTCGTCCGGAATGCCCATGCCGTCATCTTCGATCCAGATTTCGCAAGGACCGGATTTCGGGTCGGGATCGATGGTCACAAAGACCGAGCCACCGCCGTATTTTGCCGCGTTCTCGATCAGGTTGCCGAGGATCTCGTCAAGGTCCTGCCGCTCGATCGCCACTTCCGCGGCGCGGTTGCCGTCGAGGTCGAAGCGGGTCTTTTCATAAAGCCGGGTCACGGCGCGCAGCACCGCCTCGACGCTTTCACCCACCGAGGCGCGCGAATGGCCGACGGCGCGGCGCCCGACAGCACGGGCGCGGGCGAGGTGGTGATCGACCTGCCGGCGCATCACCGCAGCCTCGCGAATGACAGTGTCCGACAAGTCCGGCGCCTTGGCCGTCGCGGCGTTCATCACTACGGTGAGCGGTGTCTTGAGCGCGTGCGCGAGGTTGCCGGCATGGGTCCGCGCTTCCTCCGCCTGCTTTTCGGTATGCGCGAGCAGGGCATTCAGTTCCTCAACCAGCGGCTGAACTTCCAGCGGCAGCGGCTCGGTTACGCGGTTGGTGCCGGTGGTTCGCAGACGCTTGATCGCCAGCCGCACGCGGCGCAGCGGACCAAGGCCGTACCAGGTCTGCAGCCCAGCCATGAGGAACAGGCCCAGGCCCAAGACGAGGAAACTCCACCACAGGATCGCGCGGATCTCGGCGATCTGATCGTCCACCACCGCGCGGCTCTGCGCCACGACAAACCACCACTTGGTCTTGCTGCCTGGCAGATAGATCGAGCGTTCCATCACCCGAAGCGGTTCGGTGGCGAACTGGTTGGAATTGTAGGCGTGCGGCTGGTTATCGGTATGCGCGGCGTGGACTTGCAGCGTGCGGTCCCACAGCGAGCGCGACGGAAAATCCTCATGCCCCTTGCCGGTGATCTGCCAGTACAGCCCCGAATTCGGCTCAAGGAAACGCTGATCGCCCAGCGGCCGGTTGAAATAGATTTCGCCGTACTGATCGATCTCGGCCGAGGCGACCATCGCGTTGAGCATGTAAGACAGCTGATCGTCAAAATTGCGCTGGACGAGACCGTTCAGCGTCCGGTCGAGCGCAAAACCGCCCAGCGACAGCAGGATGACGATCCACCCCGCCGCGATGAACATCATGCGACGGGACAGGCTTCCCGTGTGCGGAGAGGTCATGCCGGTGGGTTCGGCGCGCGCAGGGTCCCGCGTTACAGGCTCAGACCCCGGCAAAAGTCACTCACCCCCGGCCCGGACCGGCCGGATCGTCAAGGCTGTAACCCAGCCCGCGGATCGTGGTGATCACGTCGGCGCCCAGCTTCTTGCGGATGCGTGTGACGAAGACTTCGATCGTGTTGGAATCGCGGTCAAAATCCTGATCGTAGATATGCTCGATCAGCTCGGTGCGGCTGACGACCTTACCCTTGTGGTGGAGCAGATAGGACAGCAGCTTGTATTCCTGCGCGGTCAGCTTCACCGGCTCACCATCAAGCGTGACGCGGCCCGAACGGGTATCCAGCCGCACGCCGCCAGCGGTCAGTTCGCTGCTGGTATTGCCTGATGCGCGGCGAATCAACGCGCGCAGGCGGGCGATCAGCTCTTCGGTCTGGAACGGCTTGGCAAGGTAATCGTCAGCCCCGGCATCGAGTCCGGCGACCTTGTCGGACCAGGAATCACGCGCGGTCAGCACCAGCACCGGGAACTTGCGGCCTTCCTTGCGCCACATGCCCAGCACGGTCAGTCCGTCTATTTCGGGCAGGCCAAGATCGAGCACGACGGCATCGTATTCCTCGGTCGAACCGAGGAAATGGCCGTCCTCGCCATCGGTCGAAAGATCGACGGCATAGCCGGTCTGTTCCAGCGTGGTCTTGAGCTGTTTGCCGAGAGTAGGTTCGTCCTCGACGATCAGGATGCGCATCGCGTTATTCCCGCCTTTCCGGTTGTGGGCCGAGAGTATTTTCGTGCAATGCGGGATAAGAAAATTCGCGTCAATGCCGCGAACGAATCTCTCCCGAGCGGGCATCGACATCGACGAAGGAAACGCGGCTGTCGCGGATGAACTTCAGCCGATAGACCATCGCCACCGGATCGTATTCTGGGCCAAGATACTGCGCGCCGCGCATGGACGGCAGGACGCGGCCTTCGATCTCGCGGAGCGACAGGACATTGCCCGCGCGCATTTCCTTGCGGACCAACCCCTGCTCCTCGCCGGGTTTGGCGTGAGCCGTCGGCGCGGTCAGGACCGCCAGTGAGGCCAGGGCGAGAAGAGTGCTACGAACCATGGCGCTTCATTACGCAGCGGGTTTTGAACATCAAGTGAATGCCGCGTGCAGGCTGCACTCAGCGGGTCATCTCGTACTTGACGGTCAGCGTGGCAGAGGTGCCCACGACGCCGGGCTCAATCGGGGTCGTCTTCAATGCGGAAACCGCCTCGCGCGCATCTGCATAATACATTGGTCGGGCAGCATAGGTTTCCGACACTTCGAGCAGGCGGACATCACGGTAGCCTGCCAGCGAGGCAAGGCTGCGCGCCCGTGCCTGCGCGCTGTTGAAGGCAGCCTTGCGCGCATCGTCGCGGACGCCCTTGTCGTTCTCCAGCATGAAGGACGGTCCGTTCACGTTGTTCGCGCCTGCCGCGATCAAGGCATCAAGCGCCGATCCGATGCGGCCGATGTTGCGAAGCTTCACGTTCACCTGGTTGGTCACGTCATAACCAAGGAACACCGGTGCCTGGCCATCGTTGCGGTACTGGTACTGCGGGTTGATGCTGAAATTGCTGGTCTGAATGTCCTCGCGCGCCACGCCGATCTGGCGCAGGCGGGCAATGGTCGCGTCCATCTTTTCGGCGTTCTGGCGTGCCGCCGCATCGGCCTGCATGGCCCGCGTGGTGACGCCGGCGGTCACGGTTGCCATGTCTGGCTTGGCGTTGGCTGTCTCGGTGACCGTCAGTTCAACCACCGGCCCCTGCGAAACGATCTGGATTTCCGCAGCCTGAGCCGGGAGCGCCGCCACCATGGCGGCGGAAAGCAGAGCAAAATTCTTCATGGGGAGGTCCTCGAGCATGAGTATCACCGGCAGGAACGGGCAGGCACCAGCGAAGTTCCCTCAGGCGTTCACCAGCCGCTCGACGTAAGCCTCGCGGATCGCAGCGGTTATCGCGCCAAGGCGGCCATCGGCGATTGGACGGCCATCCACCTCGACAACCGGCAGGATGAGCGCGCTCGCAGCAGAGGAGAAAGCCTCGCGGGCGCCGAACAGCTCAGCCTCGGTGAACGGTCGTTCCTCAACCTCGATCCCCATGCCGCGAGCAATTTCCAGCACGCAGATGCGGGTGACGCCGGGCAACACGCCGTATGTCACAGGATGCGAGACCAGCACCCCGCGCGCGTCAATGATGTGCGCGTTCGAACTGGTGCCTTCGGTAATGTGTCCGTTCTCTACGAGCCACGCATCGTCCAGCCCAACTGCCCTCGCCTCTTCCTTCATCAGGACGGCATAGAGCAGCTGCGTCGTCTTGGCCGAGCGGAGCTGCCAGCGCGCTTCAGGCTTCAACGCGATCCGCATCCCGCGCGATACCAGCGGATGGTCGATCACCGCGCCCGACTGCGTAAAAACAATCCGCGTGGGCGGTGGCGGCGGCTGGGTAGAGAGGAAATCGCGGTCGCCCGAGGTTCCGCCCGTGACTTGCAGGTAAACGCGCCCCTCGGTCACACCATTGCGCGTCACAGCTTCGGCAAAGACTGCCGGCCAGTCGGTGTCGTCAGCGATCATCGCGGTGCCAAGCGATCCGCCCAGCCGCGCAATGTGATAGGCCACGTTGCACAGCCGTCCATCGATCACGGGGACGACTTCATAGACGCTCTGCGAAAAGAGCAGCCCGCGATCGAAGACCGAAACCTTGGCCTCGCCTTCGTCGAACCACTCGCCATTGATCCATACCTTGCGCATGGGCATCCCATCCGCTGCCATGCCGCCCCTGTCAACGCGCGGCTTGTCCCCCCGATTAACGCGCAGCTTGTCAATGCGGGCCCAAGCCCATAGGGCGCGCCCATCATGGCAGCACCGATCCTCTCCTACGAAGGCCTGAGCCTGCATCAAGGCTCCGGCTGGCTGTTCAGCGACCTTGACCTCACCATCGGCGATCGCGACCGGCTGGCGCTGATCGGGCGCAACGGTGCGGGCAAGACCACCCTGCTCAAGCTGATCGCCGGCAAGATCGAGGCGGACAAGGGCACACGCTCGCAGCGTCCCGGGCTCAACATTGTCATGCTGGAACAGGACCCGTTTTTTACGGGGTTCGACACGCTGATGGACTTTGCGCTGTCAGGTCCAGACGCCCCGCCCCGGCATGAGGTGGAATCGATCGCGGGCCAGCTTGGCATCGACATGGACCGCCCGGCGGAGAGCGCCAGCGGAGGTGAGCGACGCCGTGCCGCCCTCGCCCGCGCTTTGGCTCAGGACCCCCACCTGCTGCTTCTGGATGAACCGACCAACCACCTCGATCTGGCAGCAATCGACTGGCTGGAGTCCTGGCTCAACCGCTTCAAGGGCGCCTTCGTGGTGATCAGCCACGACCGCACCTTCCTCACCCGCCTCACCCGGTCGACCTGGTGGATCGAGCGCACGATCCTGCGGCGCAAGGACGTCGGTTTCGGCGGCTACGAGGCTTGGGAAGACGAGGTCTTTGCCGAAGAGGCCCGCGTTGCCGCCAAGATGGACGCGCAGCTCAAGATCGAGGCGCACTGGCTGGCGCGCGGCGTAACCGCGCGGCGCAAACGCAACCAGGGCCGCCTCGCCAAGCTCTACGAAATGCGCGCCCAGCGGGCGGCGATGCTTTCGCCGCAAGGTATCGCCAAGATGCAGCTGGCCAGCGACGGCGTGAAGACCAAATCGGTAATCACCGCCGACAAGGTCAGCAAATGGTTCGGCGACCGCCCGATCATCAAGGATTTCAGCCTGCGCATCCAGCGCGGGGACCGCATCGGCATTGTCGGATCGAACGGCGCGGGCAAGACCACGCTGCTCAAGCTTTTGACCGGCGAACTCGAGCCTGACGAAGGCAAGATCACCCTCGCCAAGACGCTGTCGGGCGTGATGATCGACCAACAGCGCAGCCTGCTATCACCGGAAAAGAAACTGCGCGACGTGCTGGCCGAAGGCGGCGACTGGGTCGACGTGCGCGGCGTGCGCAAGCATGTGCAGGGCTACCTCAAGGACTTCCTGTTCGATCCCGACCTCGTCGACGCCCGCGTCGGCACCCTATCGGGCGGCGAACGTTCGCGCCTGCTGCTGGCGCGCGAATTTGCCCGGTTTTCGAACCTGCTGGTGCTCGACGAGCCGACCAACGACCTCGACCTCGAAACGCTCGACCTGCTGCAGGAAGTGATCGCCGATTACGACGGCACCGTGCTGATCGTCAGCCACGACCGCGACTTCCTTGACCGCACGGTCACGGTGACACTCGGCCTCGATGGCTCGGGCAAGGTCGATATCGTCGCTGGCGGTTATGCCGACTGGCAGAAGCAGCGTCAGAAGCCCACGGCTGCGCCCGTGAAGGCCGCCAAGTCGGCAGAACCCGCCCCCGCCGCCGCTCCGTCCAAGCCGCAAAAGGCCAAGCTGACCTACAAGGACCAGCGCGATTACGAACTGCTGCCAGCGCGTGTCGAGGAACTGTCCGCGCAGATCGCCCGCGATGAAGCCCTGCTAGCCGACCCGGCGCTCTACACTCGCGATCCGGCCAGATTCGCCGCGCTGACCAAGGCCATAGACACCGCCCGCGCCGAAAAGGACGCGGCGGAGGAACGCTGGCTCGAACTGGCGGAACTGGTCGAGGGCTGAGTACCCCTCCACCACCGACTGCGTCGGCGGTCCCCCTCCCGATTTGCTCTTCGTGAAAATGGAGAGGATCTTGAGCCCTTTCGATCCTCTCCATTTTTGCGCAGCACAAATGGGGAGGTGGCAGCGCGAAGCGTTGACGGAGGGGTCCTTTTTACCCCTTCAGCCGCGCCGCAATTCGTTCATTCACCCGCTGTTCGAGCAGTGACAGCGGCATGATGCCTTCGCGCAGAACGTCGTGGAACCACGGCAGGGTGAACTTGTCACCCAGCGCCGCCTGCGCCCGCGCGCGCAGTTCCAGCCACTTGTTGTGGCCGATCTTGTACGAGCACGCCTGCCCGCCAGAGGTGCAATAGCGCTCCACCTCACGCAGCCCGCGCCCGCGCGCGAAGCCGGTCGTGGCGACGAGATAGTCCGCCGCCTTCTCGCGGCTCCAGCGCTTGTGGTGAAGCCCGGTATCGACCACCAGCCGCGCCGCGCGGAAGAGGAAGCTCTGCAGGTATCCGGCGCTCTCGATGCCCGAATAGGCGCCCAGTTCGTCCGCAAGCTGTTCGGAATACAGCGCCCAGCCTTCGCCGTAGGCTGAGATGAATACGTTGCGCAGATAGTCCGGCAATGCCCCCGCCGCATTGACGTAGGACAGCTGCAAGTGATGGCCCGGCAGGCCTTCGTGATAGGTCAGCGAGGGCAGCTGGTACTTGGGCCAGTCCGCCGTGTCCTTGAGATTGATCCAGTAGATCGCCGGGCGCGAGCCATCCATCGGCGCGCGGTAGTAATAACCGTTGGAGGCACCGTCCTGGATTTCCGCCGGCACGCGCCGGATCTCGAGCGGCTTGCGCGGCACATCGTTGAACGCCTGCGGCAACCGCGCCCACATCGCCTCGACCCCGGCGTTGAGCCCGTCGATCAGCTCCTTCCGCCCGGCATCGGTGTTCGGGTAAACCTGATCGGCCCGCGCATTGAGCGCCGTCAGCCGGTCGCCGACCGATCCTGTCGTCAGCCCCGCGCCCCTGAGGATCACCTCCAGCCGTGCAGTCAGATCGGCGACCTGCTCCAGCCCGATGGCGTGGACTTCATCCGGTGTCATGTTGGTCGTCGTCGCACTGGCCAGCGCTTCGGCATAGAGTTCTGCGCCGCGCGGGAGCCGCCAGAAGCCATCACCAGCAGGCGTCGTCTTGCGCAGCCGTTCGACCAGCGCGATCTGCCGGTCGAGCGCCGGGTAGACGCTCTTTTCGACAATCGCGGCGGCATCGGCAGACCAGTTGCCGGCTATGCCCTTGGCCTTTGCCCGGTCGGCCAGCGAGCGGGTCAAGGTATTGGCCTCTGCCGCCGGCTGGCGCAGCTTGCGCATCTGACCCAGCGCCAGATCGAGCGACCAGCCCGGTGCGACATAGCCGCGCGCCGCTTCCGACGTTTGCAGCGCCGTATCGTTGTCCAGCGCGGTCGCAAAGGCGGCGAGGCGGCTCAGGTAGGCCTTACCGTCCACCGCAGATTCCACCGGATGCACGCTGCCGAGGAAATCGGGAATGCTGAAATAGGCGCCGCCGTTCTGCGCGATCACATAGGGCCGCTGCACCGATCGTAGCCCGAACTTCTGCGGCACCACCGCCCGCTCATTAAGATACAGCGCATTGGCGAGATGAAGTTTGCCCTGCTCCGAAAGTCCGGCGCTGTTGAAGCTGCGCAGCGAGGCCAGCCCTGCGCGATCACGCGCGTCAGAACGGGCGCGCCCCGCCTTGCTGTTATCATCGAGCCGGCTGCGCAGGGTAGCACGCGCCCCTTTGTCGAGCGCGAGCTGAGTCGCGGTGGTCGGGCTGTTATCGACGTTGGAATTGAACAGCTTGTCGAGCAGCGCCTTGAGCCGCGCATCGGCATTACTAGGCTTGGCCGCCGCCAGTGCGCTCGATGCGCTGGCCAACAGGATTGTCGATGCACTCGCACCAGCGAGGAAATGGCGGCGTTCCATGGGTTGACCTTTCGCGCGGGAATGTTCTGCGCGGTGTGATGGCATACCCGTGGGCCGGTCTCCAAGCTGTTCGTCGAACCCGGTGCGCCTTTTGGCGATGCGATAAAAGTCCGCGACCCGCTCCAGCGCGATCTTAAGCACCAGCTTGCCGTTGCGCACCGGCCAGTCGAGCGCCTTTTCGGCGATCGGCAGCGTTTCCCCGGCGCAGACCACGCGCCACAGCACGTCTTCCAGCCCCGGGCCCGCCGCCACAAATGCGCCGTCGAAGCGCTGCTTGGCGGCGATCTGGCGCTCATTCAGCGTCAGGCCACTGTCCTGCCCGCCCTTGATGCGCACGGCATCCCAGCGCATGGTCAGCCCCTGCGAAAGCCGCGCGCGCTCCCAGTCGGCGCGCAGCAATTCGCCCGCCGCAAACAGCCCGTCGCTGAGGTGGCCGCGCGAATGCAGCCATGTCAGCGGGCTTTCGGCAAGGTTCACCGTTACGCTGCGCCCGCCCCGGCGCGGTGCCTTGGGCGACGGGCCTTCGCTGGTCAGTTCACGTTCGACAAGGCTGCGTTGCATGATCGGTTCTCCTCAGAGTCGCTGAGGGGAACGCTTGCCAAATGCGATTGGTGGTAGGAAAGAGGAAAACCAATCTGGTTATAGTGCGAGCCGCCATGATCAACCGCATCCGTGACATTCGCCGCGAAAAGGGCCTGACCCTCGCCGAAGTGGCTGAGCGTTGCCGTCCCGCGACCACGGCACAGACCATCGGCCGGCTCGAAACCGGGATGCGGCAATTATCGCTGACCTGGATGAACCGCATTGCCGCTGCACTGGGCGTCGATCCCGAATTGCTGGTGCGTGCCGAGCAATCCGCACAGCCGCAAGTCATCGCCCGGCTTGGCGAACAGGGCGCCGAAGCACTGCACGCACCGCGCGATGCGATCCTGCCGACCGCGCTGGGCGCGGAGGGTCTGCTCATGGCCATGGCGGTAGAGGCATCCTGCGGCGAATACCGCAGCGGTGACCAGATCTGGTTCCGACAGGTGGACGAGGCGAACTGGCCGCGCTGTATCAACCGCGACGTGCTGGTGCCGCGCCCCGGCGGCCGCTTTGCCTTTGGCCGGATGATTGACCGCGACGGGCGGCGCATTGCCCTGTTCCCCCCGGGCGCCGGCCAGCGGCAAGTCGTTGTCGATAACGCAGCTTGGCTGGCGGCGGCGGAAATGCTGGTACGCAAACTGTGACCTGCCGCGTCCTGTCGATCTCGACGCTGTTTCCCAGTGCCGCCCGTCCCGGTTTCGGTCTGTTCGTGGCGCGGCAGTTTGAAGCCCTTGCGGCGCGGGGGGACGTGGAACTTGAGCTGATTTGCCCGATTGCCCGGCCGCTCTGGCCGCTGTCGCTGCTGCGCGCACCTTCGCTGGAGCATTTTGCCCAGCCGACGGACAAGACCGCCGCGTTTCCGGTCCATTACGTTCCCTTCAACAACGTTCCGGCAATTAGTACGCGCTGGAACCCGGCGCTGATCGCCCGCGCCGTACTGCCTTTGGCGCGCCGTCTCCATGCCGATCGGCCTTTCGATCTGGTCGATGCGCAGTTCTTTTTTCCCGAAGGCCCCGCCGCTGCGCGGATCGCCGAAGAACTCGGCCTGCCACTGTCGATCACGGCGCGCGGTTCCGATGTCCACTTGTGGGGCCAGGACCGCGCCGCGCGTCCGCAGATCCTTGCCGCCGCACAGCAAGCCGCCGGAATGCGCGCCGTTTCCGCAGCGCTGCGGGCCGACATGATCGCGCTCGGCATGCCAAGTGACCGCATCGAGGTGCATTACACCGGGCTGGACCACAGCTGGTTCAAGCCCGTCCCGCGCGGCGAGGCCAGAGAGGCAATCGCGGCAGATGCCGGGCTGGGCATCAGCGCAGGAGGGCCGCTTTTCGTTGCGGTGGGCAACCTGATACCGCTGAAAGGTCAGGCGCTCGCCATCGAGGCCTTGTTAGGCCTGCCCAAAGCGCGTCTGGTGATTGCCGGCCATGGCCCAGAAAGCGCAGCCCTTGCAATGAAGGCGGCGGAACTGGGCGTTGGCAACCGGGTGATCTTCGCCGGGTCCGTCGCGCCGGACAAGCTGGCCCTGCTGCTGTCCGCCGCCGACGCCATGGTCCTGCCGTCAGAACGCGAAGGGCTGGCCAATGCCTGGGTCGAGGCGCTCGCTTGCGGCACTCCAATCGTCATCCCCGATGTCGGCGGCGCGCGCGAAGTGGTTTGCGATCCCTCGGCCGGACGGCTGGCAGCGCGAAATCCCGCGGCCATCGCCGGAGCCCTGGCCGAACTGCTGGCCCATCCCCCAACGCAGGCAGCAGTCGCGGCCAACGCCGCGCGGTTCAGCTGGGAGGCAAATGCCGCCCAGATCGCCGCGCATTACCGGCGGATTGCTGCGGGTTAACCCTGCTCGCGGGCCAGTCGTTCCTGCTTGTCCAGCGCGGTTTCCTGCTGAACAAAGCTGGTCGGCGTGACCTTCAGCCAGATCAGGATCGGCGCAGCCATATAGATCGAGCTGTAGGTGCCGACGAAGATACCCAGCGTGATCGCGGCGGTGAAGCCGAAGATCACGTTCGGCCCCAGAAGTAGCAGCGCCAGCAGCGTGATCAGCACCGAAAGCGAAGTCACGATCGTGCGTGACAGCGTTTCGTTGACAGACAGGTCGAGCAGTTCCGGAATCGGCATCTTGCGATACTTTTTCAGGTTCTCACGAATGCGGTCATAGACCACGATCGTATCGTTCAGCGAATAGCCGATCAGCGTCAGCAGGGCGGCGACGATGTTAAGATCGAACTCCATCTGAGTCAGCGCGAACAGGCCCAGCGTCAGCGTCACGTCGTGGGCGAGCGCGAACAAGGCGCCCACACCGAACTGCCATTCGAAGCGGAACCAGATATAGGCCGCCACCGCCAGCGCAGCAAGGCCGAGTGCCTGGAATGCGATCCAGCCGAGCTCCTTTGACACCTTGCCAGATACCGAATCGACACCGTCGATCCGCGCATCGGGGTGCGCAGCCTTGATGGCCGCAGTGATCTTCTTCGACATGGCATCGGCGAGCGCCGGGTCCGCTTCCGAACCTTCGGGCAGCTTCATCCGGATCGACACTTCGTTCGGCTTGCCGAATTCCTGGATCGTCGGTTCTCCGTAGCCGAGCTTGGCCACCTCTTCACGCAGCGAATCTACCGGTGCGGCGGCTGACTGGGTGAAGGTGGTGCGGATCATCTGCCCGCCGATGAAATCGACGCCCATGTTCAGGCCCTTGGTGAAGACCAGGAACAGGCTTGCCGCCATCAGCAGCATGGAGATGACGTAGAACGGCACCCGCCAGCGCAGGAAGTGGATGTTGGTGTTGTCGGGAACGAGCTTGAGGAGTTTCATCTTGGCCGTTCCTTACAGATTCAGGTCCGCGGGCCGCGCTTTGCGAACCCAGCCAGCGACCCACATGCGGGTCAGCGTGACGGCGGTGAACACCGAGGTGACGATGCCGATCAGCAGCACGATGGCGAAGCCGCGAATCGGGCCCGTGCCGAAATAGGCCATCAGCACGGCGGCAATCACATTGGTCATATTGGCGTCGAAAATCGCGCGACTGGCTTCCTTGTAGCCGGTTTCGATGGCCTGGATGACTCGCCTGCCCCTCGCCCGTTCTTCACGGATGCGTTCATTGATCAGCACGTTGGCGTCGACCGCCGCACCAATGGTGAGCACGAAGCCGGCGATACCGGGCAGCGTCAGCGTGGTGTTGGCAACGGCCATCACCCCAAGGATCATCAGCGTATTCACGATGAGGCCGACGCAGGCATAGATGCCGAAGCGGCCGTAAGTGGCGATCATGAAGGCCATCAGCGCAGCCGTGCCGACCATGAAAGCGATCAGGCCCTTGCGGATCGATTCGGCGCCAAGGTCAGGCCCGACGGTGCGTTCCTCAACCACCTTGAGGTCGACCGGCAGAGCGCCCGAACGCAGGTTGATTGCCAGCTGGTTCGCGCCTTCTACGGTGAACCCGCCGGAAATCTGCGCTGAGCCACCAAGGATCGGCTCATTGATGTTCGGGGCGGACAGCACCTTGCCATCGAGAATGATGGCGAATGGCTTGTTGACGTTCTCGCTGGTCAGCTTGGCGAACTTGGCGCCGCCTTGCTGGTCGAACGTGATCGATACGACCGCTTCGTTGGTCTGCTGGTCATTCGACTGGACCGCGTTGGTCAGCTGATCACCCTTAATGCCGCCGTAACGCTTCACCGCGATGCCGGGCGAACCGAACTTGGAAGGATCCGCATAAGGCACGAACTGGCTGCCCGGAGGGGCAATGCCCTTGGCAAGATCGTCACCCAGCGCGGTCTGATCGACCAGCTTGAATTCGAGCTTGGCGGTCTGGCCGAGTTGGCTTTTCAGCGCGGCAGGATCCTTTAGGCCCGGAACCTGCACGACAATGCGATCCGCGCCCTGACGGATGATCGTCGGTTCGCGCGTACCCAGCGCGTCGATGCGCTTGCGAACGACTTCGACAGCCGTGTCCATGGCCTGACCGATGGCCGTATCGATGCCGCTCTTGGTCGGGGTCAGGACGATGCGGTTGCCTTCGACCACCTGGAAGTCCCATTCGCGCGTCCCGGCAGCATTGCTGTTAAGCAGCGGCTCGATCTGGGCGCGCGCCTTGTCGACTTGCGATGCTTCTGCGAGCAGGAAATTCACATTGCCGTCACGGGTGGAAATGTCCCCGATACGGATCTGCGGATCGGCGCGGCGGAGGCGGTTCTGGACGTCCTCCTCCATGTTGTCGAGCCGCTGGCGGCGGACCTGATCGGCATCCGCCTCAAGCAGGATGTGGCTACCGCCGGCAAGGTCGAGACCGAGATTGATCTTCGGGCTTGGCAGCGCCTTGGGCCAATCGAGGTTCGCCAGATTGGCCATCGACGGCAGGGCCGCGGCGATCAGGATCGCTGTCAGACCCCAATAGAAGATCTGTTTCCAGCGCGAAAATTCGAGCATCTTTCAGGTACCGCCGATCAATCGTTTGCTGCGCCGGGGGGCGGCACGATATCGGCGATGGTCGAGCGGACCGCCTTGACCTTGACGCCCTGGCCAAGTTCGAGCTCAACGTAATTGTCATCGACTTTCAGCACCTTGCCAATGAAACCGCCACCAGTGACGACCTGATCGCCCTTCTTGATGCTCGCGATCTTTTCGCGCAGCGCCTTCTGTGCGCGCATCTGCGGACGCAGGATCAGGAACCAGAAGATCAGGAACATGAACACCAGCGGCAGGAAGCTGGTCCAGGCGGGAGGGCTGGAAGCTGCCGCGCCGGCAGCCAGGAGCGAAAGGGTTGCGCTGCTCATTGGAGGAGATTTCTTTCTTTTCAGACGGTCCTGCTGCCCCGCGAAGCCATGCATCGCACCCGTGACACCACCGGACCCTTGGTGGCGCGCGGGTTAGCAGCAAAGATGGTAAAGGGCAACGCGCGCCGCAAGCCCCCCACATGCAAGAAACGCGTGCAGGAAAAAGGCAGCCGTGTGCCTCTTGCATCGCCGCCAGTATCAGCCTTGCATCCGCCGGGCACCATGCCTATAGGCGCGCTCTCCGCAGCGGACGCCTTGTCCGCTTGTCTGGAACCGGTCGGGACGTAGCGCAGCCTGGTAGCGCATCACACTGGGGGTGTGGGGGTCGGAGGTTCGAATCCTCTCGTCCCGACCAATTTTCCAAATTGTAGAGAATCTCTATAGTCCGAATACCTTGAACCCGGCGTCGAGCAGGCCTTCAAGGCCTTTGCTGCCGCCAGCACCATTCCGGCCCGACAATGGCGCCTCCTCAATGATCAGCAGCCCCCCGCCAGCCTGCACCTTGTCCTTGAACAGCGACTCGCGTCCGAACAGATAAGGCCAGAACGTCTCGGTCCGCGCCACCGAGTAGGCGAGGTCGGCGCTGAAGCCGACCAGTTGGTCCTGCCCAAAAATCCGCCCCTTCTGCGCCGGCTCCAGCCGCACGCCGCGCGTTCCCTTGACGATCAGCCGGCAGGGTCCGTGAAATGCGAGGAAACGAAGTTGCAGCGTCAGCCAGGCGCCCAGCGAAAACAGTCGCCAGTGGCTGGTGATCCGCATCGGCGCGCCGAACGGCTGGACCACGGCGACTAACGCGCGCGGGTGGAGGACGCAGGCGGCGCCTGAAGGCAGCTCGATCTCGGCCAGTTCGGCAAAGGGATCGCGCACGGCAGAAACGGTCGTCGCCTCGCCCTCGCCGCGCACCCGGGTAAGGAAAAACAGCCCGCTGGCGAAGCTCGACAAGGGATGCCGAAAATCGAGCAGCCAGCACGTCGCCTTGTCTGCCGTTTGCGAGCTGGTCTGGAGGTAGTCCTGCCGAATCAGCAGCTCCTCAGCCGCGCCGATTACCACCGGCAGCGATATGCGCGAGGCGCTGGAACGGGCCACCGGAGCAACCTTCATGTCGGGCAGGTCGATGCGGATTGTCGCGCGGCGCTCGGAAGCGGGGGCAACGACGTAATAGAGGAACGCACGGATCAGCCAGGGGGTGACGATGATGCCGAGAAGGACGAGCAGCGCAGTGCGGAGGTATTCCGCCAACTGCGATTGGCCCGGGGGCTCATCCTGTTTCCGGATCGCTTCCAAATCGCCGGTTGCCGCGTCGATCTGGGTATTTATCGCGAGTTGCCCCTTGCGCACTGCCTCCCGTGCGTCCGCCAATGCCCGCACCGCCGCGTCGCGCTCCTTGATCGCGGCGTAGCAGGCATCCTGCGCCGAAGCGGCCTCGCGCTTGAGCCTTGCTTCCTCGCCAAACAGGCGGCGGAACCCCCGGAAAAGCGCATTGCCCTGGGTGCCGAACGCATCCAGCCGTTGCTGCGCTTCGGTCGCCGCCTGGCAGCGCTGGTTGGCAATTGCAGACATCTGTCCAAGCCGCGCCTCGGCATTTCTAAGCTCCGCCCAGACACCGCCCGGGTCGTTGGCCAGATCTATCGTGGCTGAATAGAATTCGATCTCGCGCTTGAGCCGTTCGATGTTGAGCCGGCGGATCGCTTCGCCTCGCAGCGCCGGCACATCCCCGGTCGCCGCCCAGCGCGTCTCTTCAAGCGATGAAGGTTCGGCTGCCTCGAGCGCCTGGAGACGCCGTTGTGCCTCTGCTTTCTGCCCGACCAGCACTCCGACGCCGGCTACGGCTGAGCGCGCGGCCAATTCCTGCAATTCTGCAGCCGCCTGCCTTGTTCGCGCATCGACTTCGGCAATGGCGGCACCGGCCTCGGCCGCGCGATTGCGATAGGTACTATCGGTGAGCGAGCCCCCGCCCCTGTCAACCCACCACGCATGCAGCATCAGCGCGCCTACGATGAGCGCGAGCAGCAGCAATTGCCGCCCAAACCAGCTAAATATCGCCTTCAACGCTGCGATTGCACACCTCGCTTCCGGCTTCGCGCCGAACCTGCCGACCATTGTTGCAGCTTCGGTGCCCGCGTCAACAGGACCGATTTTCCTGCATGAACCGATTTGGTTATCTACCGGCTTTTTGGAGAACCAAACATGGCACTACTCGATTCGCTGCTTGGCCCGATCACCTATATCATCGACAAGATAATTCCCGATCCGAAGGCACGCGATGCAGCCAAGCTTGAGCTGATCAAGCGGCAGGGCACGCAGGACATGGAAATGCTGCAGACGCGGCTTTCCGCCATCGTTGCCGAGGCCATTTCGCACGATCCGTGGACCAGCCGTGCGCGCCCCAGCTTCCTCTATGAGATGTATGTGATGATCCTATGGGCGCTGCCGATGGGACTGATCGCGGCCTTCCGGCCCGAAGCGGTAACCTCGATCGCGCAGGGTATGAACGCCTATCTCGGCGGACTGCCGGAGCCGCTCTACGCCCTCTTCGGCACAGGGTATCTGGGATATACGGCGGCCCGCCAGTGGGGCAAGATCTCCGGCGTGGACCGCTGAACTGTATCGTTAGGAAAGGGTAAACCATCCCTGCGCTAAGGCACTGGCCACAAGCCTCCATTTTGCAGGAAACGATGCGCACACGCCCGTCTCTTCTCATTCGCTCGGCCCTGATGGGCTGCGCTCTCGTCCTTCTCTCCGGCTGCGGTTCCAAACGCGCCGGGGAGTTGGAAGAAAAGCTCGCCCGGGCCGAACAGGCCGCCGCACGGGCCGAAGCCGCCCAGAAGGCGGCAGAGGCAGCTGCCAAAAAGGCTTCGGCGTACAGCGGCACGACGATGACGCAGGATCCGCCTTCCGATGCCGAGGAGGATGTCGACCGGGCACAGCAAGATCCCGACTCGGCTCTTAACGACAACGCGGCCGCGGCGCCCGAAGGCTAATCCCCCGACATCAGCACTTTGGCGGGAAATTCACCCGCAAAAGGTGCATTGACCCTTGCCAGCCGCATCGCAGGAGCGATAGGGCGGTTGCAGTCACAAATCTGCAGGGGTCCCTTCATGGGCGAGGAAAAGGGCGCGGTTAAGCGCCAGAACGGCATGAACATCGATACCGCATTGGTCCGCGAACTGGCGGAAATGCTGGCAGATACCGGCCTCACCGAAATCGAGGTCGAGGACGGCGATCGCAAGATCAAGGTTTCGCGCGCCGCCACGGCGGCCAGCGCATTTGTCGCCGCGCCGGCACCTGCCGCCGCTCCGGCACCGGTTCCCGCCGCCCCCGCCGTTGAGGCCGCACCGGCTGCTGCCCTGGTCGACGCGCTGAAAAGCCCGATGGTCGGCACCGCCTATCTCACGCCTGAGCCCGGCGCGCCGAACTTCGTTTCGGTCGGCAGCCAGGTGAAGGTCGGCGATACACTGCTGATCATCGAGGCCATGAAGGTGATGAACCCGATTACTGCGACCAAGGCCGGCACCGTATCCGCGATCCTGATCGAAAGCGGCCAGCCGGTCGAATACGATCAGCCGCTGCTCGTGATCTCGTAAGGCACCGACGCAAGATGCCCATCACCCGCCTGCTAATCGCCAACCGCGGCGAAATCGCGCTGCGCATCCACCGCGCCGCGCATGAAATGGGGATCGAAACGGTGGCGGTGCACTCCACCGCCGATGCCGATGCCATGCACGTGCGGCTGGCCGACCATGCCGTCTGCATCGGGCCGCCGGCCGCGCGCGACAGCTACCTCAATGTCGCGGCGATCATCTCCGCTGCCGAGGTGACTCACGCCGATGCGATCCATCCCGGCTATGGCTTCCTTTCGGAAAACGCCCAATTCGCCGAGATCGTCGAGACGCACGGCATCACCTGGGTCGGGCCAAAGCCCGAACATATCCGCACCATGGGTGACAAGATCGAGGCCAAGCGCACCGCCGGCGCGCTCGGCCTGCCGCTGGTCCCGGGCTCCGACGGCGCGGTCAGCGACATTACCGAGGCCAAGGCGATTGCCGAAGCCGCCGGCTATCCGGTGATCATCAAGGCGGCATCTGGCGGCGGCGGCCGCGGCATGAAAGTGTGCAACGGCCCCGACGAACTGGAAACGCTGATCCAGCAGGCCGGTAGCGAAGCCAAGGCCGCGTTCGGCGATGCCACCGTCTATATCGAGAAATACCTCGGCAATCCGCGCCACATCGAATTCCAGGTGTTCGGCGACGGCGAAGGCAATGCCATCCATCTGGGTGAGCGTGACTGTTCGCTGCAACGCCGCCACCAGAAGGTGCTGGAAGAAGCGCCCTCGCCCGTCATCAGCCCGGCAGAGCGCGAACGCATGGGCGGCATCGTCGCCAAGGCCATGGCCGACATGCACTATCGCGGCGCGGGCACGATCGAGTTCCTCTGGGAAAACGGCGAGTTCTATTTCATCGAAATGAACACCCGCCTGCAGGTCGAACACCCGGTGACCGAGGCGATCACCGGCCTTGATCTGGTCCGCGAACAGATCCGCATCGCCGATGGCAAGCCACTGTCAGTTAAACAGGAAGACATCGAGTTTTCCGGCCACGCCATCGAATGCCGCGTCAACGCCGAAGACCCGTGGAACTTCACGCCCTCACCCGGGCTGGTGGACATGTACCACGCGGCGGGCGGTATGAACGTGCGCGTCGATTCCGGACTCTACGCCGGATACCGCATTCCGCCCTATTATGACTCGATGATCGCCAAGCTGATCGTCAAGGGCCGCACCCGCGAAGGCTGCATTATGCGCCTGAAGCGCGCGCTGGAGGAAATGGTGATTGGCGGGGTAAAGACCTCGATCCCGCTGCATCAGGCGCTGATGAAGGAGCCGGACTTCATCGACGGCGCCTATACGATCAAGTGGCTGGAAGAGTGGCTGGCGCGGCGGGATGGGTAACACCCAGTCGCTCTCGTTTGCCGTCATCCCGGCGAAAGCCGGCACCCGGCTCAAATAAAATACCGCCGCAAAGCGTCGACTTTCTTGTCGCGCTGCGTCCCGGCCTACGCCGGGATGACGACTTTTCGTACGCCTCGTGCCTAAGCCGCGGTACCGGCCTTCTTCATCCGCACCATCCGCATCAGCACCACTGTCGCGACGATCGCCAGCACGTGCATCACCGGGAAGGCCCATAGGCCGAAGGTATAACCCCCGGTCGCGTCCTTCGCCATGCCGAAGCCGATCGGCAACAGCCAGACGCCGAGGTTGGCGACCGAGCTGATTGCCGCTGCGCCGATGGCCATGCGGCGGTCTTTCAGCACGTCGGCCCAGAGCGCAACCTGCGCGGTAGAGTGCGCGCCGCGGCCGATCTGGCTAAGGATCAGCCCCGCTGCGACCATCCATGCCGAGGGTGCTGCTGCAATCATCAGGTAGCCGATCACGTCGAAGCCGAGCGCAACATAGAGCACGGTGTACCGCTCCCCCCGGTGGTCGGTAATCCATCCGCCGATCAGCATGAAGGCCGCCGCCGTCAGCCCTCCAGCGCTGATCAGCCAGCCAACATGGCCGATGTCCCAACCGGTGCGCTCCATCAGGATGGCCGGGGCAGAGAGGATGAAGGTCGTGCCTGCCGCCAGCGTCAGCAGGTAGATCGCGGTGAGCAACAGAACGCGCTTGTCCGCCAGCACGGCAAGCATACCGCCAGCGGAGTGGTCCTCATGCTTTTGTGGGTGTTCGGCCACGGCAACGCGCAGGCTTTCACGCTCGCCCTCGCTCAGCCATTTCACCTCGTCCGGGCGGTCGGGCAGAAACGCCAGCACGGCGAGGCCGATCAGCACCGGCGGAATGCCCTCGATCAGGAACATCCACTGCCAGCCGCGCAGGTCATAGAGCCCGTCCATCGCCAACAGAGGCTTTGAAATGAAGCCCATGACGAAGACCGCGAGCGGGTTCGCCACATAGAACAGCCCCATCGCCTTGCCGCGCTGCTTCGTCGGGAACCAGGTCGACAGGTAATACATCACCCCGGGGAAGAACCCGGCTTCCGACAGGCCGAGCAGGAATCGCACTGTGTAGAACTGCGTCGGCGTCTTCACGAACATCATGGAAATGGCCAGCAGCCCCCACATGATCATGATCCGCGCCAGCCACCGCCGCGCACCGAAGCGCATGAGCAGCACGTTCGAGGGGATCTCAACCATCGCATAGGCAAGGTAGAACAGCCCCGCGCCAAGGCCATAAACCGTGGCGGAGAAGCCAAGGTCGATGTTCATCTGCGTCGAGGCGAAGGACACGTTGACCCGGTCGATATAGGCGAACAGGTAGCCCACGCTGAGCAGCGGAATGATGCGCCAGCCGGCCTTGCTGATCGCCGATTGCAGTTCGCTGCCGCCCTTTGCCGTCACCCGGTATTCCCCCTCAGCCGGCGTGCCGCCTTGCACGTCGCAGCCCGACCATGCCGACATCGCGCCGCACTTGCCAGCCTGCAATCGGAAATTTCGGTAACAACCTATCAACCATGCATGTTGACGCGAAAAACCGATTGTCGCTCTATTCTGGCGACATGGACATAGCTCCGCCCCACTCTGGCCATTCAGGTCACAGCGATGACGACCGCGTCGGACGGCGGCGGTCTGCGCGCAAGTACTTGCAGGCGCAGGTGCAATTCGGGCGGAACGGGCGCCGGATGCGAGTTCGTCTGATCGACCTGTCGCGCCACGGCGCGCGGCTCAGCCTGATTCAGCCGCTCAATATGAAAGACACCTTCTGGATTGCCCTGCCCGGCCTCGCCCCGATTTCGGCGCGGGTATCGTGGGCCGACGGCTTCATCATCGGCTGCGAATTTGACAACCCGCTGCACGAAGCGACGTTCGACAACCTGATGGAAGGCCGCAAGGTCGAACCCGTGATCGACCGGCGCATGTTGAAGCGGCAGATCTGACCTCTGCCGCCAGGGCCTGCCGTTATTCCAGCGGTACGCCCGGCACGTGCTTGGCAGTGCGGATGGTCAGCGATGTCTTGACGCTGGCCACGTTCGGCGCCGGGGTCAGCTTGCTGGTCAGCAATTCCTGAAAGCTTTGCAGGTCGCGGCTGACGATCTTGAGAATGAAATCAATCTCACCATTGAGCATATGGCATTCGCGCACTTCGGGCAGCGCCCGCATCGCATCCTCAAACTGGCGGAGCGAATCTTCCGCCTGGCTCTTCAGACTGACCATGGCGAAAACGGTGATCGCGAAACCCAGCTTCGATGCATCGAGGTCGGCATGATAGCCGCGGATCACGCCTTCGTCTTCCAGCGCGCGCACGCGGCGCAGGCATGGCGGCGCGGTGAGGCCGACGCGGTTGGCCAGCTCCACGTTGGTGATGCGTCCTTCGTCCTGCAATTCGGCAAGCAGCCGCCGGTCGATCTGGTCGAGATTAGCCATTGCCCTGCCTTCTGATATGCCCCCGGCGTATTACAGCCGACTCTGAGTCGGAAATTAACCTGCCGTTTGGAGCAACGATTGGCAATATTATTGTTTAGTTAAGCAATTGTCCCGGTTTGTGACGCAGTTGTCCACAGCGCTTTTTCCCGCGCGCAATCCTGCTAGCACGTATTAACAAGTATGTAGCCCCTCCATCAGCCGGGGCCTGGAAGTGCTTCTGAACGCCATGCAGATCGATGATCGTCTCCACACAGTCTTGCGCACCCGCGCGGGCGGGGAGACGAGCGCGCGCACCCAGTTCCGCCAACTGGTCGATCTGCTGGGCACTCTGCCCAGCGATGCGCGCGGAGAAGTGATCGATGCGGCCTGGGTGAAACTGGCCGAACTGTCGCAAGCGATCCCCGCCGCGGACCGTGCCTCCGCCGTGGCCGAAGCCGGCCTGCGCCTGCGCTCGCCCCGGCTGGTCGCCGAACTGGCCCGCGCCGAACCCCAGATTGCCGATGCTGCACTCAGCGCCGCGCAGCTTGGCGAGGACGAATGGCTTGACCTGATTCCCGCGCTGCCGGCACAGGTGCGGCCGCTGCTGCGCCAGCGCGACGACCTTGGCACGCGGGTCGAAGGCCTGCTCGACCGGCTCGGTATTGCCCGCCATGCCCTGCCTCCCGCTGGCCGCGCCAGTCGCCACCCGGCGAATGACACGCAGCCTGCTCGCAAGGCCAAAGTCGAAAGCGGCACGCCCGAAAGCGAAGAAGGCATCGGCGCGATCGTCCGCCGGATCGAGGCCTATCGTGCTCGCCACACGGCCCGCGATAGCGAACCGGTTGAAGCCGGGCCAAGCCAGCCGCTCGCCGCCGTTGCCTTCACTTGCGATGAAAGCGGCCGGATCGACTGGGCCGAAGCCGGTGCCGCGCCCGCCGTGATCGGGCTCGCGCTGTTTTCGCGCGATCGTTCAGCCGCCGCGCAAGGATTTCCGGCGATCACGGCTAGGTTCGCCAGGCGCGTGCCAATCAGCGGCGAAACGCTCCATATAGAGGGCAGCACTGCTATCGCCGGGGAATGGCGCGTCGACGCTCAGGCCCGCTTTGACCAGCGCGGCCGCTTCACTGGCTATGAAGGGCGCCTCCGCCGTCCCTGCCCGCCCGAAATGGCGCCTGAAAGCGCCCAAGGCAGCGAGGCGGATCGCCTGCGCCAGCTGATCCACGAGCTGCGTACGCCGATCAACGCGATTCAGGGATTCGCCGAGGTCATCCAGCAGCAGCTGTTCGGCCCCACCCCGCACGAATACCGCGCCCATGCCGCAGCCATCGCCGGCGATGCTGCGCGGATGCTCGCCGGCTTTGACGATCTTGAGCGGCTGGCCAAGCTGGCCACCGGGGCGATGTCGCTGGAACCGGGCGCTTGCGATCTGGGTGAAGTCGCGCAGTCGCTCACCGATCATCTGGCCCCGCACATGGCGGCGCGCGATTCGGCTTTCGTCAGCCATGCGCCCGCCCCCGCCCTGCCGCTTGGCATGGCGCGCGAAGAAGCGGAGCGGCTGCTGTGGCGACTGCTCGCCACCTTGGCATCGAGCGCCGCGCCAAGCGAGCGCATGGCCCTGTCGCTAACCGCATCCGGCGGCACCGCCAGCCTGACTCTGGCCCTGCCTCGCGCACTTGCCGACCAGTCCGACATTTTCCACGCCGCCGCACCCAATTCCTCGACCCCGCTCAGCGCCGGCATGTTCGGCGCGGGTTTCGCTCTGCGCCTCGCCGCGAACGAGGCCAAGGCGGGCGGTGGCAAGCTTGAACGGCAGGGCGACAGCCTGCGGCTGGAACTGCCGCTGACCACAAGTGACTTGACCGCGCCGGCAGATACCGAAAGTAAAGGATTGCCGGGTTAAGCTTTGGGACGGGGCGCGCAGATGCAGAACGTGATCGCGTTCTAGCGGGGAAGGTTCAGGGGCTTGGCCGACAGGCGAATTACGGACAGGCCGGATGCCGAAGACATGGTGCAGTTCGCGCCGGGCTTCGGGCAACGGTTCATTGTCACGGTCGACACCGAAGAAGAGTTCGACTGGCGGCGCCCGCTTGACCGCACCAGCCACGGCCTCAAGCACGTGCCGCTGCTCGCCAAGTTTCAGGAGTTCTGCGAGGGACAAGCCGTCGCCCCGGTCTATCTCGTCGACTATCCCATCGCCACCTGCCCCCGCGCCGCCGAAGTCCTGCGCGAACCACTGGCCTCTGGCCGCGCCGAAGTGGGCGTGCAGCTCCACCCTTGGGTCAGCCCGCCGTTTGACGAAGACCTGAGCGAATTCAATTCGTTCTCTGGCAACCTGCCCGCCACGCTTGAGCGCGAGAAGTTCGCCCGGCTGTACGAGGCGATCACCGCCAACCTTGGCGCCGCACCGCTCAGCTACCGCGCGGGCCGCTATGGCGTGGGGCCGAACACGCACCGCGTGCTCAAGGAATTCGGCGTGCCGATCGATACTTCGGCGCGCAGCCTGTTCGATTACAGCGCCACCGGTGGCGCCAATTTCCGCGATCTGCCGCTGAAGCCGTGGTGGATCGACGAGGAACGCTCGCTGATGGAACTGCCGCTGACCACGGTGTTCTGGGGCCCGCTGCGGGGAGCTGGCAGCTGGCTCTACCCCCGCCTGTGGCGCGCACCGCGCATCCGCGGGGCCATGTCGCGCTTCGGCCTGCTCGAGCGCATCCCGATGACGCCCGAGGGCGTATCGATCGGCGAAGCGATCCGCGGCGCGGACATAGCCCTGGACCTGGGCCTGCCGGTAATCGTGCTTTCGTTCCATAGCCCTTCGCTTGGAACCGGCTATACGCCTTACGTGCGCAGCGAGGATGATCTCGATGCGCTCTATGACTGGTGGCGGCGCATTTTCGCCCACCTGGCCAGCCGCAATGTGCGCCCGACCAGCAACCGCGAAATCATGGACGCAGCAGCGCTTGCCTAATCCCCGCCAGCCGTCTAACGCGCGGCACCTGCGGTTGGGCCTGTAGCTCAGTTGGTTAGAGCTGGCCGCTCATAACGGCTAGGTCGCGGGTTCGAGTCCTGCCGGGCCCACCACCGCAGGAAAGAAATACCCCAGGTCGGGGAGTGGCGCAGTCTGGTAGCGCGCTTGCTTTGGGAGCAAGATGTCGCAGGTTCGAATCCTGTCTCCCCGACCAATTTCCCCAAATTCGAGTGACTGAGTGCGCTCTACAGAATTCACGGCGCGCGGCGTCAGGATTCCACCGTTGCGATAACCAACTCGAAATGATCGGCCAATTGCTTCAGGTCGCGCAGGACGGGCTCGGTTGCCAGGGGCGCGGCACGCTCGGTGAGCCTGAGCGACAGCTTCCCTTCCGCAGGCACAAGCGCCGAGGCTTCGACCAGTTCTGGCGCAAGGCTGGTGAGTCGGATGCAGAGCCGGACAGCGAGGCCCCAGCCAATCGCCTCTGCCAACTTGACCACCGGGGCGATCTCCGCGACCGCCGCCGGCAAAGCGCGGTTGCTGGCGGCGACCAGACAGGCTGCGAGCATGGCCCTTTGCGGACCATCGATGCCGATCCAGCGCTTGTGCAACGCCCAGTCGAGCACCGTGCAGGCGCGCAGATTGGGCTCGATCTTTCGTGCGGCGAGGGATAGCGCGACCGATGCCCGCAGCAGGGGGCTTGTCCCCGCGTCTGCCGTCAGCGGGGCGATCCAGTCAAGGACACGGTCGACCAATTGGCAATCAACCCCCATCGACTCCACGAACGCATCAACGCCTTCCGTGAGCGGGTCCAGCTGCCTGACTTTCGCCGTGAAGCCATCGACCAGCAGACCTTCGCGCAGACCCCAGGCGGAAAAGATGATGCGCGACGACTTGGTAGACCGGATCAGCGCAGCCAGCAGCGCGGCGGCTGCGGCCACGCCGGCCAGCCGCGACAGCGAAACACCGGGGACGGCGGGTGGAGTGGCTGAACGGCACAGCCTGCGGCAGGCGAGCAGCGTGTCCCTTGGGCTGGCTTCGAAGCCATGTGGATCATCGAACGGCGATCCGGCCTGGAACATCATGTAGCGCGCAATGGCGCGGAACGTGCCGCCGACGAGGTAGATCGGTTCGTCCGCCTTCACCTGCCATCCGGAATCGGCGATGGTCTTGGACACACGCTTGGAAAATTTCGACTGCCCACCTTCGAGCAGGGCCGGCAAGCGCAGCGTGCCGAGCGGCAGGGTGACGGCGCGTTTGCAGCTGCCGTTCTTGATCCGCACCAGTTCGAGGCTGCCCCCGCCGAGATCAGCGACAACGCCCTGCGCGCCGGGGAATGCGCCGATAACCCCGCTGGCGCTCAGCCGCGCCTCTTCCTCGCCAGAGATCTGGCGCGGGTTCAGCCCGAGGTCGGCGACTTGCTGAAGGAATCGCGCCCCATTGCCGGCATCGCGCGTCGCCGCCGTGGCAACCGTGATGACACGGCAGTTGCCTTGCGCCGAAAGCAGGACGACAAACCGCCTGAGTGCGGCGAGCGCGGTCTTCATCGACGACTGAGACAGCACGCCCTTTTCCGCGAGGTCTTTGCCAAGTCGCGCGGTCACCCGTTCATTATGCAAAACCACTGGCGCGCGGGGCGGCCCACCGAAAACCACGAGGCGAACGGTGTTCGATCCGATGTCGATTACTGCTTGTCGTTCGACCAAACTCTGGACCTCTCACCATGCGCTAGGCGGCACCTTCAGTCGGTTTCGCGCCGAAGCGCAAGCTTGGGGACTTTTCGTCCACTCTCAAGCGCCGCCCCGCGCCCGGAAAGCGAGGGATTGGTCATGAAGTAGCGATGCAGGTTGAACGGTTTTTCGACCTTGCCGACGCGCTGATACTGGCCGTCGCTGTCCAGCAACCAGCTCTGTTCGGTATCGAGCAGGTTGGCCAGCATGACTTGGCCCAGCACCTGATCGTGGATCGTGCGGTTGCGGATTGGCACCAGCAGTTCGACCCGGCGATCGAGATTGCGGGTCATACCGTCGGCGGACGAGATGAACACCTTGGCCCGCGCATTGGGCAGCCGCGCACCGCAGGCAAAGGCCCAGATGCGGCTGTGTTCAAGAAAGCGGCCAATGATCGATTTCACATCGATATTGTCCGACAGTCCCGGAACCCCCGGCTTCAGGCAGCAGATCCCGCGCACCACGAGGTCAATCTCCACCCCCGCCTGGCTTGCAGCATAGAGCCGGTCAATCAGGCCCTGATCGGTGAGCGAATTGAGCTTCGCCCAGATCGCCGCCGGCTTGCCCTTGCGGGCATTCTCGATCTCCTTGTCGATGCAGTCGTACAGCTTCTCGCGCAGGCCAATCGGCGAGATCGACAGGAGTTCAGTGCGCGGCGGTTCGACATAGCCGGTGATGAAGTTGAACAGCCGCCCGGCATCGCGGCTAGCGCGCGGATCGGCGGTAAAGAAGCTAAGGTCGGTATAGGTGCGCGCGGTCACCGGGTGATAATTGCCGGTGCCGAAGTGGCAGAACGTGCGATAGCTATCGCCCTCGCGCCGCACGACCATCGACACCTTGGCGTGGGTTTTCCAATCAACGAAGCCATAGATCACCTGAACGCCGGCGCGTTCCAGTTGGCTCGCCCACAAGAGGTTCTGTTCCTCGTCGAAGCGGGCCTTTAACTCGACCACGGCGGTCACCGACTTGCCGGCCTCGGCCGCTGTGATCAGCGCGGCGATCACCGCCGACTGCTTGCCGGCGCGATAGAGTGTCTGCTTGATGGCGACGACATCGGGGTCGGCCGCTGCCTGCCGCAGGAAATCGACCACCACCTCAAACGTTTCATAGGGGTGGTGAATGATGATGTCTTTTTCGCTGATCGCTGCGAAGCAATCTCCGTCGTGCTCGCGGATGCGCTCAGGGTAACGCGGGCTGTACGGTTCGAACTTCAAGTCGGGCCGGTCTTCCTCAACCAGCGCGGAAAGCCCGGAAATGCCCACCAGTCCCCGGGTCTTGAGCACCATCGCTTGATCCAGCTTGAGCTGATCGCGCAGCAGTTGCTCGGCGGCGGGGTCAATATCGCCCTGCAATTGCAGCAGGATGACCGAGCCGCGCCGGCGGCGCTGGATGGCCGAGCGGAAATGGCGGACGAGGTCCTCGGCGTCTTCCTCAACCTCGAGATCGCTGTCACGCAGCACGCGGAATACGCCGTGCCCCAGAATGCGATAGCCGGGAAAGATCAGAGCGGCATTGCGGACGATCAGTTCCTCGATGCTGATGTAGACCGTACCTTCGCCGGGGATGCGGACAAAGCGCGGCAGGGCCGACGGGATCAGGATCATCTCCATCACCGGCGAACCATCATCGCGGCGGACCAGCGGGAACAGGATGCACATGCCCTGGCTGGATACGAAGGGAAACGGGTGCGCCGGATCGATGACCTGCGGAGTGATCACCGGCAGGACATGTTCAAGGAAATAGTCGCGAAGCCACCGAGCATGAACCGCGCCAAGCCGCTTGCCATCAGCCAGTTCGATGCCTTTCCCGGCGAGCAGTTCGCGCAATTCGCGCCAGACATCCTGCTGGGCCAGTTCAAGCTCGGTCACCGCCTCGCGGACCGCGGCAAGCTGCTGCGAGGGCGTGAATCCGTCGATCGACACTTCTTCGATCTTGCGGCGCACCTGCCCCGCCAGACCGGCAACGCGCACCGCCATGAATTCGTCGAGATTGCTGCCGGAGATGGAAAGGAAGCGCAGCCGCTCAAGCAGAGGATAGTCAGGATTGCAGGCCTCGGACAGCACCCGCTGGTTGAACGAGAGCCAGCTCAGCTCACGATTGAAATAGCGCTCGCTCGCCGAAAAGCCTACGCCTTTCCGCTGGGCACTATCGATAACCTCCATCTTCACGCCCGCCCCGACTGACATTCCATCCTTTCCGTTGGTCGCGCTTTGTTACAGACTGGTGACAATCACACGGCAAATCCGGGCATGGTCCGGGGATTGCCCTTATTCGCCGATAATCTGTCCGGCCTCGTTCGCGACGACTTTCAGCACCGCCGTCCAGGCATCGACGTTCTGCTGGAGCTGCACCGGATCGACCTTGTCCAGCGTGTCGTCAGGCGTGTGGTGCAAGTCGAAATAGCGGGTGCCGTCCTGACTGAGGTCGATCACCGCTAGCTTCTGCGCCTCGATAATCGCGCCTACGTCTGCGCCGCCATCGGCCTTGTCCGCGCTTGGCACAATGCCCATCGGGTTCAGCGCGGCCTTGACCTTGTCCGCCACCGATTTTGCAACGCGGTTGAACTTCACGTTCCACACCCGGTCCGCGCCGAAATCGCTTTCCATGGCGAGCGCGTGCGGATCATTGGCGTGGGCCTTGCCATAGGCATCGCCGCCGAACACGCCGATCTCCTCAGACCCGGCCCAGAGCACGCGGATGGTACGCAGCGGCTTGCCGCCGGCCTGTGCCTTCAGCGCCGCAGCCGTAACAATCGCGCAACCCGCGCCGTCATCGATCACCCCCATACCGATGTCCCAGCTGTCGAGGTGGCAGGCGACGATAATTTTGGGCAGAGTCGGATCGCGCCCCGGAAGGTCGGCGATGACATTGCCCGAAGGCAAGTTGGGCGTGGTGCGGCCGGTCAGGGTAAGGGCCAGCTTAATCGGCTTGCCGGTCATGGCGATCAGCGCGACCATATCGGCATCAGGGTTGGCAATGGCACCCGCCGGAATTGCCGTGGTGCCAGTGGGCCAGCTTGTCGCGCCGGTGTGCGGATTGCGGTGGTTGTCAGTGCCGATCGAACGGATGACAATGCCGATCGCGCCCTTCTGTGCGGCGATCGCCGGCCCTTGGCGGCGGACATTGCCATAAGGACCATAACCAGAGCCGTCCTGATTTGCGCGCATGGCGTGATCGACAAAGGCGATCTTGCCGGTGAGCGATCCCGCCGGTGCGGCCTTCAGCGCATCGAGCGTGGCGAAATAGACAAGGTCGCCCGAAATCCCGGCCTCGGACGTCGTCCCACTGTAACCTAGCGCGGTAACCGCCAGCTTGTGCGGATAAGGCGCGGTCAGCACGGCGCTTTCATTGCCGCGCACATAGCTGGTGACTGTGAACGGCTCGATTGTGACGTTCGAAAATCCCAGCGCCTTCAGCCGCGCCGTGGCCCAGTCACGGGCGCGGGCCTCGGCCGGAGATCCGGCCATGCGCGGGCTGACTTCCATGGTCAGGTCGGTCAGAATCGACAGGGCCGATTCCTTGTCACGCTGATTTTCCTGGGCCTGAGCGGTGGAGAGAGAAAGGGCGATGGCGGCGGCGCAGGTGGCGACGCGAACAGAAATAATGGTCATGACACCACTTGCTAACGGCCCTTTGGCGGCGCGGCAAGGTTGGTATCATTTGCGACAATTTGCGTCATGACACCCATTCAGTGCAGGATCAGGTTAGCGATGCGAAAGTCGGCAGGATAGGGAGCCAATATCAATGGGCGATGTTGAAATTGCCTTGAACCGCTTCGGGCTCGGCTGGAAAGCCGGCGAGGCCCCGCCAGCGAACCCGCGGCGCTGGCTTGTCGATCAGATCGCCCGCTATGATCCTGCCCCGGCCGGGATAGCCGCCCTGCCTCGCACGCCCGAACAGATCGGCAAGCTCGCCGCCTTGCAGACCGCCCGGACCGAGAGGCGGCAGGACCGCGCGGAGGCGGCGAACGAGCCAGCCCCAAAGGCGATGACGCAGCCGGCCATGGAATCGCGGGCGACACCCAGCTCCCAGCCTCGTCCCGAAGCGCAATTGCTCAAGCCCTTGCGCGATAGCTACGTTCAGGCGGCAGGCGCGCGGATGGCTCAGGCTGTTGCCACTGACACGCCGTTCATGGAGCGGCTGGTGGCCTTCTGGTCGAACCATTTCGCCGTATCGATCGACAAGGGCACGGTCATCGGACTGGCCGGCACGTTCGAAAACGAAGCGATCCGGCCTAACGTCAATAGCAAGTTTTCCGACCTGCTGTTCGCCGCCGTGCGCCATCCGGCCATGCTGCTGTTCCTCGATCAGGCGCAGTCGATCGGGCCCAATTCGCTGCTTGGCCAGCGCGCGCAGCGCCGGGGTGCGGAGCGTAAGCCCGGCATCAACGAGAACCTCGCCCGCGAAATCATGGAACTGCATACGCTCGGCGTGCACAGTGGCTACACGCAGGCAGACGTCACCGAATTCGCCAAAGCGCTGACCGGGACGACCGTGACCGGCCTCGGTCGCCTCGCCCGCCTGCTGCCCTACGATTCCGGCCGCGCCGCCTTTGTCGAGCAATTGCACGAGCCCGGCGCGCGCACGGTGATGGGCAAAAAATACGCGCAGGCGGGCGAAGCACAGGGCCGCGCCATCCTCAACGATCTGGCGGCTCACCCGGCCACCGCACGCCACGTCGCAACTAAGCTCGCCCGGCATTTCGCAGCGGACCATCCGCCCCCCGCGCTGGTCGCGCGGCTGGAGCAGGTCTACCTCAAGACTGGCGGTGATTTGCCTTCGCTATACCGCGCGCTGGTCGAAAGCCCCGAGCCGTGGAGCAATCCCGGCGCGAAATTCCGCCAGCCGTGGGAATGGCTCGTCGCGGTGCAGCGGGCCACCGGGCTGGTCATCCCGGCGCAGGGAGGGCAGTTCAGCCTCAACCAGCTGGGCCAGCCGACGTGGCGCCCCGGCTCGCCCGCCGGGTGGGACGATCTGGCGGCAAGCTGGGCGGCGCCCGATGCGCTGCTGCGGCGGGTGGAGCTGGCGAACCGCTATTCCCGCAACCTCGCCACCATCGATTCCCGGACGCTGGCGCCCCGGCTTTTCCCCGAAAGCCTGAGCGAGGGGACGCGCACCGCCGTGGCCCGTGCCGATTCCGGCCAGCAGGCGCTCGCTTTGCTGTTGGTCTCTCCTGAAATGCTGCGGAGGTAATCCGATGACGCTCTCCCTCAATCGCCGCAATATGCTCGGTGCTCTTGGCGCGGCGACGCTGCTGCCCACCCGGCTGGCCTATGCCGCTGCTGCCCAAGGGGAGCGGCGCTTCGTGTTCATCATCCAGCGCGGCGCGGCGGACGGACTGGCAACCCTCGCCCCGCTTGGCGATCCGGCCTTCGAGAGCGCTCGCGGTGCCCTCGCGGCGGACTTTGCCGGCGCGGACAAGCTCGACACGACCTTTGCCCTGCACCCAGCGCTGGCAGGCATGGGCGCGCTCTACTCGCAGAAGCAGGCGCTGTTCGTCCACGGCGTGGGCATTCCCTATCGCGACCGATCACACTTCGATGCACAGAACGTGCTCGAGACTGGCGGGACCAAGCCTTACCAAACCAAGGACGGCTGGATGAACCGGCTGCTCGCGCTGCTTCCCGGCGGTACCCGCGCCTTGGCGGTCAGCCCGACCGTCCCCGCCGCATTGCGTGGCCCCCGCGACGTGACAAGCTACGCCAATTCGCGGCTGCCCGATCCCGATGCCGAACTGATGAGCCGCGTTTCGCAGATGTATGCTGGCGACAAGCAGCTCCACGCGCTGTGGGAAAGCTCGATGCAGGCAAAGGCGATGGCCGCCGGCAATGATGACAGCGGGCAGGACCCGGTCGCCACCGGCAAACTGGTGGCGAGCTTGCTCTCCGGCCCCAGTGGCGCGCGTGTCGCCATGATCGAGACTGGCGGCTGGGACACACACTTTCAGCAGAAGGGACGGATCGAGCGCCAGCTCAAGGGCCTCGACGCGATGATCGGCGCGCTGAAAACCGGCCTCGGCCCGGCGTGGAACGAGACGCTGGTACTGGTCGCCACCGAGTTCGGCCGCACCGTTGCGCCCAATGGCACCGGCGGCACCGACCATGGCACCGGATCGCTCGCCATGCTGCTCGGCGGCACGGTCAGCGGCGGCAAGGTGGTGAGCGACTGGCCGGGCCTCGCGCAGGGACAACTGTTCGAGGGCCGCGACCTCAAACCCACGCTGGCACTCGACGCGGCGATTGCGGGGGCGGTCGGAGCGCATTTCGGGCTCGATCCGGCGCTGGTGCTGGCGACCTGTTTCCCCGGCGGGGGCAGCAAGCCGATCGGTGGATTGATCCGGGCCTGAACCTTGCGCCGTGCTGGGTGCGCTGGCACTAGCCGGCAATGCTGCGCGCGCTCACCCCGCTTCAGGCCCGCTTGCTCGCCGTGTTGTTCGCGGCGTTCTGCCTGTGGTGCGGCGTGCAGAGCATGGCCCCCGCCCCCGATGTGGCAGTGACCAGCGCCAGCTATACCGACATCCAGCTTTATCAGGACATCGCCGAGAAGGTCCGCACCGGCACGCCCTATCACCAGGCCGCCCGCGATTTGCAGACCGCGCATGATTACCCGACCCAGCCCTTCGTCACGGTGCGCCTGCCGACCCTCGCCCACATGGCCGCCGCGCTTGGCTGGAAGGCACTGCAAGGAATCCTCGTCGGTGTGTTGCTGCTCGCCGTTATCCGCTGGTACCGCATTGCTGCCAAGCAAAGCCCGGGCGAGGCGCTGGGCGCGGCAGTTCTGACGCTTGCCGGCGGCGCGATGGTCACCCAGCCCGGACTGATCGCCATGCATGACTTCTGGGCCGGGGTCCTAACCTGCGCCGCGATGACCTTTCGCGGCACGAAGCGCTGGCCCTTCGCAATCCTGCTCGCCGGAGCCGCACTGATAATCCGCGAATTGGCACTGCCCTTTGCACTGCTCGCGCTGGTCTTCGCTTTGTGGGAGCGGCGGCGCGGCGAGGCGATCGGCTGGGCCGTGCTGATCGCACTGTTCGGCGTCGTCATGCTGCTTCACGCGCAGGCAGTTCATGCGGTGGTCCTACCGACGGACAAGCAATCCGCCCCATGGACCGGACTGCTCGGCATCACCGGCGTGCTACGCGGCCTGACCGACACCAGTGTTCTGGGCATGTTGCCCCCGCCACTCGCCTATGGCCTGATTCCGTTAGCGCTGCTGGGGTGGACCGCCGCGCCGCGCGGGTTTGCGACTTTCGGACTGCTTTATTGCCTGGGCATCGCTGCGATGATCGCGCTGTTTTCTCGGCCTGACAATTTCTACTGGGCCTGCCTGCTCCAGCCGCACTGGTTCATCGGCTTCGCCTTCCTGCCGCGCGCGCTGCGCGCCTTGGCACATGCCATGCTTGCGAGGCGGCCCGCCGCCCTGTAGAGGCGCGGCAAATCCTGCAATCCAAGACCAGAGGTACACCCGTGGCCGCTCAATATGCCTATGTCATGAAGGACATGACCAAGACCTTCCCCGGCGCGCAAAAGCCGGTGCTGAGCAATATCAGCCTGCAATTCTATCAGGGCGCAAAGATCGGCATCGTCGGCCCCAACGGCGCGGGCAAGTCGACCCTGATGAAGATCATGGGCGGGATCGACAAGGACTACACGGGCGAAGCATGGCCGGGTGAGAACATCACCGTTGGCTATCTCCCGCAGGAGCCTGAGCTCGACAAGACCAAGACCGTGCTGGAAAACGTCAAGGACGGCGCCCGCGAAATTGCCGACATGGTTGACCGCTTCAACCAGATCGGCATGGAAATGGGCGAGGACGGCGCCGATTTCGACGCCCTGGGCGCCGAAATGAGCGAGCTTCAGGACAAGATCGATGCAGTCGATGGCTGGACGCTCGACAACCAGCTTGAGGTCGCGATGGAAGCCCTGCGCTGCCCCCCCGGCGACTGGTCGGTCGAGAACCTGTCGGGCGGTGAAAAGCGCCGCATCGCGCTCACCCGCCTTCTGATCCAGAAGCCGGGCATCCTGCTGCTCGACGAACCGACCAACCACCTCGATGCCGAAAGCGTCGAATGGCTGGAAAACCACCTCAAGGACTATGCCGGCGCGGTGCTGATGATCACCCACGATCGCTACTTCCTTGATAATGTGGTCGGCTGGATCCTCGAGCTCGATCGCGGAAAATACTTCCCTTACGAGGGCAACTATTCGACCTACCTCGAAAAGAAGGCCAAGCGCCTCGAGCAGGAAGACCGCGAGGAAAGCGGCAAGTCCAAGGCGATCCAGCGCGAACTCGAATGGATTCGCCAGACCCCGGCGGCGCGCCAGGTCAAGTCCAAGGCGCGTATCCGCAAGTTCGAGGAACTGCAGAACGCGCAGGACAATCGCCCGGTCAGCAAGGCGCAGATCGTCATTCAGGTTCCCGAGCGCCTTGGCAGCAAGGTGATCGAAGTGAACAACATCTCGAAGGCTTACGGCGACAAGCTCCTGTTCGAGGACCTGTCCTTTACCTTGCCGCCGGGCGGCATCGTCGGCGTGATCGGGCCGAACGGCGCGGGTAAATCCACGCTGTTCAAGATCATCACCGGCAAGGAAGTGCCCGACACCGGCACGATCGAGATCGGCTCGACCGTACACCTCGGCTTCGTCGACCAGAGCCGCGACCACCTCGACCCGAAGAAGAACGTCTGGGAGGAAATCTCCGACGGGCTCGATTACATGACGGTCAACAAGCAGGAAACCAGCACCCGCGCCTATGTCGGCGCGTTCAACTTCAAGGGTGCGGACCAGCAGAAGAACGTTGGCAAGCTCTCGGGCGGTGAACGCAACCGCGTCCACATGGCCAAGATGCTGAAAGCCGGCGGCAACGTGCTGCTGCTTGACGAACCGACCAACGATCTCGACGTTGAAACGCTGGCCGCTCTGGAAGACGCGATCGAGAACTTCGCAGGCTGCGCCGTGGTCATCAGCCACGACCGCTTCTTCCTCGATCGCCTCGCCACCCACATCCTCGCCTTCGAAGGCAACAGCCACGTCGAATGGTTCGAAGGCAACTTTGCGGCTTATGAAGAAGACAAGCGCCGCCGTCTGGGTGACGCAGCGGATCGTCCGACGCGGTTGGCTTACAAGAAGCTGACGCGCTGAGGAATAACGGGGCCGGGTCTGGCGGATACGCTGACCCGGCCCATCGCTCGCTTATGGGCGCATTCGAATCCGGTGTGCTATCCTCGCGCCCAAGGTCGCCTCCATCCGCAACGTCATCCTGAACTTGTTTCAGGATCCATTCCTCCGCGCGCTCGGAGCATGCGGAGGCGCGTAATGGTTGCCCCAAGCGCCTTTCGATGGTTCCGGCTGCAACGGCGCGATGGATCCTGAAACAAGTTCAGGATGACGTGGGTTAGCCAAGTGGAAGTTAACGGCCGCCCTACGCAGTTCCCCTTGGAAACGACTCGCCAAGCCGGCGGTTCCACCCGGCTTTCCTACATCGCCCGGATTTGAGACAAGCATACCACGCTCTTTCTCACTGTCGGCCTTGGAATCACACTTGCTCCCGAAAAACGGCGATGTGTCACCCAAATCCCAATTAATTCTTTGATTTTCAACGTAACAATCAGGGTGACACATTTGCCCGATCTGTCACCTCTGTCACCTTTTTCCCCAGCAGACCTTCATAAAACTCCGCCCAAACCTGAACGGGAAGCTGACAGTCCCATTCAGCCTGTCGAAAGTAGGGAACCGTTAACCCCTCAACAGTGGACGCCGCGAAGGGTCGCGGTGCTTTTTGATCTGGAGATCGGCCATGGCCGTGAAGCATTTCCTTAAATCGAGTGGTTGGGCCGCGCTTGCGGTTGCAGCTGCCGTGGCTTCGCTCCCGGCTTCGGCCGAAGCGCAAGAACGCGGCTGGGGTCGTCGCAGCGGTGAAGCCGCCGGCAATGTCGGTGGCAGTGCTGCCGAAAACGGCGGTCGCCAGTGGGGCGGCGGCATTCGTGGCGGCGGTGACGGCGGTGGCCGGGCCCAGCGCCAGCAATCAGCTCCGCAGGCACAGGCGCAAGTCCAGGTGCAGGCACCGGTAGCGGCACCTGCCCCGCAGCAACGCAGCTGGAACGGCGGCGGGCGGACCGGCGGCGAAGCAACCAGCACGCCCAACTGGCGTGGCCGCTGGCAGGCACAGGCCCAGCAGGCTCCGCAGGCTCAGGCCAATTCGCAGGCTGACGCACAGACGCGCGGCAGCTGGAATGGCGGCGCTACGCAGGGTCGTCGCGGCTGGAATGGCGGCGGACAGGCCACCACTCAGCCCGCTCCGCGTGCGGAAAGCCAGTGGAACGGCGGCAATTCGCGCCGTGACGGTGACCGCTATGGCACTGCTCGCACAGAGCAGCGTCCGGCCCAAACCACCCGTCAGACTGACGGTCGCAACTGGCGCGATGGCAACCGTGATGGGCGCACCGACACGTGGCGTGGCGATCGCCGCGGTGACACCTATCGCAGCAACAATTCGTGGCGTGACAACAACCGGTGGGGTGCGAACACCAACAACCGGCGCTGGGACCGCGATTGGCGCAGCAACAACCGGTATGACTGGTATTCATACCGTAATACCAACCGCAACGTCTTCCGCATCGGCTATTACAACGCGCCGTACCGGGGCTATTCTTATCGCCGCCTGTCGGTCGGTTTCTTCATGGACAGCCTGTTCTTCGGGTCGAACTACTGGATAAACGATCCGTGGCAGTACCGCCTGCCCAACGCCTATGGTCCCTATCGCTGGGTCCGCTACTACGATGACGCCCTGCTGGTCGACATCTATACCGGCGAAGTGGTCGACACGATCTACGATGTCTTCTGGTAAGCCAGTCTCCGGTTAAGTCCTCCGGTTGAGTGGACCGGAAAAGGAGGGCCTTCGTTCGCAGATGAACGGAGGCCCTTCGTCCGTTTGTTCTTGCCCTTCGCGCAGGCCGCGATAGGCAGTCTTTGAAATCAATAGCATGACGAATGGGCGATGGATCCCGCACTCGAACCTTACAACAATGCTCCCAACCCGGACAAGCAGGCGCTGAAGCGAGTCGGGCAGATCGTCCGCCGGCGGTTGGCGGCCGATCCCGGCGCACAGAAATTTCCAGTCGAAGGCGCGGAAATCTATGGGATCAGCGATTTCCTCGGGCCGGAGGAATGCGACCGCTTCATCAAGATCGTCGATGACAATGCGCGGCCTTCCACGCTGTACGAACACGGCCAGGGCAGCGAATTTCGCACCAGCTATTCGGGCGATGTCGATCGCGGTGATCCGTTTGTGAAGATGATAGAGCGGCGGATCGATGATTGCCTGGGCATGACCCCGGCTTTTGGCGAGGCGGTACAGGGCCAGCGCTACACGGCGGGGCAGGAATTTCGCGCTCATAACGACTGGTTCTGGACAAAGGCCAAGTATTGGGACGGCGAGGTTGTCCGCGGCGGGCAGCGCAGCTGGACAGCGATGATCTATCTCAACGACGTGGAGGAAGGCGGCACGACTGACTTCGTCCGCCTTGGCCTGTCGATCCCGCCGCAGCGTGGGGTCATGCTGGTCTGGAACAACGCGCTGCCCGATGGCACGCCGAACATCGATACACTGCACGCCGGAATGCCGGTGATCAGGGGGGTAAAGTACGTGATTACCAAGTGGTACCGGACGCGCCGATGGGCGTGAAACTCGCGGCGGCGCTTTCGCTGACTTCTACCCTCATCGCCGTGCCGGCGGCGGCTCAGGACGTGCCCCAGCTCGCCGCAGCCCCGGTGGCGACCGCCAGCCTGCCTGACCGCAGCGATGACCAGAAGCTGATGCTGCTGTTCGCGCAGGATGCCAAGCGCGATCGTGCCAACTCCCCGCTCCAGGCGATCTATCGCGGCGAACAGGCCGACCCGGCGCTGATCGGCCAGATATTCACCGACGCGCTTGACCGCCGCCGCCTCGCCGCGGCGAAGCAGAGCCTGGCCGCGCTGAGCCGGATCAACCGCAGCAGCCTCAGCCCGGAACGGCAGATTTCGTACGACATCTTCCTCGGCGATACGCGCACGTCGATCGATTTCCTCCAACCGGAAACCCGCGCCCTGACCGCCGTCCGCCCGCTGACCCATTTCGGCGGGCTGCATGTCGAATTTCCCTCGCTGATTGCCGGCAACCTGCCGTTCAAGACCGAGGCGGACTACCGCAGCGCGCTGGCCATCGAGAAAGTCGTGCCCAAGGTGCTCGACACGGCGGTGTTGCGCTTTGGCGAAGGGCTGGCCAGCGGCGTGGTCGATTCCAAGCTGACCACGACCAACATGATCGCGCAGATTGATGCGATTCTGGCGCAAAAGCCCGAAGAATCGCCCTTCTACGCACCGATCCGAGACATGCCGAAGTCGATTCCCGAAGCGGCTCGCGGCAAGTTGTCGGCTGATTATCTCGCCGTGATCCGCAGCGAAATCTATCCTGCCTACCAGCGCCTGCGGACCTTCCTGGCCGAGCAATACCTGCCTGCCGCGCGCGTCCAGCCGGGTGTCTCGGCGATGAAGGGCGGGCCTGCGCTCTATCGCAAGATGATCAAGCTCCACACCTCGCTGGCGCTCGATCCCGAGGAAGTGCACCAGCTTGGCCTCGGCGAAGTCGCCCGCATTCAGCGCGACATGGAAAGCGTTAAATCGCAGCTCGGCTACAGTGGCAGCCTTCGCCAGTTCTTCGACGTGCTGCGCACCGATCCGCGCTATCACCCCAAGACCCGCGACGATCTGGCGCGCGGATTTGCCGCCATCGCCAAGACGGTCGAGACTCAAATTCCGCTCTATTTCAATAAGGTTCCCAAGACCCGGCTCGAGATTGAGGCCTACCCGGCCTACCGCGAAAAGTACGAGGCGGGCGGTTCCTACAACCAGGGTTCGGCGGATGGTACGCGGCCCGGCGTGTTCTTCTACAACGCCTATGATCTGCCCAGCCGCTTCCTCACCGGAATGGCGACGCTCTACCTGCACGAAGGCGCGCCGGGGCATCATTTTCAGATCAGCCTGGCGCAGGAGAATACCGCGCTTCCCGATTTCCAGCGCTTTGGCGGCAATACGGCCTTTGTCGAAGGCTGGGCGCTTTATGCCGAAACGCTGGGCTATTCGATGGGGCTCTACAAGGACCCGATGCAGCACTGGGGCACGCTTGACGATGAAATGCTGCGCGCCATGCGGCTCGTGGTCGATTCGGGCCTGCACGCCAAGGGGTGGAGCCGCGAGCAGGCGATCGACTACATGCTTGCCAATTCGGGAATGGGCCGCACCGATGCCACGGCAGAGGTGGAACGCTACATCGCCTGGCCGGGGCAAGCGCTCGCCTACAAGGTGGGTGCGTTGACCATACAACGCCTGCGCAAGAAGGCCGAAGTCGCACTTGGGCCAAAATTCGACCTTCGCGCCTTCCATGAACAGGTTCTCGGCTCGGGCGCGCTGCCGCTGCCGGTGCTGGAAGCGAAGATCGACCGCTGGATCGCGGCGGGCGGCTGACGCATCTCGTCGCAGAAATCCGGTTTCGCTAACCGGGGGGTAACCAATCGCTCCTAGTTTGCCTTTCACGGGTACGTGGAGAATGACGAGTGGATTCCATCACTATCGACGGGCAGCACGAAGATGCCTTCCGCCAGTCGATCGAGGACATGCTGCGACGCGGCCTGGCCGACGATGCGGCGTTGCACCTGCGTTCGCTCCTGCAACCCTTCACCGGTGAAGTCGCGCCGTTTCCTGCGCGCTTCATGGCGGTATCCCACGAAGATATCGAGATTTCCGGCTGGGAAGCGCTTGATGAAGGACTAAAGAAGTTCGACCGCGCCGAACAGCCAGTGACGGCCGTGTGCCTGTCCTTCGGCGATCCCGAAGGCCGCGCGCCGAAGCCCGATGGCGCCGGCCTGATGAGCCTGCCTGTCGAAACCGCCTATTTCTCGGACGAGGCCTTTCCCTTCTCCGAATCGGACCGCAACGACCTGCTTGACGGCTATTCCTCGTTCGGCTGCCAGTGGGCGGGCGATTGCGAGGGCGTCGATCATGCCATCGCCTTTCGCGGAGTCGACGACCTTTACGGCGCGCTGGCCCAGCTGGAGCAGCATCTGCTTTCCAGCGACACCCCTGATCCCGACGAGATCCGCGCCGGCACGATAGCCTCGTGCTATCTCTCGGTCCTGTTCCACAAGGCGCTGCGTGACAGTTTCGCCAAGCGCCGTCTGGGCCGCCCGCTCTGCGTGTTGACCGCGAACAACGGGGTCTATCCCTCGTTCGACGCCCCCGTGCTGAGCTGTGACGAATATCTGGCTGGCGGCGAAGTCGTAGCCATCGCCGCCGCCGCTCCGCCGCCGCTGGTCGCCGAGGACAGTCTGGCCCCGGCGCATGTGGCGATTGATGACGAAGAGACTGCCGAAGAGGCCAGCCTGCTCTCCATCGGTATCAAGCGCGCGGCGAAGAAGCCGGTACTCGCACTGGCCGAAGGTGAAGATGGCGCCAGCATGGACGAGATGATTGCCAGCGCCGCGCTGGGTGTCGCTCCGCCGCCGCCGCCAAGCCAGCCGGCACTGGGCGACGATCCGTTCGATTACCGCCCGTATCTTGAGCCGCAGCGGCCAGCAGTCGAGGACGTGTTCGAAGACCCGGCGAGCTTCGTCGAAATTGCAGCCGAAGCCGAAGAGGAACTTCCCGAGCCTGTAGCCAAACCTATGGCGGCTGAGGAGATTCCCGCCGATGCCGACGAGCCGGAAGTGACTGAAGCCGTGGACAGCGCCCCGGTCGAGCCTGCCCAGCCGGTGGTGGATGTCGCTCCGGTCGTGGACACCGCTCCGGCCGAGCCGGATGCTCCAGCTCCGGTTACATCAGACGACACGTCGCCAACCCCGACCGCGCAGGCGACCATCGAGGAACTCATCAAGCCGCGGCCTGCCGCTCTGACGCCTGAACAGATCAAGGAAGGCTACAAGCCGTGGGCGGTGACGCCCGACAATGAACGGCAGATGGGCGATACAGTCTGGCCCGAACGCGAGGAAAATCCCGCCGTCCGCGCCGAGGATATTGCGCCGTTCGAACCTGATCTGCCGCCGCCGCCGCTACCGCCACGCGAATTTGCTCCGCAGGCCGGCCACAGTCTGCGCGCGCGGATGATCAGCAGCGGCGAGGCTCCTGCCCCGATGCCGGAAGAGCGTCCGTCGGTCTGGAGCAAGCTCGTCGACCGGCTGTTCGCCCTGTTCCAGCGCCGCTGAGCGGCGCGAAAACTCAGTTGGCGAGGGCCTCGGCGATCAGCAGCCGCGTGTTCGCGACCCCGTAAAGCGCGATGAAGCTGCCCATGCGCGGCCCCTGGCTCGATCCGAGCAGGGTTTCGTAAAGGCACTTGAACCAGTCGCGCAGGCCTTCGAACCCGTATTCCGAGTTCTTGCCGATCTCGTAAACCATGTTCTGCAGCTCTTCCGCGCTGGCGTGGTCACCAGCCGCAGCCAATGCGGCATCAAGCGCCGCCAAGGCTGCTGTCTCGCCGCCCTCGGGCTTGCGCCGGGCAAGCGTCGGCGCGACGAAATCGCGGTTATAGGCCAGCGCCGAAGTGACCAGCACGTCGACCTGCGGATGGGCATCGGGCCGCGCGTCCGCGACATAGTTGGCAAGGTACGACCAGACCTGTTCGCGCGTCGCGTTCGGCCCCAGCACGCCGACCAGATTGAGCAGCAGGCCATAAGTCACCGGCAGGCTATCGCCCGCGCCGCCGCCGTCACCATTGGCGCGCAGCAGGTGCCACACCGGATTGCCGAGTTGCTGTTCGATAGGCTGATCGGCCAGCTTTTCGCGGAACTGCCAGTATTCATCGACCGCGCGCGGCACCACGCCGACGTGGAGCGACTTCGCGCTCTTCGGATCGCGGAACAGGTAAAAACCCAGGCTTTCCTCGCTGCCATAGGTCAGCCACTGATCGATGGTCAGGCCGTTGCCTTTCGACTTGGAAATCTTCTCGCCATTCTCGTCGAGGAACAGCTCATAGATCAGGCCTTCAGGCGGACGTCCGCCCAGCGCGCGGGCAATCTTGCCGCTTTCGCGCACAGAGTCGGTGAGGTCCTTGCCGCACATTTCGTAATCGACGCCCAGCGCGACCCAGCGCATCGCCCAGTCGACCTTCCACTGCAGCTTTGCTTGTCCGCCGAAGATGCAATGATCGACCATGTCGCCATGATCCTCGAACCGGATGATCCCGGCTTCGGCATCGACGACCTCGACCGGAACCTGCAGCACCTGGTGCGTGCGCGGGCTTACCGGCAGGATCGGCGAATAGGTCTTGCGCCGTTCCTCGCGCAGGGTCGGCAGCATGATGTCCATGATCGCGCCGAAATTGCGCAAGACCCCGCGCAGCGCCTCATCGAAGGCACCCGAGTTGTAGCGATCGGCAGCCGAAACGAATTCATAGTCGAATTCGAAGCGATCGAGGAAATCGCGCAGCATCGCGTTGTTGTGGTGCGCGAAGCTTTCGTACTTGTTGAACGGATCGGGAATCCGGCTGAGCGGGTGGCCAAGATAAGCGGTGAGCAGCCCCTGATTAGGCATGTTATCAGGCACCTTGCGCAGGCCGTCCATATCGTCACTGAACGCCACCAGCCGCGTCGGCGCGCCGCCAGTCAGCGTTTCATAGGCCCGGCGCACCAGCGTGGTGCGCAGCACTTCCTGAAAGGTGCCGATGTGCGGCAGGCCCGAAGGGCCATAGCCGGTCTCGAACAGAACCGCCGCGCCGCCCGGTTTGCCTTCCGGGAACCGCTTGATCAGCTTGCGGGCTTCCTCAAAGGGCCAGGCCTTGGAAACCTTGGCGGCGGACAGGAGTGCATCTTCGGTCATGGGCACGGCCTTTCGCGGACCCACGCGGTTTTCGCAAGTGCGAAGTCTGATCGCGCGCCAGCCCTGCGGCGCCGACTGGGTGCAAAACGTCGCAGATGGCTTGCCCTCTGTTCCATTTCCGTTCTAATCCGGGGCCATGCGTCCCCTGCCCCTTCCCGCGATCCACGCCAGCCATTCCGGCTGCTGGCTGCGCGATGGTGCGGGAACCACGCGCGGCGCGGCGAAGGGTGAGGCGATCATGGCGGCGGCAGATACGCCGCTGATCATGCTCAACGCGCCGCTGGTCGCGAGCCGCTTGGGCTATCCCGACCTGTCGGGGCTCGACCTGCTGGAACTGTTCGCTTTCATCCACCCCGCGCAGTTCATCGTGCCCACGCCCAAGGGCATCGCTCATGCGCTTGGGCTGGCTGAACCGGCGAGCGACGACGGGGTGCCCGCCCTGCTCCAGCTTGCCGCCGGAACGCTGCTCGCGCGGTGCGAAGAACCTGCGTGGAAAGAGCGTGACGGCGCGTGGTCCGCGCTGCAGTCGCTCACCCGCCTGCGCTGGCCATGGGCCCCGCTGCTCGCCCCGCGCATTGCCAAGCCCGAACGGGCCGAGCGTGGACTGTTCGGCAAGCTGCCCGAATGGGAGGAAGCGCCCGAGCGGCCACAACCGGCGCAAGTTTCGCTGGGGCCTGAAGAAGTCGCCGCGCGGCTGGCAGCGCTGACTGGCAGCGGAGCCGAAGTGCGCGCCGGTCAGCAGGCCTATGCCGCCGAAGCTGCGCGCACCTTTGCGCCGCGCCAGAAGGAGAACCGGCCGCACGTCCTGCTCGCACAGGCGGGGACCGGGATCGGCAAGACGCTGGGGTATCTCTCGCCCGCTTCGGTCTGGACCGAGAAGTCCGGGGGCACGGTCTGGGTCTCGACCTATACCAAGGCCCTGCAACGTCAGCTCCGCCGCGAAAGCGCGCGCGCCTGGCCCGGCCAGCGCGCCGATGGCAGCCAGCCGGTGGTCGTGCGCAAGGGGCGTGAGAATTACCTGTGCCTGCTCAACCTTGAGGACGCGCTGCAAGGCGGATTCAACGGACGCGCGGCGATCATGGCGCAACTGGTGGCGCGCTGGGCGGCCTATAGCCTGGACGGCGACATGATCGGCGGCGACTTGCCCGGCTGGCTCGGCACGCTGTTCCGCCAGCGGGGCATTGCCGCGCTGACCGACCGGCGCGGCGAATGCGTCTATGCCGGGTGCCCGCATTACCGGAAGTGCTTCATTGAACGCTCGGCACGGGCTTCGGCGCAGGCCGATCTGGTGATCGCCAACCACGCGTTGGTCATGGTCAACGCCGCGCGCGGACGTGACCATGCGCAGCGGCCCACGCGGCTGGTCTTTGACGAAGGCCATCACGTGTTCGAGGCCGCCGATTCCACCTTTGCCGCCGCGCTGACCGGGAGCGAGCTGATCGAACTGCGCCGCTGGGTGATCGGCCCGGAGCGCGGATCGAAGGGCCGCCGCCGGGGCCTCGCTGCGCGGCTCGCCGATCTCGCCAGCTATGACGAGGCCGGGGGCAAGGCCATCGCCGCCGCCCGCCACGCTGCTGAGGCCCTGCCCGGTGACGGCTGGCTGCAACGGCTGAATGACGGCATGCCCTCCGGCCCGCTTGAGGACCTCCTGCAGGCCGTGCGCACCGTTACCTATGCCCGCGACGAAAGCGGCGGCCAGGAAGCCGGCTATGGGCTGGAGACCGAGGCGGCGCAGCTTGACGGCCCGTTCAATGAACTCGCCGGTGCCGCCCAGTCCGCGCTGGCAGAAATTCGCAGCCCGCTGATCCGACTCGGCGTCCGGCTCGAAGCGATCCTTGCCGAACCGCCCGACTGGCTCGACGGATCAGGCCGTGCGCGGGTCGAAGGCGCGCGCGCCTCGCTGGCCTGGCGGGTCGATCTGATCACCGCATGGGAAGCCCTGCTCGAACGATTGGGCGGGCCGGCGGACCCTGAATTCGTTGACTGGTTGGCGGTCGAACGCGGCGATGCCCGCGAGTTCGATGTCGGCATCCACCGCCGCTACCTCGATCCGATGAAGCCTTTCGCAAGGGTAGTGCTCGAACCTTCGCACGGGGTCATGGTCACTTCGGCGACGCTGCGCGACGGGGATGACTGGCAGGCGGCGATTGCCCGATCCGGCGCGCACCATGTCGATGTCCAGCCGCACCTGTCGCTCAGCGAAAGCCCGTTCAACTACGCCGATCAGGCCGAAGTGATCATCGTCACCGACGTGCCCAAGGGCGACATTTCTGCGCTCGCCGGGGCCTTTTCGCGGCTGATCGAGGCTTCGGGTGGTGGCGCGCTCGGCCTGTTCACCGCGATCCGCCGGCTGCGCGCGGTGCATGGCCGGATAGCCGACCGCCTCGCGCGCGCTGGACTGCCGCTTTACGCCCAGCACGTTGATCCGATCGACACCGGCACCTTGGTTGACATCTTCCGCGACGATCCCCGTTCCAGCCTGCTCGGCACCGATGCGCTGCGCGACGGGGTCGACGTGCCCGGCCATTCGCTGCGGCTGGTGATCATGGAGCAAGTGCCGTGGCCCAAGCCCTCGATCCTCCACCGAGCCCGCCGCGCTGCCAATGGCGGCTCCGCCCATGACGACCGCATCATCCGCGCCCGGCTGGCACAGGCCTTTGGCCGATTGATCCGCAGCCGTCAGGACCACGGTACTTTCGTGGTCCTCTCCGCAGCCTTCCCCAGCCGCTTGCTCTCCGCCTTCCCGCCGGGCACCCCGATCACGCGGCTGACCCTCGACGAGGCCTTGCACCGGGTGGCGGCGCGTGCTTCAGGCGTGGCTGTCCACACCGAAACCGCGAGCGAGTAAACGTCCGCCGATGAAGCTGCCGTCATGAAACTTCTGGGCCTGTTCCGCCACGCCAAGTCCGATTGGCACGACGCCAAGGCGCGCGATTTCGACCGCGGGCTTAACGCGCGCGGCCGCAAGGGTGCGGCGCTGATGGGCCGCCACATCGTCGAGCACGGCGTGAAGTGGGAACAGATCATCGCTTCCCCCGCCGTGCGCGTGGCCGAAACGATTGAGCTGGCGGCCAAGGCTGCGGGCCGCGAAGTGCCGGTAATCTGGGATCGGCGCATCTACCTGGCCAGCTCGGTGATACTCACCGAAGTGCTGCACGACCTGCCTGACAGCGTGAACAAGGCCATGATGGTCGGCCATAATCCGGGGCTTGAGGACCTGATTTTCGACCTCGTCCCCGATGACGGCACCTGCCCGCTGCGCGCCAAGGTGGAGGACAAGTTTCCCACCGCCGCCTATGCCGTACTCGAATGCGATATCGATAGCTGGGCCGACCTGCATGATGGCTGCGCGAAGCTGGTCTACCTGATGCGCCCGCGCGATCTAGACCCGGAACTGGGACCTGAGCCGGCGGACTGGTGAGCTAGTCTTAGCCACCTTTAACCCAACCCCCTCGCTCCGTCATCCCCGCGCAGGCGGGGATCCATGTGCCCTCGCCTGTGCAAACCGCCGTCGATTGCACTGGCAGCCGTCGATGGATTCCCGCCTGCGCGGGGATAACGGACAAGTGTTGCGGTGAAACTCGGTACTGCTGGCGACCGATCAGGCGGCCAGCGCGGCAGCGAGTCGGTTGCGGATTTCCATCAGCGCGGCGACAGGAATGCCGCTGCCTGATGAAACCGGTGCCAATGCCACCTGCGCGGCAGCGGGTGCCCGTTCAGGCCCCGGCCCTTTGCCCGAAAGCACAGCCTTCGCGCCTTTCAGCGTGTAGCCTTCCTTGTGAACGAGGCGATCGATCGATTCGACCATCGCCACGTCCTCAGACCGGTAATAGCGCCGTCCGCCGCTGCGTTTGAGCGGCTTCAGCATCGGGAACTGTTCTTCCCAATAGCGCAGGACATGCTGACGAATGCCGATCGCCTTGGCGACCTCGCCAATCGTGCGCAGCGCGTCGGGCGCCTTGCGGGCGTCGAACTGGAGGGCCCCCTCTTCCGACATCAGCCGGTTACGCGCTCCTTAAGGAGCTGGCTGGCGCGGAAGGTCATGACCCGCCGCGGGGTGATCGGCACTTCGACGCCGGTCTTGGGATTGCGGCCGATCCGCTGCGCCTTGTCGCGCAGAAGGAAGGTCCCGAAGCCCGAGATCTTGACGTTTTCGCCATTGGCCAAGGCATCGCTCATATGACCGAGGATGGATTCCACCAGCCCGAGCGATTCCGCTCGGGAAAGTCCCATCTTCCGGTTGATCGCGTCAGCCAGGTCTGCTCGAGTTAACGTGCTCATGGAGCGCATCTGCTCCTTTCCCCCTCAATAGCGACCCCCGTGAGTCGGGAAGATAATCAACCGTAGGAAAATTGCAACGCAATCGCTTGGCTCTACGCAAGAAAATGCGCCCTGACGCGTTTCCTATCCGCCGAATCACATGCGGACCAGGCTGGCACCCCAGGTAAAGCCGCCGCCCATCGCTTCCAGAACAATCAGCTGGCCCGGCACGATCCGCCCGTCACGCACCGCGGCATCCAGCGCCAGCGGCACCGAAGCAGCCGAGGTGTTGGCGTGCTGATCGACGGTCATGATCACGCGGTCCATCGGCAGGCCGAGCTTTTTTGCTGTGCCCTCGATAATCCGGGAATTGGCCTGATGCGGTACGACCCAGTCGATATCGGAGGCCTGTCTGCCTGATATTTCAAGTACTTCGCGCAGTACGTCGGCCAGATTGTTGACCGCGTGCTTGAACACCTGATTGCCGGTCATCCGAAGCTTACCGACCGTTCCGGTGGTCGAAGCGCCGCCATCGACGAACAGCAATTCGTTGTGCGCGCCATCCGCGTGGAGCTTCGTGGCAAGGATACCGGGAGCATCAGGATCGTCGCTTTCGCGCCCTTCGAGGACAACTGCGCCAGCACCGTCACCAAACAGCACGCAGGTGCCGCGATCATCGAAATCGAGCAGGCGGCTCATCGTTTCGGCGCCGATTACCAGTGCCTTGCTGGCCATGCCCGAACGGATCATCGAATCGGCCACACCGAGCGCGTAAAGGAAGCCCGAGCAGACCGCCTGAACGTCAAAAGCCATGCCGCCATTGCAGCCGAGCGCGGCCTGAACTGTGGTCGCGGTGGCGGGAAAGGTCTGGTCCGGCGTGGTCGTGCCCAGCACGATCAGGTCGATCGAACTGGCGTCGATGCCGGCAGCCTCAATCGCCTTGCGCGCCGCCGCCGTGGCGAGGGTCGAGGTGGTTTCGCCTTCTCCGGCGAAATAGCGGCTGCGGATGCCGGTGCGTTCGCGAATCCAATCATCGCTGGTATCGACCAGCCGCGCCATCTCTTCATTGTCGACGCGGCGCACCGGCAGGGCCGATCCGGTGCCGGTAATGACAGCGCGCAGGGTCATTCTGCAGCATCCTTGGCCGCAGCCCCCTTGGCCGCGCGGCCATTGCCCAGCCCGTGGCCGCCCAGCTTGGCGAGATCGCCGGAAATACGTTCGATGAGGTTTTCCTCAAGCAGGCGGGCGGTAACATGCACCGCATTGGCCACGCCCAGCGCCGAGGCCGAGCCGTGGCTCTTCACGACGATGCCGTTCAGACCAAGGAACACCGCGCCGTTGTGGTTGTTGGGATCAAGGTGACCGCGCAGCAGTTCGGTCGCCGGGCGCGAGACGAGGAAGCCGAGCTTCGAACGCAGCGACGAGGTGAAGGCACGCTTGAGCAGGTCACCGACGAAACGAGCCGTGCCTTCGACCGCTTTCAGCGCGATGTTGCCGGAAAAGCCGTCGCTCACCACCACGTCAACATCGCCGCGGCAGATCTTGTCCGCTTCGGTAAACCCGTCAAAGGTCAGTTCCAGACCCTGTGCTGCCAATTTGAGCTGATTGGCGGCATCGCGCAGCGATTCGGTGCCCTTGTTTTCTTCGGTGCCGATGTTGAGCAGGCGCACGCGGGGCGAATCGAGATCGGTGACGATCCGCGAATAGGCCGCGCCCATGATGGCAAACTGGACGAGATTGCGCGCATCGCATTCGGTGTTGGCGCCAAGGTCGAGCATGATGACGTCGTTGTCGCCCAGCGTCGGCAGCAGCGCGGCGAGCGCGGGCCGGTCGATCCCCGGCATGGTGCGCAGCGCGAGCTTGGAAATCGCCATCAGCGCGCCGGTATTGCCGCCGCTGACTGCGGCACCGGCATGTCCGGCCTTCACGGCGTTCACCGCCATGCCCATCGATGTGTGCTTGGCCCGGCGCAGCGCCTGGCTGGGCTTTTCCTCACCCGAAATGGTTTCGGGCGCGTGGAGGATTTCGGATGCAGCCCGCAGATTCGGGTGGTTTTCAAGCGCTGCCTTGATGAGCATTTCATCGCCCACCAGCAGAAACTTGAAACGATCGTGGCGACGGCGAGCAAGCGCCGCGCCCTCAACCATGACGCGCACGCCTTCATCGCCGCCCATCGCATCAACGGCGATACGCGGCAGGCTCATGCGTTCGATCCCCCTCGTCCGGCCTTAGAGGCCGACGGCGAGGATCTCGCGACCGTTATAATGGCCGCAGGAGGTGCACAGGTGATGCGGGCGCTTCAGTTCGCCGCAATTGCCGCATTCGTGGAAGGCATCGACCTTCAGCGCATCATGGCTGCGGCGCATGCCCCGGCGGGAGGGCGAAGTTTTTCTTTTGGGGACAGCCATTGCGGCACCTGTTCCTGAATCTGCGAAAGAATGGGTCGTATTGCCACTGCGAGTCCGTGGGACCCGAGGACAGCGAAGGCGGGCCTATAGACTATTTCGTCGCCGTTGCAAGCCGCTAGGAATGGGCTACCGTGACCTGACCTTTCGGATAACGAAAACGGGGGAGAATTTCATGATTGTACTGCTTCCAACCACCTTGTGCCTCACGGCCGCGGCGCTGGTTGTCAATTTCTGGCTGAGCATGCGCATCGGCAAGCTGCGCCATGCGCACGGCGTTTCGGTGGGCGACGGCGGCAACGAAGCCATCCTGCGCCGCATGCGCGCCCAGCTCAACTTCATCGAGCAGGTGCCGCTGACCCTGCTGGCCATCGCCTTGGTCGAGGCTGCCGGCAAGGGCGGCGCGTGGCTGGCCCCGGTCGGCGCGGTGTTCATCCTTGGCCGCGTGGCCCACGCGATCGGCATGGACGGCGGTTTCAAGGCCGGACGCGGCATCGGCATGCTCACCGGCATGGTGATCCAGCTTGGTCTGGTGGTCGTCAGCGTGCTGATCGCGCTGAACAAGTTCTGACCGAATTCCGCCGCGATCAGCGGTATTTGGCGTCGGCCACGAACGGGTTTGTCAGCCGTTCGTGGCCGAACGTGCTTGTGGGGCCGTGGCCGGGGATGAAAGTGACATCATTGCCCAGCGGCCACAGCCGTTCGGTAATCGAGGCGATCAGATCGGCATGGTTGCCCTTGGGAAAGTCGGTCCGCCCGATTGAGCCCTGGAAAATAACGTCACCCACCACGGCCAGCCGCGTGGGCTCGTGGAAAAACACGACATGGCCCGGCGTATGTCCAGGGCAGTGAATCACCTGCATTTCGACCTCGCCAAAGGTCACGGTATCGCCGTCATGCAGCCAGCGATCGGGGGTGAAGCTCTCGCCCTCCAGCCCGTACCGTTTCGACGGATCGTCAAGGCTTTCGATCCAGAACAGGTCATCCTGATGCGGCCCTTCGATCGGCACGCCCAGATCGCGCGCCAAGACCCCGGCCATGCCGCAGTGATCCATGTGGCCGTGGGTGATCAGCAGCTTTTCCACAGTGATTCCCGCGCGCGAAATCGCCAGTTTCAGCCGATCAAGATCGCCTCCGGGATCAACCAGCACGCCGCGCATGGTCTTGGTGCACCACAGCAGCGAGCAGTTCTGCTCGAACGGCGTCACGGGCACGATGGCGGCGCGGAGAGGAGGAAGTGTGTCAGTCATGCCGCCGTCCTTGCCGTCCATTTAACGGGCTGACAACCGGGAATGCGCCGGCATACAGTACGCCTGCGGGATGACGACAGTTTCCCTTACAAACGCCCGCTTTTCCACACCACGCGCCCCACCACCCGCACTTCCTCGGGCGGCAGCTCGATCGGGCGATAGGCCGGGTTTTCGCTCTCAAGCACGATCCGCCCCGGCACGCCCGACTGGACGCGCTTGACCATCAGGGCATCGCCGATCCGCACAACGTGGACCCCGTCGCGCAGCGGGCGCGGGGTGCGATCGACGAGGATCTCGTCGCCGTCGCGCAGCAGCGGCTCCATCGAATCGCCGGTCACCTCGATCGCACTGAGCATGGCGGGATCGAACCCCTGCCCGCGCAGCCAGCGGGTGGAAAAACGGAAGGTGCCCACCGGCACTTCTTCAGCGGCGAAGGCCCCCGGCCCGGCCGATGCGCCCAGCGGCAAGCGCAGAATGTCGACGAAGTCACTGCGCCGACCGCCCTCAGCGCGAGCCGAGGAAATTTCCCCCGGCGCACCCAGTTCCGAATCGCTCACACCGAAGTAGGAGGCCAGCGTCCGCCGGTCCCCCTCGTCCAGCTTGCGCGGGCTGCCCTTGCGCACGAACTGTTGTAAATACGTAGCATTCCGTCCGATCAGGGTTGAAAGGGCGGCAAGACTGACGCCGCGTTGCTCGGCAAGCTGGAGCAATCGGGCGCGGGGATCGGTGGCTTCCATGCTGATCTATCTATACGATGTAATTTTCCTATACAAGTAGGATTTCGCCGGTCACCTAAACAGACACCCAGTAACGAGTCGCCAAGAAGGGACGCTCAATGCTCATTCGCCGGATCGAGAAATTCCTGCGCCAGACCGGAATGCCGTGGACCAAGTTCGGCCGACTGGCAGCGCACGATCCGCGCTTCGTCGGCGACTTGCGCAATGGCCGCAGCCCGCGTCCTGAAACAGAACGACGGGTGGAACATTTCATGAACAATTACGGAGAATCGGCCAATGCAAATTGACAGTCACGCCACGCGCGCCATGCAGGAAACAGCACGCGGCAAGCGCACGCGCGGCCCCTGGGCGCGCTTGCTCGACAGCCTGATCGGGCTTGCGGGCGGCCACGCCGAACTGCTCAGCCACGCCGAGCGCCCCTGGACCAGCGCCACATTCTCGGGCACCCGCCACACCGCCGCCTTCACCTTCACCGGGGCAGAAGCGGTTGAAGCCGCCGAGCACTTCATCGCCTTGCTGCCCGATCACGAATTCGCCATCCCCGGGCAGTTGGTGGCCGACGCAGCCGTGATCGAAGCCCGGCTCGACATGCTGCCGGTGCCGACTTTCGTTATCGAGGTGGACCTGCTGCTGCTGGACGAGGTGTAATCAGTAACCCGCGCCGAGATCGACCACGTGGCTCAGCGGTTCGCCGCGGTGCCAGCGGTCGAGATTGGCGAGGAACCGGTCGGCGCTGCGGATGAACATCAGGTTCTGCGCCCGGCCGGACAGGTGCATCGAGATATGCGCGTTATCGAGCGTCCACAGCTCGTGTTCGGGCGGCAGGGGTTCAGGATCGACCACGTCAAGCCATGCCGCCCGGATCTTGCGCGCTTTTAACGCGGCGGCCAGCGCCGGCTGATCCACCAGATTGCCGCGCGCGAAGTTCATCAGCGTGGCGGTGGACTTCATCGCTGCGAGTTCGCCTTCGCCGATCATGTGTTCGGTGGCGCTGGTCGAGGGCGCGGTGACGATCACCCAGTCGAATTCGCCCAGCCGCGAGCGCCAGTCATCCGGGCCGAGTTCGCCTTCGCCCGGTGTGCGACGCACCTTGGTCACTTCGACGCCAAAGGGTGCCAGTCGCTCGGCAATGCCGCCGCCGATCGCGCCCGCGCCGATGACCAGCGCCTTGTTGCCGAGCAGTTCGACCTTGCCGGGGCTATCGGACAGCCACTCATGCCGCTCCGCCGCGCGCATGACCTGCCGGTAGCCCTTGGCGACGACCAACATGCCCATCACCGCGTACTCCGCGATGGTCACGGCGTTGATCCCCGCCCCATTGGTCAGGATAACGCCATTCGCGCGAAAGATATCGAGCGGCAGTTCCTCCACCCCGGCGCCCAGCGTGTTCATCCACTTGAGCTTGACCGCCCGCCGCGCGGATTCGGCACGGGCCGGGAGGTCATATGTATCGAACCAGCCGATTTCGGCTTCGGGCGCGAGAGCGAGCAATTCCTCGGTCGAGAGAAACCAGCGCGGCTCGACCCAATCCGGCAACCGCCCTTCGAGCAAAGGGCGGATCAGGCCGTTGAAGACGGCGACGGTCATGCGCTCTCTCCGGAATAGCTGGCCAGCATGGGCGGGAGATGCAGGCATTCAGCAAAGCTGAATGGCCGGGTCACGAGCGGCGGCACCCGCGCCGCGTCGGGATGCATCGGGTTCATCAGGATCACATCCGCCTCTGGCAACACCCGGCTTTGCACGGCAGCGAGCAGCGAGCGGCGTTCGTCCAGCCACTGACCGACAAAGGCGCGGATCGCATCGTCGTCGCCAGCAGGAACCCGATCGGGCATTGCATCGGTTTCGGTCCAGCCAAGCACCAGGTCGTCCGGGTGCTCGCTGAAGTCGGGCGGCTGATAGCGCAGCGCAACCAACACGGCGAGACCGGCTTCACTGGCGAGGCTGACAACGGACCTTCCCGGCGACGCATAGCGCGTGCCTTTGTCCAGCGCCCCTTTCCCATCGAGCGCCGTAAAGGGCACTCGGGTGAGGCGCCAAAGCTTCACCCGAGCTTCCATTCCCAGCCGAGCGGATCGCCGTCCATCACCTCGACGCCCTGCGCCGCAAGTTCGTCGCGGAGACGGTCGGAGGTGGCGAAATCCTTGGCGGCGCGGGCTTCCTTGCGGGCGGCGAGCGCGGCTTCGATTTCGGCCTCGGTGATCGTGGCGATCTTGGGGCGCAAACGCAGATCTTCGCGCCGGATCGCGGCGAGGCCAAGCCCCATGACGCGGTCCATCTGGCTTGCCGCGGTCACCACGCATTCGGGCGCGGTGCCTTTCAGCGAAAGGAGTTCCTCAAGCACCTTCAAGGCGTCGGCGGTGTTGAGATCGACGCTGATCGCCGCATCGAAGCGTTCGACCAGCTCGCGGGTGACGCGTTCGCGCTCCCAGCAGTCGCCGGGCGTCTGGGTGTCCTTCAGGCGGTCGGTCCATTTGTGCAGGGCCATCACCATCCGCTTCAGCCGGACCAGCGCCGCGCCCAGACCTTCCCAGCTGAACTCCAGCTCGCTGCGGTAATGCGCCTGCAGGCACATCATGCGGTAGGCGAGCGGGTGATAGCCCTTGTCGATCAGCAGTTGCAGCCGCAGGAACTCGCCCGCCGACTTGCTCATCTTGCCGCTGCGTTCGACGAGGAAGTTGTTGTGCATCCAGATGCGCGCGCCGGAATTCTCCGCGCGGTCTAGGCCATTGGTGCAGCAATGGGCCTGGTTCTGCGCGATCTCGTTCGGGTGGTGGATCTCGCGGTGATCGATGCCGCCGGTGTGGATGTCGAACGGGAAGCCGAGCACTTCGCCCGACATGACCGAGCATTCGAGGTGCCAGCCGGGAGCCCCCCTGCCCCACGGCGAATCCCATTCCATCTGGCGCTTCTCGCCCGCCGGGGTCTTGCGCCAGATCGCGAAGTCAGCGGCGTTGCGCTTGCCATCGACCTCTTCGATGCGGCCTTCCCCGTCCTCGGTCACGGCGCGGGCAAGCCGGCCATAATCGGCAACGGTCGAGACGTCGAAATAGAGCCCGCTGTCGAGCTCGTAGCAGTGCTTTTCGGCAATGCCCTTGGCGAATTCGATCATCTGCGGGACGTAGTCGGTAGCGACCGTCCACTGCGCAGGCTGGCGGATGTTGAGCGCCTTCACGTCGGCCCAGTAAGCCTGCTTGTAATGCTCGGCGATGTCCCAGATCGACTGCGCCTGCGCCGTCGCCATCTTCTCCATCTTGTCCTCGCCGGCATCGGCATCGTCGGTCAGGTGCCCGACATCGGTGATGTTGATGACGTGGGTGAGCTTGTAGCCCTTCAAGCTCAGCGTGCGGCCCAGAACGTCAGCGAAGACATAGGCGCGCATGTTGCCGATATGCGGGTAATTGTAGACCGTCGGCCCGCACGTATAGACCCGTGCCTCGTTCGCGTAAACGGGCTGGAACGGCTCCAGCTGGCGGGTGAGGCTGTTGAACAGCTTGAGGGGGGTGGCAGAAGTCATGGCGCGAGGCCTTACGCCGGATGACGCCGGGGTCAACACCCAGCCTTGATCAGTAAAACTCCAGCAGCTGTCCCATCAAGGCCACGAAGGCCTCTTGGATCGCTGTGCCACCGCTGGTAAAGGCCGCACCGAAAAGCGCGAGTTCGAATGCCACGGTGATGGCCAGCGCCACTTTGTAAGTAGTCGATACTTTGCCGCGGATCGCCTTTTCGCCGACCATCGCGGCAATCACGAACAGGTTGGTGACAAGGATGCCTGTCGGCACCGCCCAGAAACTCTGGCCCATCACCAAAGTCAAAGACCGGAACTGCGCCGCACCGCTCCCCGTGGCAGCAGCCAGAACTATGTAACGGCGATGCTGGTCGGCACGGGTACGGTACCGAATCGCAGCGACGAAATACCCCGCGAAGAGGATCAGATTCGAGAGAATGACGAGTGAAAATGACGACCAGAAGGGATTTCCGGCGAGACCATCGCGCATACGCACGCCGATCACCAGAAGTCCGCCAGCCACCATGATCGCTGCCAGCGCAAGACTCAGGGTTCCGAACGTGCGGTGGAGGCGCATCGCGCCTCGCATGACGAGACCTGCCTGCGCGGCCAGCAAGACGTACCACGCCAAAAACGCCATGCCGTGAACGTGAACTGCCTTCGGCAGCGGGACTGATGAGCCGAACATTTGATCACGCGTCAGATAGGTCTGCGCAAAACCGAAGAATACGCTCGCGACGATGATCAGGACGAGTGCAAGGTAGAACTGTCGCTCCTTCTGCAACTGCGACATCACGTCGTTCCCCTCACTCCCCCTCGAACAGCCCCGCCAACTGCTCGATCATCGTTCCGCCAAGCTGCTCCACGTCCATGATCGTCACCGCGCGGCGATAATAGCGCGTTACGTCATGGCCGATGCCGATGGCGACGAGCTGGACGGGGGACTGCCGTTCGATCCAGTCGATCACTTTGCGCAGGTGCGATTCGAGATAGCCTGCCGAATTCACGCTGAGTGTCGAATCGTCCACCGGCGCGCCATCCGAAATCACCATCAGGATGCGGCGGTCTTCGGACCGGGCGAGCAGGCGGGTGTGTGCCCAGAGCAGTGCCTCGCCGTCGATGTTTTCCTTGAGCAGGCCTTCGCGCATCATCAGGCCGAGGTTCTTGCGCGCGTGGCGATAGGGCTCGTCGGCTTTCTTGTAGACGATGTGGCGCAGGTCGTTGAGGCGGCCGGGCTGGGCCGGCTTGCCGCCCGCCAGCCAGGACTCGCGGCTCTGCCCGCCCTTCCATGCGCGGGTGGTGAATCCGAGGATCTCGGTCTTCACCCCGCAGCGTTCAAGCGTGCGGGCGAGCACGTCGGCGCTGATCGCGGCGATGGAGATCGGCCGCCCGCGCATCGAACCGGAATTGTCGATCAGCAGCGTGACAATGGTGTCCTTGAACTCGACCTCGCGCTCGACCTTGTAGGACAGCGAATGCCCGGGCGAGATCACCACGCGGGCCAGCCGCGCGGCATCGATCAGGCCCTCTTCCTGATCGAAGTCCCACGAGCGGTTCTGCTGCGCCATCAGCCGGCGCTGCAGCCGGTTGGCGAGCCGGGTGACGATCGATTGCAGGCCCTTCAACTGCGCGTCGAGATAGGCGCGCAGGCGGGTCAGTTCCTCATCATCGCACAGTTCGCTGGCGGAGATGACCTCATCGAACTTGTCGGACCAGACCTTGTAGTCAAAGGTCGAAGGATCGTCGGTCCACGGGCGGTTCGGGCGGACGGGGAGCATTCCCTCCTCGCCGTCGTCGCCGGGTTCGGCATCTTCAGGTTGGTCGCCTTCCTCGCGCTGGTTCTCGCCATCGGCGTCATCTTCGCCATCGCTCGGCTGGGCGGCGACTTCCTGCGGTTCCTGATCGGCGCCCGCTTCGTTGCCTTCCTCGTCCTCCTCGGTTTCCTCCTCGCCGTCCTGGTCTTCAGAATCGGTCGGCTCCTGCTCCTCCGGCTGGGCGCGGGTGAGTTCGAGATGCTGCAGCATGTCGAGCGCGAGGCCCTGAAACGCCTTCTGGTCATCGAGCGTGGCCGCCAGCGCGTCAAAATCGCTGCCGGCGCGTTCCTCGATCCAGCCGCGCAACAGCTCCACGCCGCCGCGCGCCGCATCGGGCACGGGCTGGCCGGTGAGGTGTTCGCGCAGCATGAGGGCCAGCGCGGCCTGGATCGGCACTTCATCGCTGCGGGTCGCGCGGGTGATGGGATCGCTCGCCATCCGCACGCCCTGCGCCGCATCGAGGTTTACCCGCATCCCCGGGTAGGCCTTGGCCCCTAGCGCCTCGTAACGCACGGTCTCGATGGCGTCATAGCAGGCCCTGGCCGAGGGTTCCGCGGGGGCCGAGCGGGCGTGGAGCGCGTCGCTGTGATGCCGCTTCTTGAGCGCAAACGAATCCGCAAAGCCGCGCACTTCGGCAACCTGCGCGCGGGGGAGCGCCCGGCCCGGCATTGGCACACGCATGGTGTTGCCGGTGATCACCGGCTGGTCTGCCGTCCACGCGACCTCAAGCTCCCGCTCGCGCGAAATCGCCCGCGCCGCGCCGGTGAGGACGGTCTTGAACCGGTCGAGAGGGGATTCGTCGGCCAAGTGCGCGCCCTAGATCGACTGCCCGGTCTTGGCCCAGTCGGCCATGAAGCCTTCGATGCCCTTGTCGGTCAGCACGTGCTTGACCAGACCCTTGATCACGGCAGGCGGCGCGGTCATCACGTCGGCGCCGATCTTGGCGGCTTCGAGCACGTGGATGCCGTGGCGCACCGAAGCGACGAGGATTTCGGTGGGATAGGCGTAATTGTCATAGATCAGGCGGATGTCGGAGATCAGCTGCATGCCGTCAAAGCCGTTGTCATCGTGCCGGCCGACGAAGGGCGAGACGAAGGTCGCGCCGGCCTTGGCGGCAAGCAGCGCCTGATTGGCCGAGAAGCAGAGCGTGACGTTGACCATAGTGCCCTCAGACGTCAGCGCCTTGCAGGTCTTGAGGCCGTCGATGGTCAGCGGCACCTTGATGCAGACGTTGTCGGCGATCTTGCGGAGCACTTCGGCCTCACGCATCATGCCTTCGTGATCGAGCGCGACGACTTCGGCGCTGACCGGGCCGGCGACGATGCCGCAGATTTCGCGGGTCACTTCCATGAAATCGCGGCCCGATTTCATGATCAGCGAAGGGTTGGTGGTCACGCCATCGAGCAAGCCGGTGGCGGCGAGTTCCTTGATGTCGGCGATTTCGGCGGTGTCAGCGAAGAACTTCACGGCGGCATGCTCCAGCTTGCGATTCCCACCAGCCTATAGGGAAGGCATCGCGGCGGGGCTAGACCACCTTGAACACGCTGATCAGCATCGGATCGTTGGTGCTTTCGGGGTTCGCGCGGATGAAGGCTTCCTCGCGCCCGATCTCGCCCCAGATCGCGTTGTCCGCCTCTACCGCGAGCTGGCGTGCGACACTGGGCAAGTCGACGCCGGTGAGCGCCGCCAGCGCCTCGCCGATGATAGGATCGCGGGCCACACGCAGGCCGTCGGCGAGCGCGGGGAACATCTCCTCGATCAGGCGACTGCCCATTTCGCCGCGCAGGTAAGCGGTTGCCGCGCTTGGACCGCCGCGCACCAGTTCAATGGCATTGCGTACGCCGATCACCCGCACGGCATCAGCAACAACAGGCGCGGCGCGGCGGGCGCCGTCCTCGGCCACGTGGTTCAATTCGCGCTGCAGCCGGCTGCGAAAAGCAGGTCCGGTGAGAATCCGTTCCAACACGCCGCCGCGCCGCGATCCGAACACTTCGGGCAGGTCGAGCCGCGCCAGCTGGTTGTCCCAGAAGCCGCCCGGAGCCATAAGCCGCGACAGCGCATTGCGGCTGGACAGCAGGAGCAGGCGGCGGATCGCCTCGGTCAGGCTGAAAGGTGGGAGCGAGGCGCAACCGGCAACGGTCAGCGCCGAAGTGGCAGCAAGCCCGGCGAGGAGCGCGCGGCGACTGGCAATGATGCCCGGTTCCGTCATTCCATGATCAGCTTTCATCTTCCGCTCCTTTGCCTGCGCCCGTGCAGTGTCTAAGTGGCTCTGCATGAACCGCGCCCGACTCCTTGTGTTCAATTCGGCCTTGCCGGTGCTTGATTACCGGGTGCCCGAAGGCATGGCCATTGAATACGGCTCGGTCGTGGTCGCGCCGCTCGGCCCCCGGCAGGTGCTGGGCGTTGTCTGGGAGGCGGAACGACTGCCAGGAACCGAAGTTCCCGATGCCAAGCTGCGCCCGCTGCTCGAAGTCATGCCGGTGCCGCCGCTGCCCGCGCCGCTGCGCCGGCTGATTGAGTGGACTGCCGATTACTACTGCGCGCCGCTGGCCGCCGTGGCGCGGATGGCGCTGGGATCTTCGGCGGCGCTGCGGGGCGGCGGGACGATGACCGAATACCGGCTTACCGGACTGGAACCCAAGCGCCTCACCCCGCAGCGGGCCGCAGCCATGGACGCGCTGGACGGCGAGCAAGCGACGATCCGCGAACTGGCCGAGCGCGCCTCGGTCTCCGAAGGCGTGCTTCGCGGCATGGTGGGGGCCGGGCTGCTCGAACCGGTGATTGTCGATCTTGACCGCCCCTACCCCCGCGCCCGCGCCGACTTTGCCCAGCCCGAACTCAGCGAAGACCAGACCGCTGCCGCTGACCGCTTTGTCGCAGCCGTGACCAAGGGCGGCTTCGCACCCTTCCTGCTCGACGGCGTCACCGGATCGGGCAAGACTGAATGCTATTTCGAAGCCGTGGCCGAGGCGCTGCGGCTGGGCCAGCAGGTGCTCGTCCTGCTCCCTGAAATTGCCCTGACAGAGAATTTCCTGCGCCGCTTCGAAGCGCGCTTCGGAGTGCCGCCAGTTCTGTGGCACTCCTCGCTCAAGTCCACCGAGCGCCGCCGCGCATGGCGGGCGATCGTGCGAGGTGAGGCGCAGGTCGTCGTCGGGGCACGCTCAGCGCTGTTCATGCCCTATGCGCGGCTGGGGCTGATCGTCGTCGACGAGGCGCACGAGGTGTCATTCAAGCAGGATGACGGCGTGCGCTATAACGCGCGCGATGTCGCGGTGATGCGCGCCAAGTTCGAAAAGGCCCCGGTGATCCTTGCCAGCGCCACCCCCGCGCTCGAATCGATGCAACTGGCCGAGGCCGGAGTTTACGAGAAAATCGACCTGCCCGCGCGCTTCGGCGGCGCGACCATGCCGGACATCCAGATCGTCGACTTGCGCAGCGAACAGCCCGAGCGCGGGCATTGGCTTGCCCCTCGCCTGGTCAAGGAGTTGAAGGCGCGGCTGGAGCGCGGCGAGCAGAGCCTGCTGTTCCTCAATCGCCGCGGCTATGCCCCGCTGACACTGTGCCGCAATTGCGGCCACCGCTTCCAGTGCCCCAATTGCACGGCCTGGCTGGTCGAACACCGCCTGTCGCGCCGGCTCGCCTGCCACCATTGCGGCTTTGAAACCCCGCCGCCCGAGACTTGCCCCGAATGCCACACCGCTGACTGCCTCGTCGCCTGCGGCCCCGGCGTGGAGCGCATCGCCGACGAAGTTCGCGAGATCCTGCCCGAAGCGCGGATCGCGCTCGTTACCTCCGACACGCTCAACAGTCCGGCGAAGATCAACGAATTCGTTGAGGCGGCGGAAAACGGCATGATCGACGTGATCGTCGGCACGCAATTGGTGACCAAGGGCTATCACTTCCCCGAACTCACTTTGGTGGGCGTGGTCGATGCCGATCTTGGCCTTGAAGGCGGCGACTTGCGCGCCGGCGAGCGGACCTATCAGCAGATCGCCCAGGTTGCGGGTCGTGCCGGGCGCGGTGAGAAACCGGGCGAAGTGCTGATCCAGACGCGCCATCCCGAAGCCGCCGTAATCGAGGCACTGGCCAGCGGCGACCGCGATTCCTTCTACGCCGCCGAGGCCGAAGCCCGGCGCGATGCCATGGCGCCGCCGTTCGGGCGCTGGGCGGCGATCATCATTTCCTCGGAGGATGAGGCAGAGGCACGCGAGGCCGCCCGCACCATCGGCGGATCGCGCCCGGACCTGCCCGATGTGCTGGTGCTTGGCCCTGCCGCCGCGCCGCTGTCGCTGCTGCGCGGGCGCTATCGCTATCGCCTACTGATCAACGCGCGCCGATCAGCCGAGTTGCAGGACGTTATCCGCACCTGGCTCGATCCGTTGCGATTTTCACACGGTGTGCGGGTTGCTGTCGATATTGATCCATACTCGTTTGTGTAATTCAAATGACTCGATAAGCTGACCCCATAAGCTCTGCTTTGGGGACACATAGTCATCATATTCATTAAGTTCGCGGTCGCGGCGAGCGTGGCCATGCTGGCAAGTGCCGCCAGCGCCGAATGACACGAAGCCCGCACCAATCACTTCATTATCTATTCGGACGATAGCAAGGCCGATACCATCGCTTTCGCCGAACGGCTGGAACGCTTCGACAACGCCTTGCGCGTCATGCAGAACATGCCGGCGGACAAGCCGGTGCCTCACGTCAACAAGGTTGTGGTCTATCGCTATGGTGAAACGCGCACGATCGGGCAACTGGCGGGGAGCGCGGGGGTGGCCGGCTTTTACATCCCGCGCGCGGCCTATCCGGTGGCGTTCACGCCGGCCCGGGCCTATGTCAACTCGGGCTCACGGGAGCGGGTCGATGACCGCTCGCAGATGAAGCCGGAAGTGGTGCTGTTCCACGAATATACGCACCATTTCATGCTCAACACGTTCCACACCACTTACCCCAGCTGGTACGTCGAAGGCTTTGCCGAGGCGAATTCGACGATAGAGCTGCGGCCCGATGGCAGCTTCCTGGTGGGCCGCCCGGCGAACCACCGCTCGTTCGAACTGTTCGAGATGCAGCAGCTCAACGTTGCCAAGCTGCTCGACCCGGCCTTCAAATATGAAAAGATGTAGAACGTGATGCAGAAGTACAGCGTCGGCTGGCTGCTGACGCACTACATGACTTTTGGCAAGAACCGCCAGGGCCAGATCAGCACTTACCTGAAGCTGCTGTCGGACGGAAAGCCGGGGCTGGACGCCGCGAAAGAGGCATTTGGCGATCTGAACAAGCTCAACACCGAGCTGACCAAGTACAAGACCAGCAACCTGCCCGCGGTTGAGGTCAGGCCGCCAAACTACCAGCCGCCGAAGGTGACGATCCGGGCACTTGACCCGGCCGAGGCGAAGCTCATGGGCGACCGCATCCTGGTTTCGCGCGGCAGCGGCAGACCGGCGAACATGCAGCTTCAACTGCTTGCCGCCGAAGCCGGACTCGACGCTCAGGATTTTGCCGGGGCGACGCAGGCGGCGGACCGCGCGCTGGGGATCAACCCCAGATCGACCGACGCGATGATCTTCAAGGCGCGGGAGATGATCGAGCCCAAGGAAGGCCCGGCGGACCGCTTCAAGCTGGCTCGCACCTGGCTGGTCAAGGCGCGCAATCTCGACAAGGCCGATCCGCGCCCGCTGATCGACTATTACATGTCATACCGCCGCGCACCGGAACGTACGATCCCCGAAGCCGCCGCGATCGCGCTTGAAGATGCCTATGACATGGCGCGGCACGACTATTACTTTCGCATGATCCTGACCCGCCAACTGCTTGAGGAAAACCGCCCCAAGCCCGCCGGGCAGGTCCTCGCCCCGCTCGCCTTTTCATTCGACGGGCGCGATCAGGAAAAGAACTACATGGGCAAGGCGATGGCGCGGCTGCAGGCCAATGATACGCCAGGCGCGCTCAAGATCCTCTCCGAACAGCTGGCGAAGATCGAAGACCCGAAGGAAGATAAGTAGGCTGGTAGTTGGGCGAGGTCAGCCCTTTGGCCTCGCCCACATCGGCGGACGCAGTTGCCCGGCGGCAATCGCACGCCGCAGCAGCCACAGGCCCGCCGCCGTCGCCACACCCAGCCCGATAACCGAGGCTTCAAGCCCGAAGGCTCCGCCCGACAGCAGCGGGTGGCCGCTTAGCTCCGCGCGAACCATGCCTTGGACCGGATGGCCCGACACCGGCACGGCGAAGACATAGCCCTGAGTCACGTTCCAGCCCATGTGCAGGCCGACCGCCAGCCACAACGAGCGCGTGAGCATATAGCAGGCCCCCAGCATGATCCCGGCCTCAAGCGCGATGGCGACCGAGGAGAACACAGTGGCGTTGTCGTTGAAGAAGTGCGCGAAGCCGAACAGAAACGAGGTGATCGCCAGCGCCCCCCACGATCCCAGCATCTCCTCGATCCAGCGAAACAGAACGCCGCGGAAGAGCGATTCCTCGACGAAACCGGCGACCAGTCCGGCGCTGAACAGCACCAGTACCAGGTCGCGGCCCGTGCCCCAGCCGGTGATACGATAGACGCCAAGCAACGCCGCGATGCCCACGGCCAGCGCCATCAGGCCGGATCCGATCACCAGCCCGCGCGTCCAGTCCATCATTGCCGGAGCCAGCGGAAAGTCGTCCTGCTTGTGCCGTCCAAGCCGCGAGATGAGGTATTTCATCACCAGCACGACCAGCAGCGTTGCCGCCGTGCCCTGAATGGCAATGGCGCTCACCTTGTCCATCCGCTTCGGCAGGTCCGAAAACAGCCAGCCCGATCCAAAGATCGCCGCGATGACCAGAGCCAGCGAAACTATCATCGCCACCAGCGGGAATTCCCAGACCTTGCGCCATAGCGGGGGCTTGCCGGGTTGCGGTGCGGCTGGATCGATCATCGGCATAGTCGGCAAGCTCCCTGTCTGCGCCGTGTGTCCGCGATCAGGCTCAAATTGTCGAGACGCTTGATCAGCCGCCTTCCCGCGCCAGCAGCTTGCGCTTGATGTCGAGGCCATAGGCATAGCCGCCAAGGCTGCCGTCGCTGCGGACCACGCGGTGGCACGGGATCAGCACGGCGACATTGTTCGCCCCATTAGCCGAACCGCAGGCGCGCACGGCCTTGGGCGCGCCGACGGCGGCGGCAATATCGGAATAGGAGCGCGTCTCGCCCGCCGGGATGCGCCGCAACTCGCGCCACACCGCTTCCTGAAACGCCGTCCCGCGCACGTCGAGCGGCACCGAATGCGGCTGGTCGGGCGCTTCGACCGCGCGCACGACTTCACTGAGCAGCGCGGAGAAGCCCTCCCCGCCTTCAATAAGCTCCGCTGCCGGGAACCGCGCGGCGAGATCATCCGCGCCTTCGTTGAACGACAAGCGGCAGACACCCTTGTCGGTCGCAGCGACGAGCATCGGGCCAAGGTAGGTGTCCACCACGGCCCAGCGGATCGTCACGCCTTTGCCGCCGTTCGCCCATACCGATGGAGCCATGCCCAGCCTTTCGCTTGCTTCATAGAACCGCGAGGGAGCGGAATAGCCTGCCTCGTAAATCGCGCCGGTCACGGTTTCGCCCGCCGACAATGCTTCCGCCGCGCGTTCAAGCCTCAATGCGCGACTGTAAGCGGCGGGGGACAGGCCGGTCAGCCGCGTGAACAGCCGCTGGAAGTGCGACACCGAATAGCCGGCATCACTGGCCAGCCCAGCGAGCACGGGGACTTCCTCGCTGGCCTTGATCGTCTCGATCGCGGCAAGCACAGCCTTCTCATCCCGGCTGACGTCATCGGGCAGGCAGCGTTTGCACGCCCGCAGGCCCGTCTCGCGCGCCGCTGCGCCATTGGCGAAGAACGTCACATTCTCACGCCGGGGATGCCGCGCTGAACACGACGGGCGGCAATAGATACCCGTAGTCAGCACGCCCATGACAAAGCGCCCATCGAACGCGCGGTCGCGGGCGAGGACGGCGGTCCAGCACAGGTCCTCATCGATTGCGGCGATCATTGCCCGTCTCCGTGCCGTTCGATTCGCGCGGCAAAGCAGCCATGCGCGGCGTTGTGGGCATCGATATAGGCAATGCGCGGATCGGCAAACAGTTCGCGGATGGCGGCATCACTTTGCCCCGGTGCGGCAAGGCGGGCGTCCTTGAGCATCCCATCCGCCTCAAAGCCGCGCAGGCCCAGCGGCCGTCCCTCGAACACCGGCGGGGTGCAGTCTATATAGGGACCTGCCTGCGCCGCGTCCTTGCGCACATAGATAGCATAAGCACTGCGATAGGGCGTGGCGACATCGTGGCTGACATGGTGGAGCAGGATCAACTCCTCCCCCTCGAGCGCGTCCTCAAGACTGACCCGGCAGGGAAAACCGCGGCTGGCGCTGGCGGTAACCCGGCAGGCCCCCGCCTCCGCCAGCGCCTCATCGCCAAGCGTGAACAGCGGAGCGAAGTCCTGCGGGGAAAGGCCGGTGATTCGATAGGTCATGCGGGGCTCCAGTAAATTGCCTTTCCCCGGCGTTAGTCGCCCCGCCGCCGCGCGCCTTCCCGACTCATGCTTTCAAACCGCCCGGGCGGCTTTCACACCGCAATTCTTTGCGAATCGGCGGCGGACGGCGACAAATGCCCCGCATCGCCCGCACGCGGATTTGCCGTTGTGCGCCCGCCGCCTTGCATCGCAGCAATTTCGTGCTATGCGCGCCCCCGTCGACAGGAGGAGCGCGCTTCGGGTGCGCATACGCCTCCCTGTCTGTCACCCGGTATGAAGGAACCGACGCGCGTGGAAAATTCCGGCGGCATTACGGCGAGCTTGCAGGGGCGTTATGCTTCCGCATTGTTCGACCTGGCCAGCGAACAGGGCAAGACTTCCGCTGTCGAGGGCGACCTCGAAAAGCTGGGTGAGGCGGTTGCCGTCTCGCCTGACCTCGCCGCGCTGATTCGCAACCCACGCGTCACGCGTGAGGCTGCGGCTGCGGCGATGGGCAACCTCGCCACGGCGCTCAAGCTCTCGCCCCTCACCCAGAACTTCCTTGGTGTGCTCGCCGGCAACCGGCGCCTTGCCGTGCTGCCTAACATCGTTCGGGCCTTCGCCGCGATCGCCGCCGCCCAGCGCGGTGAAGTGAGCGCCGAAGTCACCAGCGCGCACCCGCTGTCCGATGCCCAGATCAAGGCGCTTTCCGCCAAGCTGAAAGAGCGTGAAGGCAAGGACGTAAAGCTCAAGGCCACCGTCGACCCCGCCATCCTTGGCGGTCTGGTCGTGCGCGTCGGCTCCCGCCAGATCGATAGCTCGATCCGCACCCGTTTGAATACGCTCGCAAATGCGATGAAAGGCTGAATGATGGAAATCCGCGCGGCAGAAATTTCGAAGGTCATCAAGGACCAGATCGCCAGCTTCGGCAACGAAGCTCAGGTTTCGGAAGTAGGCTCGGTGCTCTCGGTTGGTGACGGTATCGCCCGTATCCACGGTCTCGATCAGGTCCAGGCCGGCGAAATGGTCGAGTTCTCGAACGGGGTTAAGGGCATGGCGCTCAACCTCGAAACCGATAACGTTGGCGTCGTGATCTTTGGCTCGGACAGCGAGATCAAGGAAGGCGATCAGGTCAAGCGCACGCAGACCATCGTGGACGTCCCCGTTGGCAAGGGCCTGCTCGGCCGCGTTGTTGACGCTCTGGGCAACCCGATCGACGGCAAAGGCCCGATCAAGGCCGAAGCCCGTATGCGCGTAGAAAAGAAGGCTCCCGGCATCATCCCGCGCCAGTCAGTGAATGAACCGGTGCAGACCGGCCTCAAGGCGCTCGACGCACTCGTCCCCGTGGGCCGCGGCCAGCGCGAGCTGATCATCGGTGACCGCCAGACCGGCAAGACCGCCGTCGCGATCGACACCTTCATCAACCAGAAGGAAGCGAACGCCGGCACCGACGAATCGAAGAAGCTGTACTGCATCTACGTCGCCGTCGGCCAGAAGCGCTCGACCGTGGCGCAGATCGTCCGTCAGCTCGAAGAAAACGGCGCGATGGAATACACCATCGTCGTGGCCGCTACCGCTTCTGAGCCCGCGCCTCTGCAGTACCTCGCGCCCTACACCGGCGTGACCATGGGCGAATATTTCCGCGACAACGGCATGCACGCCGTCATCGTCTATGACGATCTTTCCAAGCAGGCCGTGGCTTACCGCCAGATGTCGCTGCTGCTGCGTCGTCCTCCGGGCCGCGAAGCCTATCCGGGTGACGTGTTCTATCTCCACAGCCGTCTTCTGGAACGCGCTGCGAAGATGAACGGTTCGCTGGGCGGCGGTTCGCTGACCGCGCTGCCGATCATCGAAACCCAGGCGGGTGACGTTTCGGCCTACATTCCGACCAACGTGATCTCGATCACCGACGGCCAGATCTTCCTTGAAACCGGCCTGTTCTATCAGGGCGTCCGTCCGGCGATCAACGTCGGTCTGTCGGTGTCGCGCGTTGGCTCGGCTGCACAGACCAAGGCGATGAAGAAGGTGTCGGGCTCGATCAAGCTCGAGCTAGCGCAGTACCGCGAAATGGCGGCCTTCGCGCAGTTCGGTTCGGACCTCGACGCTTCGACCCAGAAGCTGCTCAACCGCGGCGCGCGCCTGACGGAGCTGCTCAAGCAGGCCCAGTTCAGCCCGCTGTCGTTCGAGGAACAGACCGTTTCGATCTTCGCCGGCACCAACGGCTATATCGACGCGATCCCGACCAGCGAAGTCACCCGTTATGAAGCCGAAATGCTCAGCTTCATGCGCGACAAGCATGCCGACACGCTCAAGCTGATCCGCGACACCCGCGATTTCGGTGACGATGCGAAGAAGCAGACGGTCGCGGCGCTTGCCGCTTTCGGCAAGCAGTTCGCCTGAGCCCCACGAGCTAACTAGGGAGCCATCATGGCCTCGCTGAAGGAACTCAAGGGTCGGATCAACTCGGTCAAGTCGACCCAGAAGATCACCAAGGCCAAGCAGATGGTCGCGGCCGCAAAACTGCGTAAAGCGCAGGCTGCGGCTGAGGCTGCGCGCCCCTATGCCGGGCGCCTGGCTGCGGTGATGGCCTCGATCGCCGGCAAGGTTTCGGGCGATAGCGCGCCGAAGCTGCTCGCCGGCACCGGCAAGGATCAGGTGCACCTGCTCGTCGTCGCCAACAGCGACAAGGGCCTGTGCGGCGCATTCAACGCCAACATCGTCAAGGCTGCCCGTCTCAAGGCTCAGGCCCTCGTGGCCGAAGGCAAGACCGTGCTGTTCTACCTCGTCGGCAAGAAGGGCCGCGCGGTCATCCGCCGCGAGTACCCGAAGGACGTTGCCGCCATGTTCGACACCTCCGAGGTGCGCGAACCCGGCTTCAACGAAGCCAGCGCCGTGGCTGAAGAGCTGATGGCCATGTACGAGGCCGGCAAGTTTGACGTCGCCCACCTGTTCTACGCCAAGTTCAAGTCGGCGCTGGTCCAGGAACCGACCGAACAGCAGATCATCCCCGTCCCCGCCCCCAAGGCTGAGGCTTCAGCCGCGGTCGGTGCTTCGGTCGAATACGAACCGGGCGAAGCGGAAATCCTCGCTGAACTGCTGCCGCGCTACCTGCGCACCCAGCTGTTCGGCGCGCTGCTGGAAAATCAGGCCTCTGAACAGGGTGCATCGATGACCGCGATGGACAACGCCACGCGCAACGCGGGCGACCTGATCAACAAGCTGACCATTCAGTACAACCGCAGCCGCCAGGCCGCGATCACGACCGAACTGATCGAAATTATCGCTGGCGCCGAAGCGCTCTAAAGCATTCAAGGCAAGGAACTAGACATGGCAACCGCAGCCAAGACCAAGACCCCAGCAGCCAAGGCACCCGCCAAGGCTCCGGCCAAGAAGGCCGCCGCTCCCAAGACGGCTCTCGTCGCCACCGGCAAGATCAGCCAGGTCATCGGCGCTGTTGTCGACGTGACCTTCACCGGCGAACTGCCGGCGATCCTTTCGGCTCTCGAAACCGACAACAACGGCAACCGCCTCGTTCTCGAAGTGGCGCAGCACCTTGGTGAAAACACCGTGCGCACCATCGCCATGGACGCAACCGACGGCCTGACCCGCGGCCAGCCGGTGACCAGCACCGGCGCGCAGATCTCGGTACCCGTTGGTCCGATGACGCTCGGCCGCATCCTTAACGTCATCGGCGAGCCGATCGACGAGCGCGGCCCGGTGGGCGAAGCCAAGCGCAACCCGATCCACGCCGAGGCCCCTGCCTTCATCGATCAGTCGACCGAAGCCGCGATCCTCGTCACCGGCATCAAGGTGATCGATCTCATCGCGCCTTACGCAAAGGGCGGCAAGATCGGCCTGTTCGGCGGCGCCGGCGTGGGCAAGACGGTTCTTATTCAGGAACTGATCAACAACATTGCCAAGGGCCACGGCGGCGTTTCGGTCTTCGCAGGCGTGGGTGAACGCACCCGCGAAGGCAACGATCTCTATCACGAATTCCTCGACGCCGGCGTTATCGCCAAGGACGCGGACGGCAACCCGACGCCTGAAGGTTCGAAGGTGGCGCTGGTCTTCGGCCAGATGAACGAGCCTCCGGGTGCCCGCGCTCGCGTCGCGCTTTCGGGCCTGACCATGGCCGAATATTTCCGCGATGAAGAAGGCCAGGACGTGCTGTTCTTCGTCGACAACATCTTCCGCTTCACGCAGGCGGGTTCGGAAGTGTCGGCCCTGCTCGGCCGTATTCCTTCGGCCGTGGGCTACCAGCCGACCCTGTCGACCGACATGGGCCAGCTGCAGGAACGCATCACCTCGACCAACAAGGGTTCGATCACCTCGGTTCAGGCGATTTACGTTCCGGCCGACGATCTTACCGACCCTGCACCGGCCGCATCGTTCGCTCACCTTGACGCGACGACCACGCTGAACCGCGCGATTTCGGAACTGGGCATCTACCCGGCAGTTGACCCGCTCGACTCGACCAGCCGCGTTCTGACCCCTGCCGTTGTCGGCCAAGAGCACTACGAAACCTCGCGCCGCGTTCAGGAAACGCTGCAGAAGTACAAGTCGCTTCAGGACATCATCGCCATTCTCGGCATGGACGAGCTTTCGGAAGAAGATAAGCTCACCGTGGCCCGCGCGCGCAAGATCCAGAAGTTCCTGTCCCAGCCGTTCCACGTCGCCGAAGTCTTCACCGGCATCCCCGGCAAGTTCGTGCAGATCGAAGACACTGTGAAGAGCTTCAAGGCTGTGGTTGACGGCGAATACGATCACCTTCCCGAGAACGCCTTCTACATGGTCGGCGGCATCGACGAAGCGATCGCCAAGGCCAAGAAGCTGGCTGAAGAGGCTTAAGACATGGCGCTGCACTTCGAACTCGTTACCCCGGCAAAGCTCGTCCGCTCGGAAGACGTCCACATGGTCGTCGTCCCCGGCACCGAGGGCGATTTCGGCGTGCTGGAAGGCCATGCTCCGGTGATGTCGACTGTCCGCGACGGCGCGCTGCTGGTCTACAAGACCGCCGGCGCCGCGCCGGAAGAGATCCGCGTTCAGGGTGGTTTCGCCGAAGTCGGCGATGCCGGCCTGACCGTCCTCGCCGAGCACGTCGAAGGCTGAAACGCTTTTTACGGACACGAATTGAAACGGGGCGGAGCAATCCGCCCCGTTTTCGTTAGTGCCCTCTACCCAGCCGTCGCCCCCGCGCAGGCGGGGGCCCATCTGCCCCATCCGCTAATCCGAGACCTTGCCGTCCGCATTAGAGTTCGGATGGGCCCCCGCCTGCGCGGGGGCGACCGGAGGGGGCAATGGCGAAAATAGTGGGAATCGCCTGCCCAAAGCTTGGTCTTGCCGGGGCTTGGTCTAAACCTGCGCTATTCATGGCTGAAACCCGCCTCGCCCTCATCGACCGGCCCGCCGCGCAGTTTGGCCTGATGCTGCTGGTCGGCCTGATCACCCGCGCATCGGTGTTCGGCGATCTCAGCTACTTCTCGGACGAACTGTTCTACTTCCTCGCCGGTCAGCGAATGCACGATGGGCTGCTGCCCTACGTGGACGTCTGGGATCGCAAAGGCCCGGCGCTGTTCCTGACCTATTACCTGATCTCCGGGATTTCGCGCTCGGTATGGGCCTACCAGATCGCTGCGTGGCTTTTCGCCAGCGCGACGGCCTTCGTCATCGCGCGCATCACCCTGCGCTTCACCGGGACCCAAGGCGCGCTGGCGGCGGGGGGCGTTTACCTGTTCAGCCTCGCGCTGTTCGGCGGCGCGGGCGGGCAGTCGCCGGTGTTCTACAATCTGTGGATGGCGCTGGCGGCCCTGCTGGTGCTGCGCGGAGAATGGCGCGGAATGCTGGCGGCGATGGCGCTGGCGGGGCTGGCCATCGCCTACAAGCAGTCCGCTGCCCCTGAAGCGCTGTTCCTCGGCCTCGCGGCGGTGTGGCGGCTGCGGCAAGATGGCGCGAGCGGAGCGCAAGTGGTTCGGCGCGGTCTGTTGCTGGCGCTTGCCGGTGCCCTGCCCTTCGCATTGTTCGCATCGTTCTATGCGGTTATCGGACATTTCGATGCCTTCTGGCAGGCCATGGTCACATCGAACCTGCGCAAGGCCTACAACCCCGTCGGCGACCATTGGGTGCGGATCAGCGCGCTGGCCAAGCTGTCATCGCCGCTGCTGCTCGGCGCGATTGCCGGGCTGGTGCTGGCAGAGCGCCACACCCCGCGCCAGTTCATCGGCGGCTGGATCGTGGCGGCGCTGCTGGGCTTCGTCCTCGTCCCCAATTTCTACGAACACTACCTGCTGCCCGTGCTGGTGCCGCTGTCGGTGGCGAGCGCCGTGTTGTTCAACCGGGGAGCCGTCGGACTCGGCGCCGCCGCCGCCGCCGCGCTGGTCTTTGCCGCCAACAGCCCGATGTTCGCCTTCGCAAAACGCGCCGAAGCCCACGCTGCGATGGAGGGCATCGCCGCCGATATCCGCGCCCGCAACCCCCGCCCACGCCTGTTCGTCTATGAAGGCCCGGTCTGGCTCTACGCCATGCTGGACAGCTACCCGCCCAGCCCGCTGCTCAACAACTTCCACCTCTATTTCCCGCCCGAGGAAGGCGTCAGCCAGTTCGATGCCGCCGCCGAGGTGCAGCGCAACCTGGCATGGCGACCTGATGTGGTCGTCACCTACAACAATTGGGAACCGTGGGAGGAAAACGCCCGCACCGCACCGCTGGTGCGCGGTTACGTGGCACAGCATTGCCGGCCCTGGTTCACCCGCGACTATCACGAAAACTATCGCAGCTACCGCATCGACGTCTGGGGCGATTGCAATGCACCGGCCCGCTCGCCGCAGGTCACTGCTTCGGCGGCGTCTCCAGCACCGCCGGCGCGACCGGGCGGTAATTGAAGCGCACGGCCTTTGATCCGTCGATCTTCGATATTTCCGCCATCAGCAGCTGCCCTTGCCGCCAATAACGGATGCGCTGCGGGTAATCGTGGAGCGGATTGGCGAACTCGATCGCCTCGTCGCTCTGCACGGCAACCGGGAATTCGCTGGCGGTGCGCCCATATGGCTGGGCGAAAAAGGTGATGCGGCCATCGGCCTTGCGCTGGATGCGGGTGACTTCCCAGTTCTCAAGTTTCGGGCCAAAGCCGGTGCGCGCCATGCCGATCATCACGCCGCCGCGCGGCGCCATCCACACCTCGTCGCCCCAGGCCGATCCGTCTTCGAGCACCCAGGTCCCGGCCAGCCACGCGGGCAGGCCCTCGTTCTCGGACTTCACCTCGGGCGCGGGTCCACCGATGGTCAGTGCGGCGGCCATCAGAATCGAATGCAGGATTGTCATCGCCATCCCCTAGGTGTGGTGGCCCTTAACTTCAGGCCACATATAGCGATTGCGCCATGCCCGTTAAACCCCGGCTTAACGCCGCGATCCCGCGCGCCACAACCACAGTCCGGCAGCAACGATCAACGCCGAGCCGAGCAGCGTCGGCCCGTCTGGCCAATCACCGAAGAACACCACGCCCAGCACCGTGGCAACCAGCAGCTGCACATAGGTCATCGGCGCGACGGCCGCCGCTCCCGATTTCGCCGTGCCCTTGAAGATCGCCCAGTGCGCAAAGCTGGCCGAACAGGCGACCAGGGCGCAGCGCGCGATAATGGTCCAGTCCGGCATGCCAAGCGCAAGCCGGGGAACGCCGCTGAAATTGCCGATCACCGTCGCCGCCACCAGCAGCGGCGCGGCTATACTGGCGACGAAGAATTGCGATGCCAACGGGCTTGCCTTGCCGGCCGTTGCCCGGTTGCCGATCATCAGCAGGCTCATCCCCACAGCGCTCATAAGCGGCAGCAGCGCGGCAAGGCCAAGCTCGGCGAGGTTCGGCCGCAGGACAATCAACGTGCCGGCAAAGGCGACGATGGATGCCAGCACGGTCTCACGCCGGGCCGGCTCGCCCAGAAACAGCGACGAAAGCAGCGCCGTGATCATCGGGCTGGTGAAGGTGATCGACGTCGCCTCGGCCAGCGGCATGTAGGTGACAGCCGCAAAGAAACCGACCGTGGCGATGCTCACTCCGAACCCGCGCAGCAATTGCAGCGCCGGGCTGGGCATGGAAAATCCGGCGCGGCCCTCGCGCAGGGCGAGCAGCACGCCCAGCCCCGCGGCACCCAGGACATAGCGCATCGCGGCAATCGCCGTGGGCGCCCAGGCTCCGTTGATCGACTTGATCACGGCATCGCCAATCGACAGTGCGGCAAAGCCTATCAGGGCCCAGGCCAAACCAATGCGTTCGGGCGCGATGCGTTCAGGATGGTGGACAGAAATCGGCGGCACTCCCAAGGGGGAGCGCGCTCCCGTCAATCGCCCGCGGATACAGGACGCAGGCAGAAAAGTGCAACTCTTGCCCCGACATTTAGGAAGTTTTCAAAGTTTAAACCATATTACGGCATCCATGTAGCTGCCTGGTGCGTCTTCCTGTCTTGGAAGGCTGGCGCAGGCGACAAGGATGAGCGGGCCAATGAGTGCATTCGGGCGGAAGAGTGGTGTAGGCGCGATGTCGCCGGGGGCACGCCCCCAGTTCGGCGTGGCCAAGCCTATGCGCAGTGGTGCCGGCGCGCCTCCAGAAGCGGGCATGGGCGGCGGAGCCTCGCTCCCCGGTATGGCCGGAATGCCCGGTGGCGACCAGTTCCCGCCGCTCCCCAGCTTTGATGACAGCGGCGCGAAGAGCGATGGCCCGGCAATGAAGGCCGACGCGCTGACCCGTCTGGCCGACCGTGCCAACGGCGTTGTCGAAAATACCAACCAACTCGAAGGCTTCGAAGCCTCGGTCCACAAGATCAAGGAGCAGGTGCTGCCGCGCCTGCTCGAACGCGTCGATCCCGAAGCGGCGGCCACGCTGACCAAGGACGAACTGTCCGAAGAATTCCGCCCGATCATCCTCGAGGTGCTCGCCGAGCTGAAGATCACGCTCAACCGTCGCGAACAGTTCGCGCTGGAAAAGGTACTGATCGACGAGCTTCTGGGCTTTGGCCCGCTGGAAGAGCTGCTCAACGATCCCGACATCTCGGACATCATGGTCAACGGCCCCGACCAGACCTACGTGGAAAAGAAGGGCAAGCTGACCCTTTCGACCATCCGTTTCCGCGACGAGCAGCACCTGTTCCAGATCGCCCAGCGCATCGTCAACCAGGTCGGCCGCCGTGTTGACCAGACCACGCCGCTGGCCGACGCCCGCCTCAAGGACGGTAGCCGCGTCAACGTCATCGTGCCGCCGCTGTCACTGCGCGGCACCGCGATCTCGATTCGTAAGTTCTCCGAAAAGCCGATTACCATCGACATGCTCCGCGACTTCGGATCAATGAACGACAAGATGGCCACGGCGCTGAAGATCGCCGGTGCTTGCCGAATGAACGTGGTCATCTCGGGCGGTACGGGTTCGGGTAAAACTACCATGCTCAACGCCCTGTCGAAAATGATCGACCCGGGCGAGCGCGTGCTGACCATCGAAGACGCCGCCGAACTTCGGCTGCAGCAGCCGCACTGGCTGCCGCTGGAAACGCGCCCGCCGAACCTTGAAGGCCAGGGCGCCATCACCATCGGCGATCTCGTGAAGAACGCCCTGCGTATGCGTCCTGACCGCATCATCCTCGGCGAAATCCGCGGCGCGGAATGTTTCGACCTCCTCGCCGCAATGAACACCGGCCACGATGGTTCGATGTGCACGCTTCACGCCAACAGCCCGCGCGAATGCCTTGGCCGTATGGAAAACATGATCTTGATGGGCGACATCAAGATCCCGAAGGAGGCCATCAGCCGCCAGATCGCCGAATCGGTCGACCTGATCGTGCAGGTCAAGCGCCTGCGCGACGGTTCGCGCCGCACCACCGACATCACCGAGGTCATCGGCATGGAAGGCGATGTCATCGTCACCCAGAACCTGTTCAAGTTCGAATACCTCGACGAGAGCGAGGACGGCAAGATCATCGGCGAATTCCGCGCTTCTGGCCTGCGCCCCTATACGCTTGAAAAAGCGCGCCAATTCGGTTTCGATCAAGCCTATCTGGAAGCCTGCCTGTAAGCTCAGGCTCTAGCCTTTAATCCACGCCCGCAGCGCCCCTGCGAGCAGCAGGCAGGCGAGCAGCGAAGCCCAGAAGGACAGCGTCGTCCAGTCGATCACCCCGACCGCGTCGGGATCGCTGCGGTTGCGGCGCTTGCGATCACGCCACCAGCCGAACGCAGCCAGCGCCAGTGCGGCCAGTCCCGGCAGCAGAAACCAGCGCAGCGTTTCATCGTCCAGCCAATCGGAAATCATGGCCGCCCCGTGGCCGCTGAATGACCGAAAGGCAAGGCCCCCGCTTGCACCTCCGGAGCGAGGCTCTTAGGCCAGAGCCCATGGCCATCGTGATGGAACGCCCGCAACGCCCACTCTATGCCCTCGCCCTGCGCGTGGCGGCCGTGGCTGCGTTCGGCACGATGTTCATGATCATCAAATACGCCGGTGAAAGCGGGGTTTCGGTGCCCGAGATCATGTTCTGGCGGCAGGCGGCATGCCTTCCGGTGATTGTGCTGTGGATGGCGCTGACCCGCCAGCTCCACGAATTCGGCACAAAACGCATCGGCAACCATGCTGCCCGCGCGATGGTAGGCATGACCTCGATGGCGATGACCTTCACCGCCACGGTGCTGCTGCCGCTGGCGGAATCGACCGTATTGTCGTTTGCCTGCCCGCTGTTTGCCGTGGTGCTTGCGGCGTTCTTCTTCAAGGACAAGGTCGGCCCATGGCGCTGGTCGGCCGTGTTGCTCGGCTTCGCCGGTGTCGTGATCGTCGCCCAGCCGGGCGGAGAGCCGGTGTCCAGCCTCGGCGTCGCCCTGATGCTGACGGGGGCGCTGATGGTCGCGGTGATCAATTACCTGATCCGCGACCTGTCCAAGACCGAGAGTTCGGTAACGATCGTCTTCTGGTTCTCGCTGTTCGGCACCTTGCTGATGGCCCCACTGATGCCGTTCTACATGACCGGGCACACGCTGTTCGGTTGGTTGACGGTGATTGCGCTCGGCGTGACGGGGGCCATCGGACAATTGCTGATGACCGCATCGCTGCGCCACGGTTCGGTCGCCAGCGTGATCGTGGTCGACTATACCCAGCTGATCTGGGCGACCGGCTATGGCTGGCTGGTGTGGGACAAATTGCCCACGCAGGCGCTGTGGCTGGGCGCGCCGCTGATCATCGCGGCAGGCGCAATCATCGCCTTTCGTGAACAGGTGCTGGCCCGCAAGCGCCGGCAGGAAGTCTCGATCCAGCAAGTCAACGACTAGGCGTTGCCGGCAGGCGACGAAGCGAAGGGGTCGGTTCATCGCGGGGCGAGGTTCGCGCGTTAGGCAGGATGAGCCCACAACAGGAGTTCACCCAATGATCCGCAAGTTCATCATGGCCGCCATTGCCGGCAGCCTCGTCCTCGGCGCCAGCGCCTGCAATACCGTCAAGGGCCTTGGCAAGGACATCGAATCAGCCGGCGAAGCAGGCGATGAAGCCATCAACGGCAAGTAAGCCAATCAGGCGGCGCGCAGAGCCTTTGCGCGTCGCCACATTTCGATCCGCATGCCGATAATCATGCCCAACGCGAAGCCCAGCAGCGCATCGGTGACAAGCGGCAAACCCGCCGACGCGACCTGCCCGGCGGCTTGAGCTTCCCTTCCGGGGATCAGCAACCGCCGCGCGAGAAACAGCGCGACAATGAACAGAAACGCCAGCGGCGACTGGCGAACTATGACCGCGCCGGATTCCTCATCAAGATGGAACCGCATCAGCCGCGCGCGCTGCCAGCCAACCGCGCTCCCGACCACTATGCCCAGCGCGAACACACCCCAGCCCAGCGGCGCAGGCGGCATGGCATACAGCATCGCCCCGATCAGTACCGTCAGGATTGCCGGCATGATCCACATCCGCCCCGTCCGCAGCGCGACCGGCTTGTCGATAGTCTTCCACCTGCGCGCCATGACCACCGCGATGATCACGAACGGCAGGATCGTCTGAAGCCAGCCCCCCTGTTGCATGCCTGGATTACCCCGCTGGTGCCTCTTTCCACGTCAGCACAGGCTTGCGCGCGGCTTGCGTCTCGTCAAGCCGGCGGCGCGGCGCGTGATGCGGCGCGGTCTTCAGGCTGGGATCGACATTGCGTGCCCGCGCGGCCAGGCTGCGCATCGAGGTGATGAAACGATCGAGGCCGTCCTTGCTCTCGGTCTCGGTCGGCTCGATCAGCATCGCGCCGTGGACGACCAGCGGGAAATAGACCGTCATCGGGTGGAAGCCTTCGTCGATCAGTCCCTTGGCGATGTCGAGCGTGGTGAAGCCATCGGGCAGGCCATCGTCGCTGAACAGCGCTTCGTGCATGCAGGGGCCGGCCTTGGCGAAGGGCGCGCTCAGCACGTCCTCAAGGCTGCGCAGGACGTAGTTGGCATTGAGCACCGCGTCCTCGGCAACCTGGCGCAGACCGTCCGCGCCGTGGCTGAGGATATAGGTCAGCGCGCGGGTGAACATGCCCATCTGGCCGTGGAACGCGGCCATGCGCCCGAAGGACTGGCTGTGGCCATAGGCTGCGGCGTCCTCTTCCTCGATGAGGTGGACCACGCCGTCCTTGCCCTTCGCGGTGAAAGGTAACGGGCCGAAAGGCGAGAGCGCTTCGGACAGCACCACCGGCCCCGAACCCGGTCCGCCGCCGCCGTGCGGAGTGGAGAAGGTCTTGTGCAGGTTGATGTGCATAGCATCGATGCCAAGGTCGCCGGGGCGCACCTTGCCAACCACGGCGTTGAAGTTCGCGCCGTCGCAATAGACGTAGCCGCCGGCTGCGTGCACCGCGTCGGAAATCGCCTTCATGTCGCGCTCGAACAGGCCGCAGGTGTTGGGATTGGTGATCATCACCCCCGCCACGTCAGGCCCCAGCCGCACCAGAAGCGCATCGAGATCGACGCGGCCATCGGCGTTGGCGGGGATGTTTTCCACCCCGAAGCCCGCAAAAGCGGCGGTTGCCGGGTTGGTGCCGTGGGCGGATTCAGGGACAAGGATGATCTTGCGATCTTCGCCCCGCGCCTCGATTGCCGCCTTGATGCATAGCAACCCGCACAGTTCGCCATGTGCCCCGGCCTTGGGGGTCATGGCAACGCCGTGCATGCCGGTCAGCTCGATCAACCAGTGCGCCAGCTCGTTGATCACCTCGTATGCACCGCGCACTGTGCGCTGGGGTGCAAGCGGGTGAACGTCGGCAAAGCCGGGGAACCGCGCGACCTTTTCATTAAGGCGCGGGTTGTGCTTCATCGTGCACGATCCCAGCGGGAACGGCCCGAGGTCGATCGCGTAGTTCTGCCGGGAAAGGCGCGTGTAGTGGCGGACCGTTTCCGGCTCGGACAGGCCGGGAAGCGCGGGTGCAGCCTTACGAAGGAACTTCGACAGGCCGGGGACGACAGCGCCCGCCGGTTCGTCCATATCGACGCCGCACGTGCCGGGGCGGCCGAGTTCGAAGATCAGTTTTTCTTCGAGCGCGAGGCCCTTGTCGCCGCTGGCCGTGGCAAGCGGAAGCTCGTGATCGCCAGCCTCGCCCATCGCGGGCCGCCAACCGGAAGCGTTGGGTGCGTTCATGCGGGGACTCCTTCAAGGACTTCGCTCAGTGTCGAGGCAAAGGCTTCGATATCGGCATCGGTGGTCAGTTCGCTGGCGCAGACCAGCAGGCCCTTGGCGAGCGCATCATTGCCCGGATAGAGCCGGCCCAGCGGCACGCCGCCGAGCACGCCCCGGTCCGCCAGTTCGCGCACAACTTCACGCGCCTCGCGCGGGAGAACGACGGTGAATTCGTTGACATAGGCATCGTTGAGCACCGAAACGCCCGGGATCGCCGCCAGAGCATCAGCAGTGCGGCGCGCGGCCTGGTGGTTGATGCGGGCCAGCTTTGCCAGCCCTTCCCCGCCCAGCAGCGTCATATGGATCGAGAACGCCAGCGCGCAGAGGCCGGAATTGGTGCAGATGTTGCTCGTCGCCTTCTCGCGCCGGATGTGTTGTTCGCGCGTCGACAGAGTCAGAACGTATCCGCGTCGGCCCTCGGCATCGACGGTCTGGCCGCAGAGGCGACCCGGCATCTGCCGCAGGTACTTCTCGCGGCAACCGAACAGACCGAGGTAAGGCCCGCCGAAGTTGAGCCCGACGCCGATTGACTGGCCTTCGCCCACGACGATATCCGCGCCGATGTGGCCCGGCGCCTCGATCAGGCCGAGCGCGACCGGCTCGGTCACCACGGCGATGACCAGCGCGCCGTGAGCCTGAGCGGCGGCGGCGATTGCCTCCAGATCAGGGATCCGGCCAAGCATGTCGGGGTACTGGACGATGACGCATGAGGTTTGGCCGTCGATGGCCGCGATCACTTCCTCGTCATCGGTATCAGCCGATAGTGCAGGAGTCCCCACCACCAGCTCGTCGCCGGTGAACTTTGCCATGGTCTGGCAGGTCGCGACATAATGCGCGTGGAGCCCGCCCGAGATCACCGCTTTTTTCCGCCGCGTGACGCGCCCGGCCATGACCACGGCTTCCCAGCAACCGGTCGAGCCATCGTACATCGAAGCATTGGCGACATCGGTGCCGAGCAGCCGCGCAACCTGCGTCTGGAACTCGAACAGCACCTGTAACGTGCCCTGCGCGATTTCCGGCTGGTACGGGGTATAGGCGGTAAGGAATTCGCCGCGCTGGATCAGGTGATCGACAGAGGCGGGGATGTGATGGCGATAGGCCCCTGCGCCGAGAAAGAACGGTGCCGCGCCAGCGGACAGATTCTTCGTGGCGAGCGCAGACATATGGCGATCGACCGCCATCTCGCTGGCGTGCATCGGCAGGCCGGGAACCGGCCCGGGCAGCCGCGCGGCAGCGGGCACGTCCTCGAACAGCGCATCAACGGTGTCCACGCCGATGACGCCGAGCATGTCGGCGCGTTCAGCGGGGGTCAGGGGGAGATATCGCATCTAATCGTCGTCCCGGGCTTGACCCGGGACCGCTGGCCTCCGGGTATTGAGGTGGGTTTGATCCGGCAGCGGTCCCGGGTCGAAGCCCGGGACGACGCGCAGATCACAGTCCCTTGATGAAGTCCTGATAGCCCTCCGCGTCCATCAAGCTGTCCAGCTCGGCAGCGTCGGACAGGGTGATGCGGAACAGCCAGCCGCCGCTTTCGGCATCGGTGTTGACCAGTTCGGGGGCATCGCCGAGCGCGGCATTGGCTTCGGTCACGGTGCCGGATACCGGCGTGTAGACGTCGCTCGCGGCCTTGACCGAATCGACGACGCAGGCGCTGTCGCCCTTGCCGAACGTCGCGCCTGCATCGGGCAGCTCGACGAAGGTAATGTCGCCAAGCTGGCCTTGTGCGTAGTCAGTAATGCCAACGGTGCCGGCATCGCCGTCAACGTCGATCCATTCGTGGTCCTGGGTAAAATAGCGGGGCATAGGGAAACTCCTCAGCGGTGATAGCGGTGGGGAACGAAAGGCATGGGCGTGACCGTAGCGGCCAGCCGCTTGCCACGAACATCAATTTCAAGCGCGGTGCCGGCGGCGGCGAGATCGCCATCGACATAGGCCATGGCGATCGGGCGTTCGAGGCTGGGCGAGAAGCCGCCCGACGTAACCCGGCCAACTTGCTTGTCGCCGCTGAATACCAGCGCGCCCTCACGCGCGGCCTGCCGGCCATCGAGGGTCAGGCCCACGCGCTTTTGCGCCGGGCCATCGGCCAGCGCCTTGAGCACGGGCTCGGCACCGATGAAGCCGCCTTCTGCGCGGCGGCGCTTGTTGATGCCGAAGGTCAGGTCGGCGCTGACCGGATCGATTTCGGTATCCATGTCGTGCCCGTAAAGCGGGAGTCCGGCCTCAAGCCGCAAGCTGTCGCGCGCGCCCAGCGCAATCGGCTTGACCTGCGGCTGGCCGCAGATCAGTTCGGCCAGCTCGGCAGCATTTTCCGCCGGAATCGAGATTTCGAAGCCGTCTTCGCCGGTATAGCCCGAGCGGCTGATCCACGCATCGATGCCGCCTAGCTTGAACGCTGCGCCCTTCATGAAGGTCAGCGCGGACAGCGGCGTTTCGCCCGTGACCAGCGGTTCGAGCGCGGCGAAGGCCTGCGGGCCCTGCAAGGCCAGCAGCGCGCTATCGTCGAGGTGGTTGATCGTCACTTCGTCGGGCAGGTGTTCACGCAAGTGGGCGATGTCGTCCCACTTGGTCGCGCCGTTGACGACGAGGTAGAAGCCCGTGCCCCAGCGCGTGACCATAAGGTCATCGAGCACGCCGCCGTTCTCATCCAGCAGCAGCGAATAGCGCATCGAACCCAGCTTCAGCGTCGAAAGGTCGATCGGCAGTACGGCTTCCAGCGCAGCCTCGACGCCTTCGCCGCTGATGTAGAGCTGTCCCATGTGGGAAATGTCGAACAGGCCGGCGTTTTCACGCGTCCACAGGTGTTCGGCGATGATGCCTTCGTACTGCACCGGCATCCAGTAGCCGGCGAACTCGACCATGCGGCCGCCGCGAGCGCGGTGCCAGGCATCGAGCGGGAGGGTCAGAACCTCCGGTTCTTCGATATGATCGTCGGTTTCGCTCAAGACACAACTCCGTAACAGTCAGCACACCAGTTCAGGTGCCCCCTCTGTCACGGAAGCCTGAGAGCATTACCCCTTCGGCGGATGCGATTTTCACGCACCTCTTTCCAGAGCGTCGCTATTGGCCGGCACGGTCCATTTGCCTGAGAGTTTCCGGGGCGGTTGCTCCTTCGGCGTCCCTAAATCCGGTTTTTAACCGAATCACGAGATCTCTCCCGCGCAGCCAGCGACTTTTCGTCGATTGGCGGCGCTGGCGGGCGGAGTCAACCGCGCCGAGGCCTATTCCACAGTGCCCGGCTTCGGAGTGCCGCTGTGCACCGCGCGCCGCACGCTCTGTTCGAGCGCCTGCCGGCGGATCGCGCGCAGGATCTCGTCATGTTCATATACGAAGCGCCCGCGCGACTTCTGGTGCGCCAGCGCCAGCATGGCCTGAGCCATCACCTCGACATGGATTGAGCGGTACTGCCGGTACTTTCCCCGCAGCAAAAGGTCGATTAGCGGGCTGGCGATCTGCGCAAGCCATTCGAGCGGGCGGCGTGCCTTCCGCCGGCCAATCAGCAGGCCAGGACGCAGCACGTCGATGCGGCCATAGGCGATCTTGACCAGCGCGTCCTCCACCTCGCCCTTCACCCGCAGGTAAAGCTGCTTGGCGTGGCGGTTGGCGCCGATCGAAGAGACGAGGATGAGCTGGCGCGCTCCGGCGGCAAGGCCCCACTTCGCGCAATCGAGCACCAGCTTCTCGTCAACCAGCCGGAACTGCGCCTCGCTCTTGCCGGCCTGCTTCCATGTCGTGCCGAGCGCGATCACCAGCACGTCCGGCTGGGCGGCAGCGATGGCGTCTTCCCAGCCCGTCGTCGGGGCGAGCAGCACTTCCATGCGCGCGCCCTTGGGCAGCTCGGCCTCATTGCGCGACACGGCGACAAGCTTGACGTCGCTGCGCCCGACGCAGGCCTCGATCAGCGCCGTGCCGACAAGGCCGGTCGCGCCGACCAGGCAGATGCGCACCGGCCTAGACATTGGACAGGCCCTCCGGCGTTTCGCCAAAGATGCGGGCATAGGCTGATATGGCGAACCGGTCGGTCATGCCGGCGATATAGTCGGCAATGTGGCGGCTGCGGTCAGGCTCGGCTTCGTGCCCGCGGTCGGCCCAGTCCTTGCCCATCAGCGCGGGATTGTCGCGATAGGCGGCAATGAGGCCTGCGGTCACCTGCTTAGCGCGGGCGGCGGTTTCGATCTGGTCGGGGTGATAATAAAGGCGTTCGTACATGAAGGCTTTCAGTCGCCGCTCCTGCGTTGCGACTTCGGGTGAGAAACTTGCGATCATGCGCCCTGCCTTGCGGACAGCATCAGCGGATTCAAGGCCTTTTACATTATGTTGCGTCTGCGCGATCAGATCGTTGACCATCCAGCCGATCTGGCTGCGCACCAGTTCGCGCAATTGCCGATCGCGCGGGGCCAGCGGATAGCGCCGCTCCACGTCGCGCCAGTGATCGGCCACGAAGTCCAGCGTCAGCAGGTCCTCCAGATCGAGGAAGCCCGCGCGCAGACCGTCGTCGATGTCGTGGTTGTCATAAGCGATGTCATCAGCCAGCGCCGCGACTTGCCCTTCCAGCCCGCACCAGTCGCTCAGGCCGAGCGGATAGGCGGCATCGAGCTCGGCCAGCGCCCAGTTGGGATCGCTCACCGGGCCGTTGTGCTTGGCGAGGCCTTCGAGCAGTTCCCACGTGAGGTTCAACCCGTCGAACTCGCAGTACGGGCTTTCCAGCCGCATCAGTGTGCGCAGGCAATGCGCGTTGTGATCGAACCCGCCCTGCGCGCTGAGTGCCTCGCTCAGCGCGTCCTCGCCCGAATGACCGAACGGCGGGTGGCCAATATCATGAGCAAGGCACAGGGCCTCGGTCAGGTCTTCGTCCACGCCCAGCATGCGCGCAATCGTGCGGCCGATCTGCGCGACTTCAAGGCTGTGCGTGAGGCGCACGCGATAATGATCGCCGTCAGGTGCGATGAACACCTGCGTCTTGTGGCGCAGCCGGCGGAAGGCGATCGAATGGATAATGCGGTCGCGGTCGCGCTGAAACGGGCCGCGAGGACCCCGCGCCAACCCGTCGGACGATGCAAACTCGCGCCCCCGGCTTTGCGCTGGATCGCTGGCATAGGGCGCGCGGAAATGTTGGGTCAGGACCTCACTCCCCCGGTGTCGCTTCGCCAAGGATCCACTCGGCCGCAGCCTCGGCATGGATGCGGGTGCAGTCGTAGAGGGGCAGCACCGCAGCGTCGACATCGACGAGCATTTCCAGCTCGGTGCAGCCGAGAACCACCGCCTGCGCGCCGTCCTGGCCAAGGTTGGTCAGAATCGTCTTGAGCTCGCGCTCGGCCTGGCGGCTGACCTTGCCGAGAAGCAGTTCGTTATAAATGATCCGGTCGAGCGAATCGACGAAGGCAATTTCGGGTGGCAGCAGTTCGATATCGCGCTCGATCAGTTTCTGGCGATAGAAGCTTTCCAGCATCACGTTGCGCGTGCCGATAAGAGCGACCTTGCTGCGCTTGTCCTGCGCAACGCGTTCCGCGACGCATTCGGCGATGTGGATCACCGGCACGTCGACCGCCTTCTGCACATCGGCGTGAACCTTGTGCATCGAATTGGCACCGATGATGATCGCAGTCGCTCCGGCCTTTTCCAGCCGTCTGGCCGACTGGGCCAGCGTCTTGGCCGCCTCTTTCCATTCGTCCGCAGTCGAAAGCCGTTGCAGATCCTGAAAGTCGAGGCTTTCGATCAGCAACGGCGCGGAATGGCGCTGTCCGACCCGCTTCTGCACCAGCCGGTTGATGTGCTCATAATAGGTACGCGTCGAATACCACGACATGCCGCCAATAAGGCCGAGTTTGCGCAACGCCAATTCTCCTTGAGGGATGGACCCGGTCCCCTGCTTTGAGCGGCCCTTACGCAAGGCGATTCGTTCCGTCCAGATCGCTTGCGTTTCCTTACCCGTATCATGCGCCGAGCTGTTGAAATGCTTTGAAACGGATGGTGAATCGCGCCTTGGCTGCGCAGAAGGCCGCGCGATGCCAGCCGAGACCTTCACGCTTGAAACGACCGATCGTGCCGATAGCGCGACCTTTCGCGAATTCTACGCCGGTTATTGCCAGTCCTTCGTCCTGCCTGACGAGATGGAAGACGAGGAAGGCTTTGCCGCCTGCCTCGCGCTCAATCGCGGGGCCGAATACGATCGTCTGTCCGCCGTGCATGGCCCATTTCGCGAACACTTCGTTGTCATGCGCGATAGCGATGGCCGGGCCATGGCGGGGGCAAACTACATCGCCATCGACCATTCGCGCGGATCGGCACGGCCCTACGTCACGGCCAACCTCAACTACATCTTCGTTTTACCCGAATTTCGCGGCGGCGGGCGATTTACCGCATTGGTACGGGCCTTGCGTGAGCAGATCACCGGCCTGTTCGGACCATCGCCCGATCCCGCTCTGGTGTTCATCGAGCAGAACGACCCGCTGCGCATGAGCGCCGAGGACTATGAGTGCGACACCCGCTTCACCGGGATTGACCAGTTCGACCGACTGGGCATCTGGGCGCGGCAAGGCGCTCTCGTGGTCGACTTCGCTTATAGCCAGCCGCCGCTTTCCGACGATCAGGAAGCAGACGGCAACCTTGTCTATTCGGTGATGGGCGCGCGTGAACCGCAACTGCATCCGCGTCTGGTGGCGCACCATCTTGCCGGTTTCTTCGGCATTTCCGTGATGAAGGGCAGCGCCCTGCCACCCGTTGCCTCGGCGCAGTTGGACAAGCTTGACGCGATAGCCGCTCAGGGCCTGACAATCGACCTTATCGACCCCGCAGCCGCCTTGCGCGAAGCCGCGCAGGGCAGGCGTTCAGGATCGAGCTTCCGGGAATTCGCGCGCGCTGCCCTCGCCGCGCACGGCTGATCAGTCCGCCACCCCGTCCGCCTTCATCCGCTCGCGGGCATGGAGCAGGATGAGAATTGATGCTGACCGGCTCGGCCGGTGAAATGGTCGAACAGAATCAAGCCTTCGCTGACAAGGCGTTCGTTTGCCGGATCGACCTTGCAGATGTCTGCAATGACTTCCTTTAGCATCTGCCGCAGCGGCACCCCGTCGCCGCAGTCGGGAAAGGCCAGATCATGCCCGCAGCCCGATTCATCGATTGAGGAGGCAAAGGCAAAGCGGAACGGCGCTTCGCCCACCGGCCAATCGCGCACGATGCGGGCGATGGCGGCGACCGCCTTGGCCGCGAGCTGCCGCTTTCCATAGGCGCAGGTTTCCGCATCGGCGAGATTGCCGTGCTCGAAGAAGGGAATGAAATCCTTCCACTGCTCCTGCTGGCCGCGCAGCGCGCTCAGCGGCTGGAGATCGCTTCCCCGACCTCCCACCAGCGCGAAAGCGACCCACAGATAGGCCGTCTAATAGCGCGAAGGCAGGGCATTATCGTCAAGCGTGATCCGCCCGCGCTGTTCCGTTCCGATGCGCGTGGGCTCTGCCAGCATGTTGTTGCGAACGATCTCCGAAATGAACAGCACGGGCCGCTCGCCCTGTTCCCCGCCCCAACTGACGCGGGCAGCGCGCGGCAGGGCATTGATCGCGGTCGAGGATTTCCGGGCGATGCTGCCGCTCAGGCGCAGGCGACCCTGGACTTTTGCCGGAATGGCCATGGCGGTGAACGGGCGGCGATCGGACGCATTCTCGCCATTGTTACGACCGGCCCTGTCGTCACGGACTTCGTGCTCGACAAGGTCGGCAAGGCTGGTGGCGATCTCCTTGGCATCGCCAGCCAGTTCGATCGAATTATTCTCGTCGCCATAGCCGTACTGGATCACCGAGAACTGCGAATGCCAGTTGCGGCAGGTGCAGATCGGCACGCTTGGCCCCCCAGAGCATCCAGCAATTGTAGATGAACATCTGGATCTGGCGGAAATCGGCGGTACCCGCAAGATTGCCGACCTCGCGCCAGTCGTTGGCGTCGCGGTTGAAGCTTTCGAGGATCGCGGGCCACTTCTCGTTGAACTTGACCGGCAGCCCGGTGAGCAGGTGGAGCGGGGTGACGAAACCGGAAAGGATCTCGATCGGGCAGAGGAAGCGGTCGGCCTCCTCCCCCTCTACCCCCAGTTCGGCAACGCAGGCGAAATAGTGGCTGATGCGCTCCATCGCGCCGCTGACTTCCGCCGGATGACCGACGATGATCACCCAGTTGCCGCTGGGGCTGCGCGCCTGTCAGATCTTGGCGCGCCATTCGCGCAAGGTGGCGCGGTGCCGAGCCAGTGCAGCTGCCCGCAACCGACGCCGGTCCCACCATGTAGCGCCGGCCGGGATCGTTACGTCCTCATCCGGCCAGGCAAACATCGGCCGTTCAAAGAAGATCTCCTGCTCCAGCTGGACGCGCAGGCGGCGCAACATCGTGCGACTGTCGCGCGCGAACAGGGTGTTGTCCGTAAAGGCGATCCACCCGATCGCCAGCCACGCCTGCGTCCGGCTGCCGCGCAGGGTGCGGGCGTGAAACGCGCGAAACAGGCGATAGCAGCGCCGCACATCCAGCGTGAGCAAGCGCAGGACAAGCAGGAAAGCGACTATGCCAGCGACGCTGGCAGCACTGTTCCATGGTTCCAGCGCGGCATCGAGCAGGCCGCTTTCGGCCTGTGTTACGCTGGTACCTGCGGCCAACAGCCCGGTGAGCATCGACGAATCCCCCTTCGGAAGGATCAGGGTAATTCGACTTACACTGGCAGGAAAGGAATGAATTTCCGCGACTTTGCGCGCCGCAGCCAAGCTGGAAGGCGCACTTATCCGCGCCCTATTTCTTTTCGCTGATCCAGCCGGTCTTGCACAGCGCGGCGGAGCTGAGTGTCACTTCGATGGCGTCGGCATCGCCGTTCTTGCGCAGCGCCGCGACGAATTCCGCGATGGTCCGTCGCGGCGCGGCATTGAGGCGCTGGAGTTCCTTGAGCTGGTGGATTGTCAGCTTACCCGCCATGCGCTGCGCCATGCAACCGGCGAGCGATTCCGAAAGGCCGCCATCCATCAGCGCAGACTTGACGCGGCTGGCCTTGATATCCTGCACGCAGCCGGAAAGGACGAGGATCGCCGCGAAGGCGGACACGGTGGCGGCGCGCTTGACCATTAGTGCGACAGGCCCTTGTTGATGTCCTCGACCATCTTCTTGGCATCGGCGAGGAGCATCATCGTCTGGTCCATGTAGAACACATCGTTGTCGACGCCCGCATAGCCCACGCCACCCATCGAGCGCTTGATGAAGAACACCTGCTTGGCCTTGTCGACATCGAACACAGGCATGCCGTAGATCGGCGATGACTTGTCAGTCTTTGCCGCCGGATTGACCACGTCATTCGCGCCGATGATGAAGGCGACGTCGGCGGTGGCGAATTCGGAGTTGATGTCTTCCAGTTCGAACACCTCGTCATAAGGCACGTTGGCTTCGGCCAGCAGCACGTTCATGTGGCCCGGCATACGGCCCGCGACCGGGTGGATGGCGTATTTCACTTCGACGCCCTTGGCCTTCAGCAGGTCGCCCATTTCGCGCAGCGCGTGCTGGGCTTGGCTAATCGCCATGCCGTAACCGGGGATGATGATGACCTTTTCGGCCTCGCCCAGCATATAGGCTGCGTCCTCGGCCGAGCCGCGCTTCCATGGGCGCTGTTCCTTCGCCTCGCCGCCAGACGGGCCGGCATCGGCGCCAAAGCCGCCGGCGATCACCGAGATGAAGCTGCGGTTCATCGCCTTGCACATGATGTAGGAAAGGATCGCGCCCGACGAACCAACCAGCGCGCCGGTGATGATCATCGCCGTGTTGTGCAGCGTGAAGCCCATCGCCGCCGCGGCCCAGCCCGAGTACGAGTTGAGCATCGAGACCACGACCGGCATATCCGCGCCGCCGATCGGGATGATCAGCAGAAAGCCGATGATGAAGCTGAGCGCGGTGATGGTAGCGATCACCCACAGGCCCTGATCCTGCGTGAAGTATGCGGTGAGCCCAATGATCGCCGCCAGAGTGCCAAAGTTGATCACGTGCCGCCCGGGCAGCATGATCGGCGCGCCCGACATTTTGCCGGCGAGCTTGAGGAAGGCGATTACTGAACCGCTGAAAGTGATGGCACCGATAGCAATGCCAAGGCCGAGCTCGATCCGGCTCTGCAAATGGATCGCGCCGTCCGCATCGGCAATGCCGAAGGCGATCGGGTTGAGATAGGCCGCCCAGCCGACAAGCACGGCGGCAAGGCCGACGAGGCTGTGGAACGCCGCAACCAGCTGCGGCATGTCGGTCATCGCGATCTTGCGCGCGGTGACCCAGCCAATCGCACCGCCGATGGCGATGGCGATGAGGATTTCAGCCATGGTCATGGTGTTGAACACCGGTTCCGAAGAAAAGCATGGCTCGCCCGAAACGCAGTTCGCAACGGACCAATCCATTGGCAGATGCGTCACCAGCGTGGTGGCGACCGCAATTGTCATGCCGATCATGCCCATGCGGTTGCCAGTACGGCTCGTCGCCGGAGACGACAGCCCGCGCAGCGCGAGGATGAACAGCACGCCGGAGATCAGGTAGGCGAGCATCGCCCACGAAGGAGTAGCGACGTGTTCCATCACTTCTTCTCCTTCTTCTTGTACATCGCCAGCATTCGCGCCGTCACGGCAAACCCGCCGAAGATGTTCACGCTCGCCAGCACTACAGCCAACAGCCCGAGCCACTTGCTCGTCGCACTACCCGCCGCAGCAGAGGCAATCAGCGCGCCGACGACGATCACCGAGGAGATCGCGTTGGTCACCGCCATCAGCGGCGTGTGCAGCGCCGGGGTGACCGACCAGACGACGTAATAGCCCACGAAGCAGGCCATCACGAAGATCGAGAGGATTGAGATGAAGTCCATTTATGCCCCCAGAAGCCTCTCGTTCACAACCTTGCCATCGCGCGTCAGGCGCACGGCATCACCGATTTCCTCGTCGAGGACCGGGCGGCCCTTTTCCTTGTCCCAGAAGGCGGACAGGAAGTTGTAGAGGTTGCGCGCATAAAGCGCCGAACTGTCGGCGGGCAGTTTCGCGGGCGTGTTGGAATAGCCGAGAATCTTGACGCCGTGCTTGACGACGACCTGATCCGGCACTGAACCTTCGACATTCCCGCCCTGCGCCACGGCGAGGTCAAAAATGACCGAGCCCGGCTTCATCGAGGCGATCTGCGCGTCCGAGATCAGGCGCGGCGCGGGCCGGCCGGGGATCAGCGCGGTGGTGATGACGATGTCCTGCTTGGCGATGTGGCTTGATACCAGTTCAGCCTGCGCCTTCTGGTATTCCTCAGACATTTCCGTGGCATAACCGCCAGCGCCTTCACCTTCGATGCCAGCGACATTCTCCACGAAGATCGGCTTGGCGCCGAGCGACTGGATCTGCTCCTTCGTGGCCGAACGCACATCGGTCGCGGAAACCTGCGCGCCCAGGCGGCGGGCCGTGGCAATCGCCTGAAGTCCGGCAACGCCAACGCCCATGACGAAAGCCTTGGCCGCCGAAACTGTGCCGGCAGCGGTCATCATCATCGGGAAAGCGCGACCATAAAGGTTCGCCGCCTCGATCACGGCCTTGTAGCCCGATAGGTTCGACTGCGAGGACAATACGTCCATCGACTGCGCGCGGGTGATGCGCGGCATGAATTCCATGGCCAGCGCCTCAAGCCCGAGGCTGGCATATTCATCGACGCGGCCGCGTTCCTTGAACGGATCGAGCGTGGCGACGATCCATGCCCCGGCGCGCACGCCGGACAGCGCCTTGGGTTCAGGCCCCTGCACGCCGAGCACCACATCCGCGCCCGTTACCGCGCCGGACTTCACCTCTGCGCCAACCGCTTCGTATTCCGCGTCGCTGATCGAAGCGCCTTCGCCGGCGCCCTTTTCAACCGCGACAACCGCACCCAGCGCGATGAATTTCTTCACCGTTTCCGGCGTGGCAGAGACACGGGTTTCCCCGCTCGCGCGTTCTTTCAGAACCGCGATCCGAAGGGGTTCGGACATCAGCCGGTCAGGAAATCAGAGCGATGACGACAGCCGTGATCACCGCGAGTACCGGGATCGCCCACTTCAGCATGCCCAGGAAGCTGGTGTAGGTCGAATTGTGCGCCTTCATGTCGTTACCGGATGCCATAGTGCATTCGAGCCCCGTGCTTGCGGCCCGCAATCGATGCGGGCCAGTTGAACATTCCCACAAGCCTCTATCGCCCTAGATGCAAGGGCTCAAGCGGTAACAACCTTAATCCGCTCTTTACCCACTCGCCTTATGAACAGCTTCGAAGGTTCGCGAAGTTCGTTTCGCGGCCAGGGGCTTCGCACGGGGAACGCATGTCCGAAATCGAGCAGCGCCTGCTGATGCTGATCGACGACGAGCCGGCTCAATGCCGGCTGATCTCCGCGCTTGCCGCGCGTGAAGGCTGGCGCACGCTTGTCGTCCGCGACAGCGAAACCGCAATTGCGACACTGGGCACGCGGCAGGGCATGCAGCTCAACGCCATCATTCTGGATCAATGGGTGCCGGGCGACGATGCCTGCGAACTGATCGCCGAACTGAAAAGCCGCCGCCCCGCCCTGCCGATATTGATGCTCACCACCAGCGCCTCGCCGCTGCTCGCGGTCGAGGCGATGCGCGCCGGAGCAACCGATTACCTGATCAAGCCGGTGGCGCCTGACCGGTTGATGGAGGCCCTGCGCGCCGCGACCACGCGCGAAACGCCGCAGGACGAGCTCGCCCCGCTGACCGAGAAGATGCACGCCAGTCTCGATTTCGAATCGATGATCGGTGCCGCCCCGACATTCCGCTCCGCCCTGGCCATCGCGGCCAAGGCAGCGCGCGGCCATGCCCCGGTGCTGATCGAGGGCGAGACCGGCAGCGGCAAGGAAATGCTGGTCCGCGCCATGCACGCCGCCAGCCCACGCTCGAAGATGCCGCTGCGCATGGTCAATGTCGGCAGCATTCCGGGAAATTCCGTGGAAAGTGTGCTGTTCGGGCATGAGCGCGGTGCCTTCCCCGGCGCTTTCGACCGCCAGATCGGCGCGATGCAGCATTGCGACGGCGGCACCTTGGTGCTCGACGAGATAGACCGCCTGCCCGACCATATTCAGGGCCGCCTTGCCGAAGCGATTGCCCGCGGCGATGTGCGCCCCATCGGCGCGCGCCATTCTTTCCGGGTCGACGTCCGCCTGATTGCCGCGAGCAACCTGCCGCTTAAAGACCTTGTTGCGGCCGGTCATTTCCTGCCCGAGCTGTACGAAGCGCTGAGCCACACCATCGTCGCCGTGCCTCCCCTGCGCCAGCGCGCGGGCGACATTCCCGCTCTGGCCCGCCATTTCCTTGCCCGCATCGGCGAACAACCCGGCCTGCGCCCGCTCGGCATTACCGACAGCGCGCTTTCGCTACTAGGGGCTTACGATTGGCCCGGAAATGTTCGCCAGTTGCAAGCCGTACTGTTCCGCGCCGCCGTGTTCTGTGACGGAGACGCGCTGACCAGCGAGGATTTCCCGCAGCTTTCGAACCTGATCGGCAGCGATGCGCGCCTGCCCTCGCAGCCGATGCAGGAAGGCGTCGGCGTGCTGCTCTACGCCCCTGACGGCAACCTGCGCCCGCTCGAAGAAATCGAGGCCGACGTTATCCGCCTCGCCATCGGCCATTACCGCGGCCGCATGACCGAAGTTGCGCGGCGGCTGGGGATCGGGCGGTCGACGCTCTATCGCAAGCTTAGCGATCTGGGGATCGACAGCGCGGCCTAACAGCCCTTCACGAGGTCCCTCACCAAGGCCCGCGTCAGAGGCTTGCGCGTAGAACCACAGACTTTGCCCAGCGCGTTGGTCGCCACCACCGGCGGCACCGCCAGCGATGCGCCAGCTGACGAGGCCATCAGCATCCGCCGCGCCTCGCGCCATTCGACCGCGCGGGTGGCCGGGAAGGTGCCGATAGCCGGCGGCGGCTCCTTGTCGATCCACGCCACGACTAAGGGCCGCGTCCCGCGCCACTGCGAAATGCGCGGCAGTTCCTTGAGCTCGGCAACGCAGGGCGCGCAATAGCGTGAGCCAAAGATAACCAGCGCATCGGCGGGGAGCGGAGAGGGCGGCGCAGCGCCCGCCAGTCCGATCAACAGGCCTAAAGCCATGATTGCCCTTGCCGCCATCAAGCCGCTCCCTTCGCCCGCAATGCTAACCGCTTCAAAACCGCAGGCAAGCCGTGCTAGCCTTGCCTGCATGGCACATTTCGACTTTTCCGGGCGCACGGCGCTCGTCACCGGCGCGGCATCGGGCATTGGCGCGGCCTGCGCGACATGGCTGGCCGGCAATGGTTGCGCCGAGATCATCCTCGTCGACATGGACGAGGCCGGTCTCGATGCGCTGGACCTGCCCTGCCCCTCGCGCCGCTTCATTGGCGACGTGGCGGACGAAGCGCTGTGGGACGAGGTTGAACAGTCCGTCGAACGGCTCAATCATGCCGTGCTCAGCGCCGGAATCGCCAGCGGCACGCCGATCGTCAGTCAGGACTTCGCCGGCTGGCGGCGGATGCAGGCGGTCAACCTCGACGGCGTGTTCCTTGGCCTGCGCTGCGCCTTGCGGCTGATGCTGAAAGGCACCGGCAATCGTTCCGCCGTGCTGCTCAGCTCCGCCGCCGGGGTAAAGCCGATGGCCATGACCAGCGCCTATGGCACGAGCAAGGCCGCCATCGCTCACCTCGCGAAAGTCGCCGCCGCCGAGCACGTGTCCGACGGCATCCGCATCAACGCCATCGCGCCGGGCCGGGTCGAAACGCCGATCTGGACCAAGTCCGGCTATTTCGAGAGCCTTGTCGAACAGCACGGTAGCAAGGAAGACGCCATGGCCGTAATTGCCGCCGAAGTCAGCGTAATGGGCCGCACCGCGCAGGCCGTCGACATGGCCAACCAGATCGGCTTCCTGCTGTCTGACGAAGCGTGGACGATCACCGGCGAAGTGCTGGGCAGCGACTGCGGGTATCGCTAGCGCGGCTCCATCTCGGGATCATCCTTGCCCGTCAGGATCAGGTTGCGGGCAACGCGCAGGTCACCGCTCTCAACCTGCAAGGCGAGGCGCTTTTCGTCGAGCGTGCGGTAGTGATTGACCGCGCGGCCAATCTCCTCTCGGCTGACAGACAACTGCTCGAGCGCGCCGCTCGCCAGTCGCACCGCTGATTCCTGAACTTCGCGCACCACAACGACGGCGGGCGTGCCGGCCAGCGCCATGGCGGCGCGGCGGTCATAGGCGCGGACGAGGATCGAGGCCTTGGGGAAGGCTTCGTGCACCGCATCCACCAGCGCGGCATCAACTGCTTCTCCGTCGATACAGAAAGCGATAACCTCGGCTTCATCGCCCCCTGCCTGCCGCAGCAGGTCGATCCGCGTGCCGTCGCCGAAATGGACCTCGGCACCGAAACGCTTGGCGACGTCGATCATTTCGACATCGGTGTCGACCGTGGAGACCTGAACCTTGGCGGCGTGGAGGATTTGCGCGACCGTCTGCCCGAAGCGGCCATAGCCGACGATGATGGCGCTGGCGCCGTCCGCGCTGGGTCCGTCGCGCTCTTCTCGCGATTGGGCCGCGCCATCGCGCAGCCCGCGCGTCAGCATCATCAGGAACGGCGTGGTCGCCATGGATAGCGTGACCACGGCCCCGAACAGGCTCGCCGCCTGAGCATCGATCAGCCCGCCTCGGCTGGCCTGCGCGAACAGCACGAAGCCGAATTCGCCGCCCTGACTGAGCAGCAGCCCCAGCCCCAGCGCGCCGCGCCAGGCCATGCCGAACAGCCGCGCGATGCCGAAAATCAGCGCCGCCTTCACCGCGATCACGGCCAGCGCCATGGCGACCACGAAAACCGGGTTTTCAGCGATGGCATTCAGATCGAGCATCATGCCGACCGAGACGAAAAACAGGCCCAGCAGGATTGAACGGAACGGTTCGACGTCCGCCTCGATCTCGTGCCGATAGGGGCTGTCCGCCAGCATCACGCCGGCAACGAAAGCGCCCAGCGCGCTCGACAGGCCGAGTGCTTCCATGATGGCGGCGGCGGCGAGCACCGTGAACAGGCCGGCGACAACGAACATCTCCTGCTCGCCAAGGTTGGCGATCAGGCGGAACATGGGGCGCAAAACGAAGCGACCGGCGAAGATCAGTCCGGCCACCGCGCCAAGCGACAGCAGCGCCTGCATCCAGCCCGAAGGTCCCCCCGTTGCCGCCGGATCATGGCCCATCGCGGCGATGATCGTGATCAGCGGGATGATCGACAGGTCCTGAAATAGCAGGATGGCAAAGGCCCGCTCGCCAAACGGCGTGCGCAGGCGGCCCGAGCTTTGCAGCATCGGCAGGACCTGCGCGGTAGACGAAAGCGCCAATGGCAGGCCGAGCGCGAGGGCTGCGGCCCAGTGGAACCCCGCGCCCCATGCCGCGACCCCGGTCAACGCCAGACCGCAAGTGACCACCTGCAAACCGCCGATGGCAAAGATGTCGCGCCGCATAGCCCAGAGGCGGGATGGATTGAGGCTCAGCCCGACCACGAACAGCAGCAGCGTGATGCCGAGTTCGGCAATGCCCAGCTTGCCCTCGGCATCGCCGACAAGGCCCAGCACTTGAGGCCCGACCAGCGCACCGGCGACGAGGTAGCCCAACGTCGCACCCAGCCCGAACCGCCGGAATATCAGGACGAAAGCGATCGCGAAACCGAGGAGGATCACCCCGTCGCGCAGTGCGGAATGTCCGGCTTCGTGCATCGGCGCGGCCTCCTAAACCAGCTGGCTGAAATCGGTGAGCGCCGCGTCGCGCATTCCGCGCCACACATCGCGCGCCTGCACGGTTTCGGGCACGTCATGGACGCGCAGCAAGTGCACGCCCGCGTCCATCGCCCGCAGCGCCAGCGCCAGACTGCCGCCGAGCCGCTTGTGCGCCGGAGCCTCGTTCGACAGCGCGCCGATCATCCGCTTGCGGCTCGCACCCACCAGCAGCGGCTGGCCGAGCGCGTGGAACAATGGCAGCGCGTTCACCAGCGCGAGGTTTTCGGCCAGCGTCTTGCCAAAGCCGATGCCCGGATCGAGCACGATCTTTTCCCGCGCGATTCCGGCCGCCAGTGCGGCATCGCGGCGGGCGCACAGCCAGTCGAACACGTCGAGCACGACATCGGCGTAGGTGCCGCCCTCATGCAGGTTCTCGCCTTCACCCGGCGCATGCATCAGCACCACGGGCGCGCCGCTGCTGGCGGCAAGTTGCAGCGATCGCGGATCGTGGCGCAGGCCGGACACGTCATTGATCATGTGCGCACCGGCACCGAGCGCGGCTTCCATCACACTTGCACGGCGCGTGTCGACACTGATCGCCGCGCCCATGCCTGCTAGCAATTCGACCGCCGGAACGACGCGCTTGACCTCATCGCCTTCCCACACCGCCGCCGCGCCGGGACGCGTGGATTCGCCGCCGATGTCGACGATGGCCGCCCCGGCCTCGACCATGCGCGCGGCGTGGGCGGCGGCGACCTCCGGCTTGTCGAGAAATTCGCCGCCATCCGAAAAGCTGTCCGGCGTGACGTTGAGGATGCCCATGACCTGCGGCTGGTCGAGTCGGATCGTGCGGGCGCCGCACTGGATTGGGGCATGAACGCGCTTGAGGTTATCGAACTGCACGGCAACATCATCGGGCAGCGCCGGCAACGCGCCTTCAAGCTGGCGCGCGGAATAGCGCTCGCGCCGCACGACCTTGCCATTCTCGCGGCTGATCAAGGCGAAGCGACTGGCCCAGACCATCGAACCGCCCAGCCGAAGGGTGTCACCCTCCTCACTTTGCGGACTTTCGGCGAGGGCGATGGGGCGGAGATAGACGGAGAGGCTCATGCGGAGACCTTAGTCAAAAACCGGCCTGCCGCGAACAGTGGAGAAAGGAATTTTCCGCGTTTTTCCCGAGGCGCGGTGCATCGACAGCGAAACAGACGCAAACTAAGTAACCAATTGAACCCTATAGCGCAGGCGAAGTTTCGGCGCTGGAATGACAATTAGTTGATCTCTGCTCCCATGGCTGCCATGTTGCTTGGCGCGGCCAATCCCGCGCTTGCTGCACCAAAGCCGCTGCCGCTGCTCACCGAAGGATCGGTGCAGGTTGCACCTGTGGTGGGCGATGACAACGCGGTCGCGCCCGATGAAATCGTAGTTTCCGCGCGCCAGGACGTGCCCGAGGATCCCGGCCAGGCGATCAATGTCGAAGCCTTCAAGGCTGTGACCGCAGTTGACAACGCCCTCGTCGCCCCGCTCGCCATGGGCTACAAGAAAGTGCTCCCCAGCCCCGCGCGCAGCGGCCTGCGCAATGTCCTGCGCAATCTGACCGAGCCGGTAAACTTCATCAACTTCATGTTGCAGCTGAAGCCCGGCAAGGCCGCGGAAACGGTTGGGCGGTTCGCCGTGAATTCCACCGTCGGCGTGGCCGGCCTCATCGATGTGGCCAAGAGCAAGTCGATCAAGCTGCCCTACCGCGCCAACGGATTTGGCAACACCTTCGGCTACTACGGCGTGAGCGCAGGGCCTTACATGTTCCTGCCGGTGATCGGGCCAACATCGGCGCGTGACCTTGTCGGCTGGGTGCTCGACAAGTCGATCCTGCCGTCTGTCGCCGGAACACCGTTCAACAAGCCATACTTCTCGCTCAGCACTGGAGTGGTGAAGTCGCTCGACGACCGGATCGAGCTGGATGACAAGTTCAAGGAATTCCACGCGACCGGCGATCCCTATGTCGCCGAACGCGAATGGTACCTCGCCAAGCGCCGCGACGAAATCGAGGCATTGCACGGGCGAGGACCGATGGCCGACGCGAAGAAGAAGCCGGAAGTGAAATCCGCCACCGGCTCCTGACGCCGGATCAGTCTTCGGTAGCGAGCAGGTAGAGCTTGCGCAACGCGTCGATCGGCTTGACCTCGCCCTGGTGCTCGATGTGCCAGAAGGTCCAGCCATTGCAGGCCGGTGCGCCTTGTAATTTGGCACCAAGGCCGTGGATCGAACCGATTTCCGTGCCTGACACCAGCGAACCATCGGCGCGAACCGTGGCGCTGAGGCGGCGCTTCTTGTCAGTGATCACGGTGCCGGCAGCGATCCAGCCGGTTTCGATCAGCGTACCGAAGGCTACCTTGGGCGCAGAGCGCGGGCTCTGCATGGTCTTCAATGCCGACTCATCAAGCTCCAGCGCCATCTCGATGCGTTCGAGCGCGGCTTCGCGGTAATTGCTCTCACGCTCGCAGCCGATCCATTGACGACCTAGACGCTTGGCCACCGCGCCGGTGGTGCCGGTGCCGAAGAAGGGATCGAGCACGACGTCGCCCTTGTTGGTCGTCGCCAGCATCACGCGGTAAAGCAGCGCCTCGGGCTTCTGCGTCGGGTGGACCTTGGTGCCGCCCTTCTTCAGCCGTTCCTGCCCGTTGCAGATCGGCAGGACCCAGTCCGAACGCATCTGCAATTCGTCGTTGAGCGTCTTCATCGCCGTATAATTAAACGTGTAGCGCGCCTTTTCGCCCATCGACGCCCAGATCAGCGTTTCATGCGCGTTGGTGAAGCGGGTGCCCTTGAAATTGGGCATCGGGTTGGCCTTGCGCCAGACCACGTCGTTGAGGATCCAGAAGCCCATGTCCTGCATCATCGCGCCAAGACGGAAGATGTTGTGGTACGATCCGATTACCCACAGCGCGCCATCGGGCTTGAGCACGCGGCGCGCCTCGGTCAGCCATTCGCGGGTGAACTTGTCGTAAACGGCGAAGCTGTCGAACTGGTCCCAGTGATCGGTCACGGCATCGACATGGCTGCCATCGGGGCGCGAAAGATCGCCGCCGAGTTGCAGGTTGTACGGCGGATCGGCGAAGACGAGATCGACCGAGGCGCTGGGAAGCGAGCGCATCGCCTCGACGCAGTCGCCTGCGATGATCTGGCCCAGGGGCAGCGCGGCCCGGACATCAGCCTGCGCCTGCGCCGCGCGCGGTTTGAGCAGTGTTTGCGCCATGAAAACTCGTATCCCCCCGATTCAGAACACACAGGGTGAGTTATCCACAGCCTCACGTCAACCCGCGACTCGCCGGGAATCCTTGCGATTCCGGCGGCTTGGGGGTGCCTTTCCAGCGGAACGAAACGAGTCCCACACATCATGTGGAGTCCCGTCCATCAGGCAGGACTCAACATGTGGTGGTGTGGCGCGGAGGACTCGGCGGCCCAAATAATTTCCCTCTCCCGCCGCGCCCCCGCGCAGGCAGGAGCCTCAGGAGGATGCGAGCAACACGGTGGTTGTATGCCAAGGCCTGAGGTCCCCGCCTGCGCGGGGACTCCGGATGCGCGTGCGCTTAGTCCGCCGGCGCAAGCCCCGGATCGACGCCGGTGAGTTCCACCGACACGTCCCAGAGCCGCCGCGCCACGGCAAGGTCGCACCCCTGCGGCGCCCGTTGGGCCTTGCCCGAGCTCCCACGCATTTCGCGCCATTGCTGCGAGCCGTAATAGTCGCCCGATTGCGCCGCCGGATCGGTCGCCGCCTGAAGCGCCGGCCATGCTCCCTGCGCCGCCGTATTGAGGAACAGACCCATCGCCGCACCGAGCAGGCTGCCAAGCGGGATGTGCCGCACCAGTTCGCTTGCCGCGACGCCGGGGTGGCAAGCCAGTGCCGCCACCGGCGAACCTGCCCCGCGCAGCCGCCGGTCAAGCTCGGTCATGTGCAGCAGGTTGGCGAGCTTGCTCTGCGAATAGAAATCGCCTCGATGGTAGCCCTTCGACGCATCGAGGTTATCGAAATCGATGCGCCCGGTCTTGTGGGCGATGCTCGAGGTGATGACGACGCGCGATCCCGGCGTTTCGGCCAGCTTGGGCAGCAGCAGCCCGGTGAGCGCGAAGGTGCCGAGGTGGTTGACGCCGAATTGTTGTTCGAACCCCTGCGCGGTGCGGGTCAGCGGCGGCACCATCACGCCGGCATTGTTGATCAGACAGTCGAGCCGAGCTTCTTTTCCCGCGATATCTGCCGCTGCCCGAACCGACGCGAGATCGCCCTGATCGAGCGGCAGGAAAGCAAGGTCGGCCCCGGGGGCCACTGCGTCGATGCGGGTCATCGCCGCTTCAGCCTTGTCCTTGCTGCGGCACGCCAGCAGCACCCGTGCGCCGCGCTGGGCCAGCACGCGGGCAATCTCGAACCCGATGCCGGTGTTCGACCCGGTGACGATCATCGTGCGGCCCGACTGGTCGGGAACGTCGACCTCGGTAAATCCGCTCATATCTGCAACTCCAGTTGGGCGACCGGCGCGAAACTGCGCCGATGAAGGGGTGTTGCACCGTGCGTGCGCAGCGCCGCGAGGTGCTCGGGCGTGCCATAGCCCGCATTGCGTTCCCAGCCGTAATGCGGGTGCTGCTCGGCATAGGCGCGCATCATGCGGTCGCGGTGTTCCTTGGCGATGATCGAGGCGGCGGAAATACAGGGTTCGATGGCATCGCCGCCAACGATAGCCCGCGCCGGCCAGCACCACTCAGGGCGGCGGCCCTGCGGCGTCAGGTTGCCATCGATCAGCACTTCGGCGGGTTCCTCGTCCAACAGTTCGCACAGCGCGCGCACCGCCAGCGTCATCGCCAGCATGGTGGCGCCAAAGATGTTGAGCCGGTCAATCTCGTCCACATCGACCACGCCCACGGCCCAGCGGCAGCGGCGCTTGATGCGTTCTTCCAGCAGAGCGCGGGCACTGCGCGACAGCATCTTGGAATCGTCGAGTCCGGCAGGTCGCGGGCTGCACAGCACTACGGCCGCCGCCACCACCGGTCCGGCGAGCGGACCGCGCCCGGCTTCGTCCACGCCGATCGTCCCTCCGCGCCGGTTGTTTGTCGAGCCAGTCTTGGCAATCAGGAACGGTTGGCCCATCGTCGTGCCCATGAAACGTCAAACCATCAGCCTGATGCTATCGCCCCTGCTCGTCCCTCTCGCAAGCTGCGGCGCGACCGCCGCCGGGGATAGCAGCATACAGGGACCGGCCGATTTCGTCGAGACCAACCCCTTCACCACCCGCGAAGTCGCCAAGCTCGACGAGCCTTGGGCGCTGGCCCTGCTGCCCGGAAACGCCGCGCTGGTGACCGAGAAGAAGGGCAAGCTCAAGCTGGTCGATCTGGCCAGCGGCGCGGTCACTGACGTCACCGGCACGCCGACCGTTGCTTTTGGCGGCCAGGGCGGCTTTGGCGATGTCGCTATCTCACCCGCCTTCGAAAAGGACGGAACGGTTTACCTCACTTGGGCGGAAGCCGGCGAAAGCGACACTCGCGGCGCGGTGCTTGGCCGAGCGAAGCTGGTCCGTGAAGGCACCGGCGCGCGAATCGATGGTCTCGAGGTGATCTGGCGGCAAAGCCCCAAGGTCACCGGACGCGGCCATTACAGCCACCGCATCAAGTTCTCGCCCGATGGCAAATACCTGTTCCTCACCTCGGGTGACCGGCAAAAGATGACCCCGGCGCAGGACCTGACCGTCAACCTTGGCAAGATGCTGCGCCTGACGCGCGACGGCAAGCCCGCCGCCGGCAATCCCTTCGCCCAAAAGGGCGGCGTTTCGGCGGAAATCTGGTCCTATGGCCACCGCAACCTGCTCGGCGTCGCCTTCGATGGCGAGGGCCGGCTGTGGGACATCGAACACGGACCGGCTGGCGGCGACGAGCTCAATCTGGTCAAGCCCGGCAGCAATTACGGCTGGCCGGTGGTGTCGAACGGCGATCATTATGACGGCAAGCCTATCCCCCGCCACGCCACCCGCCCGGACCTTGCCGCCCCGGCGCTGAGCTGGAACCCGGTGATCGCTCCGGGCGCGATGATCATCTGCAAGTGCGAGAAATTCCCCGCGTGGAAGGGCAATGCCCTGATCGCCGCACTCGGTGCGCAAGGGCTGGTGCGCGTCGGCATAACCGGCGACACGGCGCGCGAGGCGGAACGCTACAACATGGATGCCCGGATGCGCGGCATAGCCGAAGGCTCTGACGGGAAGCTGTGGATGATCGAGGACGGCGCGGGCGGGCGATTGCTCGAGGTGGTTCCGCGTTGAATCGTTGCACGGCGGGCCCTTTCGCCCTATCGGCCCGCCCGCAATGGCCAACATCATCCCCCTCGCCGACGTTTCGCCCAACCTTGTCGAGCAGGTGCTCGACATCGCGTTCGAGCCGGAACGTCGCCAGCGCACGGCCTACAAGGTGCGCGAAGGCACCGAGGCCTTGCCCGGCCTGTCCTTCGCCGCACTCGACGAGGACGACCTGCTGGCCGGCACGATCCAGTGCTGGCCGGTGGCGCTGACCGATGCCAATGGCCGCCGCCATCCGATGATCATGGTCGGCCCCGTCGCCGTCCTGCCGGAACATCAGGGGCGCGGCTATGGCAAGGCGCTGATGACCGCGAGCCTCGCCGCCATCGACCCGCGCGCGCCACTGGCGCAAGTGATGATCGGCGACCCGGAGTACTATGGCCGCTTCTGGGGTTTCTCCAACGAAGCGACACAAGGCTGGGACCTGCCCGGCCCCTTTGAACGGAGCCGCCTGCTGGTCCGCGCCGAAAACCCAGCCGTGCTGCCGGAAAAGGGCACGCTGGGGCCTTGGCTCGGCTAGAGCGATCTGGCATCGCTGATGGCGCATGCCATATGATCCACCGCCTGACCTTGCCGGACTGTCACTCGCAGAGATTGCGGCGCTGGTAGAAGCGCGCAAGTTGCCGCCGATTGACCAGTGGCAGCCCGAGCAGCGCGGTGACAGCGAGATGCGGGTCGCCGTCGATGGCAAGTGGTTCCATCAGGGCGGCGAGATCAGGCGCCCGGCCATGGTCCGCGCCTTTGCCACCCTGCTGCGCCGTGACGCGGACGGCCAGCACTGGCTGGTGACGCCGCAGGAAATGCTCACAATCGAGGTCGAAGACGCCGCCTTCATCGCCACCGATGTCACAGCACAGGCCGATGCGCTCGCCTTCCGACTGAACACCGATGACACTGTGATCGCCGGCCCGAACCACCCGATCATCGCGCGCGGCGATTCCGAGATTCCCGCGATCTATGTCGCGGTGCGTCATGGCACCGAGGCGCGGCTCAACCGATCGACCTATGCCCAGCTGGTCGAACTGGCGCTAGCCGGAGGCGATCTCAGCGTATCGAGCGGGGGCGAGACCTTTTCGCTGGTGCCGCGATGAGCGACCTGCATGCGCGCGTCTCGGCGCTCTATCAGCGCGGCTATGATGGTTCGCCCGCGCCGAAACTGTTCGAGGACTGGAGCGCGGTCGTCGTCGAGGAGTTCCGCCCCGCCGCCGTGCTGATCGCTATGACCGAGCGTGAGGAGCCCGGCATGATCCTGCTCCACCGCCCGTCAAACATGCGCGCCCATCCCGGCCAGATCGCCTTTCCCGGCGGCAAGATCGATCCCGGCGAAAGCCCCGAGGAAGCCGCGCTGCGCGAGGCGTGGGAGGAACTTGCCATTCCGCCCGAACAGGTGCGTGTGATCGGCACCGGCGATGTCTACCGCGCCCATTCCGGCTTCGAGATCACCCCCGTTCTCGCCGTTGTGCCGCCCGATATCGAGATCATCCCCAACCCCACCGAAGTTGCCCAGTGGTTCGAACCCCCGGTCTCGCATATGTTCGATCCCGCGAACCACGCCGAGAAGTGGGTGGAATGGGAAGGCGGCATGCGGCCCTATTACGAAATCCTGTGGCGCGAGCATAACACCTGGGGCGTCACAGCCGCGATCATCGTCAACCTGTCAAAGCGGCTCGGCTGGCATGGCTGAGCGGTTGCCCGAAACGGACTGGACCCGCCGCGAGGACCTCGCCGCACTGGTCGCCGTGCTTGGCCCCGGCAATGCCCGCTATGTCGGCGGCGCGGTGCGCGATACGCTGCTGGGCATTGCGGTCAAGGATGTCGACATTGCCACGCCGCTGCGTCCGCTCAAGGTCATCGGCAAGCTCAAGGACGCGGGTATCAAGGCGATCCCCACCGGTATCGAACACGGCACGGTGACCGCGCTTATCCCCTTCGGCCCGGTCGAGATCACCACCCTGCGCCATGACGTCAGCACCGACGGCCGCCGCGCTACCGTGGCCTTTGCCGACGACTGGCAGGACGACGCCGCGCGCCGCGATTTCACGATGAACGCGCTTTACGCCGATCCGGCCACGCTGGAAATTTTCGACTGGTTCGGCGGGATGGAGGACCTGAATGCACGGCGCGTGCGCTTCATCGGCGACGCGCGGGAACGCATCCGTGAGGATCACTTGCGCATCCTTCGCTATTTCCGGTTTCAGGCGAGGTTTGGCTCACAACCTGCTGATGCAGAATCAGAACAGGCCTGCTCAGAATTGGCCGCGACGCTCAAGTGCCTATCGCGTGAGCGCATCGGCATGGAAATGCTCAACCTGCTTGGCTTGCTCGATCCCGCGCCGACCGTGGCGCGCATGGGCGAACTGGGGGTGCTGAACCAGGTCCTGCCCGAAGCGGACGTGGCCGCGTTGACGGCACTGATCACGCACGAACAACACTGCGGCATCGCCCCCGACCCGCTGCGCCGCCTCGCCGCGCTACTCCCCGCCGATGTTTCGCACGCCGAGCAGGCTGCCAGCCGGTTCCGCCTTTCCGGCGCGCAGAAGAAGCGGCTCAAGATCGCGGCCGGGCGGGATGACGTGGGGGCCAACGCCCGCGCGCTCGCCTATCGCCTCGGTATCGACGGTGCACTGGACCGCCTCCTCCTCACCGGTGCCGATACCTCTCCGCTTCAGGGCTGGGCCGTGCCCCGCTTCCCGCTCAAGGGCGGCGAAGTCGTCGCGCGCGGTGTCAAGGCTGGCCCCCAAGTCGCCCGCATCCTTTGCGAGGTTGAGGACGCGTGGATCGCCTCCGGCTTCGACGATGCGCGCGTCCCGGCGCTGCTCGATGCCGCCACCCGCCCGGTCAGCTAAGCGAAAGCCGATGCCTGCCATAGTCCGCGCATGAACCTCGACGCGCTCATCGCATTCCTTCAGGATCAGCCGCTGCTGACACTGGCGCTGGCTGCCGTTTTTGTCACGATCCTCGGCGGAATGCTGCGGCCCACCCTGCCCCGGCTGGGCGGCGCGGTGCGCGGGATCGGCAACCTCGGCCTCGTCGCCGCGCTGTTGCTGACGATCGCACAGGTCGCGCGGCTCAGTCCGAACGGCGAGTTCAGCCTGCCCGGCGTCGGCCTGCCCGAACAAAAGGTGCAAGGCAGCGAAACCCGCGTTCAGATGTCGCGCGACGGCCATTTCTGGATCCGCACGGAGGTCAACGGCGCGCCGGTGCGTTTCATGGTCGATACCGGGGCGACGCTCACCGCGATGGCCCCGCCCGTCGCCGAGCAGGCCCGCGTCGAAAAGCAGGCAATGCGCGCGCCGGTGATCCTCAAGACCGCGAACGGCCAGACCATGGCCGAACTGGTGACGATCAAGGAACTGCGCTTCGGCAACATCATCGCGCGCGATCTCGACGCCGTGGTCGCGCAGGGTCTGGGTGAAACCAACGTGCTGGGAATGAACTTCCTGTCACGGCTCAAGTCCTGGCGGGTCGAAGGAAAAACGCTGGTGCTGGTGCCAAACAACCCGCAGGCGGCGTTGGCGGACGAGAAGCCCGCTTAAACCCACTCCGTCATCCCGGCGAAGGCCAGGACCCAGTCCGGACAAGTACGTCGTCGCTGTGCGACGACTCTATTTTCTTCGCTGAGTCCCGGCCTTCGCCGGGATCACGATTATTATCAGCTCAGCGGATCAGAACTTGTTATCCCGAGGGAAACCTGTCGGCGGCAACCTTCCCGCCGCACCGCGCGCGACCTTCCACAGGCGCATATCGCTTTCCGTCCGGGTGCGGCCAGACTCACCGCCCATCTTCCAGCTCAGTCCCTCGTCCAGCTTGAGCGTCACCGCATCGGCGAGCCCGCCGTCGCGGTAGCGTTGCAGGGTCACGCCTTGCCCCTTGGCAAGCACCGGCAGTTCCTCAAGGCTGAAGATCACCAGCTTGCGGTTGTCACCGACTACGGCGATGTGATCGTGCTCAGCCGGCATTTCGCGCACCACGGCCAGTTTCACGCCCGGCTTGGTGGTCATGACGCCCCGGCCCTTGCGGGTTTCCGCGAGCAGTTCGTCAGCCTCGGCAGCAAAGCCGCGCCCGGCGTTCGAAGCCAGCAGCAACTGCCCCTTGGGCTTATAGACCAGCAGCGCGACGATCTCCGCCCCGGCGTCAATGTCGACCATGGTGCGGACCGGTTCGCCAAAGCCGCGCGCCGAGGGCAACTTGTCGCAGCCCAGCGTGTAGAAACGGCCGTTATCGCAAGCGACCAGCAGCTTGTCGGTGGTCTGCGCGTGGAGCGCAAAGGCCGGGCCGTCGCCTTCCTTGAACTTGAATTCCTTGTCGAGCGGCTCGTGTCCGCTGGCGCCCCTGATCCAGCCCTTGGCTGACAGGATCACGGTCACGGGTGCCTTCTCGATCATTGCGTCCATCGAAAACTCGACCGTGGGCGCGGCTTCGGCAATCGTCGTGCGGCGGCGGCCGAGCACGGTTTCCTCGGCATAGTCCTTGCGCAGATTGGCCATGTCTCGCTTCAGGCGCGTGCGCTGGCGCGCCGGGCTTTCGAGCAGCTTTTCGAGCTCGTCCTTCTCGACCAGCAGGGTATCGCGCTCGCGCCGCAGTTCCATTTCCTCGAGCTTGCGCAAGGAGCGGAGCCGCATGTTGAGGATCGCCTCGGCCTGGCGATCGGTCAGCTCGAATTCCAGCATCATCACCGGCTTGGGTTCGTCCTCTGTGCGGATGATCTCGATGATCCGGTCGAGGTTGAGATAGGCGATAATGTAACCGCCGAGCAGCTCGAGCCGGTCGGCGATCTTGGCCAGCCGGTGCTGGCTGCGCCGGATCAGGATGTCGATCTGGCTCTTTACCCATTCGAGCAGCAGCAGGCGCAACGACAGCACGCCGGGGGTGCGGGTGTCGTCCAGCACGTTGAGATTCAGGCTGAACCGGCTCTCAAGGTCGGTCAGTTTGAACAGGCTCTCTTTCAGCAGTTCGGGATCGACGTTGCGGCTCTTCGGCACAAAGACGATGCGGATCTGGGTGTCCGATTCGTCGCGCACGTCTTCAAGGATCGGCAGCTTCTTGTCGGCGATCAGCTGGGCGACCTGCTCGATCAGCTTGCTCTTGCCGACCATGTAGGGTATTTCGGAAATCACGAGCTGCCACTGGCCGCCCGCCAGCTTTTCGATGCCGGTTTCCTCCCAGTTGCCGTCCTTATCCTTGCCGGTAGAGAACCGCCCGCGCACGCGGATCGCGCCCTTGCCGGTCTCGTAGGCGCGGCTGATAATCTCCGGGCTGTCGACGATGACGCCGCCGGTCGGCAGGTCCGGCCCTTGGAATATCTCCATCAGCTGCGCGTGTTCAGCGTGCGGATTGTCGATCAGCATCAGCGTCGCATCGATAATCTCGTGGACGTTGTGGCTGGGGATGCTGGTCGCCATGCCCACGGCGATGCCCGAAGAGCCGTTGGCCAGCAGGTTGGGGAACAGGCCGGGGAAGATTTCCGGTTCTTCCTCTTCGCCGTTATAGGTGGGGATGAAGGTGACCGTGCCTTCATCCAGCCCGGCCATAAGCTGAACCGCAGTCTTGGTCAGCCGCGCTTCGGTGTAGCGATAGGCGGCGGCGTTATCGCCATCGATATTGCCGAAGTTGCCCTGCCCTTCGACCAGCGGATAGCGCAGGCTGAAATCCTGCGCGAGACGGACCATCGCGTCATAGACCGACTGGTCGCCGTGCGGATGGTATTTACCGATCACATCACCCACGACGCGCGCCGATTTCTTGAAGGCATCGCTGGGGTTGAGTTTCAACTGACGCATCGCCCAGAGCAGGCGGCGGTGGACCGGCTTCAGCCCGTCACGCAGATCAGGCAGCGAGCGCGCGGTAATCGTCGACAGCGCATAGACGAGATAGCGCTCGGAAAGCGCTGAATCGAAAGGCGCGTCGACAATGGCATCAAAGGGATCGGGTTCGGTCGTTGCAGTCACCATGGTTCGGCTGCCTTAGCCGTGAGACCGGGCGCGAGGGAACCGGGGGAACCAGTTTTTCCGCCATTCGTTCTCTACCGTTGAACACCCTGCCACATCAGGCACAATCCCCGGAGCACACCATGACCAAGCGCATCCTCATCATCGCCACCGATGGTTTCGAGCAATCCGAACTTATCGAACCGAAAAAGGCGCTGGAAGCCGAAGGTTTCGAGACCGTCGTCGCCAGCATCAAGCCGGGCAAGATCCGCGGCTGGAGCGACAAGGACTGGGGCGAGAGCGTTACCGTCGATGCCCTGCTGGACGATGTCGAGGCAGAGGAATTCGATGCCCTGCTGATCCCTGGCGGGCAGATGAACCCCGACATCCTGCGGATGCAGCCGCGCGCGATCGAACTAGTCGAGGATTTCGACGAGGCCGAAAAGCCGATCGCGGCGATCTGCCATGGTCCCTGGCTGCTGGTCGAGGCCGACATTATCGATGGCCGCCGCGTGACCGGCTGGCCCTCAATCCGCACCGACCTGGAAAACGCCGGCGCGGAAGTGTTCGACGAACAGGTCGTGGTCGATGGCCACATCATCACCAGCCGCATGCCTGGCGATATTCCTGCCTTCAACGAAGCGCTGATCGCAGCGATTAATGAAGCCGATGATGAAGATGAAGACGAGCGCGAAAACGAGGCCGAAGAGGCCTGACCCGACCTAAAGCCGCTGGATATTGCGGCTTTCGCCCGGAATGCGGATCTCGATCCCGTCGAGGTCCGCATCCAGCGTGATCTGGCATGACAGACGGCTGGTGCGGGTGATCCCGGCAGCAAGGTCGAGCATGTCTTCCTCGTCCTCGCTGGCGCGGGGCAGCTTGTCGAACCATTCGGGAGCGACGATCACGTGACACGTGGAGCAGGCCATCTGGCCTTCGCAGGTGCCTTCGAGCGGCATACCAGCGGCCTGCGCGGCTTCGAGCAGGCGCGTGCCTGGCTCGGCCTCGGCGGATATTTCAGCTTCACCATTGATGAAATTGATGCGGACCACGACGTTCAAACTCCCTGCGCCGCAGCGGCGGCGTTCAAGATAGCGCAGGCGTCCTCTATTTCCCGCCTTGTCGTATAACGGCCAAAGCCCAAGCGTATAGAACTTTTCAGTGCCTTTGCCGGCAATCCGATTGCTGAGAGCACGCGGCTGGGCTCGCCCTTGCCGCTGGCGCAAGCGGAACCGGCGGAAAAGGCAATGTCGCGGCACTCGCTCATCAACCGTCCGACATCGAGCCCTTCCCGACGGAGATTGACGTTGCCCTTCCAACGGTGATCGGCGCTGCCGTTGAGTTGCCAGCCGGGCATCAATGATAGCACGAGATCGAAGAGCGCGGCGCAGTGGGCGGCGTCCTCCTCCATGCAGTCCTTCGCCAAGGCGGCCGCCGCGCCGAACCCGGCGCACAAGGCAGGCGAGAGCGTGCCGGAGCGCAGGCCGCCCTCCTGTCCGCCGCCGAAGACGATCGGATCGAGGTGAACACCGTCGCGCACCCACAGTGCGCCGATGCCCTTTGGCCCGTACATCTTGTGGCCGGTGATCGCGATCATGTCGGCCTCTGCGGGAGCGGCGATCTTGCCATAGCCTTGCACCGCATCGCAGACGAAGAGCGCGCCCTTGGCATGGGCCTTGCGCGCCAGTACCTCGATCGGCTGAATGACGCCGATCTCGTTATTGACCTGCATGACGCAGACAATGTCACTGCGCGGGGCAAACGCGGTATCCGGATCAAGCAGTCCCTCGGCGCCGACTTCCAGAACCTGGATCGGAGCGCCAGTTGCCCTCGCTGCGTTAATGACAGCGGAGTGTTCGATATTTGAAACAGCAACTTGGATAGGCTTTCTGCCAAGAATTGCGAGGTTCAGTGCCTCGGTCGCCCCACTGGTGAACACCACCCGGCCACCGGGTGGCAGCAGCGCCGCCAATTGCTCCCGCGCCACCTCGACCGCCGCCGCCGCCGCGCGGCCCGGCTTGTGGGGGCTGTGCGGGTTGGCGAAGCCCATACCCTCGGGTCCCGCCAACCACGGCAGCATGGCTTCCCGCGCCTCGGGCGCCAGCGGCGTGGTCGCCTGATAGTCGAGGTAGATCATGACGCAGTCCCTGTTCCGGCGACTTGACGCCATGCCGCGATGAATGCTTCTATCTGCTCTTTTGTTGTTTCTTGCCCGATACTTACACGGATAACCTCATCCGGGTTGGCAATATTCATGGCTTCGAGGACGTGGCTGATCCGCAGCGATCCCGAAGAACAGGCGCTCCCCGCCGAAACCGCGAAACCCATGGCATCAAAGCGGATCAGCTGGGCATTGGCCGACTTGCCCGGCATCCGGTAGGCCGCGATGGTGGGAACCCGCGCCGTGTCCTCGGCAATGGATGTGCCGCCCGCTTGGCGGATCGCGTCATCCAGCCGGTGGCGCAGCCGCACCGCCTCATCCAGCCAGTCGCGATCCGACTCCAAGGCCGCCGCCATCGCGAGCACGCCCGGCAGGTTTTCCGTGCCCGGCCGGTAACCGCGTTCCTGCCCGCCCGTGGGGCGAAGCATGGCCCAGTCCTTCACCAGCAAGGCACCGACGCCCACTGGGCCGCCAAATTTGTGGGCCGACAAGGCAATCAGGTCCGCATCGGGCGTCAGCAACTTGCCCGCCCCTTGCGCCGCATCGCACAGCAGCAGCCCGCCTGCGCCGCGAACAGCGTCAGCGATGGCCTCCAGCGGCTGCATGACTCCAGTTTCGTTGTTCGCCTGCTGGACCGCCAAAAGACCCGGAAGCGCGCAATCGGCGGGATTGACGAGGCCAAACCCATCAACCGCCAGCCGCTTCGATTCCCCGGCATGACGCAGAACAGCCTCATGCTCGACCGCACTTACCGCCGCCAGCGGCAGCACACAGCGGGTAATCGCCAGCGCAATCGCCTCACTCGCGCCGCTGGTGAAGACCACCTCGCCCTGCCAGCCAAGCGCTGTTTTCACCCGTTCGCGCGCCTCTTCCATCGCGGCGCGAGCGCCTCTGCCGGCGCGGTGCGGGCTTGAAGGATTGGCCCAGATCGCGAAGCCCCGTTCCAGCGCTTCGCGCGCTGCCGGCAGCAGCGGCATGGTCGCGGCGTGGTCAAGGTAGATGGTTTCGCGCATCAGGTCCCGAAATCGTTGCTTTTTGAGCCTCCGTTTCTATATAGCGCCAGCTTCCCGATCATAGCCCCTAGCGGACCGGCCTCCCATAAATTCCGGGACGCCGCGCGAATGGCCCGCAACACAAGGTGACAAATTCATGCCTTCAGTGATCTTCCCCGGCCCCGAAGGCCGCCTCGAAGGCCGTTTCCAGCCCTCTTCGCGCCCGCGCGCTCCTGTGGCGATGATCCTCCATCCGCACCCGCAGGCGGGCGGCACGATGAACGATCGCATCACGATGGCCATGTACAAAACCTTCGTGGCGCGCGGATTTGCCGTGCTGCGCTTCAACTTCCGCGGCGTCGGCCGCAGCCAGGGCAGCTTTGACAACGGCATCGGCGAACTGTCCGATGCGGCAGCGGCGCTCGACTGGGTGCAGTCGATTCATCCCGAGGCAAGCTCGACGTGGATCGCCGGCTATTCGTTCGGCGCGCTGATCGGCATGCAGCTGCTGATGCGCCGCCCGGAAATCCGCGGCTTCATCTCGGTCTCGCCGCCGGCCAACATGTACGATTTCAGCTTCCTCGCCCCCTGCCCGGCATCGGGCATTATCGTGCAGGGCGCGGCTGACACCGTGGTGACGCCGAACGCGGTGCAGAAGCTGGTCGACAAGCTGCGCACGCAGAAGCACATCACCATCCACCACGACGAAATCCCACGCGCCAACCATTTCTACGAAAACGAAATGGACGACATGATGCTGGCCGTGGACAAGTATCTCGACTTCCGCCTCTCGCCGGAATGCCCGATCAGGTGATGGATTGGGGGGCGAATTCGCCCCTCACTTCGTCATGCTGAACTTGTTTCAGGATCTATCAGGCCTCGCGCCCGGAGCAGGCGAGCATGACGCAACGGTGACGTTGCGCTGCGTAACAGCGCTTCAGGGCGTTGGGAGAAATGGATCCTGAAACGAGTTCAGGATGACGCAAAACTAAGGGCGATCGGTGAGAGCGCCCCTACTTCGCCTGGTCCACCGGCGCGGTCCCGCTTGCATCCGGCAGCGTCCAGATGCCGATGTTGATCCCCAGCACCATGGCGAGGAACAGCATCAGCAGCGCCTGTTTCGTGAATCCCCCGCGCCGCAGGAGGTAAATCGCGCCGAGCACGAGGGCAATGATCGTCAGCATCATGAGTGAAAGCGCGGTGTTCAGCATGGTGGCTGCATAGCGCCGCAAGTCGCTCGCAGAAAGACCCCTTGGCGCGGGCGAATTGCATTTGACAGGCGGCGAACCGCTTTCCAATCTTGGTTGCATGAGCAACCATCCCTTGACCCGCCGCCAGGCGCTGGGCGGCCTGTCCGCCGCCGCCGGCACACTCGCCCTCCCCCCGATCGCCTATGCCGCCACGGCCAGCCAGCAGGACCGCGCGGTCAAGCTGCTCGAGACCATCGCTTGGGACCTGCTCAAGCTATCTCCCGAGGGCGCGACTTCGCTGGGAATCGATACCGGCGCCAACGCCGCCTTGCGCTCGCGGCTAGAGGATCGCTCCGCCGCCGGACAGGCGCGCAAGGCCGCGCTGCTGCGCCGGTCGCTGGCGCAGGTTTCGGCGGTCAATCCGGCCAAGGTCGAGGATGTCACCCGCACCAGCCTTGCCGTGGTCAAGAGCGCATTTGGCACTGCGCTCGACGGGTTCAAGCTGCCTTACGGCGATGTCGCGATTGGCGGCTGGCGCAACACACCCTATGTCGTGATTCAGAACGTCGGCGCCTATCTCGATACGCCGCGTTTCCTCGATGGCGACCACCCGGTGCGCAGCGCCAGCGATGCCGAAGCCTACTTGTCGCGCCTGTCACAGCTGCCCGCGCAGCTTGATGGAGAGCTCGAACGGTTGCGAAGTGCCGGCGCCAAAAAATTGATTGCACCTGATTTTCTGCTCGACAAGGCGATCCGTCAGATGGAGCAATCCATCACCGATGCCGGCAGCGGCCAGAGCGGCCTTGCCCAGTCGCTGGTCAACCGCACCCAGACGATCCCCGGCGACTGGGGCAAGCGTGCACAGGCTATCGTCTCGGGCAATGTCGTCCCCGCCCTCCAGCGCCAGCTTGCCGAACTGAAGAAGCAGCGCGGCAAGGCGACCTCCGAAGCCGGCATGTGGTCGCGCCCGCGCGGTGATGAATGGTACGCCTGGGGCCTGCGCGCCAGCACCACCACCCGGCTCAGCCCCAAGGAAATCCATGAGATCGGCAAGACCCAACTGGCCGAACTGCAAGCGCGGATGGAGCCGATCCTGCATAAGCTGGGCTATACCAAGGGCACGGTCGGCCAGCGGATGAGGGCTTTGGGCGAGGATCCGCGCTACCAGTTCACCGAAAACGACGCCGGCCGGCGCGAGATCATCAAGTTGATGGAAGACAAGATCGCGTTCATGCGCTCCCAGATGCCGCGCGCCTTCCGTCGGGTAGTGCCGGCCAAGCTGGAAATCCGCCGCCTGCCACTGGCCGAGGAAGCTGGCGCGCCCAACGCCTATGGCGGCGCGGGTTCCATCGACGGTTCGATCCCCGGCAAGGTCTGGGTCAACCTTTCCAGCACCAGCCGCCACAACCGCTTTTCCGTGGCCGATCTGGTGTTCCACGAAGGCATCCCCGGCCACGTCTGGCAGGGCGAATATTCGAACCGCCTGCCGCTGATCCGCTCGCTGCTGGCCTTCAACGCCTATTCCGAAGGCTGGGCGCTCTATGCGCAGCAATTGGCGGATGAGCTTGGCGCTTATGACGACGATCCGGTAGGCCGGCTGGGTTACTTGCAGGGCATCTCGTTCCGCTGCTGCCGGCTGGTCGTCGACACTGGCATCCACGCGATGGGCTGGAGCCGCGACAAGGCGCTGCAGTGGTTCCACGAGGCCAACGGATCGGGCCTTGCCGAACTGGCGCCCGAGATTGACCGCTATTGCTCTTGGCCCGGCCAGGCCTGCGGCTACAAGATGGGTCACACCGAGATCAACCGCCAGCGCGACCGGGCGAAAGCGGCGCTGGGCGGGAAGTATGACCTGCGCGATTTCGATCAGGCGGTAGTCGATGGCGGCAACGTTCCGCTCGACGTGCTGGCGCTGAATATCGATCGCTACATCGGCTCTGCACGGGGGATGTAAACTCATTGCAACACTGACTGTTCAGACGCGTTAGGCGCTGTAGCATCGCGCATCGACTTTCGCGCACAAAGGACGAGTCGTCCGATGGCCGAACGCCGCTTTTGAAGGGACGCAGGACATGTCAATTTTCAGCAGGATCAAGGACAGCATTTTCGGAAAGAAGGAAGAGGCCCCGGCCCCCGCCGCCAGCCCCTCGCCCGTCGACATGGCCAATGAAGCGATCGCGGTTGCCGCTGCGGCAGCACCTGCACCCCTGAGCGAAGTCGATGTCGAAGCCGCGCTTGATGCCATGCCCGGCGCGGACAAGCTGAACTGGCGCAGTTCGATTGTCGACCTGATGAAGCTGGTCAGCATCGATGCCAGCTATGACAACCGCAAGGAGCTCGCGCACGAACTCGGCGATGCCGACTATTCGGGTTCGGCCGAGGAAAACATCACGCTGCACAAGCAGGTGATGAAGGCTCTTTCGGACAATGGCGGCAAGGTGCCGGCGTCGATGCTCGACTGATCCGGCAAGATTCCGGCAAGCTACCGGTATGAAAATGGCCGCGGTTCCCATCGGAGCCGCGGCCTTTTCTTTGGTAAAAGCCTGATCAGGTCAGGACTTGCCGCCGAACAGGCTGCCGGCAATGCCGCCCAGATCGTTGAGCGGATTGCCGTCGCCATCCTTGTCGAGCATGCCGGTGATGCCCGAAAGTGCCGAGTTGCCCTTGATCATCTCCGCGAACTGGCCAAGCGAGCCTTCGCCGCCGATCTGCTGGACGATGGTCGAGAGAATGCCGCTGTCCATGCCGGTTTCGGCGGCGGCGGTTGCAACGGTGTCGCCGGGCGCGGTGTGTGCCTTGCCCAGTGCAGCGATGGCCTTTTCGGCCATGGCCGGATCAATGCCCAGCTTCGATGCCATGTTGGCGACATCGACGTTGCTACCGATCTGTCCGAGAATGCTGTCGAAAAGGCTCATGTCATGCGACTCCTGAAGTAAGGGATTTTCGCCGCTGATCATGCGCCCGCCGCGCCGCGTCTCATAGTAAAATCGGGGAAACATCTGGCTCCACCCAGCCGCGCCGCGCTTCGACGGAAAACAGGCGCTCCGCCGAATAGAACCGTAGCGGCCAGTCGCGTGCGGCAATCGGCGAGGCCAGCAGCGCGTTGACGCGTTCCGGCAGGCCGTCTTCCGGGCAGGCCCGCGCAAACAGCCTGATGCCGATCACGTAAAGCTGGGTGATGGTTTCGTGATAACCGGCGCTGTCGGTATTCTGGCCGCCCACGCTCTCGTTATAACCGGCAATGGCGGCGGGCAGTTCAGCCGCGCAGTCAAAGTCCGGGCGTTCGTCGATCAGCCACAGGCAGGCGGCAAGATGCGCTTCATGAGTCCACTCTTCCTTGGGAAGGCAGCGCCCCAACATGCCTTCGCAGAGGCGTCGCACATGCGCTGCCTCTGCGAAAAAGCGGATCGGATAGTCAGTCATGCGGAAATCTCCGGATCGTTTGACCGACCCGGAGGCTTTCCGGGTCAGGCGGCAACCAGCGCGGCTGCCTTTACCTTGTCGTCAACGTAGGCTTCGAATTGCGCGAAGTTCGCGGCGAACAGGCGGACCAGTTCAGCCGCCGTCTTGTCGTATTCCGCAGCATCCGCCCAAGCTGCGCGCGGATCGAGCAGCTTGCTGTCAACGCCCGGAACCGCCACCGGCACTTCAAAGCCGAAGTTCGGGTCCTTCTTGAACTCGACGTTGTTCAGGCTGCCATCGAGCGCCGCGTTGAGCAGGGCGCGGGTGGCCTTGATCGGCATGCGCTTGATGCCCGGCATCGTCGCCTTGCCGCCAGACCAGCCGGTGTTGACCAGCCAGCACTGCGCGCCGCCACGGGCGATGCGTTCCTTGAGCAGGTTGCCGTAAACCGACGGGTGGCGCGGCATGAAGGCAGCGCCGAAGCAGGTCGAGAAGGTTGCTTCAGGTTCAGTCACGCCGATTTCCGTGCCGGCAACCTTGGCGGTGTAACCCGACAGGAAGTGGTACATCGCCTGTTCGGGCGTCAGACGCGCGATCGGAGGCAGGACGCCAAAGGCATCGGCGGTGAGGAAGATGATGTTCGACGGCGGCGGGCCGAGGTTTTCATCGCTGGTATTGGGGATGAATTCGATCGGATAGGCGCCGCGGGTGTTCTCGGTCTTGCTGGCATCGGTGAAGTCCAGCTCGCGCGTCTCTTCATCCATCGCCACGTTTTCGAGGATCGTGCCGAACATCTTGGTCGTGGCATAGATCTCCGGCTCGCCTTCCGCCGAAAGGTTGATCATCTTGGCGTAGCAACCGCCTTCGAAGTTGAACACCGCCTGGTCCGACCAGCCATGCTCGTCATCGCCGATCAGCGTGCGGCTGGCATCGGCTGACAGCGTGGTCTTGCCGGTGCCCGACAGGCCGAAGAAGATCGCGCTGGTGCCATCGGCGCCGATATTGGCGCTGCAGTGCATCGGCATCACGCCCTGCGCGGGGAGCAGGTAGTTGAGCAGGCCGAACACGCCCTTCTTCATCTCGCCCGAATATTCGGTGTTGCCGATCAGGATCAGCTTTTCGGTGAAGTTGACGGCGATGACGGTGTCGCTGTTGCTGCCGTGGCGGGCCGGATCGGCCTTGAAGCTGGGCAGGTTGAGGATCGTGTATTCGGGCGCGAAGTTCGCCAGTTCATCCGCCTTGGGGCGCACCAGCAGGGTGCGCACGAACAGGCTGTGCCAGGCCATCTGAGTGATGACGCGAACGGCAACACGGTATTCGGGCTGGCTGCCGCCGAACAGGTCGGCAACGTAAAGCTCGTCCTTGTCGGCCAGAGCGGCGATGAAGTCAGCCTTCAGGTTGGCCCAGTGATCGGGCGTCATCGGCTGGTTGATCTTGCCCCAGTTGATCGTCACTTCGGTGGTGGCATCGCGGACAACGAACTTGTCCTTCACACTGCGCCCGGTGAACTTGCCGGTATCGACCAGCAGCGCGCCATCCTTGGTCAGGCGACCTTCCTCGCGCACGAGGGCATGTTCAACCAGAGCGGCAGTACCGAGGTTGGCGTGGATCGTGGCCTTGGTGGCGAAGCCCTGTTTGTCGAGCGTATAGGCAAGGGACATGGTGTTCGTCTTCTCCCAGAGCGCCGGGCTCGTCACGGTCGGGGCCGTACGTCGCGCGCGCATAAAGTGTGCCGGATTCGGGCGGCGCATAGTGCAGCAAGGGCCCGCCGTCAAACCGCCGACCGGCCAAAAATGGCGGAATTCCAACTGGTCTGACCGCTTGGTGGTCACAATTGTCAGTCGGCCCGCAAGCGGCTAACCCGGTGTGATGAACGAGCCCACCGCCCCTGAACCGCAGAGCTCCGCCAAGGTCATCGCCCTTGTCGATGATGACCGGAACATTCTGACAACGGTGTCAATCGCGCTGCAGGCCGAGGGCTTTACCACGCGGCTGTACACTGATGGCGAAACCGCGCTGAAAGCCCTGCTCGAAAATCCGCCCGATCTGGCGATCTTCGACATCAAGATGCCGCGCATGGACGGGCTCGAATTGCTGCAACGCCTGCGCGATAGATCGGCGCTGCCGGTGATCTTCCTGACCAGCAAGGACGGCGAGCCGGATGAAGCGCTGGGGCTGGCGCTGGGCGCGGACGATTACATCGCCAAGCCGTTCAGCCAGAAACTACTGACCGCGCGGATCAAGGCGATCCTGCGCCGCAGCGACGTGTCACGCGCGCTCCCCGGCGAAGCGAGCGACGAAAAGATGCCCGAACCCGTGCGGCGCGGACGGCTGGAAATGGACCCGGCGCGCCACCGCGTCACCTGGGACGGCAAGGCGGTATCGCTGACCGTCACCGAATTCCTTATCCTCGAAGCGCTCGCCACCCGCCCCGGCGTGGTCAAGAGCCGCAACCAGCTGATGGACGCGGCCTATAGCGACGACATCTTCGTCGATGACCGCACGATCGACAGCCACATCAAGCGGCTGCGGCGCAAGTTCCGCGAAGTGGATTCGCAGTTCTCGGGCATCGAGACGCTCTACGGCGCGGGCTACAGTTTTGGCGAAGGTTGAAGTGGCCGCCAGACACGCAGATGCGGCGGACGCTCCGCCTGATCCGATGTTCTGGACGGCGCGGATGTCGCTCACCACGCGCATTCTCGGGGTCAATATCGTTGCGCTGACCTTGCTGGCGGGCAGCCTGTTCTACCTAGATTCCTATCGCAACCAGTTGCTGGACGAACGCTCAAAGCTTGCCCGTTCCGAAGCGCTGATCATCGCCGATGCCTTGGCCGAAACGCCCCGGGCGGAGCGCCCGCCCCTGCTCTCGCGCATCGGCACCGAACAGCAGCTCCGCCTGCGGCTCTATGATGCGCGCGGGCACCAGATTGTCGATTCCTTCCTGCTGGCCGATCCCAGCTTCACTTTCGTCGATCCCGCCAAGGACCCCTGGACGCAACATGCTGCCCGCGCAATCGACCGCGGCATGGACTTCGTGGTCGGCGGCGCAACCGACGCGCCGCGCTATGTCGAAGCGGCGATTCCCACCGCCGATGCCTGGCCCGAAGTCGCCGAAGCGCAGAAGCTGGGCGAAGCGGTAGTGAAAACGCGCCGCGCGCCCGATGAAACACCGGTGTTCACCGCCGCCGCCCCGGTGGGTGAGCGCGGCGAGACCTTGCTGACCACCCGCAACGCCACGGACATCACGCAGAAGGTGCGCGAGGCGCGCCAGACGCTGGCGATCATCATCGGCATCGCGCTGACCTTCTCGATCCTGCTGTCGCTGTTCCTCGCCCGCACCATAGTCCTGCCGCTGAAGTCGCTGGTGCGCGCTGCCGTGCGCGTGCGGCTGGGCCGTGACCGCGAGGTCGTGGTGCCCCGCCTGCCCGAGCGCGGCGACGAGATCGGTCTGCTGGCCCGCGCCTTCTCCGACATGACCGCTGCCCTGCGCGAACGCATCGACGCGACCGAGAGCTTCGCTGCCGACGTCGCGCACGAACTGAAGAACCCGCTCGCTTCGCTGCGCAGTGCCATCGAAACGCTCGGCAAGGTCGAGGACCCCGCGCTCCGCAAGCAGTTGACCGAAATCGCCGCGCATGACGTGCGCCGGATCGACCGGCTGGTGACCGAGATTTCCGACGCCAGCCGGATCGATGCCGAGCTCTCCCGCACGGAATTCGAACCCGTCGACATGATCGCGCTGGTCCGCGCCATCGCGGGCGAGCGGGCAGAGCGCGGGGCGGACGGCGGCTGCACGGTTGCCCTCAAGCTTGGCAAAGGCCGCGCGCTGGTGACGGGCGATGCCGCGCGGCTGGAACGGGTGCTGCTCAACTTGCTCGATAATGCCGTGTCGTTCTCGCCGCCGGGCAGCACGATCACCGTGCAATTGCACCGCGCCGAAGGCCGCGTAACCGTCGCCGTGATGGACGAAGGCCCTGGCATCCCGCCAGACGCGCGCGGCAAGGTTTTCGAGCGGTTCCATTCGGTACGCCCCGATACCGAAGATTTCGGCAGCCATTCCGGCCTCGGCCTCGCCATCGCGCGCACTATTGCCCAGGCGCACGAAGGCAGCCTCGCCGCCATCGACCGGCCCGATGGCAAGCCTGGTGCCTGCCTGCTGCTCGACTTGCCTGAGGCGGCGAAGTGAGCGGCCTGCACCAGTTCACCGCGGTCAGCGTCAAGGGACGCGGCCTGCTGATCGAAGGCGCACCGGGATCCGGCAAATCGAGCCTCGCGCTGGCACTGATTGACCGTGGGGCGATGCTGGTCGGTGATGACGGTGTGTCGCTGGCCGCACTCAACGGACGGCTGCTCGCGGGCCCGGCCCCGGCGACGGAGGGCCTGCTGGAGGTCCGCAACGTCGGGCTGGTGCCCATGCCCTACGTCGACAGCGCGGCAATCGCGCTGGTGATCGCGCTCGATCCCGAGGCGCCGCGCTTCATCGAGGCCGCGGAGGAGCGCGACGTGCTGGGCCTGCGCCTGCCTCTCGTTCGCCTGTGGCCCGGCAACGCGGTCCTCGCCCTGCGCGCCGAACTGGCGCTGGAGCGATACGGCATCGGATGATCATTGTCCGGCAGTAGACATTCCGCCGGCAGCAGCGCACAAGCAATTGGCATGACTTCGCGCCTTTCCCCCAGTGATTCCGACGCAAAACGCCAGCGTGTCCTGCTTGTCACGGGCCTGCTGGGCGCGGGCAAGACGACTGCGCTGCGGGTGCTGGAAGACTTGGGCTGGGAAACCATCGACAATTTCCCGATCCGCATGCTCGCCCAGTTGATTGGCAAGCCGGGGGATGTCGCGGAAGGGCTGAAGCCGCCACTCGCAATCGGTTTCGATTCGCGCACGCGCGGGTTCGATCCGCATGCGATCATTGAACGCGTCAAGCGCCTGACCGAACGGCAGGACCTTGAGGTGACCACGCTGTTCCTCGATTGCTCGGGGCAGGAGCTGGAACGGCGTTACAACGAGACCCGCCGTCGCCACCCGCTTGCCGCCGATATGCCCGCGGCCAGCGGCATCGCTGCTGAGCGCGAACTGATGGAGCCGCTGCGGCGCTGGGCCGACATGGTCGTGGTCACCACCGATATGTCGGCGAACGATCTGCAGCAGCAGATCCGCGAGCGCTTCGCCCCGCTGTCCGAACACGGAATCACCATCACCGTGTCGAGCTTCGGCTTTTCGCGCGGCATGCCGCCGGTGGCCGACCTGGTTTTCGACATGCGCTTCCTCGACAATCCGCACTGGGTTGAGGAACTGCGCCCGCTCACCGGCAAGGACGCGCCGGTGGCCGAACACATCCGCCGCGATCCGGCCTTCGAGGTGGTTTTCGGCCAGATCCGCGACTTGCTGCTGACCGTTCTCCCCCGCTACGAAACGCAGGGCAAGGCTTATGTCCACGTGGCCTTCGGCTGCACCGGCGGGCGGCACCGCTCGGTATTCACAGCTGAACAGATGGCCGCTGCCCTGCGGGAACAGGGTTATTCGCCGACCATCCTTCACCGCAATCTCGGCTCGCGCGCCGCTGACCTTGTGGAAGGTATTGGTACGCGTGCATGATGTTACTTGATATTCGCCCAGAACAGTCCCATTTGCGCCGATCATTTCGGAGCAAGACCCAGCGATGATCGGTCTGATTCTGGTTACCCACGGCGCGCTCGCGATTGAATTCGTCTATGCGATGGAACACGTTGTCGGCCGGCAAGACGCCGTGGCGACGATCTGCATCGCGCCGCATGACGATATGGAGCGCCGCCGCAAGGATATTGCCGACGCGGTGAAGAAGGTCGATTCGGGCAACGGGGTGATCATCCTCACCGACCTGTTCGGCGGCACGCCATCGAACCTCGCGATTTCGCTGATGCGGGCGGGAGAGGTCGAGGTGATCGCCGGAATTAACCTGCCGATGCTGATCCGGCTGGCCGGTGCGCGCAAGACGATGGACGTCACCGGCGCCGTCGCCGCCGCGCGCGAGGCGGGGCGCAATTACATCACCGTGGCGTCCGAATTTCTTGGTCAGGAGGCCGGTTGATGGCGGAGCTTCGCGAAACCGTTGAAATCGTCAACCAGCGCGGGCTCCATGCCCGCGCCAGCGCCAAGTTCGTCAATTTTGTCGCCAAGCTGCCCGAGAGCATTTCAGTCGTCGTCCACAAGGACGGCAACGAAGCCAAGGGTGGCTCGATCCTGGGCCTAATGATGCTCGGCGCGGCCAAGGGCGATACGATCGAGATCGTTGCCAGCGGTGACGGCGCGGAAACGGTCATGCCCAAACTGGTCGGGCTGGTGCTGGACGGCTTCGGCGAGGACTGACACCTTGCGCCGCCAGATTACCGGATTCTCAAACCCCACGGTCAAGTTCCTCCGCAGCCTGCGCGAGAAGAAGCACCGCAAGGAAGCGGGCAAGTTCCTTGCCGAGGGCCTGCGCCTGCTGACCGATGCGCGCGAAAACGGGTTCATCCCCGAAGTGCTGGTCATGGCCGAGAACCGCGATCCGCATCCGCTGCTCGAGGCGCTGGAGCGCGACGTGATCGCCGGCGGCGGCGAAGTGATCGAGACGAGCGACGACATCCTCACCAAGATCACCGGCAAGGACAATCCGCAGGCCGTGGCGGGCATGTTCTCCGAATTCAACACCCGCCTGTCCACTATCGACCGCGCCTCCGCGAAGATCTGGCTGGTGGCGCAGGCACTGCGCGATCCGGGGAATCTCGGCACCATGCTGCGGACCGGGGATGCCATCGGCGCGGGCGGGCTGATCCTGATCGACGACTGCGCCGACCCCTTCTCGGCCGAGGCCGTTCGCGCGTCGATGGGCGCGGTGTTCACCCAGAAAGTGGCGCAAGCGAAGTGGGACGAGTTCCTGCCGTGGCTGCGGGCGGGAGAAGGCCAGTTGGTCGCCGCGAGCCTGCGCGATGCCGTGCCCTATCGCGGCGCGCCATATGCCGCCCCATGCTTCGTACTCGTCGGCAACGAATCGCGCGGACTGCCCGAGGAATACGAGGCGGCCTGCGACCTGCGCGTGACTATGCCCATGCGCGGGCGCGCCGACAGCCTGAACGCCGCCGTGGCCGCCGCAGTGCTCGGCTATGAAGTGCTCGCCGCGCTCGACTGATCGCCGTTCAGCCTGCGATCAGGCGGCAGGTGGAAAACCGGCGCCATGAATAAGCTCGCCCTCCTCGCCGCCCTGCCCTTTGTCGTCGGCTGCGGCACGCCGCCCCCGACCTCGCTCAGCCGGCTCAGCGGCACGACATGGCAATTCAACGCGATCGATGGCGCCGCGCCGGTCGGCAAGGAAACCAGCCTGCGCTTCGACAAGGGGCGCATCGGGGCAAATGTCGGCTGCAACGGCATGGGCGCAGACGCCAAACTGATTGGCGGCCGTATCGTGGCTGGCCCGGTGATATCGACGCAAATGTACTGCGAAGGCGTGATGGAACAGGAACGCGCGGTCGGCGCGCTGCTTGGTGCGAAGCCGACGATGACGGTGCGCGAAACGTCGATGACCCTGCGCGGCGGCGGGCACAGTGCCCGGCTCAGCCGAAAGGATTAGGCCGGACCCTTCCTTGCTCGTCCTGAGCCTGTCGATGGACGCTGGCACTACGGTCGCATGTCCCCTTCGACAAGCTCAGGGTGAGCGGGCTTGTGTGCAATCAGGCAGCGTCCTCGTCGTTCGCCGGATCGGCGGACGGCAACGCAGCCACTTCCTGACCCTCGCCATAGCGCGGCAAGGCTTCGACAATCGAAATGTCCTCGATCTCGCGTTTGCCGATGGCGATGCCCTTGTCGCGCAGGCGGCGGCCTGAGGTAAGGACATTGCGTTCGAAGCTGCCGACGAAATCGTTGTACTTGCGAACCGCGCGCTCAAGTCCCGCGCCAACGCCCTTGAGGTGTTCGCCAGCCGTTGCCATGCGGTCATAGATTTCCGCGCCCAGCCGGCCGATTTCAGCCGCTTCGCGCGCCAGCTTGTCCTGCGTCCAGACCATCGCCACGGTGCGGGCAATGGCGACGAGGTTGGTCGGCGTCGCCAGCAGGACCTTGTTGTGAAAGGCGAAGTCCCACAGCTCGGGATCGTGTTCCAGCGCGGCGGAAACGAAGTGTTCGCCCGGCACGAACATCACCACATAGTCCGGCGCTTCCTCGAACTGGCTTTGGTAGCCCTTGGCACCCAGCGTCTGGACGTGATTGCGCATCGAACGCGCGTGGAGATCCAGGTGGCGCTTGCGTTCGGCATCGTCGTTCGCCTCGAACGCCGCCTGATAGGCGTTGAGCGAGACCTTGGAGTCGATCACCAGCTTCTTCTGCCCCGGCACGTGGACGATGGCATCGGGCCGCAGCCGGCCTTCATCGGTGTCCATCGAGTGTTCGAGCGCGAAATCGGTGTGTTCGGACAGGCCGCACTGTTCGAGCACGTTTTGCAGCGCCCGCTCGCCCCAGCGCCCGCGCGCCTTGGGGGCATTGGTCAGCGAATTGCCCAGCCTGGCCGCCTCGGCGCGCACGGCTTCCTGTCCTTCGCGCATAGATGCGATCAGCCCGGTGAGCTGGCCAAAGGCATCGACGCGCTGCTTTTCAAGCGTACCGACCTGTTCCTCATAGGCCTTCAGCCGCTGATCGACCGGCGCGAGCAGGGCCTTGAGCCGCTCGGCGCTCTGCTTCTCGCTCTCGGTAAAGCGCTGCTCGGCTCGTTCGATGAGCTGCGCCTGCGCCGCCCCGAGAATCTTCGCGCCTGCCGCTTCGAATTCCTTCTTCAGGCTCTCCTGCGCCTCGATCAGCGACCGTTTCTGATCGTCAAAATTCGCGGCATTCGCCTTGAGCGTGGCAAGTTCGATCGAGGCATCACCCAGATCCTTGATCGCGCGGCGGAAATCCTCATCGTGCGACTTGGCCTCGCCCTCGGCCTCGGCCAGCCGCGAGCGCAGGTCAGCCGTAGGACGGCCGCCGACGAACCAGCCGATGGCAAGGCCGATAATCAGCAGGACGAGGGGGACAAATATCGATTCCATGCGCCGAGGCTACAGGGAACGGAGCAAGAACGCTAGGGGGTCTGTCGGATTCTCTGTCCTGACCCGATTTCGTCATCCTGAACTTGTTTCAGGATCCATTGTGCCGAACGCACGGAGCGGGCTCTGAGAGGAGCAACGGCTAGGTTTACTCCCCTTCGAATGGCTCCGAGGGTGGGGAGAAATTGATCCTGAAACAAGTTCAGGATGACGATGGGAAAGGGGGGGTGAAGCCCCCGATCACGCCATCTTGCGCAGCTTTTCCAGCTTCTTGATCGCCATCTGGCGCTTCAGGCGCGAGAGGTGGTCGATGAAGACCACGCCTTCGAGGTGATCCATTTCATGCTGCAGGCAGGTGGCGAGCAGGCCGTCGATCTCTTCTTCGTGCACCTTGCCGTCGATATCCTGCCAGCGCGCCTTGATACGGCTGGGGCGCTCGACATCGGCATAGACTTCTGGAACCGAGAGGCAGCCTTCGGAATAGACCGTATGCTCTTCGGATTCTTCGAGAATTTCGGGATTGATGAACACGCGCGGCTCTTTCAGCAGCGGCGTGTGGGTGTGGTGATGACCGCCGTGCGCGGTGCAGACCTCTGGTTCCGCATCCGGGTCTTCGGGCTGGAGATCGATCACCAGCAGACGGATCGGCACGCCGACCTGCACCGCGGCGAGGCCGATGCCGGGGGCGTCGTACATCGTCTCGAACATGTCGGCGACGAGCACCTTGAGCTGGTCATCGAAATTATCGACGGGGATCGAGACCTGCTTGAGGATCGGATCGGGAATTTCGCGGATAGGGAGAATGGCCATGGGGGGCCAGATAGGGGCGGCAACGCGATTTCGCAAGCCGTCGTCACCCCACCGGTCGCCTCGCCCGCAGCGCCTGCGCCAGTGTCCCCTCATCCAGATAGTCCAGCTCACCGCCCACCGGCAGGCCATGCGCCAGCTGGGTGATCCGCACGGGCAAGCCCTCCAGCCGCTCGGCGATATAGTGCGCGGTGGTCTGACCTTCGAGGGTGGCGTTCATCGCCAGCACCACTTCATCGATGCCGCCCGCCTCGACCCGTTCGAGGAGCTTGCCGATCGACAGGTCCTCGGGCCGGATACCTTCGAGCGCCGAGAGCCGACCGCCCAGCACGTGATAGCGCCCGGTAAATAGCTTTGCCCGGTCGAGCGCCCAGAGGTCCGCCACGTCCTCCACCACACACAGCGAGCGCGCATCGCGGCGCTGGTCGGTGCAGACGCCGCAGGGGTTGGTGGTATCGACATTGCCGCAGACGTCACATTCGATGAGGCGCGCCTGCACCTCTTCCAGCGTCTTGAGCAATTGAACCAGCGCGGTTTCGCGGCGCTTGACCAGCCACAACACGGCGCGCCGCGCGGAACGCGGGCCCAGCCCCGGAAGGCGGGCCAATGCCGCGCTTAATGCCTCGATCTCTTGCGATGCCATGGCGTGACAGATAGGGCGGCGTTCAAGGAAAGGCAAAGCCGCCATGCGTGTGATTTTCATGGGAACCCCGCAATTCGCCGTGCCGGTGCTGCGCGCGCTGGTGACGGCGAAGCACGAGGTCGTCGCGGTATACAGCCAGCCGCCGCGTCCCGGTGGGCGGCGGGGCAAGGAATTAACCCCCTCGCCGGTGCAGATGGCCGCGCAGAACCTTGGCATTGAGGTGCGCACGCCGGTCACGCTGCGCGACCTTGAGGCGCAGGCGGATTTCGCCGCGCTTGATGCCGATGTTGCGGTGGTCGCCGCCTATGGCCTGATCCTGCCGCAACCGATCCTTGATGCGCCGAAGCACGGCTGCCTCAATGTCCACGGCTCGATACTGCCGCGCTGGCGCGGGGCGGCGCCGGTGCAACGCGCGATTCTGGCGGGGGACGTGATCACCGGCGTGGGCATCATGCAGATGGAGGCCGGGCTGGATACCGGGCCGGTGCGGCTTGAGGCAAAGACCGACGTCGACAGCAAGACCGGGCCGCAGCTCACGGCAGAACTCGCCGAACTGGGGGCCGAGGCGATGGTGCAGGTACTTGCCGACCTTGCCGGCCACCCGCCCCGCCCGCAGCCGACCGAGGGCGTTACCTATGCCAAGAAGATCGACAAGGCCGAGACTCGCCTGAACTTCAGCCACGACGCCGAACTGGCCGAGCGGCAGGTCCGCGCCTTCCACCCGATCGCCTGGTTCGAACTGGATGGCGAACGCTACCGCGTGCTTGAGGCCAAGGTTGTCGGACGCGCTGGCGTGGCCGGGACGACGATTGACGACGAACTGACCATCGCCTGCAATTTCGGCGCGCTGCGCCCTACCGTGGTCCAGCGCGCCGGGCGGCCTGCGATGCCCACGGCTGACTTGCTGCGCGGACGGCCGATCCCTGCGGGGACGCGCATCGGGTGACCCGCTTCGCCCTCACCCTCGAATTTGATGGCACCGGGTTCATGGGCCTGCAGCGGCAGGCGCATGGCCCTTCGGTGCAGCAATGCGTTGAGGAAGCGGTGCAATTGGTGACCGGAGAACCCGCTGTGATGCACGCCGCCGGGCGTACCGATGCCGGGGTCCACGCGGTGGGGATGCGCGCGCATATCGACATTGTCAAGGATCTCACTCCTTTCCGCCTGATGGAAGCGGTCAACGCCCGCTTGCGCCCGGCGCGGATCGCGGTGATCGCCTGCGAAGTCGTGCCGGATGACTGGCACGCGCGGTTTTCCTGCATCGGCCGGTCCTACATCTACCGCATCGCCAACCGCCGCGCGCCCTTGACGCTGGAGCACGGGCACGCCTGGCACGTGCACCAGCCGCTCGATGCCGAAGCCATGCACCGCGCCGCTCAGGCATTGGTGGGCCTGCACGATTTCACCACGTTCCGCTCGGCGCATTGCCAGTCGGCTTCGCCGCTCAAGACGCTGGACCGGCTCGATGTGGCGCGGATCGGCGATCATGTGCAGATCGAGGCGGAAGCGCGGTCCTTCCTGCATCATCAGGTCCGCTCGATGGTCGGCTGCCTCGCGCTCGTCGGCATGGGGCGCTGGCGGGAACAACAGGTGGCTGAGGCGCTTGAAGCAAGGGACCGCGGTGCCTTGGGGCTTAACGCGCCGCCTGAAGGTCTATACTTCATGCATGCAACATATCCGGGAGAACAGTGATGAGCACGACAGGCCAGCAGGTAACCACCACCCTTGGCGCAGACGGCAAGCTGACCGTCGCAGTCGGCAATCGCGAATGGGCCGATCCCACCGGAACCGAGGTTCTGGTGAAGATCGAGGCCGCGCCGATCAACCCGTCCGACCTTGCCCTGCTGTTTGGCATGGCTGACCTTGCCGGTGCCGAATATTCGCCCGGCAAGCTGGTGGCAGACATGCCCGCCCCTGCGGTCAAGGCCATGGCCGGACGCAAGGGCCAGACGCTCGACGTGGGCGCAGAGGGTGCCGGCACGGTGATCGCGGCAGGTGATGATCCCTATGCACAAAGCCTCATCGGCAAGCGCGTCGCCTGCCGCAGCGGCGCAATGTACGCCACCCACACGCTCACCGATTCGCGCGCCTGCATTCCCCTGCCCGACCACATCACCGCCGAGCAGGGCGCCGGCGCCTTCGTCAATCCGCTCACCGCGCTGGGCTTTGTCGAGACGATGCGCGCTGAAGGCTTCACCGGCATCGTCCACACCGCTGCCGCATCGAACCTTGGCCAGATGCTGGTCCGGCTCGGCGCGACGGAGGGTATTCCGCTGGTCAACATCGTGCGTTCCGACGAACAGGTGGATATCCTGAAAGCCATCGGCGCCGAACACGTTGTCGACAGTTCGAAGGAAGACTTCGTCCCCAAGCTGGTCGCCGCCATCGAGGCTACCGGTGCGATGCTCGGTTTCGATGCCATCGGCGGCGGCACAATGGCCAGCACTATCATGGGCGCCATGGAGCAGGTCGGATCTAAGGGCGCGGAATACAGCCGCTATGGCTCGAACGTGCAGAAGAAGGTCTACATCTACGGCGCGCTCGACCTTGGCCCCATCGTGCTCAATCGCGGCGCGCTGGGCTTTGCCTGGGACGTGTCGGGCTGGCTGCTGATCCCGTTCCTCGCCAAACAGGGCGTGGAAGGCCAGATGCGGTTGGCGGGCAAGGTGATCCAGGGCCTGACGACGACCTTCGCCAGCCACTACAAGGCGAAGATCGGGCTGGAGGAAATGCTGACGAAGGATGTTGCCATGGCCTACAACGCCAAGGCGACGGGCGAGAAGTATCTGGTGGCGCCGTAACTTCTGAGATCCTCTCTATTTTCACGCAGTGCAAATGGGGAGGTGGCGCGCCCGAAGGGCGTGACGGAGGGGTTTTTGCCCTGCCGATTTACCCCTCCGTCAGTCGCTGCGCGCCTGCCACCTCCCCATTTGGCTTCGCAAAATGGAGAGGAGCTAGCGGTCTCGCCCCGCCAGAAACGTATCAAACCACGCTAAGATCGCCGCCTTGCCGCGCGAATCCGCGTTTCGCCACGCGCGGGCGTCTTTCGCGGTGTTAAGGCGGGCACCCTTGCCCGAAAGTACGAACAGAGCCGGCGTCGAACGCAGCTTCTTCAGCCCCAGCCCTTCGACGAGATCAAGGTTCCGGCCCTTGCCGATCTTGGGTTCGCCGACATCAATGAAGGTCACGACGAACCGCTTGCCAAACCGCGCGGCGAATTCGTCGGACTTGAGCACTTCGGCCAGCGTTCGGCTATCGTGGCACCAGTCGGCGCCGAACACGATCACCGAATAGCGCCCGCTGGCGCGCGCTTCGGCGGTGGTGCTTTCCAGCGCGAAATCGGCATCTTCGGACGCGGGATAGTAATTGGTGGCAGCAGCCGGTGCTTCCACCGGAAACGCATCCGTCGATTGCCCCGGCCCCAGCGGCGCGAGGGCCGCCAGTGCCAGCAGGAGCGCCGAAAGGCTCACCCCTTACCCACCACGCTTTCCGGCAGGTCCGTGCCGAACACGCGCTGGTAGTATTCGGCCACCAGCATCCGCTCGGTCTCGTCGCACTTGTTGAGGAACGACAGGCGGAAGGCGAAGCCCGGGTCCTTGAAGATCGCGGTGTTCTGCGCCCAGGTGATGACCGTGCGCGGGCTCATCACCGTGGAGATGTCACCGTTCATGAAGCCGGCCCGCGTCAGATCGGCCACCTTGACCATGTTCGCCACAACCTGCGGCGCGGCGTCGGTGACCTTCTTGAGCACGATCTCGCTCTCCACCTGCGCGGGCAAGTAGTTGAGCGCGACGACGATGTTCCAGCGGTCCATCTGCGCCTGGTTGATCGCCTGGGTGCCGTGATAAAGCCCGCTGGTATCGCCCAGACCAACCGTGTTTGCCGTGGCGAACAGGCGGAAGAACTTGTTCGGGCGGATCACGCGGTTCTGGTCAAGCAGGGTGAGCTTGCCTTCGGTTTCCAGCACGCGCTGGATCACGAACATCACGTCCGGGCGGCCGGCGTCATATTCGTCGAACACCAGAGCGACCGGGTGCTGGAGCGCCCAGGGCAGCAGGCCTTCGCGGAATTCGGTGACCTGCAGGCCGTCACGCAGGACGATGGCATCGCGGCCGATCAGGTCGATGCGGCTGATGTGGGCATCGAGGTTGATGCGCACGCAGGGCCAGTTGAGCCGCGCGGCCACCTGTTCGATGTGTGTCGACTTGCCGGTGCCGTGATAGCCCTGGACGATGACGCGGCGGTTGAAGGCAAAGCCCGCAAGAATCGCCAGCGTGGTGTCCGGGTCAAAAACATAGGCATCGTCGGTATCGGGCGTGCGTTCGTCCGCCTGGCTGAAGGCGGGCACCTGCATATCGATATCGATGCCGAAGACCTCGCGCACGTCGATCATGCGATCGGGGGCTTCGAGGACGGTGGTGCCGGCAGTTCCGGCGGTGATGTTTGGCAAGTCGCTCATGACAAGGCAGCGCCTATAGACACATGCGCTGCGCCGCAATACGCTTTGCATTGCAGTCTGCAACGGACAGGGCACTCTGCAACGGACGGGGCATGAAGGATTGGTAACGCCATGAAGATCTACGGCGCGCTGCTTTCACCATTTGTCCGCAAAGTCGTGGTGGCAGCGCGGGAAAAGGATGTGGCCCATGAACTCGTCGCCGTATCCCCCGGAAGCAGCCGTCCCGAATTCGTCGAGGCGAGCCCGTTCGGCAAGATTCCTGCCCTGCGCGATGATGATTTCACCCTCGCCGATTCGTCCGCGATCCTGCACTATATCGAAGCAAAGCACCCCGCCCCGGCCCTGATCCCCGCCGATCCACAGGCGCGCGGCAAGGCGATCTGGTGGGAGGAGTTCGGCGATACCGTGCTGGGAGCAACCACGCTGAAGATCCTGTTCAACCGGCTGGTCGGCCCGAAGCTCCGCAAGCTGCCGTTCGACGAGAACGTGGCACTGCAAGGCGAAGCGGAACTGCCAGCGATCCTCGCCCATCTGGAAGCTTCGGCGCCCGATGAAGGCTGGCTGGCGGGCGGCTTCTCCATCGGTGATATCGCGGTGGCATCGGCGCTGCGCTCGCTCACCTATGTCGGACACGGCCCCGATGCCGCTGCCCGGCCGAGAACATCGGCATGGTATACCCGCGTCACCTCGCGCCCGGCATGGCAGGCGATGGAAGTTGACGAGGCGGTAATGGCCGCTCGGCTCGGTATCGCGTGAATTTCAGCAGCTGACGGATCAGGCAGCGTCGCGGAAGTCGGTGGCGCGGCAGGCACGGTCGCGGCCATCTGCCTTGGCGCGGTATAGTGCTGCGTCGGCCAGCCGGTACAGGCGCTTCCAGTCTTCTTCCGAGCCGATCATGCCTTCTGAAAAGCCGATAGACACCGTCACGCGGAGACCTTGCGGCATGGCGGCGGATCGCACGGCTTCGAGGATGGCATCGGGCGTGCACTTGTCCGCCTGTGCGCGCGGCAGGAGGATGGCGAACTCCTCCCCGCCCAGGCGCACGGCAAGGCTGCGCGGCGGGCGGACGCGATCGATCGCGCTGGCAATGGTCGACAGCACGGTGTCGCCCTGCTGGTGGCCCAGACGGTCGTTGACCGACTTGAAATGGTCGATGTCGATCAGCAGCAGGCGCTGCTGGACGCGCCGTCCGATCGCCTGATCGAGGAAAGCGCGGCGGTTCAGCAGGCCGGTCAGTGGGTCCGTTGCCGCAAGTGTGCGGGCGGCCTGTTCGCCCAGCAGGGCAACATCGCGCTCGCTGGTAATCTGGCGCAGGCGTGATGTGACGATGATGGAGCTGAGCAGCGCCTCGATGGACAAGGCGATCAGGCTGCTGTTGTCGAGCAGGATCGAATAGGGGACAAGGCCAAAGCCGTAAGCCGCGCGCAGCGAAGAGATGATCATCGGCGAGGCCCAGGCGAGCACGAACAGCTTGGCATAGGGCGCCTTGCGGACGACGGCGAGCACGATCAGCGGCACGCCGGAAACCAGCATCAGCGACATCATCACGAAATAGGCCTTGTCGAGCAGGCGCATCTCCCATGGTGAAAGCGCCGCAATGGCAATGGCCGTGAGGAACGTGGTCCAGCCGACCGCCTTCGTCGCCAGGATCAGGCTCTGCGAATAGATTTCGCGGCCAAAGAAGTTGCGGATGAAGCGCACCGCCGTGATGCCGGTCAGCGCCAGCATGACATAATTCACGCGGAGCCGGTCGTTATTCTCCAACCCGATGTCAAGGATCGTCAAAATCCCCGACGACGACACCGTGTAGAGCGCCAGGGCGATCACCATCAGGCAATAATCAAGCAGAAACCGGCTGCGCAGCGCCACCCACAGCGACAGGTTGTAGACCAGCAGCGCCAACGCCAACCCGGCGAAACCGGCATAGATCGTTACCAGCAGAAGCTTTTCGAGATAGGACTGTTCCGAACTGACCAGCCGCGGGCCGAGCACAACGCCGCGCAAGTTGGCGGCACCGCGGACCTCGATCAGGGCGCTGGTCAGGGCCGCTTGGCGCACCGGTACGGAAACTTCGAACACGGCGCCAATGGTCAGATTCCGGGCAGCCGTTTTCGAGGAGAAGCCCGTAACCGCCTCGCTGCCATCAGCGTAACGGAAGTGGACCTTTACCTCGTCTTGCCAAAGCGATGGCAGGCGAAGGACCATCGGGGCATCGGCCGTGGGCCGGACGGGATGGAAATTGAGCCGAGCGACAAAGTCTCCCGCGCCGCGATCGATATGGTTGCTGGTGCAGTCCATCTTTTCCGGCTGCGCGACGATGCTTTCGGCGCTGGACCCTGCCGGAATGCGGACAAGGCAGACATGAGGATCGTCCGGATGGGCGAGCGCCGACGGGCCACCAACCAACAATCCGGCAAGCAGCAGAAGCGCAGAAACGAGCCTCCTCACAGTCATTTGTCGATTAGTAGCCAAAGACTCCCAACAAGTGCTTAATTTACATAAGTTGACTGACATACCGACTGGTTGGTATGTCAGATAGCGATGATCCCGAATCGCCCCTTCCGTCCCGCCCCCGTCACGGCGCGCGACAAGCTGCTGGAAGCGGCGGTGAAGCTGGTGCGGACGAACGGCTATGCCGCAACCAGTGTTGATGAACTGTGCCGAGAGGCCGGGGTGACCAAGGGGGCGTTTTTCCACCATTTCCCCACCAAGGAGGCGCTCGGCGTTGCCTCGGCGGAATACTGGTCGGCCAGCACCTCGGGCTTCTTCGCGGCGGCGCCCTATCACCACCACGCCGACCCGGTGGACCGGGTGCTCGGCTACATCGATTTCCGCGTGGCGCTGATCGGCGGGCCGGTCGAGGGATTCTCCTGCGTGGCCGGCACCATGGTGCAGGAAGCCTTCCGCTCCTCCGCCGCGATCCGTGTAGCCTGCGAGGCAAGCATCATGGGCAACTGCGCCGCGCTTGAGGACGACATCGCCCAGGCCATGGCCCAGCGCGGCGTCACCGGCACCAGCGCCGCCAGTTTCGCGCGGCACATCCAGGCCGTGATCCAGGGCAGTTTCGTGCTCGCCAAGACGCAGGAGCCGGCAGAGGCCGCCGAGCTTGCCCGCGAACAACTGGGCCACCTGCGGCGTTACTTTGCCATGCTGTTCAAGGAAGATACGGAGGAGACGATGCAATGACCCAGATTATCTTCATCAACCTGCCGGTGTCCGACCTGAAACGGTCGATCGCATTTTACACCGCGATCGGTTTCCGTAACGAACCGAAATTTACCGATGAAACGGCCGCAGCGATGCAGCTCAGCGAGTCGATAGTGGTCATGCTCATCACCCTGCCGCGCTGGACCACCTTCACTGACCGCCCGCTGCCGCCCGCCGGTTCGTCCGAAGTGATGAACTGCCTGTCCTGCGACAGCCGCGAAGGTGTGGACCGGCTGACCGAAACGGCGAAGACTGCCGGCGGCGCGGCTGACGTCAATCCGGCGCAGGATCACGGCTTCATGTACGGCCGCAGCTTCACCGATCCCGACGATCATGTCTGGGAAGTGGTGTGGATGGACCCGGCCGCCGTGCCGCCTGCAGCCTAGGACCAATATAAAAACGGGAGAATTGCGATGCCTTATTACGACGGATTCGTCATCCCCGTGCCGCGCGAGCGGCGGGCGGAGTTCATCGAGCATGCGAACCTTTTCGATAAGAAACTCATCGAAATGGGCGCTACCCGTGTGGTCGAAACAATCGGCCTCGATATCCGGCCCGGCAAGACCACCGACTTTCTGAAAGCCGTGGCGGCAGAGGACGGAGAGGACATAGCCTTTTCCTGGATCGAATGGCCCGACAAGCAGACCCGCGACGCGACCCACAAAGCCATGGAATCCGATGCCGAAATGATGGCTATGCCGATGCCGTTCGATGGCAAGCGCATGATCTTCGGCGGCTTTGAGGAGCTGGTCAGGCACGGAGAGGACGGACCGTACTTTCAGGGTTTCCTTATCCCGGTGCCGGAGGGCCGGAAGGAGGACTATCGCAAGCTGGCCGAGGATGCATGGGACATGTTCGCCCGGCACGGCGCGCATAGCGTTGTCGAAACCTGGGGCGATGACGTGCCGCACGGCAAGCAGACCGACATGTACCGCGCGCTCAAGGCCGAACCCGGCGAACACGTTGTTTTCTCGTGGATGACCTGGCCCTCGCACGAGGTGGCCAAGGCAGCGAGCGAAGCGATGGAGGCGGAGATGGAAGTACCCGAGGACCTGCCGTTCAATCCGCAGCGCATGATCTGGGCGGGTTTCGAACCGGTCGTCGACCTGAAGGCTTGAGGAGAGATACGATGGGAACCCTGCAGGGAAGCTGGATCTGGTACGAGCTGATGACCGGCGATGCCGCCGGGGCCAAGGCGTTCTACGAAGCCGTGGTCGGCTGGACGCTGGCGCCGGGCACGCCGGAAATGGGCGGCTATGGCTTCATAACCAACCCCGATGGCGGCATGACCGGCGGCGTCCTGACGCTGAGTGCTGAAATGTGCGAACACGGCGCGCGGCCCTGCTGGATGGGCTACATCGGCGTCGATGATGTCGATGCGGCGCTGGTCGCGGTCGAATATGCAGGTGGCAAGGTCCTCATGCCCGCGCATGACGTGCCGACGGCGGGGCGAATGGCAATGGTGGCCGACTGCTGCGGCGCGCCGTTCTATATCATGACCCCCACCCCGCCCCCCGGCGACGGCGAGAGCACGGCGTTCTCGCGCTACGAAACGCTCGGTCGGTGCAGCTGGAACGAGCTGATGGCCGGCGACGACATCAAGGCGCTCGAATTCTACACCGGCCTGTTCGGCTGGCACACGCCTGAGCCGATGGACATGGGTTCATTCGGCAAATACCACTTCGTCGAACATGACGGCGTGCAGATCGGCGCGATCATGAAAAAGATGCCGGAAATGCCCGTCGCCATGTGGAATCACTACTTCCGCGTTGCATCGATCGAAGCCGCGAAAGCGACCGTCGAGGCGCATGGCGGGCAGGTCATCAACGGGCCGATGCAGGTACCGGGCGATGACTGGATCATTCAGGGCATCGACCCGCAAGGCGCAATGTTCAGCCTCGTCGGCGGCAAGTGAGCGCCAATTCCTGAGCGACTTGACCGAGCCGCGTGCCCGGTTCATGTTCCACTTTTGTTCGCATAATCGCGAGTCGGATCGATGGCAGCCTATACCTTTTTCACCCATCCCATGAGCCGCGGCCAGATCGCCCGCTGGGCGCTGCACGAGACTGGCGTCGACTATGAGCAAGTGATCGTCGACTGGGCGAACAAGCCTGCTGCGCTGATGGCCGCCAACCCGATGGGCAAGGTGCCGACCGTGATCCACCACTCCGAAACCGGCGACCGGGTGATCACCGAATGCGCCGCGATCTGCGCCTATCTTGCCGAGGCCAACCCCGAGGCAGAGCTGCTGCCGTCCGATGCCGAACTTGCCGATTACCTGCGCTGGATGTTCTTCGCCGCCGGTCCGGTGGAACAGGCGATCCTTGGCAAGTCGATGGGCTGGGACGTTCCCAAGGAACGCGAAGGCATGGTCGGCTTCGGCAGCTTCGACCGCACGCTTGGCACCCTGCGCGATCACTTCGCCGGCAGCGATTTCGTCTGCGGCGAGCGCTTCACCATGGCCGATGTCTATGTCGGCAGCCAGGTCGATTGGGGCCTGACCTTCGGTTCGATCCCGCCCGAACCCGAACTGGTCGCCTATGCCGATCGCATTCAGGCCCGCCCGCACTACAAGGCCGCCAAGGGCATCGACAACGACTTGATAGAGGAGATGCGCAAATGACCATTGCGAAAAACACCGTCTGCCTGTGGTTCAACGGCGACGCCGAGGAGGCAGCGAATTTCTATACGGCCACCTTCCCCGACACGCAGGTCACGGCGGTTCACCGCGCTCCGTCCGACAATCCGAGCACATCGCAAGGCCAGGTGCTGGTCGTCGATTTCACCGTGATGGGCATTGCCTGCATGGGGCTCAACGGCGGCCCCGCCTTCAAGCACAGCGAGGCCTTCTCGTTTCAGGTCGCGAGCGACGATCAGGCAGAGACTGACCGCTACTGGGACGCCATTGTCGGCAATGGCGGGCAGGTCAGCGACTGCGGCTGGTGCAAGGACAAGTGGGGCCTGTCATGGCAGATCACTCCGCGCGCTCTGACCGAAGCCATGGCCAAGGGCGGCGATATCGCCAAGCGCGCTTTCGAGGCGATGATGACCATGCAGAAGATCGACGTCGCGGCGATCGACGCCGCCGTGGCAGCCGCCTGATGCGCCGGATCACAGGCGGCGCCTTCATCTCGCTCGACGGGGTGATCCAGGCCCCCGGCGGTCCGAGCGAAGACCCGACCGGCGGTTTCACGCAAGGCGGCTGGGTGTTCCGCATGGGCGACGAGGATGTGTTCGAGACGGTCGGAAGCTGGTTCGCGGGTGACTATGACCTGCTGCTGGGCCGGAGGACATACGACATCTTCGCGTCCTACTGGCCCTTCGTCGAAGGCGAGGAAAAGCCGATGGGCGATGCCTTCACCGCCGCCGGGAAGCACGTACTCACGCGCAGTGATCAGCCGCTCGACTGGGCCAACAGCCACCGCCTGACCAGCATCAAGGACGTCGCCCGGCTCAAGGCCAGTGACGGCCCGGATCTCGTTATCCAAGGGTCGAGCACGATATACCCCGCCCTGCTCGCCGCCGGACTGATCGACCGCCTGTCGCTGATCATCTACCCGATCACGCTGGGCCACGGAAAACGCCTCTTCGGCGAAGGTACTCCGGCGGGCGCGCTCAAGTTGGTAGACAACAAGGTCACTACCAAAGGCACCGTGATCGCAACTTACGAACCCGACGGCGCGATCCCGGCAGACGGCGATTTCCCGCCGCCCAGCACCAGCGCGGAAGAGGCCGAGCGCCAGCGGCGGATGACGGAAAGAACTTGGTGATGCTGAAACTCTATGGGCACCCGTTCTCGTCTTATACGTGGAAGGCGCAGATCGCCCTGCACGCGCTGGCGCTGGATTATGAGCTCAAGGAACTGGGCGATCCGGCGACTTGCGAGAACTGGAAGGTGGTCAATTCTGCCGGACCGCAAGGGCAGTTTCCCGTGCTGGTCGATGGCGAAAACGTGATCTTCGAGGCGAGTTGCGTCGCGGAATACCTCGACATCCGCTATCCCGGAAACCGCCGCCTGATCCCCGCCGATCCCGCCGCCGCGCTGGGCGTTCGGATGCTTGACCGGGTGTTCGACAACCACGTGATGAACGTGATGCAGCGGGCGGTGGCGGAGCATCTGTTCAATCCCGAACCAAGCGCGGACGTCATGGCCGACGTGCGCCGCCGCCTGCACCGCTCCTACGCATGGCTCGAAGGCTGGCTCGCACATTATGACCAGCCCGCCGATCACCTCACCCTGATCGAATGCGCCGCCGCGCCCAGCCTTTTCTATGCCGACTGGGTCGAGCAGATCACAGACACGTACCCCCGCCTGAAGGCGTGGCGCGCCCAGCTGAACGCCATGCCCGAAGTGTCACGCTGCATCGAGGCTGCGCGGATTTTCCGCCCCATGTTCCCTCTAGGCGCGCCCGATCGCGACTGAACTGCCACAGGAACCAGCCATGACAGAACTCTCGATCACCCGCTTCATCGACGCCCCGCCTGCAAAGGTGTGGGACATCATGACCAATCGCATCGACGAATGGTGGTGCCCCAAGCCGTGGCGCGCCGAATTTGAAGGACTGGAAAAGCGCGCAGGCGGCGTTTCAAACTGTACGATGTACGGCCCCGATGGCGAGGTGCACCCTCACCCCGGCACGGTCCTCGCCTGGGACGAAGGCAAGCGGTTCGCCTTCACCGATACCATCGTCGGCGATCTCCAACCGGCCGGCCCGTTCATGATCGGCGTCTGGACCATCGCGCCCGAAGGCGACGGCACCCGCTATACCGCCGTCGCGCGCCACTGGACCGAGGTCGATGCCAAGCGCCACGCCGAGATGGGCTTCGATGAAGGCTGGGGCGCCTGCGCCGACCAACTCGTCGCGCTGTGCGAAGGCCAGTGACCTAGGCGAAAACGCTCGACCGCCGCAGCAACTGGTAAGCCTCGACCACGCGCTGCAACCGCGCCTCAAAGCTGCGGTCGCCGCCGTTGCGGTCGGGGTGATACTGCCGCACCAGCTCTGAATAACGGCTGCGCAGGTCCCGACGGTCGGCATCAAGCGCCAGCCCCAAAGTGCCCAGCGCCTCCCGCTCCTCGCCCGTCACCGCGCGGCCATCCTTGCGCTGCGCCGGTTTGCGCGCCCGGGCGCGGCCAGTGATTGCTTCCAGCGGATCGGCAAAGTCTGCCCAGCGCGGCGCGGAATCGATCCCGGCGGTCGGGCGGAAGGCGCGGGTTTCCCGCTCCCAGCCCGCAATCGGTGACTGCGCTTTCCAGATTTCTTCCGCGCTCATCCCGGCAAAGGCATCGTAGCGCGCGTTGAATTCGCGCACGTGATCGAGGCAGAACCAGCGGTAGTTGCCCGGCCCGTCGAAGCTGGACGGATGCTCCCCCGGCGCGCGGAATTCGCCGCATAGGTCGCAGCCCGGCCAGTCGCAGGGGCGCTCGGAACCATAGATCCGGCCGTGAAAGCGATCGTGGGTCATGCTGGCTCGGGCCAGTCGAAAGCGATCCTTCCAGCCTGCCACTGCGCCTGCAAGGCGGCAATGTGCGCCCGAACAACAGCAAGCGCCGTGTCGCTGATCTCAGGTGAAGCTACGTGCGAATTCTCGCAGGTCAGCCGCGCCACCTCGCGGAACGTCGCCGCATCGGACGGTCCCGCCCAGATTTCCGCCTCAAGGCATTCGACCACGCGTTCGGCCTGCAACAGTTCGACGATGGCTTCGTCCGGCACGCCGGCGCGATTGGCGCTGGCGTGGCCGCCGGCCTTGGCCATGGCCTGAACTTCGTCGGGCTCCATGCCGCTGGCGATCAGGCCCCAGAAACCGTGCGCCATGCCCAGCGCCTGTTCGAGCGCGAAATGCACGGCATCGTGCGGGAAAGGGCCCTTGCGCGGAAAGGTAAAGCCTCCGCGCGAACCGTCGCTTCGCTCATAGGCGACCCGGTTCGCGGTGCCGGAATCGGTAATCGTGACCTGCATCGGTCCCATATAGTCGGCACGGCGCTTGCCGGAACCCCTGCGGGGACGTAGATTTCGACAAATGTCCAATGGCCCCATCCAGTCCGAAATCGAAGCGCTGCTGACCGCAGCCTTCGCCCCCACCCAGCTTGCCGTGATCAACGACAGCGCCAGCCACCATGGCCATTCCGGCGATGACGGATCGGGCGAATCGCACTTCACGGTGGAAATCGAGTGCGCTGCCTTCACTGGCGTGAACCGGGTTCAGCGCCAGCGCATGATCAACGCTGCGCTGGGCGATATTCCCGGCCAGCGCGTCCACGCCATGGCGCTGAAGGCCCGCGCACCGGGAGAAGCGAAATGACTGAACCGCTCCTGATCGCCCCCGTCACGCATGATCTTGGCGCGTTTCAGGTGCGGCGCGTTCTGCCCAGTCCCGGGCGCACAATGGTCGGCCCGTTCATCTTTGTTGACCAGTTCGGCCCCTCGCAGCTCCAGCTGGGTGACGCGATGGACGTTCGCCCGCATCCGCACATCAACCTCGCCACGGTGACATGGCTGTTTGAAGGCGCGATCGATCACCGCGATTCGATCGGCTCCTTCGCCACGATCCGTCCGGGACAGGTCAATCTGATGACGGCGGGACGCGGCATCGTCCATTCAGAGCGGTCGCCGGCAGAAGATCGCGCTACCGGGCCAAAGCTTTACGGCATGCAGACTTGGCTCGCCCTGCCCGACGGACAGGAGGAGATCGATCCCGCCTTTGAATCGCGGCAGGACCTGCCGCTGGTCGAGGACAATTGCGCTACAGCGCGCGTGATCATGGGCAGCCTGTGGGGAGCAACCGCGCCGACCACCTGCCATGCCGAAACGATCTACGCCGAGATCCTGCTCGCCCCCGGCGGCGCGATCCCGATCGATGCCGAGGCCGATGAGCGCGCGGTCATGCTGGTCGGCGGCGAGGCGCGGATCGGCGGGATGGACCTGCCGCTTTACACGCTGGCCGTGCTCGCCCCAGGTGAGGCTATGACGCTGACCTCCGAAAAGGGCGGGCGCGTAATGCTGCTGGGCGGCGAGGCCTTTGCCACCCGGCGCCATGTCTGGTGGAACTTCGTCTCGTCGCGCCGCGAGCGGATAGAACAGGCCAAGGCGGACTGGACCGAAGGCCGCTTTTCAAAAGTGCCGGGCGACGAGGTGGAATGGATCCCGATCCCCGAACGCCCGCTAACGAGGAGCGTCGAATGAAGCGCGTTACGCTTGCCTCTGGCATCGAACTCGATGTGGTGGACGTCGGTCCTGTTGACGCCCCAGCGCTGATCTTCCTCCACGGTTTCCCCGAGAGCCACCGCACCTGGCGGCACCAGATCGCGCACTTGTCGGGCCGGTATCGCTGCATTGCCCCTGACCAGCGCGGCTATCGCGGATCGTCGAAGCCGCAGGATGTCGGGAGCTACACGCCTGACAAGCTGATCCGCGACGTGTTTGATCTCGCCGACGCCCTTGGCATCGGCAAGTTCACGATCCTCGGCCATGACTGGGGCGGCGCGATTGCCTGGGGCGTGGCGATCCTTGGCCAAGGCACCCGCGTGGAACGGGCGATCATCGCCAATGCTCCGCACCCGGCGCTGTTCCAGAAGCTGCAATATACCAATGCCGAACAGCGCGCCGCGAGCCAGTACATCCGCGAATTCCGCGATCCTGGAAACGATTCACTGGTCCGCGAACATGGCCTTGCCGGCCTACTGCTCAAAGCGGTGAAGTGGGAAGGCGCGCGGCCCGAAGCGGAGGTGCGCGACGCCCAGTTCGCTGACTGGCAGGACCGCGATGCAGCCTTCGCCATGCTCAACTGGTACCGCGCCTCACCCATCGAGGTGCCGGCGATGGACGAACCCTTTGCCCTGCCCGCTGATTGGCGCGAACCGCTGCTGCCGCCGCTGGCGATCCCGACTCTGGTGATCTGGGCGATGGACGACCTCGCCCTGCCCGCCTGCAATCTGGACGGCATGGACGCAGTGGTGACCCAGCTGACGCTAGCCCCGGTCCACGGCTGCGGCCATTTCGTGCCTTGGGAAGACCCGGCGGCGGTCAACAACGCGATCGACGGGTTCCTCAGTTCTACTTGACCGCTGATCTATTTGACGAGGGCGGGCACCTTGCGCGTATCAGCAAAGAACTTGCCGAGCGCGACATGGAACAGCACGTCCTGCGCCGCCCCGCCCAGTTCGATCTTCGGCGAGGCCAGATCGGTTGGGCGGTGGTAATCGGTCTCGAAGAACTTTTCCATGAGCGCCAGATCGCCATAGGCACTAGTCACCATCACCGCCGGCACATCGTGCTGCAGCAGCGCCCAGCCGTCCTGCCGCTTGACGTAAGTGTTCGCGCCGGTGTCGCCCCGCAGCTTGCGCTTTTCCTGCTTAGCGACCTGCGCGATCAGCGGGTCGAGCTTGGTCATGCCGTGGCCAACGGTCGCCAGCGGCGTGTTTGCAGGTGCGATGGCGATGGAATCAAGGTTGAACGCCGCGACGAAACTCTTCAGCGGGATCGGCGGGTTTTCGGCAAAGGCCTGTGCACCCAGTAGGCCCAGTTCTTCGCCGGTCGTGGCGAGGAAGTAGATGTCGCGTTCCGGCGCCGGCCCTTTGACTAGCCGCGCGGCAATCTCGATCAGCGCGGCCACGCCGCTGGCATTGTCGATCGCGCCGTTGCAGATCAGCCGTTCCGCCGGCGGTTCTGCGCATTGGCCAAAGTGGTCCCAGTGGGCGAGGAACAGCACGGCGCCGGCATCGGGCTTGCGGCCGGGAATCTTGCCGATCAGATTGTGCGTCTTGATCCGGGTTTCGCGGGTTGTTGCTTCAAGTGTGGCAGTAAGGTCAAGCACGCGCGGAGCGAAGCTGGTGGCGCTCGCTTCCTTTTCCAGCCCGACCAGCGATTGGCCAGCCGGAGACAGCAGCCGCTCGAATGCTTCGGCCGTTATGAACCCTTCAAGATCGCCGCCCAGCCGCTCGGTCGCCAGCGCATAGCCAGACCGTTTGCGCCGCGCCGACACCTCAGCAATCGTGCGTTCGCCATCGAGCACGGTCATCACCGCGCCGGCCCCGGCTTTGAGCAAGGCATCCTGTCGCTGGCCGTCAACCTGCCCGCCCGAAAGCAGCACGGCGACACGGCCCGCCAGTTCGGCGCGCGAATATTCGCGGGTCCCGTTGCCGACAAACAGCAGCGGCGCATTGGTCAACAGCGAGCGCTGGCCCGAAGTGAGCATGAGGATGTCGGTCTGGCGGAATGCCAGCGCCTTGCCCTTGCGCATGAACAACGCGGTCGATCCCGCCGGTTCGCGGCCGACCAAGGTGACGGGTTTGAACCATTCGTGGCCCGGATCGTTGGTGCCCGATTGCAGGCCCATTTCGAACCACTTGCGCCCGATATAGCGCAGGGTCTTTTCCTCGCCATCGGTGCCGGGTTCACGGCCGCCGTATTCGTCGCTGGCCAGAGTGGTGATGTGCGCCCGCAGCGCCGCTTCCAGCGACATGTCGCGCGGGGCAGCCAAAGCCGCCGATCCGAGCACACAGGAAACCGCCGCGCAAATCAGCGCCAATCGGTTCATCGTGCGCAAGCGTCGTTTCATCGACGCAAGATATGCGGCTTGCTGGCCGCTTCCACAAGCGGGCCAAAGCGAAATTTCGCTTTTGTGGCAGTCAGGTAACGGTGTCCTCCGCTTGGCCTTACTGTCATTCAGCCGTCCAGCCACCGTCCATGGAAATGTTGGCCCCATTCATGTTGTTAGCCTCGTCGCGGCAGAGGAAGACTGCCATCGCGCCGATGTCCGCCGGCTGAACGAACTTGCGCGTCGGCTGGCGCACCAGCATCACATCGTTGATCACCTGCTCGCGGGTCATGGCCCTTGCTTGCATGGTGTCGGGGATCTGGTTTTCGACGAGCGGCGTCCAGACATAACCCGGGCTGATGCAATTGGCGGTGATGTTGTGCGTGGCGAGTTCCAGCGCGAGCGTCTTGGTCAGTCCGGCAAGCCCGTGCTTGGCGGCAACATAGGCCGACTTGTAGGGCGATGCAGTGAGCGAATGGGCACTGGCCACCTGGATGATCCGGCCCCAGCCCGCCGCCTTCATGTGCGGCACGGCCAGCCGGCTGGTGTCGAAAGCGGCAGTCAGGTTGAGCGCGATGATCTTGTCCCACTTGTCGACTGGGAAGTCCTCGATAGGGGCGACATGTTGCATCCCGGCATTGTTGACGAGGATATCGACCTGCCCCGCCCCGGCCATCACCGCTTCCACCCCGTCGCGGCGGGAAAGATCGCCCGCCACGTGGACCGCGCCCAGTTGCTCGCACAGCGCGGCAATCGCGTCCGGTTCCCCCAGCCCGCAGAGTACCACGTCTGCCCCTTCAGCCTTGAGCGCGCGGGCGACGGCGAGGCCGATGCCCGAGGTGGAACCGGTGATCAGTGCGCGCTTGCCTTGCAGAAACATTATCGACTCCGGGGAATTGTTGCGACAGACAGAAGCGAAGGCATTGCTGCTCAGGGTCGCTCCTGTCCAGCAAGAACAGGAGAATAGGCATGCGGCTTGACGATCTGGATCCCAATCAGGTCAACATCGACGACCAGCGCGGACAGGGCGGCGGATTTCCGAGACTCGGCGGTGGCGGCGGCGGCTTTTCGATTGGCGGCGGCAAGATGGGCTGCGGCACGATCCTGATCCTGCTGATCGCGGCCTTCGTCTTCAAGGCCGACCTTGGCCAGATGATGGGCGGCATGGGCGATGCGGGCGGAGCCTTGCCGGGGCAGGAACAGCCGCGCGTGGCTGCCGGCGAGACGGCCGGCGAAAGCTGCAAGGTCGACAAGGCCAGCCTGGAATCCTGCCAGGCGCTGCAGATGCTCAACCGCACGTGGGAGCCGCTGTTCCAGCAGGCCAATATCAAGTTCGACCGTCCGGTGCTGCACTTCTATTCGCAGTCGGGCCAATCCGGCTGCGGTGCGGCGCAGAGCGCGATGGGGCCGTTCTATTGCCCCAGCGACGAAGGTATCTACATCGATACCGATTTCTACAAACAGATGGAAACCGAACTGGGTGCCAGCGGCCAGTTTGCGCGGCTTTACGTGATCGCGCACGAATATGGCCACCACGTCCAGAATGAACTGGGCACGTCAAATCAGGTCCGCCAGCTTCAGCAGCGCAGCCCAAGGCAGGCCAACCAGCTCTCGGTTCGCCTCGAACTACAGGCCGACTGCTATGCCGGGGTCTGGGCCGCCAAGAACGCCGACAAGCTGGAACCGGGCGACATGGAAAGCGGGCTCAATGCCGCGAAATCGATCGGCGATGATACGCTGATCGCCAAATCGGGCCGCCGCCCGGTGGAGGAAGCCTTCACCCACGGATCAAGCGCCCAGCGGATGACATGGCTCAAGAAGGGCCTCGAGACGGGCAATGAAGATAGTTGCGACACTTTTGCTGATCTGAAGCGTTAGGCCCGCAACAGGGTTCATCACACGGAGAAGCAGCTTGCGCAACCTATCGACAATCGTGATCGCGGCGCTGCTCACGGCGAGCCCGGCCATGGCGCAAAAGCAGGGCGATACGTCTGCCGCCAAGGCCGACAAGGATGCGAAAGCGCGTGAACCTGACAAGCCGGTGACCGAAAGCGATGTCAGCGCTGCTGACGTTGCGACCACGCCGCTTTCCGACCTCAACATCCGGAAGGGCGAGATCCCGGCGCTGCTGCTGTCGGCGCAGGACCGGCCCTATGATATGGCCGGCCTCACCCGCTGTTCGCAGCTCACGCGGGAGGTCAACAACCTCGACGCGATTCTGGGCGAGGATATCGACATCACCGACCCCGAAGGCGGCACCAGCGCGGGCAAGGTTGCGCAGTCGGCGGTCGGCGCGCTGATCCCGTTCCGCGGGCTGATCCGCGAAGTTTCCGGTGCCAATTCGCAGGACCGCAAGCTGCAACTGGCGATCCGCGCCGGCATGGCGCGGCGCGCGTTCCTCAAGGGCGTCGGCATGCAGCGCGGATGTGCCTATCCGGCGCGACCCGCCTCGGCGCAGATCGTCGCAAGCAAGCTCGCCGCGATTGCTGCTGCCGATCCGAAGGACAAGGACAAGGCACAAGCTGCTGCGGTTGCCGCGCAGGAGGCCACGCCCAAGGCCAAGGCAACCCGCAAGAAGACGAGCCGCACGCGCCGGCGCTGATCGAATTTAGATCACATTTGCGCGCTTTTGATTACTTGGGGGCTGTTATTTGGTCCTGAGGCACGGTAAAGCGCTGCCATGCGCCTCAAGCACTGCCACAACATCGCCGATTTCCGCGAACTCGCCCGCCGCCGCCTGCCCTGGCCGGTGTTCGACTACATCGATGGCGCCGCCGATGACGAGCGCACCACGGAGCGCAACACCGCCGCGTATGACGCCGTGGACCTCGTGCCCAACGTCCTCGCCGGGGCGAGCGAGATCGACACGTCGCTGACGATCATGGGCCGCCGCAGCGAACTGCCGCTGGTCCTCTCGCCCACAGCGCTGCAACGCATTTTCCACTGGCAGGGTGAACGCGCCGTCGCCCGGGTGGCGCAGAAATACGGGCTGTGGTTCGGCATATCGAGCCTCGGCACGGTCTCCATCGAAGAAATCGCGGCTCTGGTTTCCAGCCCGAAGATGTTCCAGTTCTACTATCACAAGGATCAGGGGCTGAACCAATCGATGATCGAGCGCTGCCAGGCGGCAAAGTTCGACTGCATCGCGCTCACCGTCGACACCATCGTTTCAGGCAAGCGCGAACGCTGCCTGCGCTCGGGCTTCAAGTCCCCGCCGACCTTCACGCCAAGCTCGCTGCTGTCCTACGCCACGCGGCCGCGCTGGGCGATGGATTACGTCTTCCGCGAGAAGTTCCGCCTGCCCCAACTCGGCGACCATGTGAAGCAAGGCACTGGCAAGGCGGTGTCGATCCAGGAATACTTTACCGAAATGCTCGACCCCACGATGACGTGGGACACGGCGGCCAAGCTGCGGCAGGACTGGGGCGGCACTTTCTGCCTGAAGGGCGTGATGAGCGCCGAAGATGCCCGCCGCGCGGTCGATATTGGGGCGGACGCGATCATGGTGTCCAACCATGGCGGCCGGCAGCTGGACGGCAGCCGATCGAGCTTTGACCACTTGCCCGAGATTGTCGACGCGGTCGGCGGTAAAATCGAGATCATCTGCGACGGCGGCGTGCGGCGCGGCACGCAGGTGCTGAAGGCGCTGGCGGCAGGAGCCACGGCAGCATCGGGCGGGCGGCTTTACCTCTATGCGCTGGCGGCGGCAGGCGAGGCCGGCGTCGATCGCGCAGTGGGCCTGCTCAAGGATGAGATCGAACGCGGGATGCGCCTGATGGGCGTCTCGCGGCTGGATCAACTGACGCCGGACAAGCTGCGCTGGCGGTGACGCGTCGTCCCGGGCTTGTCCCGGGACAGGTGGCCGGATCAATCGAGCGCCGCGCCTGGATGCCAGCGGTCCCGGGTCAAGCCCGGGACGACGTCACGTCTCTGCCGCTTCCTCCCGGTGCCGCACCGCGCCCCAGTCAACGCCGCGCGTGGCATACATCACGCCGGCAAGCGCCACGAACAGCAGCACAGAACCGATGACCAGCGACCATGCCTCAAGGTTGAGCAGCACGAACAGCAGCGCATAGAGCCCCAGCAGCAACGCGGCGATGAAGCGGCCGCGTTTCCAGCTCTTCAGCACGGCGGCGCTGTAGCTCGATAGCAGGCCGATCACCGCGCCGCTGGCCAGCAGGTAGGCCCAGGTGAAGCCGATCACTTCCGAGAAGGCGAGCAGCAGCACGAAGAACAGCACCAGCCCCGCGCCGGTCAGCAGGTATTCCGCCGCCGCCACCCGCGCGCCGCCGACAATGTCGAACAGCAGGAAGGCGAGGAACGTGAAACCGATGAACAGGAAGCCGTACTTCACCGATCGTTCGACCTTTGAATAGAGGTTCACCGGCTCGATCAGGTTGACGTTGACCGCCATGCTCTGCCCGGTGACCACTTCCTGCGCGCCGCCGGCCGAGATGTTGCCCGCGCTGCCAGCTTCGGCAACGGCATAGTCACCCTTCGAAAGGGAGGGAGCGCGCGCACCAACCTCGTCAGGAACGTAAGGCGCGCCATAGTCTTCCATGCCCACCGGCGGCTGGCCCAGCGCCAGCTTGTCGACGACATATTTCGCGGTGAAGCCCTTGGCCGAAACCTGCGGCTTTTCGGGCAGAAACGCGCCGTTGAAGCTGGGGCTGGCCCAGGCCGAAGTCACGTCCCAGGTCGTCGTTCCGCCTCGGGGCACCAAACTGATGCCACGCGCGCCGCGCAGGCCGAATTCATAATCCACCGCCAGTTCGCCCTCGCCCTTCCAGTCGAGGAAGGCGAAGAAGCCCTGCCCGCCAGCGGCCGCCGGTCCCTTGCCCGGCTGGACGTTGAGCGCGGTGCCGCCGGCCATCAGCTTGCCGCCCGTAGTAAGTCCGCGCGCGTCGCTGGCGCCCATGCGCAGTTCGGCGCGGTCCCACATCAGGCGGTCGCGGGTAACGCCGAAGCGCTCCAGATCGGCGGGCAGCGCAAACTTCGCCGCACCCTTCACCTGCGCGGTGTAGAGCACCGAGCGATAGATCGACTTGCGCCGTTCCTGCGGATCGATCCGCGTCGAGACCGCGTTCGATACCGGCGAGATGTAGAACAGCTTCTCCACCTCGACGACCTTGCTCACCGACCGGCCATCGACGGTCTCGTTTTGCGTCTGCGTGGTACGAAAGGGAACGACGATGATCGGCCCGGAAATCACCTGATGCCCGCCCCAGCCCTCGTTGATCGAAGCCTGCGCGGTCTGCGCCTGACTCTGCCGGTCATAGACCAGTGCATAGACCATCATCAGCGGCACGATCAGCACGAATGCGACCAGCCCGACGAACAAGAGCTTGATCGCGGGCGACCGTTCGCGGCGTTCGGTGGCTGACATGGTTTTCCCCTTCCCGTCCTATGCCAGCAGCTTAGCGCAAGCTCGCGGCTTGGGAAGTGCCATGTTTGGAGGGATCAGACAGCAACGGCGAGGATGGTCTGACGCCATCCTCGCCGCGCGCGTCCAAGGGAAGAGGGGACATTTCCGCCCTTGGGTTATGGCACTCAGCCGCCCTTTGACAGCCTGGCAATCTCGCGGTCGAGTTCTTCGAGGACCTTGGCCTTGATCTCGGCCGACATCTCGCCGTTGCCGGCAATGCGAGCCCGCGCCGACTTAAGCCCGCCAAGTGCATGGGCCGATGCCATCGCCGGATCGCCCTTGCCGCAGATGCGGATGCGCATGACCTGCTTCTTGCCGTCCTTGTCAGTGGTGGCGGAGACTTCGTTAGTGGTCGCGGCGTCCTTGCAGGCAACCGCGCCGCCAGCCATCGCGATGGCGTGGGCTTCGGTTCCGTCGCGGTGGATCCGCATGGTGCGGACCTGCGGGCCTTGACTTCCAGGGCCGTGGACAATGTGCTCACCATCGCCCGACATCATGATGATCTTGCGGACCTGACGCGGTTCGCCGGGCGCTGCGGGCGGCATCGGCGGTTCGGGCGGCATGGCCATCATGTCAGCCTCAACCTTGGCGATCTTGGCTTCGACTTCGGCCTCTGTCAGGTCCTTGTCGGTCTTGATTACGATCGTCTTGCCGCCGCGCTCGATCACGCGGGTCTTGAGCTTGGCTTCGTCGTGCTTTCCGTCGCCGTGCTTCTCGACGATCACCACGCGGTGGATCTTGCGTTCGACTTTCGGCGCAACGGGAGCGCTCGGTGCTTCGGGCGCGGCCGGCGGCGCAGGAAGATCAGGCGCGGCATAGCCGATGGTCGCGGTCAGCGGGAGCGCCAGCGCGGCGCCGATCAGCAGGCCGCGGCCCAGGCGGAGGCGGGTCTTGGTGGGTTCAGGCATGGACAGGCTCCTTAAACGGTGGATGATCGATTTTTCCCCAAGGATCGGGCAGGCCATCGGCGCGGCAAGAGCCAAGCGGGGGCCGCCGGCAAGGCCTGCGATAAGCCGGCCATAGTCAGCGCGCACTTCGCCGCCCTGCCCGGCGAGCACGCGGGCATCGCAGGCGGCTTCCTGATCGCGGCGCATCGCGCGCCAGCCGGCCCAGGCGAGCGGATTGAACCAGTGCAGCGCGATGACCGGCTGGGCGAGGATGTTGATCAGCAGGTCATGCCCCTGATGGTGGGCAAGCTCATGCGCCAGTGCCAGATCCCGCACACTGCGATCGTGCCAGGCCATGAAGCCCATGGGCAGCGCGATCACCTTGTCGCGCACGCCAAAGGCGACCGGCGCGCTGACCGTGGGGCATTCGACCAGCCGCACAGGCCCTGCCTCACCCACGGGGAACGCGCCTTCGAGCAGGTCGCGGCGCATCCGCAAATAGGTGACCGTACGCCAAACCAGGAATAGCACCGCGCCTGCCGCCCAGACGGCAATGGCGATCGAGGCCCAGTCGATGCCGGGATCCGCCGCCGGAACGACCGGGAAATCGCCGGAATAGGCCACCACGACTTTTGCCGGGGCCTGAGTTTCCGTCACCGGCGCCATGCTGGCGGGCAGCTCGATGGGCGGCAACAGCAGGCGCAGCAGCGGCAGCGCCCAGAGGGCATAAGCAACTTGCGGGCCGAACTGGCGCGCCACCGGGCGGCGCAGGACCAAGACCAGTGCGATCAGCACGGCGGTGAACAACAGCGTATCGAAGACAAAGCCGGTCATTTGCGCAGCTCCTTCAATAGGGCCTCGATCTCGGCGAGGTCGCGGTCGGTCAGGGCTTCGGATTCTGCAAGATGAGCAAATAGCGGCGCGGCGCGGCCGCCAAAGAGGCGATCGACCAGCCGCTTGCTCTCTCCGCCAACATAGTCGCTGCGGGCGATCATCGGGGAATAGAGGAACCGGCGGCCCTGCGGCTCCGTGGCAATCGCCTGCTTGGCGACAAGGCGCGAAAGCAGCGTCTTGACGGTGGCGAGGCTCCACCCCCGTGCGCGGCCGACCATGTCGGAGACTTCCGTGGCGGTCAGCGGACTGCGGAGCCACAGCGCTTCCATCACGGCGTGTTCGGCCTCGGTGATGCGTTCGCCGGTATCCGGTTCTTCGGATGACACTCGACTCTCCCTCGTGATTACACACGTAATCGATTACGTCTGTAAACATGAAGGCCAGATGAACAACTCCCCTGCCGCCTGCGGGAGGGGATAGTTACCCCTTGATATGCGGCAGGATCTTGTCGGCAAACAGCTTCAGCTGCTCATAGACCATCTCGTAGGGCAGCCCGCCGTAGCTGAAGTTCGCCAGCATTTCGTAATCGCCGACCATCTCCTTGCGCATCTGGTGGTGGGCGATGATTTCCTCGGGCGTACCGATCATGTTGCCGCCGACATAGTCGGTATAGGCCTTGTGCGGCCCGCCCGCCGCTTCGGCCGCGCGGCCCATATAGGCGTAGGTGGAATAGCTGGGCAGCGCCTTGAAGTGATCGGACATGAATTCGTAGTGGTTGGCCACGGTCTCGAACATCTTCGAGAAATAGGTGTCCGTCCGCCGACCGACTTCTGCCTTGTCAGTGTGAGTCAGCACGAAGTCCGAGATTATGAACGGGGGCGGCTTGCGGTGGTGGATTTCCTCGAACTTGGCGCGGTAGGAATTGATTTCCGGGATGGCATTGCGCCAGTCACCCTGGCTGAAGCGCAGCGCCTGGGTGCCGAGCCGGGCCGAAACCTCAACCGAACTGGGCGACATGGTGACCTGCACCACGCGGCCCTTCCAGCTTTTCATCGGGCGCGGCCGCACTTCGGTGCGGGGGATCTTGTACCACTTGGTGTCGGCCTCGACGATGCCGGTTTCAAGGCCCTCCATGATGATCACGGCGGCTTCATCGAACATCTCGCGGCTGTCGGCGAGTTCCACGCCGAACGAGCGGAACTCCCGCCGCGCCGCCCCGCGCCCCATGCCGAGGATCATGCGGCCCTCGCTCAGAGCATCCAGCTGCAGCGCCTGCTCGACCACCCGCAGCGGGTTGTTCCACGGCAGGATCACCGCGCCGGTGATCAGATCGATCTTGGACGTCCGCGCCGCAACATAGGACAGCATCCCGAACGGATCGGGACAGGCCGCATAGTCGGTAAAGTGATGCTCGACCGGTCCGACATAGTCAAACCCCATCGCCTCGGCCTCAACCGCCAACTTGGTCTCGCGCAGGAAGAACTCGTGATCCGGCGTGCCATCGAGATTCTGGTAACCGAGGTGCATGCCGACGCGCATGAGGTGATCCTTTCCCGTGCGGCGAATCGCAGCGTGCGTTCGCCTTGCCGGGGCATAATGTCACCTAGACCGTTTCAATAGCAAGAGGGGATTTATCGCCTCTCAACGCAAAAGGCCGGAGCGTTTCCGCCCCAGCCCTTTGTTTTTGCGCTTTTGAAGCGCCGATCAATAAACCCGCTTCTTCGGCTTGATGTATTCCACGTCATCCGTGAGCGTGAATTCGTGCACCGGGCGGTAGTCAATCTTGACCTCGCCGCCCTTGCCGCCCCAGCCGTTGAACCAGGCGGCGGTGTGCTTCATCCATTCGGCGTCGTGGCGATCGGGGAAATCCTCGTGCGCGTGGGCGCCGCGGGATTCCTTGCGGTTCTGCGCGCCGTGGAGCGTGACGGTGGCCTGGCTGATCAGGTTGTCCAGTTCCAGCGTCTCGATCAGGTCCGAATTCCAGATCAGCGAACGGTCGGTGACCTTGATGTCCTGCATCTTGGCATAGGTCGCTGCGAGCTTCTTCTTGCCTTCGACCATCAGTTCGTCGTTGCGGAACACGGCTGCATGGAGGCTCATCGTGCGCTGCATCTCGTCGCGGATTTCCGCGGTCGAGGACGAGCCCTTGGCGTTGCGGAAGTGATCGAGACGGCCCAACGCGAGGTCGGCGCTGTCCTTGGGCAGTTCGGCATGGGCCGACTGCGGCTTGATCAGCTGCTTGAGACGGTGCCCGGCGGCACGGCCAAAGACCACGAGATCGATCAGCGAGTTCGAGCCGAGGCGGTTCGCGCCGTGGACCGATACGCAGGCCGCTTCGCCCACTGCGAACAGGCCGGGGACGACCGTTTCGGGGTTGCCGTCAGCGCCGATGGTCATCACCTCGCCGTGGTAGTTCGTGGGGATACCGCCCATGTTGTAGTGGACGGTCGGCACCACGGGGAGCGGCTGGCGGGTCAGGTCGACGCCGGCAAAGATCTTGCCAGATTCGGTGATGCCCGGCAGGCGTTCGCCCAGCACCTTGGGATCGATGTGATCGAGGTGCAGGTAGATGTGGTCCTTGTGCGGGCCGACGCCGCGGCCTTCGCGGATTTCCAGCGCCATCGAACGCGACACGACGTCACGGCTGGCAAGGTCTTTCGCCGACGGAGCATAGCGCTCCATGAAGCGTTCGCCTTCGGAGTTGGTCAGGTAACCACCCTCGCCGCGCGCGCCTTCGGTGATGAGCACGCCCGCACCATAGATGCCGGTCGGGTGGAACTGGACGAATTCCATGTCCTGCAGCGGCAGGCCGGCGCGCAGCACCATTCCGCCGCCGTCACCCGTGCAGGTGTGGGCCGAGGTCGCGGTATAATAGCAGCGGCCGTAACCGCCGGTCGCCAGCACGACCGCATGGCTGCGGAAGCGGTGGATCGAACCATCGTCCATGCAGATGGCGATCACGCCCCGGCACTGGCCGTTCTCCATGATCAGGTCGATCGCGAAGTATTCGATGAAGAAATCCGCGTCGTACTTCAGGCTCTGCTGATAAAGCGCGTGGAGCATGGCGTGACCAGTACGGTCAGCCGCAGCGCAGGTGCGCTGCACCGGCGGGCCTTCGCCCATGTTCTGCATGTGGCCGCCGAACGGGCGCTGGTAGATCGTGCCATCGGCGTTGCGGCTGAAGGGCACGCCGGCGTGCTCCAGCTCGTAAACCGCTTCTGGCGCTTCACGCACCATGTATTCGATCGCGTCCTGATCACCCAGCCAGTCCGACCCCTTGACGGTGTCGAACATGTGCCAAGTCCAGTGATCGGGCGTGTTGTTCTGCAGCGAAGCCGCAATGCCGCCCTGTGCCGCCACGGTGTGCGAGCGGGTGGGGAACACCTTGGTGATGCAGGCGGTTTTCAGTCCAGCCTCGGCGCTGCCCATCGTGGCGCGTAGGCCCGAACCGCCGGCACCGACGACCACAGTGTCATAGGTGTGGTCGATGATCTTGTAAGCTGGCGCGGTCATTATGCGGCTCCGAGAGCGATGCGGATGATGGAGAAGACCCCGAAGGCCGTCCCGCCGAAAGCGACGAGGTTCAGCGCAGCAAGGGCCGCGAACTTGTTGGCGTGGTCATGGACGTAATCCTCGACCACGACCTGCAGGCCCAGCCGCGCGTGCCAGAACAGGCTGATCACCAGCAGGGCAACGGCGGTTGCCGGGATAGGCTGCGAAATCCAGTGGCGCACGACCATGAAGCTGAGATCAGGCAGCAACACCATTGCGGTCAGCAGGTAAGCGATCAGGATCAGGTTGCCCATCGCGGTAAAGCGTTGCAGCAGCCAGTGATGTGATCCCGAATGCGCCGAACCCAGTCCGCGCACGCTTCCGATGGAAGTTCCGTTACCCATAGTCTTATGCCTCAGCGCAGGATGATCAGTGCCCAGAACCCGGCGGTAAGCAGCAGGGCGAGCACGGGGAGAATGGCGGAAGTGCGGTTGTTGGTATCGAGTTCATAGCCGGCACCGATATCGAGCACGAAGTGGCGCAGGCCCGAAAGCAGGTGCTGGAACAGCGACCAGGTCAGCCCGATCACCACGACCTTCAGCACCACGCGGATGAGCGAACGGATGATATCCGCACCGCTCCACACCAGGCTGGAAAGATCGGCCCAGACCCACGACTGGAACACGGCATAGGCATCCGCGCCCGAAGCCAGCGCGCCCAGCCACCACAGCAGCAGGCCGAGACCAAAGGTGGCGAGCCCGCTGCCGGTAACGCGGTGCAGGATCGAAAGCAGCATCCCCGGCCCCCAGCGCCAGATCTGCAGATGCGGTGACATCGGACGGTTTGAGGCCTTGGCCATCGGGCGTGCTTCCCCTGTACTTGTCTGACTCGCGCGCGAGACGCGCCTTGCTGGCACCCCCTTAGCCAAAAAGGTCCAAGGTGCAAGCGGGTGGTGATGGGATTGTGGGGGCGATGAGAGTTGCGAGGCCAGCAAGTTCGGACTATATCCGGTCCGAATTGCGACTGGAGCCTCCGCCATGGGCGCACATGACCGCAACAAGCCGATCAGTTGCCTGAAAGCAAACAGCGCCGAAATCATCCGCGAGCTTGGCGAAGGTGCCGCTCCGATGATCATTACGCAGAACGGCGAAGCGAAGGCCGTGTTGCAAGATGTCGGCAGTTATGAGGCGGCGCAAGAGACTCTCGCGCTGCTCAAAGTGCTCGCACTCGGACAGGCGGAAATCGCACAGGGCCAGACCAGACCCATATGCGGCCTTGCGGACCGCATTCGGAAGGGCTGAAAATGCCTGACGCAATTCCGGTCCTCATCACACGCGGCGCCGAAGAAGACCTGCGCGCCATCTATCGCCGCCGTCTCTCCCAGCGCGGCGCGAGCGGCGAGGACGGTGCCGAGGCTCTGTTGGTGGAGCTTGTCGGGGCGATCGAGTCGCTCGGCACTTATCCCCTGCGCGGCCCGGTGCCGCCAGAGCTGGAAGTGCTGGGCATTGCCACCTACCGCCAGATTTCGCTGCCGCCGTACCGGGTGAACTACTTGCCCGCGATTGAAGGTGCAGAGCCGCAACTGACTGTGATGTTGGTCGCTGATGCACTTAGGGATTTCAGGGCACTGCTTGAGGAGCGGGTGTTGCGGATAGGGTGATTCTCGCCTCTGTTCTTCACGCCCAGAACCTGTCATCCTCACCATATGATTCCCACAATAAGGCCCGCTCCATGAGCGCCGCCGCAACCGCATTGTGCCTCCCGAAAGCCGCGCCCACAGCGCGGCTTTCGTGCGTCTGGGGGCTCGCCTATGGAGAATTCCACGCGAGCACTTCGGGTGTGTTTCATCAAGTTGCATTTCGCGCAATCGCGGGATCGACGTGTAACCGCGCCCTTGCCCCCGCCCCCGGCTTGCGCCAAAACCGCGCCATGCTCGAACCAGCCACCACTGCCCTCGTCACCGGTTCCTCTCGCGGGATCGGTGCGACGATTGCCGAGGCGCTGCGGGATCGCGGCGTGCGGGTGATTTGCCATGCGACCCGCGCGGGCGGCGAGGACCTGATAGCCGCCGATTTCGCTGAACCGATCGCCCCGCAAATGCTGTGGGAAGAGGCGCTCGATATGGCGGGCGGACATATCGATATCCTGATCAACAACGCCGGCCTGTTCGAGGCGAACCCGATCGACGTGTCGGACATCCAGTGGCTCGATTCGTGGGAAGACACGCTGCGCATCAATCTGACCAGCGCGGCGCAGTTAACCCGTTTTGCGGTGAAGCACTGGCTGGCCGAGGACACCGGCGGGCGCATCGTCCACATCGCCAGTCGCGCCGGGCACCGGGGGGATTCGCCTGATCACTGGCACTATGCCGCGGCCAAGGGCGGGATGCTCGCCATGCACAAGACCATCGCCCGGCAATATGCCGGCGAAGGCATCATGAGTTATGCGATCACCCCCGGCTTCACCGATACGGCCATGGCGGGTGACTATCTCGCCAGCCGGGGCGGCAGCGGCATCCTTGCCGACATTCCGCTCGGCCGGGTGGCCACGCCCGAGGAAATCGCCGCCATCGCCGTGTTCTGCGCGCTGGATGCGCCCGAAAGCATGACCGGGGCGACACTTGATGCCAATGGAGCCAGCTATGTTCGGTAGACTTGTCCTTGCCGGGGCGCTCGCTGCCGCGCTCGCCGTCCCTGCACTAGCCCAGCCGCTGCTGCCGCGCCCGGGAGCCACGCGCAACATCGCCGCCGCCTGTGCAGGCAAGGAGGGCTGGGCCGATCCCGCCCCGCCCGCGCGGCTTTACGGGAACACCTATTACGTCGGCACCTGCGGCATAACCTCGCTACTGGTCGAGACGCAGGCCGGCCTCGTCCTGCTTGATGGCGGCGTGCCCGAGGCCGCGCCGCTGGTGCTGGAAAATATCCGCAAGCTGGGCTTTTCCCCGCGCCTCGTGCGCTGGATCCTCGTCAGCCATGAACATTGGGACCACGCCGGCGCGGTCGCCGCGATCCAGCGCGAAACCGGCGCGAAAGTCATTGCCGGGCCGTTCCAGTACAATGCGCTGACCGGCGGCAAACACTCGCCCGAAGATCCGCAGGCCGACTTGCTGGCGAAGAACCCGATGCAGCCGGCGGAAGTAAGTTTCGCCGTGCGCGACCGGGGCCGCCACACCGTCGGCGGAGTGACCTTCACCGCCTATGCGACCCCTGCCCATTCGCCCGGATCGACCAGCTGGACCTGGCGCGAATGCGAAGGCGCGGTGTGCAAGACGGTCGCCTATGCTGACAGTGCATCGACCATATCGGCGGACGGATACCGCTTTACCGACCATCCCAAGCGCGTTGGCGAAGTGCGCTCCGGCCTGTCGGCCATCGGCTCGCTGCCGTGCGACATCATCGTCACCCCGCACCCGTCGGCCAGCGACCTCTTCCCGCGCATGTCGGGGGCCAAACAGCTGGTCCAGTTCGCCGCCTGTCGGTCCTATGCCGAGGCCGCCGGCAAGCGCTTCAAAGCGCGGCTAGCTTCTGAAAAACTTGTGGTACCCGTAAAGAAATGAGCTGGAAAATCACGGCCTATGCCCCTCGTCCCGTGATCGAGGGGGCCCTGCTCGCGCATGAGGATGCCTGGGACTGGGACGCCGACATCGTCATTTCGGGCAGCGAGATTGCCGAGGACAAACCCGACGACTGGCAGTTGGAAGCGTGGCTTTCGGATGAGCCGGGCAAGGCGGAAAAGGCGGCAATCGCCTCTCTTTTCGCCGGCGGCGCGCCGAAATTCGAGATCGAGAAACTGCCCGATGTCGACTGGCTGACCTCCAGCCAGCAGGGGCTCGAACCGATCCGCGCCGGCGCGTTCCATGTCCACACGCCCGACCATCCGGCGATCACCGAACCCGGCCTGCGCGACTATTGCATTCCGGCGAGCCAGGCCTTCGGCACCGGCCAGCACGCCACCACCGCCGGTTGCCTTACCATGCTGACGCATATGAAGCGCCAAGGACTGGTGATCCGCAATTTGGCGGATATTGGCACCGGCACGGGTCTGCTCGCCTTTGCCGGGCTGCACCTGTGGCCGCGCGCGCTGGCGACGGCGACTGACATAGATCAGGTCTGCATCGACGTTGTCCAGGACAATGCCGCAGCCAATGGCTTGCCGATGGGCGGCGGTGCGGGCGCAGTGACGATGCTGGCTGCCGACGGCATGGACCATCCATTGCTCGAAGCGCGCGGGCCCTATGATCTGGTGATCGCCAACATCCTCGCCGGACCATTGATCGGCATGGCGCCCGACTTTGCCAAGGCGCTGGTTCCGGGCGGTCACCTGCTGCTCGCCGGTCTGCTCGAAACGCAGGAAGCGCAAGTCCGCCGCGCCTGCCGCAGGGCGGGGATGCGTCTGGCGGCGCGGCTGGTCAACGGCGACTGGTCGATCCTGTGGCTGCGCAAGCGCGCCGTGCGGTGAGGAGGAAGGGAGAAACGGTCGCCCTGACGGCGAGGAAACAATTCGTAACTTTTGTGTGACAATGTCCATGCGTGCTTGCCCGTAAACCCACGGCGCCCGCGATGCAGGGCCAGCGAAAGGCGAACCGCCTTTACCTTGGCGTGCCTGCTGTGCTGACCCTGCCGCACCAGCAGATGCGCTGCGTGCTTGGCGATATATCGGCCATCGGAGCACATCTGAAGGTGGACGGCTCGGTCGCCAAGGGAGCGACCGTGCGGCTCGATTTCCACGAGCTGCACTTGTTTGGAACCGTGGTCTGGGTGCGAGGCAACGAATGCGGCGTCCGGTTCTACACCCCGGTCGATCCGGAGGACATGCAAGGCATGTTGTGGATCACCCAGAACCGCGATGCCTACGAAAAGCTGACCCGCAACGCCCACGCCTCCGAATGGTCGCAAGGCATCTGGGAATAGGGTTCAGCCGGGCGCGCTGCGGGCCTCGAACTGCTCCGAGAAACTGTGAGTGCCCAGCGCCACGCGCTGCATGATCCGCAGCCCGTCGGCAGGATCGGCAACCTTCGGACGGGCGTGCTGCAGGGTTCGGTTGTCCCAAATTAGGAAATCACCCGGCTGCCAGACGTGATCATAGCGGCGCTCGGCGGCATAGAGAGCGGCGAAAATCCGGGCGAGCAAAGGGGCGCTGTCCTCGCGGCTGAAGCGCTCGATCTCGCGGACGTTGTTTTCGGAAACAAACAGCACCGGTCGGCCCGTGCGAGGGTGCACCATGCGCGCCGGGTGCCATGAGTGGAGGTGCTGGAAGGTCTCCGAAACTGTGCTCTCGTCGAGAAATTCGTGCTTCACCTGCCGGTCAGCCAGCAGGTCCTTCAGGTCCTGATCCAGCGCGTCCCAGGCAAGCGCCGTACTGATGAAACTCGTCTCGGTTGGCGTGGCCGGCAGAACGGTGGGATGGAGGCTGAGGCCAAGGAACGGCACAGGCATGAAGCTGATATCGGAATGGAACTTGAGCTCATTTCGTCCCACCGTGTCGCGGTTATCGAGATAGGTCCACGGCTTGCCATCTGCCCCGATATTCGCGCCGACCGGCCCGAACCACGATGCGATTTCGGCATGGCGCTCGCCTGGGAGGACGCCGCAGTTGGTGATGATCAGGAGGTGGTGATCGTCAAATGCTGCCCGCAGCAGCTCGACATCTTCCGCCGATCCGCCTGTCAGCGCATCGAAGTGGGAAATGCGAGCACCAAAGCCTATGCCTAGCGAGGTAATCTCCATGCGATGCAGACTGCGCTGCACGCGCCGTCAGTCAACCCCTAGCCTGCCGCCCGGACGATCTCCGCCCAAGCCGCTTCGTCGATCACCTCGATGCCAAGCGCCGCGGCCTGCTTCAGTTTCGAACCGGCTCCCGGTCCGGCGACGACAAGGTCGGTCTTGGCGCTGACGGAACCGGCAGCCTTGGCGCCCAACCGTTCGGCCTGGGCCTTGGCCTCGTCGCGGCTCATAGTTTCGAGCTTGCCGGTGAACACAACCGTCTTGCCCGATACTTCGCTGGCCTTCGTCTCGACCACGAATGGGGGCGGCGAGACTTCGGACAGGAGGTCATCCCACACTGCAAGATTGTGAGGTTCATGGAAGAAATCGCCCAGCGCCTCGATCACCGCGGGGCCGATCCCGTCGATGGAGGTAAGTTCCGCACGCGCATCGGCATCGCCGCCATGCGCTCTTTGCGCGGTCTCGCGCAGCGCTGGCAGAGTGGCGAACCGCTTGAGCAGATCACGCGCGGTCACTGCGCCGACATGGCGGATGCCGAGGCCGAACAGAAGCCGCGCGGCGTCGGGCTGGCGCTTCGCCTCGATCGCGGCGAGCAGGTTGTCGACCGACTTTTCCTTCCAACCTTCGCGCTCAAGAATGGCATCACGGCGGCGGCGCAGGCGGAAGATATCTGCCGGGCTTTCCAGCCAACCGAGAGCAAAGAACTCTTCGATGGTCTTCTCGCCCAGCCCTTCGATATCGAGCGCGGCGCGGCTGACAAAATGCTTGAGCCGTTCCGTCCGCTGCGCCGGGCAGATCAGCCCGCCGGTGCACCGCACATCGACCTCGCCTTCCTCGGCAACCGCCTCACTGGCGCATTCGGGACAATGGTCGGGGAATGCAAATGCGGTGCGGACTTCCTCGCGAGTCAGGTTCTCGACCACTTGCGGAATGACGTCGCCGGCGCGCTGCAGGACTACCCGGTCCCCCACCCGCAAGCCGAGGCGGCCAATCTCGTTGCGGTTGTGCAGCGTTACATTCTGCACCACGACCCCGCCGACAGTCACCGGCTTGAGCCGTCCGACCGGCGTCAGTTTACCGGTCCGGCCGACCTGAATGTCAATCGACTCGAGCGTTGTCTCGGCGCGTTCGGCAGGAAACTTGTGCGCCAAACCCCAGCGCGGCGCCTTGGCCACAAAGCCCAGCCGGCCCTGCCAGTCGAGCCGGTCCACCTTGTAGACCACGCCGTCGATATCATACGGCAGGTCCGCCCGGGCCTTTTCGATGCTGCGGTAATGATGCAGCATATGTGCAGCATTTTCGCAGCGGATCAGCAACCGTGAAACCGGTACGCCCCATTCCGCGATGCGCCGCATCATGGCGAACTGGCTGTCCGCCGGTACCTCGCTTGCTGCACCCCAGCCGTGCGCAAGGAACCGCAAGGGCCGGCTGGCGGTGATGCGAGCGTCCTTCTGTCTCAGCGAACCAGCCGCCGCATTGCGAGGGTTGGCGAAAAGCTTGCCGCCGGCTGCCTCCTGCGCCGCGTTCAGGGCAACGAAGTCGGCCTTTGCCATGTAAACCTCACCCCGCATCTCGAAGACAGCGGGCACGTCGCCGATGAGTTGCTGCGGAATGTCTGCGATCATCGCGACATTGGCGGTCACGTCCTCGCCCACCTGCCCGTCACCGCGCGTGGCAGCCCGCACCAGCTTGCCGCCTTCGTAGCGCAGCGAACAGGACAGGCCATCGATCTTGTCCTCGGCGGTCATCGCCACTACGGCATCCTCGGGCAGGTTTAGAAAACGCCGCACCCGCGCGACAAATTCCTCTACCTCAACATCGGAGAACGCATTGTCGAGGCTCATCATGCGAACCTCATGCGCCACTTTCGACAACGGCGAGGCGGCAACGTCATGGCCAACCAGCCTGCTTGGACTGTCATCCCGAACAAGGTGCGGGAACGCGGTTTCAAGCTCGGCATTGCGCCGGACCAGCGCGTCATAGTCGGCGTCGGAAATCTCCGGCGCATCCTCGGCATGATACCGCCGGTTATGATGCGCGATGGCCTTGGCCAGGCGCATCAGTTCATTGGCGGCTTCAGCTTCGGAGGCCGGCATCACACCCCCTCCAGCAAACGATCCGCCTGCGCCCTCGCCTCTGGCGTGACCTCTGCTCCCGACAGCATGCGTGCAATTTCTTCCTGCCGGCCCGCCTGATCGAGCAAGCCAACCGAGGTGCGTGTCACCGTGCCTTCGCTCGATTTGGCGATGACGTAGTGCGTCTTGCCGCGCGCAGCGACTTGCGGCGAATGCGTGACGGCGAGCAACTGCCCTCCTGCCGCCAGTCGCGCCAAGCGATCGCCGATCGCGCTGGCAACCGCGCCGCCAACGCCGCGGTCGATCTCGTCGAAGATCACCGTCGCCGCGCCGCCTTCTTCTGCCAGCGCAACCTTCAGCGCGAGGATGAAACGCGAAAGTTCGCCGCCTGAGGCGATCTTGCCGAGCGGGGCGAAATCGGCGCCGGGGTTGGTGGCGATAAGGAATTCGACCGCATCCATGCCGCCCGGTCCCCAGCGATCTTCAGGCAGGCGCAAAATCTGCGTCTTGAACCGCGCTGCATCGAGCTTGAGCGGTGCAAGTTCGGCCGCAACCGCCTTGTCCAGCCGCTGCGAGGCCTCATAGCGAGTGATCGACAGGGTTTCCGCAAGCGCCTGATAATGGAGCCCGGCTTCGTGGGCGCGCGCGACAAGCTCGCCGAGTTCCGCCTCGCCGCCCTCGATGGCATCCAGCGTGGCGCGCATGTCGCGCGCCTTGGCCGGAAGGTCATCGACCTGGCAATTGTGCTTGCGGGCGGCAGCTCGCAGTTCGAACAGCCGCGTCTCGATCCGGTCGAGCATGGCGGGGTCATGGGTGAGAGCCTCGGCAGCACGGTTGAGCCGGTCTTCGGCCTCGCTCGCTTCGATCACTGCACGGTCCAGCGCAGCTAGCGCTTCGGCGAGCAGCGGATGTTCGGTGGCGATGCGGTCCAGCCGCCGCGCTGCGCCGCGAAGGGAGGCGAGCGCGGAATCGGAACCGGCCCACAGATGCTGCAGTTCGCCAAGGTCACCGGACAGGCGCTCCCCCTTTTGCATGGTCGCGCGCGCCTCGGCCAGTTCGGCCTCCTCGCCTTCCTCCGGTGACAGCGCGGTCAGTTCGGCGAGGAATGACAGAAGCAGGTCGCGATCTGTGCTGGCCTGTTCGATGGATGCGCGGGCTTGTGCCAGCGCGTCTTCCGCCAGCCGCCATGCCCGCCATGCTGCTTCTACGCCGACGACATCACCGCGAGCATAGCGATCGAGCAGTGCGCGGTGACCTCGCGCATTCACCAGTCCGCGATCATCGTGCTGGCCATGAAGTTCAACCAGGGAGGCCGAAATTTCGCGCAGCAAGGCAACGCCCACCGGCTGGTCGTTGATCGAAGCTTTTGATCCGCCATCGGCCTTGACCTGCCGCTTGATGACCAGCGCTTCTCCCGGTTCGATCTCGATATCCGCGTCGCCCAGCACGGCGGAGACGGCGGGCGGCAATGCGCTGAATTCAAAGCTTGCAGCCACGCTCGCCTTGTCTTCGCCAGCACGCACCAGTCCGGAATCGGCACGGTCGCCCAGCACCAGGCCCAAGGCATCAAGCAGGATCGATTTGCCCGCACCGGTTTCCCCCGTGAGCACACCAAGCCCGCGAGAGAAATCAAGGTCCAGCGCCTCGATCAGAACGATGTTACGGATGGAAAGCCGGGTAAGCATGGACGCCCAATTGCCAGAACAAAACGGGTTCTAGCGGCAAATTGTCCGCCCCGCAAAGGCAACCGCGCAATTCTCCCCGCAAGACCGCTTTTGGCTGGACGAATTCAACAAGAAGGGGGCCGACGTCGCCGCCGGCCCCCTGCCCGTCACTCGCCTTTCGGCAACCGGTCAAAACGAGAACTTGATAGTGCCGCCCCAGGTCCGCTGATCTCCCGCGGTGCCCGCGATGAGGCCGGTATTACCGGGGGCAACCTGCAAGAGGTCGATGTATTCGACGTCGAAGGCATTGCGCACCCAGCCGAACACATCGAAGCCATCGCCACGGAAACCGGCGCGGAAGTTGGTCAGCGCATAGCCTTCGACCTTGGTGTAGATCGACGGCGAGGCGTTCGAGTTCCAGTCCGAGCGGTAATTGCCATCAACGCCGAGATAGACCTGACCTTCCTTGCCCAGCAGGTTCGCGGGCTGGTTGAGCTCTGCCCCATAGGAGAAGGCAAACTTCGACACGCCCGGCAACTGCTGACCTGAAATGTTGCACGAACGGGGGCTCAACGATCCGGGAACGCCTGCAGGCCCTGAGGTTTGGCTGCCGTCTGCCGCCACGAATGTACCGCCAGAAAGTTCAGGCGGGCACGGCGCATTGCTGAACTTGACGTACTTGGCATCGGTATAGGCCGCATTGGCATAGGCGGTAAACCGGTCGCTCGGCCGGATCTTGAAGTCCGCTTCGATACCGGCCGACCGGACTTTCTCCGCATTGGCGAGATAGCCGCGCACCGTGCCGAACTGGCCGCCGTTGACCGTGGCCTGAAAGTCCCGGATCTCGGTGAGGAAAGCGCTCAGGTTGAAGGTTGCGCGGCGGTCCCAGAACTGGGTCTTGATGCCCACTTCAAAGTGATTGACCGATTCCGGTTTCACCGTGCTGGCGGTCAGATCAGGCACGTTTGCCGTGGTCAGCGGCAGGCCGTTCTGGTTGATGCCCAGCGTCTTGAAGCTCTTGGCGTAGGTCGCATAGACCAGAACATCGGGTGCAACCTTGTAGTTCACGTTGATGTCATAACTGAAGTTCCACTTGCTCGCCTTGGGCGAAGTGGTCTGCGGCTGGTAGACACCGCACTGCGCGGCGAGCGCCGTGCCCGCTGCCGGAGCCGGGGTGCAACTGATGACCGTGCCTGCACCGGTGGTGACCACACGCTGATAGAAGCCTTCCTTCTTGTCATAGTTCAGACGCAGGCCCGGCTGGATCGTCAGGGCATCAGTCAGCTTGTAGCTGGCCTGTCCGTAAAGCGCCGCGCTATCGCTCTTCAGGTACTGCGTGTTGTTGGCCGTCAGCCCCGAAAGGATGCTGGGATCTGCAGCCTGCGCGCCCGTCAGGCTCCAGCGGCTCGCGTCAGAGCCTTGCCGTTCGAGACCCTGGGTATCGATCCGCTGCTTGAAGCCGAACAGGCCAACTACGAAGTCGAGCTTGTCACCCTCGTAATTGTAGCGGAATTCCTGGCTGTACTGGTCCTGCTGCGATGGATTGTTCGATGCCGAGACGATCGAAAGCCCCGAGAAATCGCGGTCGTTTTGCGGCTTCCAATCCCAGAACCGCCATGCGGTGATCGATGTGAAGGTGCCCGCGCCGACATTCCACTTCACTCGCGCCGAAGCGCCGCCAATGATGTTGCCGGCCTGAAGCGGCGCGTCGATGTCGGTCAGGCGGTCATAGACGTTGCGGCTGGGGACGGCGTAGTTGCGTCCGGGAGTCGCCGCATTGATCGCCGCGACAAGGGCATCATACTGCCGGCTGAGCGCGCGCTGTGTCGGCCCGACACGAACGAACGAGGTGCCGCAGCAATAGGCATCCTGGCGGCTGTAATCGCCCGAAAGCGTAATGCTGAGGTCTTCGCTGGGTTTGAACAGCAATTGGCCGCGCAGGCCGATATTGTCCTGCTCGTTGATCCAGCGCTTGGTCGTCACGTTGTAGATCGTACCGCGCCGGCTGGTCGAAGCAATCGCGATGCGGGCTGCCACGGTGTCTGACAGCGGACCCGAAATGGCCGCCTTGGCCTGCTTGTAATCAAGGTTGCCAAGGGTCAGTTCCGCCCGGCCTTCGAATTCGAAAGTCGGCTGGTTGGTCGTGATGTTGATCGCACCGGCCGTCGTGTTCTTGCCGTACAGCGTGCCCTGCGGGCCGCGCAGCACTTCGACTTGCTGAACGTCGAGGAAGTCGAACGTCGCAGCAGCAACGCGCGAATTGTAGACATCGTCGACATAGATGCCGACGCCCTGCTCGAAGCCGTCGCTGGTAAGGCCGAAGGGAACGCCCAGCCCGCGGATATTGACCGAGGTATTGCGCGGGTTGGAGGTGTAGACCTGAAGCGTCGGCGCAAGCTGTGGCAGCTTGGTGACGTTGAAGTTGCCGGTCGATTCAATCGAATCTCCGCGAATCACAGATATGGCGAGCGGGACGGCCTGCGCCGTTTCCTGCCGTCGGCGCGCGGTGACAATGATAACATCGCCGCGGCTGAGGTTCTCATCTTCTGCCTGTGCAGCTTGCCCCGTGCCGTCGCCTTCGGCGCCAGCAGCAACGGGAGCGATTGTCGAAGTAAATTGTGCGAAAGCGGGCGCTGCCCAAAGCGCACCAAGTGAAGTCGCGGCCAACAGGCCGCAGCGGACGAACGAATGCATTTCCAATCCTTTGGTAAGGGAATGGATGCATCCGGCGGTCCGGTCTGCATCAGGGGGATAGCTGGTCACGGCCTGATGAAAGCCGCCCAGCCGGGGAGAGTGTGTCAGGAGAAGCGGCGGCGCTCGGTCACGTCGAGCTGGACAACCCGGCCATCATGGACGGTCAGCTCGATTGCCCCGTAGCGCAGCTTGGATACGGCTTCGGCAACGGCATCCAGCGCCGTTGTCCCATTGCCCGGGCTATGAGCCGGACCTTTGCTGCGATCATCACGGTTCGAATCCATCGCGTGCCTCCTATGCCCGCGATGATAACTCTACTGATTGACTAGACAATAGGAGATTCGCTTGTCGTCGATGAAGCGAAACTTCTTTGCGACGAAGTTTGCTACGCCCTCAGGCGGGTGTCGGCTCTTCCGGGAATGGCGGTTCGACCACGATCTCATCGGCAAGGGTTACCTTGTCGAGCATGGCGGCCATTTCATCCCGCAGAGTCAGCATCAATCCGCGCAGGCGGCACTCGGCTTCGGGCAGGCAGTTCTGGCAATGCTCGTAGGCATTGCGCGCGGCGCAGGGGACGAGGGCGAGACTGCCGCGCGTCAGGCGAATGATGTCGCCATACCGGATATCGACGGGTGCCAGGGCCAATTCATACCCGCCATCCCGGCCTCGGTGAGAAATCACCAGACCTTCGCGCACCATTTCCGATAAAATTACGGTCAGGAATTTGCGCGGGATATTCTGCTTTTCCGCGATCGTATCGAGCCGCACCGGCCCCTGTTGCCAGGTGTCCGACAAGTGCTGGAGAGCACGGATCGTGTAACGGGTCTTCTGCGAAAGCATGGACGTACAAAACGCCCGAAGATCTTACATGTCAACCATTGCGGTAGAAAACCTGCCCGCCCCGTTTCAGCTGGCTGACGTACCCGGTGCGTGCTTCTGCATCAGCTTGTAGGCGCGGTCGTACCATTCGCTGCCCGGGTAGTTCGCACCCAGCACGGCAGCGGCCTTCTGCGCCTCACCCGGCAGGCCGAGCACGAGGTTGGTTTCCACCATGCGGAACAGCGCTTCGGGCGTGTGCGAGGTGGTCTGATACTTGTCGATGACTTCGCGGAAGCGCAGCTGCGCGGCAAGCCACTTGCCCGACCGTTCATAGAATCGGCCGATTTCCATTTCCTTGCCGGCCAGGTGATCTTTGACAAGGTCAAGCTTCAGCTGGGCATCGACGGCATAGCGCGTCGCGGGGAAACGGCGAACAACTTCGTTCATCGCGTCGAGCGCCTGAGTCGTCGCCTTCTGGTCGCGCGTCACGTCGCTGATCTGTTCGTAATAGCACAGCGCGATCAGGTAATAGGCGTAAGGCGCGTCCTTGTTGCCCGGGTGGATCGACAGGAAGCGCTGCGCCGCCTGGATCGACTTCGCGTAATCGCGGCCGGCGTAATAGGAAAACGCGCTCATCAACTGAGCACGGCGCGCCCAAGGCGAGTACGGATGCTGGCGCTCAACCTCGTCAAACAGCACGGCTGCCACGCGGCTGTCCCCGCGATCGAGCTGGTCCTTGGCCGCCGCATAGAGCGTTTCCACATCGCGGGCGACATAGGCCGTATCGCGATTCTTGCGGGTCCCCCCGCAGCCGGAAGTGAGCAGCACGCCGCCAGCGGCGAATGCGAGAACAGCGAGCTTGATCGGCGATTGCTTGAACATGGCCGGGTCTATAGCCACCACGCGCCTGAACGCCAAGTGAAAGCGAAAGCCTTTTTCCCCCGGCCAGTTGCGCAGATTGCAGGTTGATGAAACACACCCGCAAACCATTTCCATAAAGCGCCCTAGGGGGAGCCCCAGATGCACGAAAGCCGCGCTGGCGGCGCGGCTTTCGGGAAAGGCTGTGCGGATCGCGGCCCGGCTCATGGCGAGGGCCTGTGATAACAGGTCATGGCGCGCAGTTTGACAGGTGCGGACGATGTAGGAAAATGATTCCACTCCCTGACCAGCTAAATTCCTGCTTCCGATTTACTTGCTATCCTTGAGATTCGCCCGCTTGAACACCCTGCAAATACATGCAGTTAACCCGTTTCGGCATGGCTGTTAGTCTATAAGTTCAGTCAGATTTAGCAGAACCTGAAAATGCCATTTACCGGATTACACAGCGTCTTGCCAATATCACTCGCGGCATTGGTGTCGGCAATACCGACTACGGCATTTGCGCAGGAATTGAAAATCAGTCCCGAAGAAACACGTAATTATATCGTCTCAACGCTGTCTTCGCCAACTCTAATCACGACCTCGTATTATAACCGTCCCGGCCGTTGGGTTGTCTGCCAGACGGCGCAGGCCATGAGCGACTGCGTTTGCGATTTGACGATCGAAGCTAAGCCTTCACAGTTCAGCCTGGGCGTCAAAGCTGGAGAAAAGGTTCGTCCTGTTTCGCCAGAGCAAATGGCACAATTTGCCCAAGTAGCGATCGCGGCGGCGGAACCCTTGCCTCCGATTGCCATTCGTTGGAACAAGGTTGCCCGAAGCCGTAAAACAGCGGTCCAGAACCAGCTCGAATCGTCCTACCAAACGCAGACCTGGGCATCCCTGTTTGGCGAAGGTCGTACGCTCACCTTCGGGTTGCAGGGTCGGCGCTGGTCCCTGTTTGCGATGTATGCGGACCTGTTCAATGCCCACTGCAGCCAGAAGGACCTCCAGTTTTGAAAACGCGGCTGGCCTTCATCGCCTTGGCTGCAGCGGTTCAGCCTGCCTCGGCAAATCAAATTCTCTCCGCCGAAGCCTATTTTGCAGAGGTCTTGGTCAATCGGCCGAACTGGTCGATCCGGTCGGATTCCGTTGAAGTACAGACTTCGGATTGGCAAAGGGTTTCCTGGCTCTCCTATGGGGCAGTTGACGTAAAAACCCAGAACTGCGCCACGCGGATAGAGGCCACGGCTGCACTTTACGTTGTGAAGGGCGAGGCCAAGTTCCCTCCGTTTGGCCGCAATCAATTGCAACAGCTTGAGCGGCAGGCAGGCCGCTCAGCCCCGCCGTTCCTGATCGATTGGCGAGGAGCCAGCGTTTACTGGAACTTGTCCGTCGACGGATCGGTGGGCACCGGAGGAGACCCGCTAATCAGGATCAAGAAGGCCGGGAAACCGACAATTTCCCTGGTCAAGTCCCCTGCCTCTACAGATTCTGCGCATATGGTCCGGGCAATTCAAAGGATTGCCGGCATATGCGGAGGAAAGGTCGTGCGAGTTTTATGATCTTTCAATCGAAGAGACGGCTCCTTTCAGTCACAATCGCAATCGGCCTCGCCGTTGCCGGCGCACTCTTGTTGGTGCTGCCCTGTGGATCCCTCCTAGCGCAGAATATCGGGTTTTGTGGACAGTGCGAATGCATGTCCCCCTCTGAAGCAGCCCAATGCCGCGACGATGACCGCCGCTCGCGCCTCACCCCTGCGCAACGTGCGGAAGAAGACGCCCTTCGTGCGCACGAACGTGCGCGTCAGGCGGAACTGGCCCGGGCGCGCGCCGAAGCGACTCGCCAAGCCGAGGCCGCGCGCAAGGCTGAGGCGTTGAGGCTTGAACGCGCACGACTTGACCGGGAAGCACGCGCAAAGGCGGCGCGTACGCAAAAGATAAGCGCGATTGCGGCTTCGACGGGAGGAGATCAAAAAGCCGCGGCCGAATTACTCGAGACAAAATCGCGGATAGAAGCGGAACTTCGCAAAGAGCGTAAGGAATGCCCTGCGCAAACCGTCAGCCGCTCCGTGACCGGAACCGGCAAGACCCTCGCAAGCACACAGTCCAGTCTTGCTCGATTGGCGGGAGCCGGAACGATTGCAGCCTGGGGTGCGAACGGAAACCTCGTTTCTGCAGGCGCCATGCAATGTAGTCCCAACATGCCGATCGCATTTCGTCCCAAAGTCGGAAAATATCTGGGATGCGTTGATGAAGGACAGGCCGCCAAGCTGTTCGGCTGGGTACCCGGCACTGGTTATCCTGCACTCACGCCTTCCAGCCACAGCTGCCCTTCCGCGCTCCAGTGTTCGGTGCCAAAGTGCCCGCCAGCGCAAGGATCACGCGTAACCGGTCAGTGACCGCGCAGAACAGAACCAACCGTCCCCACGTTATCCCCTCCCCCCGCTTGACCCCCACCTTGCAACACAGAATACCTTCCCGCCCAAGAGGGGGAGCCGCACGCATGGGCCAGCAGACAGCAGCGCCAGCCGGACCAATAACCGCCAACCGCCGCGTGCTGGCTGCCGCGATGATCGGGTCGACGATCGAGTATTATGACTTCTTCATCTTCGGCACCGCCGCCGCGCTGGTGTTCGGGCCGCTGTTCTTTCCGGCGCAGGATCAGGCGGCGCAGACGCTGTTTTCGCTGATGACCTTTGGCCTCGCTTTTGTCGCGCGGCCGCTGGGGGCGGTGTTGTTCGGGCATTTTGGTGACCGGGTAGGCCGCAAGGTCACGCTGGTCTGCGCGCTGTTGCTGATGGGCGTTTCGACCACGGCGATCGCCTTTCTGCCGAGTTATGCGCAGGTCGGCTGGATCGCGCCGGCCCTGCTCTGCCTGCTGCGCTTCGGACAAGGGCTGGGCATTGGCGGCGAGTGGGGCGGCGCGGCCTTGCTCGCGGTGGAGAATGCTCCGCCCGGCTGGCGCGCGCGCTTTGGTGCGGCGCCGCAGCTGGGGGCGCCGATCGGCCTCGTCATGGCCAACGGGCTGTTCCTGCTGCTCGGCGCATTGCTTTCAAAAGAGGATTTCCTGGGCTGGGGTTGGCGGCTGCCGTTCCTGCTATCCTCGGCGCTGGTCTTGCTCGGCCTGTGGGTGCGGCTGCGGATATCGGAGACGCCGGAGTTTCAGGCGGCGATGGCGAAAAGCCATCCGGCTTCGGTCCCGCTCGCCACGCTGTTTGCCGAGCGCCCGCGCGCGCTGATCTGGGGGAGCGCCGGGGCCATCGCGACCTTTGCGGCGTTCTATCTTTCCACCTCTTTCGCGCTGACGCTGGCGACAACCCAGTTTGGCTATGACCGGCAATCGTTCCTGACGGTGCAGTTCATCACACCGTTCTTCTACGCCGCCGGTATTCTGGCCGGTGCGAGCAAGGCGGACCGGACCAGTCCCGGCGTGCCGGTGGCGCGCGGGGCGCTGTTGCTGGCGGTCTGCGGCTTTGCCTATGGCCCGGCGCTGTCGCTGGGGTCGCTGCCCTTTGCCGGCGTAGTACTGTGCATCACGATGCTGGTGCTGGGCTATAACAACGGTACGCTTGGCCCGTGGCTCGCCAGCCTGTTCCCGGTGCGGCTGCGCTATACCGGGACCGGCCTGACCTTCAATTTCGGCGGCATGATCGGCGGCGCGCTGCTTCCGCTGGTGGCAGCGCAGATCATCGCTGCCGGCTATCCCAACTGGACCGGATCTCTGCTCGTGCTGGGCGGCCTTGCTACCTGGCTCGGCGTGCGACTCGCCCGGCCCGTATCTCCAAACGAGGACCTTACCCGTGACGAACAACCCATCGGAATTTGAAGAGCTGCTGGCGACCACGCGCTATCTGAAGGACCGGCAGGACATCCTTGACGTGATACAGCGCGAAACGCGCGGGCGTGACCGCCAGGACGAGGACCTGATCGCCGCCTGCTGGTGGCCCGATGGCATCGACGAGCATGGCCCGATCATCGCCAAGGCACCCGACTATCCCGCGCGCGCCAATGCCGGCCACGCGCGGTTCTTTTCCGCGACGATGCACAACATCACCACCCACACCTGCGAGATCGACGGCAATACCGCGCACAGCGAAACCTATGTGATCGGCACGATGCTCTCGCCCGACAAGCAGGAGATGAAGGTCGCTCCGGGGCGCTATTTCGACCGGCTGGAAAAGCGCGATGGCGAATGGCGGATCCTCTATCGCCGCTGCACGGTGGAAATGTCGATGGATGGCTCCTCCGCATGGGTGAACGGCCCGATGTGCAAGGGCTTCCTGCGCTCGGTGTGGAGCAAGGAAGACAAGAGCTATCAGCGGCCGATCGAAGTGGGCGATGATGGGGAGCGGTGGTGACCTAAGGCCACCCCCTGCCGACTTCGTCACCCTGAACTTGTTTTACCGATGGTGACTGACGTTCAGGATGACGGTCGAATTGTTGTTGGGCGAAGCTCCCGTATCACCCCAGCACAAATTCCGTCCGACCCATCGGCGCGCCCGGCACCGGCGCGCGGGTGCGGTAGATGGCGGAATTCTGATCCGTAATCGGCGTGCCATCGGCCAGTTTCTGGGCATCGGCGGGATCGACGATGCACACATAAAGGTCGCTCATGTCAGGCCCGCCGAAACGCACGTTCGTGCAGGCAGGGCCTGGCAGCTCCAGCCGGGCGACTTCTTCGCCAGTGGGCGTGAGGCAGATCAGTTCGCCGCTGGCAAAGCCGCTGATCCAGGCGTTGCCTTCCACATCGAGCGCCATGCCGTCGCAATCGGGCATGTCCAGCAAGGTCTGCATTTCTCCGAGCGCGAAGTCCGGGCCGACCGGAAAGGCGCGGGTGGCGACGAAGCTTTCGTTGAACAGCAAGATAGTACCACTCGCATCGAGGCTGAGGCCGTTGGCAAAGACCATGCCTTCCTTGAGCACGCGGCAAGTGCCGTCGCGGGCAAGATGGCGGATGGACGAAGGGCCGGGCGTTTCCCCGCGAAGGATCGCCGGCAGGTCGATCGTGCCGAAGAACATTCCTCCCTGCCCGTCCGCGCGCATCTCGTTGACGCCATCGTCGACAGTAACAAGCGTGCCTTTGGCGTCGGTGGCGGGGTTGACCCATTCGATGCCGCCGCCGCCGGCGACCAGCAGGGCACCGTCACTGTTCTGCAGCAGGCCGCCCACCATCGTGCGCTCGGGCAGGACCGTCTGGCCGGTGGCGAGGTTGTGCACCCCGCCGCGCGTGACATCGGTGTACCACAGGTTTTCGCCATCGATCAGCAGACCCTCGAAATAGGCCCCGCGGATCAGTTCCTTGAAATCAGACAAGAGCAGGTTCCTTCATGTCGTTCAGTTCGGGCCGCGGGCGCGGCAGGCTGGCGAGGAGCAGGCTGGACAGGCCCATCATCACCAGTGTGGACATGAGGAACGGGTCATAGCTCGTCCACACGTCGAACACGCGCGAGGCCGCAAGCGGGCCGAAAGCCGTGCCGACCGACAGCGCGGCGAGGATGCCGCCATAGAGCCCGCCGAAGTTCCTCAGCCCGAAGTACCGTGTGGTCAGGTAAACCAGCACGTCGACCTCCGCCCCCAGCGTGAAGCCGATGAACGCAGCGGCCAGCGCCACGCTCATCCCGCTGCCGCCGCCGAACAACAGGATCGCGCAGGCAATGCCGGGCAGCAGAAAGGCCACCGCGCCGACCAGCGATGCGCGCAGGCGGTCAAGCATGAAGCCCGTCACAATGCGTCCGGGGATCGAGAACCATCCGATCAGCGAGGCCAGCCCCGCCGCCTCCAGCGCGGTGAAGCCATAGCCCTTGAGGATCAGCGGAAAGTGGACGTTGAGGCCGATCATGGCAAAGGTGAACAACAGCGCGACGATCAGCAGGCGCAGGAAGATCGTCGTCTTCAGACCGTCCATCAGCGACATGCCCGGCAGCACCGGAGCGATCTTGCCCTCGGCAGCGGCGGCAGCAATCGCCTTCTTGTCGTCTTGCGCGCCCCGGAACAGGAAGATCACTATCGGCCATGCCACCGCGAGCCAGATCAGCGCCTCGATCCGCATGGCATCGCGCCAGCCATAGGCCTGGATCAGTTCGGTGCCGAGGAACGGGAAGACGATCAGCGCCACCGATGCGCCGCACAGCGTCACCGCCAGCGCTATCCCGCGCGAGGCGTGGAAGCGTGAGGCCACCGCGCTCGTCCAGATCGTCGCCTGAATCGGCAGCGAGGCGAGCGACATGACGATCCAGATCAGGTACCAGTTGGCCATGTCGCCGGTCGCGTTCGACAGGTTGGCAAAGGCGGCGCAGGTCAGCACCACACCGATGATCGCCAGCTTGCGCGGCCCGAAGCGGTCAACCGCCATGCCGATCGGGATCGCGCAGAGCGCCTGAATCACGGTCGAGAGCGTCAGGCCCACCGTGGTCGCCGTGCGGCTCCAGCCGAACTCCTTGGAAATCGGCTCGATAAACACGCCGAGCCCGTAGATGTGGATCACGCAGGTCGCGTAACCCAGCGCCGCTGCTATCGGCAGCAAGCCGTATCGCCGCCATTCGGCAAGTGCGCCGCCGGTGTTGCCGCTCATCTCTTCTCCCCGTCGCCCTGTTTTGCAGGCGAATGAACCGTTTGCATTGCCGACTGAGCGGCGCTGCGACCCGGACTATGGCAGCGCCGCAAGGCCGGTCAAGACGCCGCAACGATGCCTGACGGTGCATCGGGCTTGCCATTAGTAGCATGGCTTATTATCGGCATACACCGAATGGCCCAGCTGCTTTACCCGTCGCCTGCCCGCAAGGCGTTCATCACCGCATCGGTGATGATCACGACGCTGATCGTCACCATCGACATGACGATCACCGTGGTCGCCGTGCCCAAGATGATGGCAGACCTGCAGGCGGGACCGGACCAGATCGCCTGGGTGCTGACATCCTACCTGATTGCCAGCGCGGTAATGATGCCGCTGGCGTCGTGGCTGGCGAGCAAGTTCGGGCGCAAGCGGGTGATGATGATCTCGGTCGCCATGTTCACCCTGGCATCACTGGTCTGCGGATCGGCGCGGTCTATCGAGTTGATGGTCCTGGCCCGTATCGTTCAGGGGCTTGGCGGAGCTGGCCTGATCCCGCTGGGACAAGCCACCCTGCTGGACATCAACCCGCCCGAAAAACAGCCGACCGCCATGGCCTATGCCGGGCTTGGCGCCATGGTCGGACCGTTGCTGGGGCCGACGCTGGGCGGCTGGCTGACCGACAACTATTCGTGGCACTGGGTCTTTCTGATCAACCTGCCGATTGGCATCGCTGCCTTCATCGGCATCCTGTCACACCTTGAAGTGCTCGACAAAAAGCTGCCCCCGTTCGACTGGATCGGCTTCCTGACGGTTACGCTGTTCGTTGGCGGCTTCCAGCTAATCCTTGACCGCGGAGAGCAGGTCGACTGGTTCGACAGCGCTGAGATCTGCATCGAGGCCGGCGTGGTCGCGCTCGCCTTCTATCTGCTCATGGTCCACATGTTCACGCGGCGGGACACCTTTCTGCGGGCAGACCTATTCAAGGATCGCAACTTCGCCATCGGCACGCTGGTTTCCACCGTGGTGGGCATGGTCATCTTTGCCTCCAGCCCGATGCTGGTGATGTACACCGAAAACCTGCTCGGCTATTCCGCCTTCAAGTTCGGCCTGATCAACATCCCCCGCGCGGTCGGCACGATCCTCGGCCTGCTGATCGTAACGCGCGTGATGCGGCTGATCGATGCCCGGCTGCTGCTGCTGGTCGGAATGTCCATGTCGGTGCTCTCGCTGTTCATGTTCTCCGGTCTCAACCTGCAGACCGACGAAATGCCGATCATGCTCGCCGGGGCCTTTCAGGGCTTTTCCGGCGGTATGCTGATCTCGCCGCTATCAGCGCTAGCCTTTGCCACCCTCAACTCGGCCTATCGCAACGAAGGCGCGGCGATGTTTGCGCTGGTACGAAACCTTGGCCAGTCGATGGGCATATCTGCCCTGACGCTGATTTCGATCCAGCAGACGGCCCAGGTATCCGCGCGACTGGCGGAAGGTATGCGGCCCGACAACCCGATGCTGGATTGGGCGCGACCGGACATGGACTTTGGTGATCCGGCCACTCTGACACGCTCTGCCGGGGAAATCTGGCGGCAGGCAACCATGGTGGCGACAATCGACGCCTTCTGGCTATCGTGCCTCGTCGCGCTGGCGACGATCCCGGTCATCTTCCTGATGAAGAAGCAGAAACTGGGGCAGTCCGTGCCCGCCCCCAGCGTCGATCACTGAAGGCGTCGAAAGCGGCTGAAGCGGCCTGCGAAAAAATGAATCGTCATCCCGGCGCAGGCCGCTCTAACTGATCAGGATTCCCAGGGCTCTTCGCCTTCCAGCTTGGTGCGGTGCATCATGCGGCCGCAATCGGGATCGTACCATTCAGCGCGGTGCACGGTGCCGGTGTTGTCCCAGATCACCATGTCGCCTGCGGTCCATTCGTGGCTGTAGGTGAACTGTTCCGAGGTTGCCCAATCGCGCAGGCCGTGGAGGATCAGCGCAGATTCCGAAGGGCTTTTGCCGACGACTGAATGCGCGGTATTGCCCAGCACCAGGCTCTTGCGGCCCGACTGGTGCTTCCACACCAGCGGCAGTTCGTTTTCGCCAATGCGCATATAGCCCTTGAGCTTTTCAAGGCTCGGCTCGGGTTCGTGATAGAACACCGTCGCCCACGGTGCATGGAGCACCTTGAGATCGTCGTAAGCAGCCTTGTCCTCATCGGACAATGCCTCGTAGGCGGCATAGCAGTTGGCGAAGCCCGTGTTGCCGGTGCCCTTGGGGCTCGGCTTCTTGCACGACAGCAGCGAAGCAAGGATCGGCACGTCGTTGCGCGTGCCGTCGATGTGCCAATAGAGCGATCCCTTGAGGTATTCCGCGCTCTCGCCCGCTTCGGTAGGATCGAGCGTGATCTTGCTGATCACTTCATCGCCGCCGGCGCGTTCCGGCGCGAACTTGCCGAGCGTCTTGGTGAAGGCGATCTGCTCTTCATCGGTGAAATTGATCTGCGGGAAGACCAGCACGCCGCGCTGTTCGAGCAGGTCGCGGATCTCGGCCGAGATCTTGCCGGTCAGCAACTCTTCCTTGCTGTTGAGCACGCGGGAGCCGATCCTCGGCTTGATCGCTTCGGCGCGAAGGCTGATGTCTGCGGCGGTTGCCATGGGTAAACTCCCTCGGGGGTTGGGACTATGTCTGCCATATAAGCGAACGCCCCGGAACGTTGAAGCGCGCCGGGGCGATTAGTCCGATCGCCTGAAGCGATCAAATGTACCGATAAGGCGGCGAACGATTCAGGCCTTGGTGATTTCCCAAGCCTCGCCGCCCTTGATGATCGTGCGGTGCATCATGCGGGCAGTGGGATCATAGGGCGTTGCCTTGTGCAGCGAGGTGCGGTTGTCCCACATCACCGTATCGCCCACGGTCCAGACGTGGCGGTAGGTGTAAGGCTCACCGGTGGCAAATTCACGCAGGCCGTGCAGAAGGCGCTGGCTGGCCTTCATGTCGAAGCCCTTCACGTAATGCGCCGTATTGCCGAGCACGAGGCTCTTCTTGCCGGTCGAATTGGTGACGACGAGCGGGATTTCCGCCTCGCCCTTGGACTGCCAGTCGTCGATCTGTTCAAGGCTGGGTTCGGGCGTGTGGTAGAACTGCGAGCACCACAGCGAATGGACGACGCGCAGGCCTTCCAGTTCAGCTTTTTTGTCCTCCGGCAGGTCGGCATAGGACGTCGCCGTATTGGCGAACAGCGTGTCACCGCCTTCGGGCGCGAGCACCTTGGCCGTCAGCATCGAGGCGCGGATCGGCGTGGGATTCATCGTGCCGTCGATGTGCCAGTAGAGCGACCCCTTGAGGTATTCGGCGACGTTGCGGTCCTGCTTCTTTTCGTCGAGCGAGACCTTGAACACCGCGTCCTGATTCTGCCCGGCAAGTTCATCGGCATTGCCGCCCAGCGAGTTGGAGAACTGCACCTGTTCGGCGTCGGTCAGATCGAGCTTCGGGAATACGAGCACGCCGCGCTCTTCCATCAAGCTGAGGATGGCTTCCGACAGCGCGCCCGAAAGCAGCTCTTCCTTGGTGTTGAGCACGCGCGCGCCGATCTTCGGCTTGATCGCTTCAAAGCGCAGCTGGACGGCTACATCGGCGGCTGTGGCCACGGTCATTCTCCCGGATATTCTGATCTTGTCTGTTGAACGAATGTACAGCGCGGCGGGATACGAGACAAGGCGGCTCGCCGCGCGGCCGCCGCGCTGGGGCGATCATGGGCGGGGAGGCCGGCGCTCCAATTGGCGTGACAAGCAGGGCCATGCGCCATACATTCGCGGGCGGGCCGGCACTTGCGCGGGCCAGCGGGGCATGACAGCGCATGGACGAGCAAGCCGCGAACACCGGGGGCGATCCGCACCAGTACGCGCACGTCTTCCTCAGCTATTCCCGCGAAGACCAGAAGACTGCCAAAGCCGTTATCACCATGCTCGAGAAGCGGGGATACAAGGTCTGGTGGGACGGCCTGATCCCCGGCGGCGAGCGTTTCGGAAAGGTCACGACCCGGGCGCTCGACAATGCCCGCGCGGTCATGGTGCTGTGGTCGAAAGTTTCGGTCGAATCGCACTGGGTCCATGACGAGGCGACACGCGGACGCGATTCCGGGCGGCTGGTGCCGCTGTCGATTGACGGCAGCCACCCCCCGCTCGGCTTCGGGCAATTCCAGTTCATCGACATATCGAAGGAAGGCGTGCGCGAAGACGGGCCGCAGATGCAGCGCGCGCTGGCGGCACTCGCGGCACTCTATGGCGAGCAGGCCCACGTCCTGCCGCAAGCGCGGTCTGGCAGCGGAATTTCGCGCCGGACGCTGATCGCGGGATCGGCGGCGGTGGCGGTGATCGCCGGCGGCGCGGCGGGCTGGCGTTTCATGCGCGGCGGAGCCCCCGGAAATAGCCTCGCCGTCCTGCCGTTTGACAATCTCAGCGGCGATCCGGCGCAGCAATACCTGCCCGATGGCCTCGCCGCCGAACTGCGCAGCCGCTTTGCGCGCAATCCGCTACTCACCGTAGTCGGGCAGATGTCGTCGAACGAGTTTCGGGGCAAGACGGGAGACGCGAAAGGCATCGCCGCGCAGCTTGGCGTGGCCCACCTGCTCACCGGCAATGTCCGCGTGGCGCCGGGCGAAGTGCGCATCGCGGTCGAACTGGTCGAGGCCGCAACCGGCTTTGCCAAGTGGACGCAGACTTACCAGCATCCAGCCGGCAACATCCTGCGCCTGCAGGAAGAAATCGCCGCGGCTGTCGATGCCGCGCTCACCCCGCAGCTGTCCGCCGGCAGCCACAAGGAATCTGTCAAGCGCAGCGGCGGAACCACGGTCGCGGCAGCCTATGACGCCTACCTGCGCGGCAAGCTCTTGTTCGAGAACCCGGTCGACGAGGCGAGCGACATGGCCGCGCTGGCGGAGTTCACCCGCGCCGCCACGCTCGATCCCGCCTATGCCGCCGCTCATGCCGCCCGCGCACGCACCATGGGCGTGATCGCCGTGGCCAGCCACGACCTCGCCCAGCGACACAAGCTGGTGGCCGAGGCCGAAAGCGAGGCCCGCCGCGCCATCGAACTCGCCGCCGAATATCCCGAAGGCCACGTCGCGCTCGCCTATGCCACGCTGTTCGGCAAGCTCGACGTGATCGGCGCGGAGCTGGCGCACGAAGCCGCGATGCGGTACGGCGCGGGCAATCCCGAAGTGCTCAGCCGCTATGCGCTCTACTACGCGCGCCGCCGCCAGCCAGACAAGGCGCTGCCGGCGATCAACAAGGCTGCGATGCTCGAACCGCTCGACCCGGCGCTGTTCAAATCGAAATCGCAGGTCCATTACGCCAGCGGTGATTGGGACGCGGCGATTGCCGCCGGGCGCAAGGCGCTCGAGATCAATCCCAAGGTCTCCTCGACCCACGGCAACATCGGCAATGCGCTGCTCCAGCAGAACAAGGTTGCCGAGGCCGCCGCAGAGTTCGTGCTGGAAAAGAACGTCACGCTGGCGCTCCCCGGCAAGGCCATCGTCGCACTGCGGCAGGGCGATCAGGGCGCGGCGAAGGCAGCCTACGACCAGCTGGTGACCGAAACCGGCAAGGCCACGCTTTACCAGCAGGCGCAGATCCTTTCCCAATGGGGCAAACGCGAGGAGGCGCTCACCGCCCTCGAAGGCGCCTATGCCGAACGCGACCCCGGCCTGCTGCTGACGCTGAGCGATCCCTTCCTGCGCCCGCTCGAAACCGAAGCGCGATTCAAAACGCTTTTAGGCAAGCTGCACTTCGTATAGCTTCCGCCGCGTCAGCAGGGGCTGACCCTTAGAGGGGGAAAGACATGCGCAAGATCATTGCCACCGTTTCCGCAATTGCCTTCATCTCGGCGCTCGGCGCCTGCACCAAGAAGGAAGAAGCCGCACCCGAAGCCGTAACCAGTGAAGCGGCGCCGACCGCCGAAGCCAGCATGGATGCCAGCGCCGAACCGTCGGTCGATGCCTCGGGCGATCACCACACGCTGGATGAACGCAAGGCTCCCTGATCGGATAACCAAATCGCAGCGGGCGGTCCGGGATGCCGGGCCGCCCGTATTCGTTTTTTGGATGCTACCGCGCCAGAGCCGGATCGCTCACCCGGCCCACCCTGCCGGAGTTCTTCGCCAGCCAAACCTTCGCCGCATCAATCCACCGGCCATAGCTCGCCACGGCGGCAAAGGCGGTCGGCACCGGGCCTGAGCAGCCTTTCGAGAAATTGACCACGCCGACCAGCTCCTGCTTGCCGCTGCGCGTACGGATGAGCGGCCCGCCGCTATCCTTGAAGCAGGTAAACACCTGCCGCGCCCGGCCGGGCGGCGAGGCAGCGCATATCACCCGCAGCCCAAGCGGACAGCGCTGCGGGGCAATTGCAGTCAGCGGGCCATAGCGCAGCCGCTCGGTTGGCATCTGCAAGGCACCGCTGACCGAGACATGCGGATTGCTGCGCCCCGAATGCCATTCGCCGGAAAACCCCCAGCCGTACGTCTCGAATTCCGTACCCGGTGCGAAGGACGAATTCTCTGACAGCGCGACGGCCTTGGCCGGCAGGGGCGCTCCGGGACTGGCCGGTTTCAACTTGATCAACGCAATGTCAGCCGCATTGCGCTCCGCGACAAATCCCGCATGGATGGCAATGCTGTCAATGGCATAGGACCGCCCCTCGCCCAGATCGATGCTGCCTGTCCGCACGCGAAGGGTCTGCCGAGCTTTGGCCTCGTTCACACCCGCAAACGACCCTTCGGCCACACAATGCGCCGCCGTCAGCACCAGCCCCGGACCGATCAGCGTGCCGCCACAATGATGCTCGCGCTGCTCAGCGTTCAGCGCACTGATCCCGATCCGGTCCTGTACGCTGCGCTGGTTATCGCGCGCGATCTGGGCGGCCGTGAAGGGCCGCGTATCGTAGAGCTGCGCCATCCACGGCACGAGGCTGGCGAGCGCCACGTCACCGCCGCCCACCCGGGGACAAAGCGCTGAGGATTGGACTTCGATTTCCAGAGAATTGGCATAGGCTGCGCCCGCCGGTAGCGGATCGGTGAGCGCGATAGTATTTGTCGCCGGCGGTCGCGGCTTGCAGGCCACCAAATGCGCGCCGGGACCATAAGCGCCAGCCTGATTGATGCGGCGCGGATCGATCGGCGCTTCGCTGGTCAGCGTCATGGCATAGGACCGGCCATCAAACGCGGGCGCTGGGTGCGAAAACTCCACCACCTCGCCCGGCTCAAGCGGCCTGTCCGCACCATTGCGGACCGACACGAAATCGATGCGCCGCGAATCATCGAGAAAACCGAAATAGACGTGACGGCGCAGGCTTCCGCGGTTGCGGACCCGGATGGTCGTCTCCTCTTTGGTGTAAAGCTCGCGATCGCGCTCCTCGCCATCGATCACGTTCGGAGCATCGGGGTTGGAGCTGCACACGACAACCTTCATTGCCTTGATGCAGGTCTCGATGTCCCGGCTGCCGGCGATCTGCGGGAGAGACATTACCTTCATGCCGCGGAATTCTTCGGCAAGGCGTGCCTTGAGCAGTGCCAGCGAGCTGCCCGACGTCACATCCCCGACCATGAACTGACGCGGCTCGTAAACCGGGCAATTGTTCTCCCCTTTGCGCGGCAACATGCGCCAGTGCTCTGGCCCCGCTTTCGCATCGACCAGCACCATGGTCTGCGGATAGTCGACCAGTGTAGTCAGTTCGAAATCAGCGTTGGGCGTGACCGTCACAAAGTCCAATGAGGCAAGGAAAGCGCGAATCTGCGGCTCGGCATCGCCAAGGCTTTCGTTTAGTCGGACCGAAACCGTGCCGAGTGGCGAGTTGCCGATCAGTAGTCCTTCAAAGACGACATTGAGCTGCGCTGTGCCACATCCCTTGTAGCGATCCGTATCGGGCGAAAACGGCAGCGGCGCGCGTCGTGGTTCTGAGGATAAAGCTGGCGCGGCTGGTGCGACAGTGTCCACCGGCTGCGCCAATGCAGGTGCGCCGCCGATGGCCAGCAGGCCGAGTAGCACCGCGATCATGCGGGGTCGAAAGTCGCGCAAGGCCGGCCTCCCTCGCCATGGTGGGCGTGCTGGCGATGGTGAGAGTGATACTCCGTGCTGTCAATCGCGCTGAGGGAGCGTCAATTCACTTCGATCTGGCTGACATCATAGCCGCTTTCGCGCAGGGCAGCGACCAAACGGTCCAGCTGCTCCTTGTCGCGCGCTTCGCATTCGATGTCGGTAATCAGGCCCTTCGCCGGCAGGTGGGTGAAGATGCGCTGATGCCAGATCTCGATGATATTGATGTTGTGGCGGTTGAATTCTTCCATCACCTTGAACAGAGCGCCGGGGCGGTCCTGCAGGGTGAGCCGCAGCCGCGCGAGGCGGCCCGAGCGGGCAAGATCGCGCAGCAGCACGTTGGCCAGCAGGCGCGTGTCGATATTGCCGCCAGTCAGCACGATGCCGACCTTCTTGCCCTTGAACATGTCCGGATTGCGCAGCACGGCGGCGAGGCCAGCCGCGCCCGCGCCTTCGACTACGGTCTTTTCGATCTGCAGCAGCAGCGCCAGCGCGGCTTCCATTTCGCGTTCGCCGACCAGCAGGAAATCGTCGAGCAGGCCCGCGAGCACCTTGGAAGTAAACTCGCCCGGTTCCTTGACCGCGATGCCTTCGGCCAGCGTATCGCCGCCGATCGGCAGGTCGGTGCCTTTCAGCCGGTTGTACATCGAGGGGAACAGCTCCGCCTCGACCCCGATCAGGCCGATGTCCGGTTTCAACGCGCGCGCCGCGACGCCCATGCCCGATGCCAGGCCGCCGCCGCCAACCGGGATCACCAGCATGTCGAGATCCGGCATGTCCTCCAGCATTTCGAGAGCCACAGTGCCCTGCCCGGCCGCAACCAGAGGATCGTCGAACGGGTGTATGAAGGTCAGCCCCAGCTGCTTTTCCATCGACCGCGCATAGGCATAGGCATCGTCGAAGGTTTCGCCTTCAAGCATCACCTTGCCGCCGACCTGCTCGGTCTGCATGACTTTCACCGTGGGCGTAGTGCGCGGCATGACGATGGTGACCGGAATGCCCAGCCGCGTGCCGTGATAGGAAAGCCCCTGCGCGTGATTGCCCGCCGAAGCCGCGATCACACCGCGATTGCGCTGTTCCTCGTTCAGATGCAGCAGCGCGTTCAGCGCGCCGCGCTCCTTGTAGGCGGCGGTGAACTGCAGGTTTTCGAACTTCAGCCAGACATCGCAGCCGGCGATCTGGCTGAGCGTCTGCGAGTAATCCATGTCGGTGCGCACGACTGCGCCGGCAATGCGCCCGGCAGCCGCCCGGATATCATCGATGGTCAGCAGCGCCTGGGCTGCAACGGGGGTATCAGCGATGCTTTCCATATGGCCCGCGCCGTAAAGCCAAAGCGCACGGCTTGCAAATCGCTATTGGTTCTGTCTCAGCGCCAGTGCGGTAATGCCCGTCACCACGATCACCGCCACAGTATCGGCGACCCAGTCGCGGAAGTCGCAATCGCGCTGCAGCGCCGGGATCGACTGCGCCACCTCAATCAGCGCGCCGAGGAAGGACAGACGCTCGATCACCCGCCAGCGCGGCGCTTGCGGAAAGGCGAGAGCCGCCGTGCCCGCCATCACCGCGAAAGCAAGGATATGGTTCACCTTGTCGCCCAGACGGTCGCTCGGCATTTCCGGCGGCTTGGGCAGCAGCGCCATCACGACGGAGAAGATGACAATGGCCCAGAACAGCCAGAAGGCGGCACGCTGCACGGGCGCTGACTTAAGGAATTGCATCGCAAGGCCCATACCGGGGGCTGGCACGGCGCGCAATTGGCGCTAACAGGCTACCTATGAGCGAGAAACGCAGGATTTCCTTTCTAGGCCTTGGCGTGATGGGCGGGCCGATTGCCCGGCACCTGGCCCGGGCCGGGCACGAGCTGACCATTTACAACCGCACGCCCGAACGGCGCGAGCGCTGGCAGGCCCGCAATCCCGAGCTTTCGGTGCGTGTCGCCTCCAGCCCGGCCGACGCTGCCGAGGGTGCCGAAGTCGTCATCACCTGCGTCGGCAATGACGATGACCTGTCCGACGTGGTGCTTGGGCCAAACGGCGTGTTCCGCAGCCTGAAGCGCGGCGGGCTGTTCATCGATCACACCACCGCCTCTGCCCGCATCGCCCGCCAGATCGCCGTCGAAGCGCGCGACCTGCAGGTCCACTGCGTCGATGCGCCGATGACCGGCAGCCAGATCGGCGCCGAGGAAGGCAGGCTCACCCTGATGTGCGGCGGGCGGCCCGACGCCATCGCCGCTGCCATGCCGGTGTTCGAAGCCTATACCCGGCGCGTCGTCCACATCGGCCGCGCCGGCGCGGGGCAGACCGCCAAGATGGCCAATCAGATCTGCATCGCCGGCATCGTCGCCGGGCTTTCCGAGGCCATGCGCTTTGCTCAGGCCAGCCACCTCGATACCGACAAGGTCTATGAGGCGATCTCCGGCGGTGCGGCGCAGAGCTGGCAGATGGACAACCGCTGGAAGACCATGGCCGCCGACGAATTCGATTTCGGTTTCGCGGTCGACTGGATGCGCAAGGACCTTGGCCTGGCTATGGACGAAGGGCGCGGACTGGGCGTTTCGCTGCCGATCACCGCGCTGGTCAACCAGTTCTATGCCGAGGTTCAGGCCATCGGCGGGGGCCGTCTCGATACCTCTGCGCTCGTGCGCCGCCTGCCGTTGCCGGGGAAACGCAAATGATCCGACTGAACTTTGCTGTTGCCGTTTCCGCGCTTGCTCTCGCCTCCCCCGCCCTCGCCGATACGTTGATCGACAATGTCGATGGCTTCACTCTCGATGACAAAGGTCAGGTCCAGCGGATTTCCGGCCTGGTGTTCAACGCCGATGGCAAGGTCGTGCAACTGCTGCGCCGGGGCGACAAGAAGCCCGCGAAGACGGACTATTATATCGACGGCAAGGGCCGCGTGCTGATGCCCGGCCTGATCGACGCGCACCTCCATATCATGAGCCTCGGCATCGCCGCGATGACGCTCGATCTGTCTGCCACGAAATCGCTGGCCGAAGCACAGGCAGCCATCGCCAAGTTCGCCGCTGACCATCCCGAACGCAAATGGATCATCGGACGCGGCTGGAATCAGGAAGTGTGGAAGCTCGGCCGCTTCCCCACCGCCGCCGAGATCGACGCCGTGGTCAAGGACCGCCCGGTGTGGCTGCAGCGCGTCGATGGCCATGCTGGTTGGGGCAACAGCCTCGCGCTCTCCACCGCCGGCGTAACCGCCGCGACCAAGGACCCGGCAGGCGGGCGCATCGAACGGCTGCCGGGCAGTCAGGCGCCCTCAGGCGTGATGGTCGATGGAGCGGCCGCGCTGATCGAAAAGCACGTGCCGCAACCGCGCGCGGCCGAACGCGATCTTGCGCTCGACAAAGCGCAGGATCTACTGGCGAGCAAGGGCGTGACCGCCGCTGCCGACATGGGCACCAGCATCGAGGACTGGCAGGCGCTGCGCCGCGCGGGCGACTCTGGCCGGCTGCGCATCCGCGTGATGTCCTATGCCTCGGGGGTCGATGCCATGACGCTGATCGGCGGGTCAGAACCGGGGCCGTGGCTCTATGACGACAAGCTGCACCTCAACGGAGTGAAGATCTATCTCGACGGCGCGCTGGGATCGCGCGGGGCCTCGCTCAAGGCGGCTTATGCCGATGCGCCGGGCAACAAGGGCCTATCGTTCCTCACCCCCGCGCAGCTGCGCAACCTGATGAGCCGCGCGGCGATGGACGGCTTTCAGGTTGCCGTCCACGCCATTGGTGATGAGGCCAATGGCCAGGTGCTCGGTGCCGTTTTGGAGCTCAATCAAACCTACAAGAGCGACCGCCGCTGGCGCATCGAACACGCGCAAGTCGTTGATCCGGCGGATATTCAGCGCTTTGGCCAGCTCGGCGTGATCGCCTCGATGCAGCCCGTGCACCAGACTTCGGACCGCACCATGGCAGAGGCGCGGCTAGGCCCTAACCGCTTGTCCGGGGCCTATGCGTGGAAGTCCATCGCGACGAGCGGCGGCAAGCTGGCCTTCGGTTCGGATGCCCCCGTCGAATCCCCCGATCCCTTCGCCGGCCTCGCCGCCGCGATCAGCCGGCAAGGGCCCGATGGCCAACCCTTTGGCGGGTGGCAGCCGCAGGAACGCCTGACCCGCGAAGCCGCCATCGCCGGCTTCACCACGGGCGCTGCCTATGCCGGACTGGCTGAGACCCGCTTTGGTCGTCTCGCCCCCGGCCTGCGTGCCGACTTCCTGCTGGTCGACCGCGATCCCCTGCTCGCAAGTCCCACGGAACTGGCACAGACTCGCGTGCTTGAGACCTGGGTGGGCGGACGCCGGATTTATTCGGCACCTGTGACCTCGGCGCAACAGAAGCCCTCCGATCCTTAGGGATGGGCCGGGAACATATCCTAACCTGTTGTTAATTCTCCACGACTAGCCGCCGAAACACCTCGCTTCATCCCGCTGGCCGGGAATTGGGGCTTGCACGAATCAGGCGCTTGAGTAAATGCGACCGGGTCAGACGCTTCGTGCTGCAAGGATCTCTTTAATTAGGGAACCTTTCGGGCGCGAAACCGTTGATTATATGCTTGTACGTCATTCGCGGTTCGGTTAAGCGAATGATGAAGAGCTCAAAAGGAGAGACTCGATGAAGTTTCGTGATCTGGCTGCAACTGCCGCAGCTCTGATGGTTTCAGCCCCGGCTTTCGCTCAGACGGAAGTTGGCCGTGCCTCGACCCAGGTTGCAGACGCTGGCCAGTTCGGCGGCGACTCGACCATTCTCCTGATCCTCGCCATCCTCGCGATGGGCGCAGGTATTGCCCTTCTCGTGGGCAATCAGGACGACACGCCGACCAGCCCGTAAGGACTGCCGACTAGTCGAATACAGGGAAGCGGGGTTTTTACCCCGCTTTTTTGTTGCCTGCTGAAGACGTAAAGCGATCGTCGAAGGCGGGAAGCGGCGGCAGTCGATGCGTGGCATCACTTCAACCTACCCGTCATCCCGGCGCAGGCCGGGACCCAGCGAGCATAATTTGGACGCGGTAGCGTCCCTCTCTGCTGGGATAAAAGGGGTGCCGCATAGCGCGCGACTTTTCTGACTGGGTCCCGGCCTGCGCCGGGATGACGAAGGACAGTGCCAAACGACACCCTCCGCTGACTCAAGCGTTAGGGTCGGCAGTTGTCTCGACTGCGGTACCCGCATCACCAGCCGCCGCTTCGGCCTCTTTCCGCGCCTTCACCTTCGCGTCATTGCGCTCGGTAAACCACATGATCACCAGTGCGCCCTCGAACAGCAGGAAGAGCGGCACCGCCAGCATCAGCTGCGACATGACGTCCGGCGGCGTGATGATCGCGGCCAGCACGGTGATCCCGACGATGACATAGCGCCGCGCGCCGATCAGCTGGGCCCGAGTAACAATGCCCGCGCGGTTGAGCAGCAGCAGCAACACCGGCAGCAGAAAGCTGAACCCGAAGGCGAGGATGAACTGCATGACCAGCCCGAGATAGTCCTCGGAACTGGGCATCGCCTCGATCTTGATATCGCCCTGCATGCCCTGAAAGCCCAGGAACCAACGAAACGCGGTGGGCATCACGACATAATAGGCGAGCGCACCGCCGCCGATGAACAGCACCGGGGTCATCAGCAGGAACGGCAGGAATGCGCGCTTTTCCTTGGCGTAGAGCCCCGGCGCGATGAAGGCCCAAAGCTGATTGGCGATGATCGGGAAACTGGCGAAGAAACCGGCGAAAATCGCCACCTTCAGTTCAACGAAGAACTGGCCGTAGAGCTTGGTGAAAACCAGCCGCGATTGTCCGGCATCGACCAGCGGCTGGACAAGAAAGCCGAGAATGTCGCGCGCGAAATAGAGGCAGAAGCCAAAGGCAATGAGCAGCGCAAAAATGCAGCGCATCAGCCGCGTGCGCAGCTCGACCAGGTGATCGAGTAGCGGTGCCTGTGAATCGTCAATCTCGCGGATCTTGAAAACCACCCCAACCCCCTATCGCGGACCGGCGAGCGGAAGCTCGGGCGCATTGTCGTCAGATTTGGAAGCTTCTGGCGGGACCTGCTCAGCTGGCGGCGACGTCTCCACTTGCGGAGAATTCATCGGCAAAATGGTCGAATCCCCCTCAGCCGCAGCGGCGGCGGCCTGCGATTCCGCATCGGGGCCGGGATCGGGATGCGCGGCAAGAATAGCGGCGTTCTGTTCGCGCCACTTCTTTTCCATGTCCTCCAGCTCCGCCTCGCGGATCATCGTTTCGACGCCTGAACGGAAATGCCCTGAAACACGGCGCACTTTCGCCATCCAGCGCCCGACGGTGCGCAGCGCCATCGGCAGGTCCTTGGGACCGATGACCACGATCGCCACAATGGCGATCAGCAGCATCTCGTCGAAGCCGACGTCAAACATGGCTGGATGACCGGCTTATTCGCCGGTCTTGGTGGTTTCGCTGGCCGCCGGTGCCGGAGCAGGTGCAGCGGCGCTTTCCGGGGCGGAAATCTGTGCGGGCGGCGGCGGGACAGGCTTGTTGTCCTCGTCGTTCATGCCCTGCTTGAAGCTCTTCAGCCCTTTGCCGAATTCACCCATGACATCGGCAACGCGGCCACGGCCGAACAGCACGAGGACGACGATCAGCACCACGATCCAGTGCCAGGCAGACCCGAAACCCATTTCAGAATACTCCGCAAAAGCGCCCAGAAAGCACCAAGGGCGCACACACGACCGCGCCCCTCGCCGGGGTATCTAGGCGCTTTCATCCTCGCTTGCCAGTCCGTCTGACCAATTTTCGTCCGCCTGGCGGGTTTCCTTTTCTTCGGCCGCCGCCTCTTCGCTGCGGGTGAGCGCGGCTTCGAGTGCATCGTCGACCGGATCGAGCAGGCCGGCGGCCTTGAGCTCGTCGATGCCCGGCAGGTCCTTGCGCGAAGACAGCCCGAAATGCGCAAGGAATTCGGGCGTGGTGGCATAGATCACCGGCCGCCCCGGCACTTCGCGTCGCCCGGCCACGCGCACCCAACCGGCCTCCAGCAGCACGTCGAGCGTGCCTTTCGCCGTCTGGACACCGCGAATCGCCTCTATCTCGGCGCGGCTGACGGGTTCGTGATAAGCGACGATCGCCAGAGTTTCCGTGGCGGCACGAGACAGTCGCCGCGTTTCCTCGCGCTCGCGCCGCAGCAGGTGGGCAAGGTCGGCGGCGGTCTGGAAGTGCCAGCGCCCTGCCCGCTCGACAACGGCTATGCCGCGTTCCTCGTAATGCGCCGCCAGTTCGCGCAGCGCCGCCTTCACGTCCGCCCCGCCGAGATGGGTGGAAATTGCCTCCGCCGTCATCGGCATTTCCGCCGCGAACAGCGTCGCCTCTACCGCGCGGACAAGGTCGTCGGGGCGCTCGCTCATACCGTCATCCGCCGCAGCCGCAGCGGCCCGAAGGTCTTTTCCTGCACCATCTCCGCCTTGCCCATCCGCGCCAGTTCAAGCGCCGCGACAAAGCTGGAAGCCAGCGCGGACTTCCGCAGCTTGGCATCGGCATGCGGCGGCAAGAATTCGCGCAGTTCGATCCAGTCGAGAGTCACGCCGAGCATCGACGACACGCGGGCGAGCGCCGAATCGAGCGTCATCACCATGCGGTCGCGGACCATGTGGACCACCGGCGCGGTGCGCGCCTTGACCTGCCCATAGGCCTGAACAAGATCGAACCAGTCGCACTGCCAGCGGTTCTTGCGATCTACGCGCAGCCCCTCCGGCGCACCGCGCAGGAACACGTCACGCCCCAGCCGGTCGCGCCCCATCAGCCGCGCCGCCGCATCGCGCATGGCGGCGAGCCGCTGCAGCCGCAATTGCAGGCGCATCGCCAGTTCCTCGGCGCTCGGCTGGTCCTGCTCTTCGCGCGGCAGCAGCAGCGACGACTTCAGGTAAGCCAGCCACGCCGCCATCACGAGGTAATCTGCCGCCAGTTCCAGCCGCAGTTCCTCGGCCCGCTCGATGTACAGTAGGTACTGATCGACGAGGCCAAGGATCGAGATCTTGCGCAGGTCGACCTTCTGCCGCCGCGCCAGATCGAGCAGAAGATCGAGCGGCCCTTCCCAGCCATCGAGCTCAAGATACAGCGCCTCATCCGCGCCTGCCGCAGCCGCCGGACCGGCCCAATCCTCTTCTGCCGGCTGCAACGTTACCGGCAGATCGAGGTCCTGCTGGCTCATGCCTCGGCCTCGCACAAGCCCAGTAGCGCATCGCGCTTGGCAAAGAGCTCGCCTTGCCCCTCGGTGTCATCCGCCGGAACCCGCGTTGGTGCCAGCGCCCGTTCCAGCCGTGCGGCGCTGTCGGCGCGGATATCGGGGCAGGTCGCCGCGATGCCCAGCATGTCATCCATCTTCGCCCAGCAATTGAGCGCGATGTCGCAGCCCGCAGCCAGCGCCCGCGCCGCATTATCCGGCACCGGCCCCGCTAGCGCCTGCATATCCATGTCATCGGTCAGCAGCAGGCCGTCAAAGCCGATGCGCCGGCGAATGATTTCCCCCACCACGACGGGTGAGAGGGTGCCGGGGTTTTCGGCGTCCCACGCGGTATAGCGCACGTGCGCGGTCATCCCCATCGCCGCGCCAGCCAGCGCGCGAAACGGCGCAATGTCGCGCTCCAACGCGTCCTCGCTGGCGGTGACGGTGGGCAGTTCCTTGTGGCTATCTGCACAGGCGCGGCCGTGGCCGGGGATGTGCTTTATAGTGCCCGCCACCCCGCCGCGCGCCAGCCCATCGAGCACGGCGCGGCCAATGGCGGCCACACGTATCGGCTCGAAGCCATAGGAGCGGTCGCCGATCACGTCATGCGCGCCTTCGCAGCGAACATCGAGCACGGGGGCATGGGTGCAGGAGATGCCAACCTCGGCAAGGTCGATGGCGAGCGCCTGGGCATTGGCCCGCGCCGCCTCGATCGCGCTGGCCGGGGCAATGTCATAAAGCCGGTCGAAGGCCGCACCCGCCGGAGAGGCCGGCCAGACAGGCGGCTTCATCCGCGCGACGCGGCCGCCCTCCTGATCGATAGTGATGAGCAGGCGGTCGCGCCCGTGCAGTGCGCGCAGTTCATCGGTGAGCGTGCGGACCTGTTCACGGCTTTCGATGTTGCGGCCGAACAGGATGTAGCCCGCCGGATCGGCGTCCGCGAAAAACGCACGCTCGTCAGCGGTGAGGGTTAAACCCGAAAGGCCGAAAATTGCAGGAACCATGGCCGGAAACTGGCCCCCGCGCGCTGCCATTGCAAGCGCGCGGGGGTCCGGAAATGGGGAAAATTAGCGCTTAACCTGGCAGGTGATGCCCGCAGACTTCAGCCTGGCGCACAGGGCATCCGCCGCTGCACCGTCGCTGGCGACGGCCTGGAGGCGATAGACCTTGCCGATGTCGGCCGTGCCTTCGACCACGCGGTGGTTCACGCCCTTGAGCGCATCGCTGCGTCCGGCGAGCATGGACCACACCTGTTCGGCCCTTTCGCGGCTACCATAGGCGCCAACCTGCACGCCGACGCCGCCCGTTGCCGGTGCAGAACCCGCCGCAGTTGCGGCGGTGCCAGCATCAATGCTCGGCTTAGGCGCTTCGCCGCCGCCGGCCAGCTTGGTCTGGCTATCCTTGCCCTGGGCGACCGAATACGAGGTATCGCCCTGCCCGGCGAACGACTTGCCGCCCGGGTTCTTCGGCGCTTCCTTGTAGGGTTCGGTCGGCGCGGCAATCGTGCTGCCGTCGGCGACCAGCGCGGGATCGGGCGTGCGGTGGCTGAACCACCAGATGGCGTAAACGATAGCCGCAAGCGCCAGCAGGCCGGCGAGGACGAAACCGAAGACGCGGGCGCCATCGACACCTTCCTCGTCATAATCGTCGTCAGCGGATTCGAGCCACGGCAGGCGGTCGTCCTCGTCGAGGTCGAGCTCCTTGGGCTCTTCGTTGTCATAGACCGCCTGTTCGACCGCCTGCTCGACGGAGTCCTGGGCGTCTTCGGCGCCGTAGTCTTCCGGATCCCGGCCATTATTTTCGATCATTGCGCCCTCCGCAGCCGCCCCCCGGGGCAGCAGTTACATCTCTTCGACGGCTTCCACGCCAAGGATGGCGAGCCCGTTGCGGACAAGTTGCCCGATTTGTGCGGCAAGGAAAAGCCTCGCGCTTGTAACCGCTTGATCCTGTATCACTATGAACCGCTTTTCGGGGCGGTCATTGCCGACATTGTAGAACGAATGGAACGCACCGGCGAGGTCATAGAGATAGAAGGCGATCCGGTGCGGTTCGCGCGCCACGGCGGCGGATTCGACCAGCCGCGGGAACTGCGCTGCGACCTTGAGCAGCTCCATTTCCTCAGCCCCGAGCAGGTCGAGATGCTCGTCCGAAGGCGCGATGCCGGCTTCCGCCCCCTTGCGCAGATTGCTGCGGATACGCGCGTGGGCATATTGCACGTAGAACACCGGGTTGTCCTTTGATGCCTCGACCACCTTGTCGAAGTCGAAGTCCATCTGGGCGTCGGGCTTGCGGGTCAGCATGGTGAAGCGGACGACGTCCTTGCCCACCATTTCGACGACATCAGCTAGCGTGACGAAATTGCCCGACCGCTTTGACATCTTGAACGGCTGACCGCCCTTCATCAGTTGGACCATCTGGACCAGCTTGACCTCGAACGGGGTCGGCTTGCCCTTGGCCCCGGTCATGGCGGCGACGGCGGCCTTGATCCGCTTCACCGTGCCGGCGTGGTCAGCGCCCCAGATGTCGACGAGCGCGTCGGCGCTCTGGGCCTTCTGGAAGTGGTAAGCGAGATCAGCGCCGAAATAGGTCCATTCGCCAGACGACTTCTTGATCGGGCGGTCCTGATCGTCACCAAATTTCGTCGAGCGGAACAGCGGCAGTTCGACCGGCTCCCAGTCCTCGATCGTCTTGCCCTTGGGCGCTTCGAGCTGGCCGTCATAGACAAGGTCCTGCGCGCGCAGCCACTTCTCCGCCTCTTCCGGCTTTCTGGCGGCCTGCAGTTCGGCTTCCGAGGAAAACAGATCGTGATGGATACCGAGCAGGGCGAGATCGTCCTTGATCATCGCCAGCATCGCCGCGACCGCACGGGTGCGGAATAGCACCAGCCACTCGCTTTCGGGAGCGGCGGCGTATTTGTCGCCGAATTCGGCGGCGAGTGCTAGTCCCGCTGGGATCAGGTATTCGCCCGGATAAAGCCCCTCGGGAATTTCACCGACGGTCTCACCCAGCGCTTCGCGGTAACGGACGTGCGCCGAGCGGGCGAGCACATCGACCTGCGCGCCAGCATCGTTGACGTAGTATTCGCGGATGACCTTGTGGCCCGACCATTCGAGCAGTGTGGCCAGCGCATCGCCCACCACTGCGCCGCGGCAATGGCCCATGTGCATCGGGCCGGTCGGGTTGGCCGAAACGTATTCGACGTTCACCGTCGATCCGCCGCCAAGGTTGGAGCGGCCATAGTCTGCGCCCAGCGCCGCAATCGCGCGCAGTTCGTCGATCCACGCGCCATCGGCCAGCCGCAGGTTGATGAAGCCGGGACCGGCAATCTCGGCGCTGGTGATGCCGGGAACCTTGACCAGTTCGGCGACCAGCGCCTCGGCCAGAGCGCGCGGGTTGGTACCGGAACCCTTGGCCAGCACCATGGCGGCGTTGGTGGCAAGATCGCCGTGCGAAGTGTCGCGCGGCGGCTCGACCGTCACATTGGTGCGCGGCAGGCCAGCGGGCAGCACGCCCGCCTGCTCAAGCGCATCGAGGGCAGCGGAAAGGTGGCCGGCATAGGCGGCGTAGAGCGTTTTGGTCATGGGCATCGTCGCGGCGGTTAGCCGTTTTGCCCGCGCTTGGGAACCTCCCGCAGGAGGAACCCGATCACCGCGTGGCGTTATAGTTCAACTGGGTCTGGTCAAGCTGGAAGCCGACCAGCACTTCGAACGTCGCGCGGTTCACGGCGGCGCGGATTTCCGGGCGCGACAGCGGGTCGGTCGCCGCGTCGGAATCGCCGGCCTTGCGCTTGCGGGTGATTTCGGCGCGAATCTCTGCCGGCAGGGTCGCCTCGGCCTTGTCGACATAGGCCGATGCCTGGCCGCGTGCCTGGGCGCGTTCCTGTCCGTCAGCGAAGTTCAGCGTAACCGTGCCGACGCGCTTGGAGATGACTGCCGAACGGCCGCGCAGGACGGTGACGAAATAGGGAATCTGCACAGTGCGCGCGCCGCGCACGTCGCTGCGGCGGCCAAGCACGTCGAAAGTCGAGGTCGAATAGACCTTGGCGCCGGCCTCGTTGCACTGGGTGCGCAGGTTGGTCATCGCGGCGGTGACGTCGATCGATCCGGCGTCAGTCGCGCCGGGGGTGCGGAACAGGGTGACATCGCCGGTAAAGTCGGGAATGCCGACCGCCGGGCAGGCCGTGCGGACCGCCGTGATGCCTACGCCTTCATCGACAACGATGTCACCGGTGCTGCGGCATCCGGCAAGCGCGGCAACAAGGGCAGTGGCGGCAATCAGGCGCGTGCGGGCAGTCATCGCAATCCGGTTCCTTTAAAATCGTTTTGCCGCCCTAGCGGCTGGCCGCACGAAGCGCTAGTGGGCACGAAATGAACGCCGCATTATCCGGGACGCCAAAGGGCACCGCCCCCCTTCGCCTCATCATTGCCGCCCCGCGTGGCTTTTGCGCCGGCGTGGACCGCGCAATCGACATCGTCGAGCTGGCGCTCAAGCGCTATGGCCCGCCGGTCTATGTCCGGCACGAGATCGTCCACAACCGCTTCGTGGTCGATAGCCTGAAGGCCAAGGGCGCGATTTTCGTTGAAGAGCTGGACGAAGTGCCGGACGGCGTGCCGGTGATCTTCAGCGCGCACGGCGTGCCGAAATCGGTGCCGACAGAGGCCACGGAGCGCGGCCTGCAATGGCTCGATGCCACCTGCCCGCTGGTCAGCAAGGTCCACCGCCAGGCAGAACGCCAGATCGAGGCCGGGCGGCACATCGTGTTCATCGGCCACCGCGGCCATCCCGAAGTGATCGGCACGCTGGGCCAGGTTCCCGAAGGCGAAATCACGCTGGTCGAGACGGTTGCCGACGTCGAATCGCTGACCTTTGCCGATGATGCCCCGCTCGCCTTCCTCACCCAGACGACGCTGTCGGTGGACGATACCGCCGCCGTGGTGGAGGCTCTACGCCAGCGCTATCCGCAGATCGCCGGGCCGAAGGCAGAGGACATCTGCTATGCCACGTCGAACCGGCAGGCAGCGGTCAAGCAGATCGCGCCCGATTGCGATCTGGTGCTGGTGATCGGCGCGCCCAACAGCTCCAACTCGGTGCGACTGGTTGAGGTTGCGGAACGCTGCGGCACCCCTGCAAGGCTGCTGCAACGCGGGGGCGAGATCGATCCGGCATGGCTGGACGGCGTCAACACCGTCGGCCTCACCGCCGGTGCCTCTGCGCCGGAAGAACTGGTGCGCGAAGTGGTTGACCGGCTGGCCGCGCTCCGGCCGCTGGTTGAGGAAACGGTCGTCACTGCCGAGGAAAAGATGATCTTCAAGCTGCCCCGCCAGCTGACGGAAGGCTGAGGCCGTGGCGGTCTATACCAGCCTTGGCGCCGAACAGCTCGCCGCGCTGATCGCTACCTTCGATGTCGGCGTACTGGTTTCGGCCAAGGGCATTGCCGAGGGCGTGTCCAATTCCAACTGGCTGATCGATACGACCGGCGCAGATGGAAGGGGCGCTCGCTTCATCCTGACGATGTATGAGCAGCGCACCGAGGTGGCGGACCTGCCGTTCTTCCTCGGCCTGCTTGATCACCTATCAGCCAAGGGCTGCCCGGTTCCGGCGACGATCCACGACCGGCAAGGACAGGCCTACCAGTTGATCGAAGGCAAGGCGGTGGCGCTGATCGAATTCCTCCCCGGCGTATCGGTAAGCAAGCCGACTGCGGGACAGGCCGAAGCGGTTGGCGCGGCGCTCGCGCGGGTCCACCTCGCCGCCGCTGATTTCGCCAGCGCCCGCGCCAACGGCATGGGGCCGGCGAGCTGGCAGGAGCTGCTTGGCGCCTGCGGAGAGGCAGGCCTCGCCTCGATCGATCCCGCGCTGGCGGCGATCGTTGACCAGAGCCTGCCGGAGACGGTCGCGGCATGGCCATCCGACCTGCCCAGCGGCGTGATCCATGCGGACCTGTTTCCCGATAACGTGCTGATGCTGGGCGACGAAGTCACCGGCCTGATCGACTTCTATTTCGCCTGCACTGACATGTTTGCTTACGACATCGCGGTAACTCACGCAGCTTGGTGCTTTGACGCGTCAGGTACCACGTTCTCGCCGGAACTGTCGCGCGCGCTGCTCGCTGGCTACCGCTCGGTCCGCATGCTTTCAGCGGCGGAACAAGCAGCCCTCCCCCTCCTGGCGCGCGGTGCTGCGCTGCGCTTCCTCGCCACCCGCGCCTATGACTGGCTCAACACGCCGGGCGATGCGCTGGTTACCCGCAAGGATCCGATGGCCTTTGCCCGCCGCCTGCAATTCTATGCCGACCCGGCGAACGCTGGCATCTTCGCGTGAAGCAGGTCGAGATTTTCACCGACGGCGCCTGCAAGGGCAATCCCGGTCCCGGCGGCTGGGGCGCGATCCTGCGCATGGGACACCATGAAAAGGAAATGTCCGGTAGCGACAAGGCGACGACCAACAACCGCATGGAACTCGCCGCTGTGATCAATGCCCTCGGCGCGCTTAAAGAGCCGTGCCGGGTGCATCTCCACACTGACAGCCGCTATGTCATCGACGGCATCACCAAGTGGATTTACGGCTGGCAGAAGAACGGCTGGCGCAATGCGGCCAAGAAGCCCGTAGCCAATTCCGACCAGTGGATCGAACTGATCGAAGCCACCCGCCCGCACCGTATCGAATGGATCTGGGTCAAGGGCCACGACGGCCACCCTGAGAATGAGCGGGCAGACAAGCTGGCCAGCGACGCGGCCGACGCTGCGAGGTAATTCCAAACAAAAAGAACCCCCGCCTCTTGCGAGACGGGGGCCTTGCTCAGCGACTTCTGAGGGGGCTCAGAGGCCGCGGATACCGCTGTAGTCGATGTCGACGACGCGGCCGTATTCGACCTTGCACTTGAACGAACCGCTGTCGTAGCCGCGCAGGTTGTCGTTCCAGCCGCGGTAGTCATTACCCCAGCCCCGGCCATAGCGGTTGTCGCCATTGCGCCAATCCCGACCGTTCGAGTTGACGGCGATGCGGCCCTTCACCGTGTAGCCACGGTTGTTGTAATCGACATCGCGGATGTCGGTTACGTCGGCGCGGCCATAGGAATACCGGCTGGCATCGCGTTCGGCGGTGCGAACGCAGAGTTCGATCGCCTGGCGCGGGTTGCCGTAACGGTTGTCATAGCCACGGTTGTCGTAACCCCGATAACGCGGGTCATAGCCAGCGCGGCCATAGTTATAGTCATAGCCGCGGTCCCGGCTGGAAGCCGAAGCAACGGCGGCGATCCCGCCAAGAATGACTGCACCGGCAATTACCTCGCCTGCGCTGATGCCATCACGATCGCGATGGTCACGCGCGGCGGCTGGAGCCGCTGCCGAAGCCACCATTGCGCCAGCCACGAAAGTGGCAACTGCGCCCTTGGCCAGTGCTTTTGAAATGGTCTTCATGTCTCGATCCTCGTCACGTGGACAGGTCGATTCCCGTCCGATGACGCTGAACTACCGAATCGCGGGTGATGCGAGGCTGAACCCGCCTGACAGGTAATATTCATAAAAATGGCCGGAAACATGAACGAGGCTTGGCACCAAACGTTAACCCTTTGCGGTTACTGGAAAACCCCATGCTCGCATTGTACTTCCTCATGGCCCAGATTGCGCTGATCGGCGGGATCACCCTGCTTGAAAAGCGTCTCAATCCGGGGCCTCTGGACTGGATACGCAACATTCAGGCGTGGCTGATCAGCTTTTTCGCCGGCATGTTGTTTCTGGTTTTCGTGCCGGAATGGACCGGCGGCGCGCTGATCGACGCAAAGGAGCTTCCCTATTGGGCAGGCTTCCTGATCTTCCTGTTCGTGCGCGATGGGGTGGAATATGCCTTCCACTATGCCCAGCACCGCGTGCCGTTCCTGTGGCGGATGCATTCGCTGCACCATTCCGATCCGGAAATGTGTGCGCTGACGACCAATCGTCACTTCTGGGGCGACCAGTTCTTCAAGTCGTTTACCATCTGGCCGCTGTCGTTCATGATCATCGAGCCAACCCATTCGGTGCTGGTCGGATATGCCGTGGTGTCGCTGTACAACTATTTCATTCACGCGAACCTCAAGGTCAACTTCGGCCGCCTGTCTTGGGCGCTGAACAGCCCCGCCTATCACCGCCGTCATCATTCGAAGCTGCCCGAACACTTCGATTCGAACTTCGCGGCGCTGTTCCCGGTGTTCGACGTGATCTTCGGCACCTATCGCCGCCCCGACGGCTGGCCGCCGACCGGACAGGCCACCACTCCGCGCTCATTCCGCGAACTGCTATCGTGGCCGCACTTCGAAGGCCGCGTCGACGAGGTTGAGGCCGAAGCCCCAGCCACCACGACCGCTACGGCCTAGGATCGACCTCCAGTCCGCTCCACGCGGACAGGAACCCCAGAATATCCGCACCTTCCTCGATGACCTTGTCGGTCGGCTTGCCCGAGCCGTGCCCGGCGCGCGTTTCGATGCGGATCAGGTGCGGTTTGCCGCCGGGGTTGGCGGCCTGCAAGGCGGCAGCATATTTGAACGAATGGGCCGGTACCACGCGGTCATCGGTATCGGCGGTGGTCACCAGAACCGGCGGATAGGCCACCCCCGCCTTCAGGTTGTGATACGGCGAATAGGCGCGCAGCACCCGCCAGTCCGCCTCCTTGGACGGATAGCCGTAATCGTCCACCCAATAGCGTCCGGCGGTAAAGCGATCGAAGCGCAGCATGTCCATCACGCCGACCTGCGGCACGGCGGCGGCGAACAGGTCCGGTCGCTGGTTGACCACGGCGCCGACCAACAAGCCGCCGTTCGATCCGCCCTGAATGACAAGGCTGTTCTTCGGGGTCACGCCCCGCGCGATCAGGTATTCGCCCGCCGCGATGAAATCATCGAAGACGTTCTGCTTGTTCGCCAGCCGTCCAGCCTCGTGCCAGACCTTGCCGAGCTCACCGCCGCCGCGGAGGTTGGCGAGCGCAAAGGCACCGCCCGCCTCAAGCCAGGCCATCCTCACGGCCGAGAACGAAGGCACTTGCGACACATCGAAGCCGCCATAGCCATAGAGCAGCGTCGGCACCGCCCTCCCCGCCTGCGCGATTCCCCGCTTGCGGACGAGGAACATCGGCACCCGTGTGCCATCGCGTGAGGTGAAGGTCCGCTGCTCCACTTCGTAGTCCGCCGGGTCGAATGACACCCTGGGCACGGCGAAGGGCAGCGATTTCCCGGTGCGGCTGTCGAAACGGAAAACTGCCGGGGGCTGGTTGAAGCTGGCAAAGGTATAGAACGTCTCGGCATCGCCGGGCCGCCCGGAAAAGCCCGATGCCGTGCCGATTGCGCTCAGCCGGATCGCCTGCACCGGCTTGCCATCCAGCGAGAGCATTTCCGCGCGGGTCGATGCGTCCTTGAGGAAGGACAGCAGCAGCCGGTCACCGACGATCTGGCCGCGCGTGAGCGTATCCACACGCTCGGGCACGACATCGTGGAAGGTCCAGGGCGGGTCATCTTCCGTGCCGCATGGCTCGCCATCGACTGGGCCGCAGCCGAGCGAGGGCGTGTGCCCGTTCTTGCGCCCCGGCGGGATAAACCGGTCGAGATCGGCCCGCACCACTTTGCCCTTCGCCGCCCCGGCATTGGTGACGAACCACAGGCTGTCGCCCACGCCCTCGATCAGCCGCCAGTTATCGTCGAGCCCGCCCACCAGTTCCACCGCGGCCCAATCGCGCTGCATCGATGCGGAGAGCCTGCCCCGCAGTTGTCCGGCCAGCGCGATGGCGTGCAGTTCGAATTTGCTGTCGGTGCCCTGCGAGGTGGTGATCACCGCCCAGCGGCCGTCCCACGTCACCCGGGCGCGGTGGTTCAGTTCGGGGCGGTCCGGGGTGGCATAGACCCGCTCGTCGGCCGATTGCGGCGTGCCGATGCGGTGGAAATAGACCGCCTGGCCCCGGCTCGCTTCCTGAAACTGCGCGCCATCGCGCGGAGCGGGGAAGCGCGAGTAAAGAAAGCCCTCGGAGCCGATCCACGCGATGGCGGAGAATTTCACCCATTGCAGTTCGTCGGCCAGATCCTTGCCCGATTTCGTGTCGCGCACCCGGATCGTGCGCCAGTCCGAGCCGGCGTCCTGCACCGCATAGGCCACCAGCTTGCCATCACGCGACGGTGCCCAGTCATCAAGCGCCGTCGCGCCGTCGCTGGCCCAGGTGTTGGGATCGATCAGCAGGCGCGGCTTGCCCGCCAGCCCCTTGCGGACAAACAGTTGCGACTGGTTCTGCAGGCCTGAATTGCGCGTGTAGAAATAGCGCCCTCCGGCCTTCTGCGGCAGGCCGAAGCGTTCGTAGTCCATCAGTTCGCGGATGCGGCGGGTGAACCATTCACGCTGCGGCAGCTTGGCCAGATAAGCGTCGGTCGCGGCGTTCTGCTGCTCTACCCAGCCTGCGACAGCCTTGTCCGTGCGAACGTCGTTTTCCAGCCAGCGATAGGGATCGGCAATCGCCTCGCCGAACTGGGTTTCGACCACATCGACGCGCGGCGTTGCGGGATATTGCGGCGCGGATGGACCAGCGGCGAAGGCAGCGGATGGCGCGCCTGCTGGCAGTCCCAGCAGCAGCAGGACAACAATCAACCGGCAGCGACCCAAGGCGGCGATCATCTTTCTCACATGCAAAAAAGCGGCTGCGAGTGACCTAACACCCGCAACCGCTTTTGCAATCTTGGCTGAAACCCCACCTGAGCGGGGCTCAAAAGATCAAGCCTCTTCGAAGTCTTCGTCAACCATCACCGGGCCCGAATCCTGGCCCTTGGCAGTGACGTCGCGATCAACCAGTTCGATCACGGCAATCGGGGCAGCGTCCGAAGCGCGGAAGCCGGCCTTGATCACGCGGGTATAGCCACCGGAGCGGTCTGCATAACGGGCTGCCAGAACTTCAAACAGCTTGCGCTCCTGCGTCTCGTCCAACAGCCGGGCATGAGCCAGACGACGGTTGGAAAGCCCGCCACGCTTGCCCAGCGTGATCAGCTTTTCAACATAGGGTGCGAGTTCGCGGGCCTTGGCAATTCCGGTGGTGATCTGCTCGTGCTTGATCAGCGCCGCCGCCATGTTGCGCAGCATCGCGATACGATGTGACGAGGTGCGGTTAAGCTTGCGATGGCCTACCTTATGACGCATTTGTTGTACTCCGTTCGTAAGGGGGCCGGATCAGGTACCCCGGTCCAGGCGACGTTTTGGGCCGCCGCCTCCACCCAACCTCCCGGCGTACCGGGAGGGAAATCTTCTGGATTAACCCAGCAACTCTTGTTCGAGCTTCTTGGCCATTTCCTCGATGTTTTCCGGCGGCCAGCCAGGGATGTCCATGCCGAGGCGCAGACCCATCGAGCTCAGGACTTCCTTGATCTCGTTGAGCGACTTGCGGCCGAAGTTCGGCGTGCGGAGCATCTCGGCCTCGGTCTTCTGGACCAGGTCGCCGATGTAGATGATGTTGTCGTTCTTGAGGCAGTTTGCCGAACGGACCGACAGCTCCAGCTCGTCGACCTTCTTGAGAAGGTAACGGTTGAGCTGGTTGGTATCGCCTTCGTCGGACGGGGCCGAAGCCGCCATGCCGATCATCGGCGACTGGCCGATCGGGGCCACGTCTTCGAAGTGGACGAACAGCGCCAGCTGGTCCTGAAGGATGCGCGCGGCATAGGCCACGGCGTCTTCCGGGGTGATGGTGCCGTCGGTATCGACCGTCAGGCTCAGCTTGTCGTAGTCAAGCTCCTGGCCGATACGGGCGTTGTCGACCTTGTAGCTGACCTGGCGAACCGGCGAATAGAGTGAATCGACCGGGATCAGGCCGATGGGCGCATCGATCGGACGGTTCGACACGGCGGGGACATAGCCCTTGCCGGTGTCGGCGGTCAGTTCCATGTTCAGCGTCGCGCCTTCGTCGAGATGGCAGATCACGAGATCCTTGTTCATCACTTCGATGTCGCCCGTCACCGCGATGTCACCGGCGGTGACTTCGGCGGGGCCGGTTGCCGAAAGCTGGAGACGCTTCGGGCCTTCGCCCTGCATCCGCAGCGCGATCTGCTTCACGTTGAGCACGATGTCGGTCACGTCTTCGCGAACGCCGGCAAGCGACGAGAATTCGTGAAGGACGTTCTCGATCTTGATCGAGGTAATCGCGGCGCCCTGCAGCGAGGAGAGCAGCACGCGGCGCAGGGCATTGCCCAGCGTCAGGCCGAAACCACGCTCAAGCGGCTCGGCAACGAAAGTCGCCTTGCGCTTCGGGTCATTGCCCGGCTTGATTTCGAGGCTGTTGGGCTTCTTCAGTTCCTGCCAGTTCTTGATATTGACGGACATGGACTTCCCCTATGGGTTTGTTCTCTGGCGGGACGGCCGTTTCCCCAAATGGGTCCGCGGCCGATCCTGAAACGCGGCGACCGAAGCCGCCGCGCAAAAGCGGATCAGACGCGGCGACGCTTGGAAGGACGCACGCCATTGTGCGGGATCGGCGTCACGTCACGGATCGAGGTGATCGTGAAACCAACAGCCTGCAGGGCACGGAGCGCGCTTTCGCGGCCCGAACCGGGGCCCTTGACCTCAACCTCAAGGGTGCGAACGCCGTGTTCGGCGGCCTTCTTGCCGGCATCGTCTGCAGCGACCTGCGCGGCATAAGGCGTCGACTTGCGGCTGCCCTTGAAGCCCATCATGCCGGCTGACGACCACGAGATCGCATTGCCCTGGGCATCAGTGATGGTGACCATGGTATTGTTGAAGCTGGCGTTCACATGCGCGATGCCGCTGGAGATGTTTTTCCGCTCGCGGCGCTTAATGCGCTGGGGTTCGCGTGCCATTTTTCGTTTCCTACTCGAATATCAAGGAAGGGAAGCCAGGTCCTTTGCAGGACCGGCTTACTTCTTCTTGCCGGCGATCGGCTTGGCCTTGCCCTTGCGGGTACGGGCGTTGGTGTGCGTGCGCTGGCCGCGGACCGGAAGTCCCTTGCGGTGACGCAGGCCGCGATAGCAAGCCAGATCCATGAGCCGCTTGATGTTCATCGACGTTTCACGGCGGAGGTCACCCTCGACAGTGTGTTCAGCGTCGATCGATTCACGGATGTGCAGGACTTCCTGATCGTTCAGATCGGCAACCCGGCGGCTGTGATCGATGCCCAGCTTGTCGACGATCTGCTTCGCCTTGAAGGGTCCGATACCGTGAATGTAGGTGAGCGCGATGATAACGCGCTTGTTGGTGGGGATGTTTACCCCGGCAATACGAGCCACTTAATTCTCCATGCTCCACAGTGGGTTAGCCTGATCCGCAAGGATGCGGCGTCCACCATCTCAACGCTTCACTTCGGCATAAACGCGAAAAGCCGGGTCGGCGCGCACGCAGGCGGCTACCTTCCGGACTGACCCGTTTTTGTCGAGTGAACGGCGCGCTTAGGCCGATTCGGCCCGCCTGTCAACGCCTTGCAAGTGCGAAGCCGGCCGGTCACCTGACGGTGCCGGGGCGCTGCTTGCCCTGCCCTCATACCGCTGCCGGAGGCCTACGTCAAAACCCCAATGGTGGTTGCTGCCCCGCCCTAGTCGCCGGCTGGCTTCTTTGCCGCAGGTTTCGTCGCAGGCTTGCGCAAGGGCTTGACCACAGCCTTCGGCTTGGCCGCTGGCTTGAGCGAGGCATCAAAGTCAGCCGCGACATCACTGCCGAGCGAAACCGCACCGGTATCCCCTTCCCCCGCAGGTGCATCGGCAGGCGCGGCTTCGTCGATATCCGCCTTCTTGGACGAGGGTGCGGCCGGCGTCTTTGAACCAAGCTTTGCACCGAGACGCCGGAGCTGTTCGGCCATCACCTTGTCGACGACCGGCCCAATCTTGTCGGTCTTGTAGCGCATATAGCCGCCGACGACATATTCCCACAGGATCCGGGTGCCGCCAGGCACCGCCTTGAAGGTCATGGTCAGAGTGCCGTGGACAGCTTCCGATTGCAGCGGGCCCAGTCCGCCGGTCAACCGCAGCACGCGGTTCGGTTCGGCATAGACAATGTGCATGTGCTCGATCGAGCCATTGCGCTGATCTTCGGGCGCATCCTTGGGGCGCAGCAGCTTCTCGCAGAAACAGCCCGTCGCCTGGGCATCTAGGTAGAGGTTCTTGGCATCGCCCGAATAGGTATGCTCGCCGGACCACCATTCCCCGGGGGTCAACAAAACCTTCCAGCTTTCCTGCGGGGTGGCGGTAACTTCCTCGGTCAGGCGGATAACGAAGCCAGCTTCACTGCTCGCCACCACTTCGGCGCTCGCCGGAATGGCAAGAAAGGCCATCGGCAAGGCCGTCAGCATGGTGGGCAAAAGTCGCATCGATAATCTCCCTGTCGGAGACGATGCTAATCAAATGCGCGGAGGCCGCAAGCCCCCGGCAAGGTCAGAGTCAGAAGCCGAGGGCCTTTTCGATGGCCGCGGTAACATGCTCGAGTTCCGCCATGCCATTGACCCGCGAGACGATGCCACGCGCGTCATAGATCGGCAGGATCGGCGCGGTCTTGGCGCGGTATTCGCCCATGCGCGTGCGCACGGTTTCCTCGTTGTCATCAGGGCGGCGCTTGAATTCGGTCGAGCCGCACTTGTCGCAGGTGCCCGGGATGCGCGGCTGCTCAAACTTGTCGTGATAGCCCTTGCCGCACGATGCGCAGGTGAAGCGTCCAGTGATGCGTTCGACCAGAGCGTCCTCGTTCACGTCGAGTTCGATCACATGGTCAAGCGTGCGGCCGCGCTGCGCGAGGATCGCATCGAGCGCCTCGGCCTGAGCGGCGGTACGCGGATAACCATCGAAGATCGCGCCGGCATCGGCCCCCATCGAATCGAGCTCTTCGCCGATCAGCGCCGAGACGATTGCGTCCGAGACCAGCTCGCCGCGCTCCATCACGGCTTTCGCCTGGAGCCCGACGGGCGTGCCCGCCTTTACGGCAGCGCGCAGCATGTCGCCGGTCGACAGCTGGCGCATGCCATGCCGTTCAACGAGCCGCTGGGACTGGGTACCCTTGCCCGCCCCCGGCGGTCCAAGCAGGATGATGTTCACGCGTTCATTCCCCCGATGGCGCGCGCCTTTTCAGCGCATGCGTCCCTTGAGTTTCGCCTTCTTGATCAGGTCACCATACTGATGTGCCAGCAAGTGTGACTGAATCTGAGTAATGGTATCCACAGTCACGTTGACCACGATGAGTAATGACGTGCCGCCAAAGAACGAAGCCGTAACGCCGGTCTGGGCAATGATCCATTCTGGGAACAGGCAGACGATCGTGAGATAGGCCGCGCCAATCACGGTGATACGCGTCAGGACATAATCGAGATAGGTCGCGGTGTTCTTGCCCGGACGGATGCCTGGGATGAAGCCGCCGTTGCGCTTCAGGTTCTCCGAAGTCTCTTCGGGATTGAACACGACAGCCGTGTAGAAGAAGCTGAAGAAGATGATCCCGGCCGCATAGAGCGCCATGTAGGCCGGCTTGCCGTGGCCAAGGTAGTTGTTCACCGCGACGAGGATCGAACCCATCGTGGAATCGGTCGACAGCGAGTTACCGGCGAACTGCGTGATCGTCAGCGGCAGAAGCAGCAGCGAGCTGGCGAAGATCGGCGGGATGACGCCCGAGGTGTTGAGCTTGAGCGGCAGGTGGCTGCGATCCGCCTGCATCATGCCGCGCTGGGTCGCTCGCTTGGGATACTGGATCAGCAGCCGCCGGGTGGCGCGCTCCATGAAGCAGATGAACAGCACCATGGCGACCAGGATGATGAGCAGCAGGGCAATCGTCGTGCCACTGATCGAGCCGGTGCGGCCACCTTCGAACAGGTTGGCGGCGAAGGTCGGCATACCGGCGACAATGCCGGCCATGATGATCAGCGAAGTGCCATTACCGATACCGCGCGAGGTGATCTGTTCACCCAGCCACAGCAGGAACATGGTGCCACCGACCAACGAGATCAGGCCGGCAATGTAAAACAGCGGACCCGGATCGACCGCAAAACCCTGTGTCGCGGCGTTCTTGAGCGCGGCATAGCCCTGCACAAGAGCGAGCGCGACAGCGCCGTAACGGCTGTATTGATTGAGTTTGCGACGTCCGCTTTCGCCTTCCTTCTTCAGGGCGGCGAGCGAGGGATGCAGCGATGCGGCGAGCTGAACGACAATCGAGGCGGTGATGTAAGGCATCACGCCGAGTGCTATCAGCGAATAGCGTTCCAGCGCCCCGCCCGAGAACATATTGAAGAAGTCCAGGATGCCGCCCGAATTGCGGTCCATGAAGTTCTGCAGCTTGATCGGGTCAATGCCGGGAAGCGGCACGAAGCTGAGGAAGCGGAATACGACAAGCGCCGCCAGCGTGAACCAGATGCGGTTCTTCAGCTCGGTGGCCTTGGAAAAATTGGCGAGGTTCAGAGTGCTCGCAACGTTATCGGCGCGTGATGCCATCGGGGAATAAAGCCTTGCTGTGGATCCGCAGCGGATCGCCATTCAGGCCCATATAGGCACGAAAGCGAGATGTCGAACCCCCGCGATCAACCATCCCCGCAGTATCAGCCGCGGGGATGATCAAATTACTTTGCAGCCTTGTTGGCTTCGCGGCGAGCGGTCTTCTTCTCATGCTCGGTCGGGCCGGCATCGGGAATGTTGACCGTGCCGCCAGCCTTTTCGACGGCAGCCTTGGCGCCGGCAGAAACGCCGTCAACGGCGAAGGTCACCTTGGCGGTGAATTCACCCTTGCCGAGCAGACGGACGCCGTCCTTGCCGCCACGGGCAAAACCGGCAGCCTTGAGCGCTGCGTGATCGATGACGGCCTTGGCGTCCAGCTTGCCGGAATCGATCGCCTTCTGGATCAGGCCGAGGTTCACTTCGGCATAGTCCTTGGCGAACTGCTTGTTGCTGAAGCCGCGCTTCGGGATGCGCATGTGAAGCGGCATCTGGCCGCCTTCGAAGCCGTTGATGCTGACGCCCGAACGTGCCTTGGCACCCTTCTGGCCGCGGCCGGCAGTCTTGCCCTTGCCCGAACCGATACCACGGCCGACGCGCATGCGGCCCTTGCGGGCACCTTCGTTGTCACGAATTTCATTGAGTTTCATGAGTTGCACTCGCTTTCGCTTTTGTCGCGCTATTCTCTCATTTGAGTCTCCGCACAGGCCGAGACCTCAGGAGGCCGAGAGATTACCTCCAATAGGAATCAGCGCGCCCACCTAGGCGGGCGCGCTCGATTGGTCAATCGACCACCTTCACCATGTGGGGAAGCTTGGCAATCGCGCCGCGAACCTCAGGAGTGTCCTGACGTTCAACAACGCGGTGCATCTTGCCCAGACCCAGGCCGATCAGAATTTTCTTCTGGCTTTCCGGGCGGCGGATCGGCGAACCGATCTGCTTGATCTTGATAGTCGCCATCTGTCTTACTCCACGATAGCGGCAGCGTCGGCTTCCGCCTCTGCTACGCTGGCGCCGCCACGACCGAGCAGGTCAGCGACCTTCTTGCCACGGCGCTGGGCAACCGACTTCGGCGAAGTCTGGTTGACGAGCGCGTCGAAGGTGGCGCGGATCATGTTGTACGGGTTCGAAGTACCGACCGACTTGGTCACCACGTCGGCCACGCCCAGGCTTTCGAAAACGGCGCGCATCGGGCCACCGGCGATGATGCCGGTACCGGCCGGAGCCGAACGCACGTTGACCTTGCCGGCGCCGAAACGTCCCTTGCCGTCATGGTGCAGGGTGCGGCCTTCCTTGAGCGGAACGCGAACCATCTTCTTCTTGGCAGCTGCGGTAGCCTTGGTGATGGCTTCCGGCACTTCGCGTGCCTTGCCATGACCGAAGCCGACGCGGCCCTTGCCGTCGCCCACGACGACCAGCGCTGCAAAGCCGAAGCGCTTGCCGCCCTTGACCGTCTTCGAGACGCGGTTGATGTGAACGAGCTTCTCGATCAGCTCTTCGCCGCCGTCATCGTCGCCGCCACGGCCGCGATTGCGGTCGTCACGACCACGACCACCGCCACTGCCGCGTCCGCCGCGGTCATTGCCGCCACGATCGTTGCCGCCGCGACCACGGCCACGGCCGCCGCCGCCAGGACCACGTGCTTCGCCGCCGGTTTCAGCGCCTTGGGGATTTGCCGCGGCGATCGGAGCGTCGATCACAGCTGCGTTGTTGGTTTCGTCTGCCATCATCAGAACTCCAGCCCGCCTTCGCGAGCGGCATCAGCCAGCGCCTTGACGCGGCCATGGAAAAGGAAGCCGCCGCGATCGAACACGACAGAAGTGACGCCGGCCTGCTTGGCAGCCGCGGCGAGATCGGCGCCAACCTTTGCAGCAGCCTCGACATTGGCGCCGGGACCCTTGGATCCCTTGACCAGCGTGGAAGCCGCAGCGATCGTCTTGCCAGCGGCATCGTCGATGATCTGGGCATAGATGTGACGGCCCGAACGGTGCACCGAAAGCCGCGGACGGCCACCGGAGCGCGCCTTGAGCGCGGTGCGAACGCGCCGACGACGGCGCTCGAAGAGGGACAGCTTGGCCATTACTTCTTCTTCCCTTCCTTGCGGAAGATGAACTCGCCGCGGTACTTGATACCCTTGCCCTTGTAGGGTTCGGGCTTGCGCCAGCGACGGATCTCGGCCGCAACCTGGCCGACCTTCTGCTTGTCGATACCAATGATCTCGACGGTGGTGTTATCCGGCGTCTTGATCTCGATCCCTTCCGGAATCGCGTAGTCGACGTCGTGGCTGTAACCGAGCTGCAGCTTCAGGTTCTTGCCCTGAGAGTTTGCGCGGTAACCGACACCGGTGATCTCGAGGACCTTGGTGTAACCCTGGGTCACACCGGTCACGAGATTGTCGACCATGGTGCGCTGCATGCCCCAGAAGGCACGCGCCGCCTTGGTATCGTTGGCGGGCAGCACCGAAATGCTGTCACCTTCGATTTTGTAGGCGATTTCTTCGCGCAGGCTGAGCGTCAGGGTGCCTTTGGGGCCCTTCACGGTCAGAACGCCATCCGCGATATCGGCGCTGACGCCGCTCGGGATCGCAACCGGACGTTTGCCAATACGGCTCATCAGAACACCTCCGCGAGCACTTCGCCGCCGACGTTCTGGGCGCGCGCTTCGGCATCCGAAAGCACGCCGCGAGGCGTCGAGACGATGGTGATACCAAGACCATTACGAATGATCGGAAGTTCCTTGGAACCCGAATAGACGCGGCGGCCAGGCTTGGAGACACGAGCGACGTGCTTGATGGCGGGTTCGCCTTCGAAGTACTTCAGCTCGATGCGCAGCTGCGGGTGAACGCCGGTAGCGTCCTCCGTATAGCCGCGGATGTAGCCTTCGCGCTGCAACACTTCGAGTACGCGGGCGCGCAGCTTCGAAGCGGGCGAAAGGACAGAGTCCTTCTTGGCGCGCTGGCCGTTACGGATGCGGGTGAGCAGGTCACCCAGGGGATCGGTCAATGCCATCGGATGATCCTTACCAGCTCGACTTCGTCACGCCCGGAATCATGCCCTTGTTGGCAAGATTACGGAGTTCGATGCGGCACAGGCCGAACTTGCGATAATAGCCGCGGGGGCGGCCGGTGGTGGCGCAGCGGTTACGCACACGAGTAGGATTCGCGTTGCGCGGCAGCTCTGCCATCTTGAGGCGGGCCATCAGGCGTTCGCCATCGTCGAGCGCTTCGTTGTCAGCCGTCGCCTTGAGCGCAGCATACTTTGCTGCGTATTTGGTGACGAGCTTCTTGCGACGCTCATTCTTGTTCACGGAACTCAGTTTCGCCATGGACTTAAGCTCTCTTCTTCAATTGCAGTTCACGCGGCCTGCTGCTGATCGTCAGCAGCTTCCAGCGGGAAAGGGAATCCGAACAGGCGGAGCAGCTCGCGCGCTTCGTCGTCGGTCTTGGCAGTGGTGGTGACAATGATGTCCATGCCACGCACCTTGTCGATCTGGTCGTAGCTGATCTCCGGAAAGATGATCTGCTCCTTCAGGCCCATGGCATAGTTGCCACGGCCGTCGAACGACTTCGGATTGAGGCCACGGAAATCGCGAATGCGGGGCATTGCGACGGTGATCAGACGATCAAGGAATTCGTACATGCGTTCACGGCGCAGGGTAACTTTGCAACCGATCGCCATGCCTTCACGCAGCTTGAACTGCGCGATCGACTTCTTGGCCTTGGTCACGACGGCCTTCTGGCCGGCGATCTTTTCCATTTCCTCGACCGCGGTCGTAACCTTCTTGCGGTCCTGGGTGCCTTCACCAACGCCCATGTTGAGCGTGATCTTCTGGATCTTCGGCACTTCCATCACGTTCTTGTAGCCAAACTTTTCAGTCATGGCTTTCGCGATTTCGGCATCGTACTTGGTACGAAGGCGCGGGGTGTAATTTTCAGCCATCGATCTTCTCTCCGGACTTGACGGCCACGCGGACCTTCTTGCCATCCTGGGTTTCGAACCGGACGCGGCTCGGCTTGCCGTCTACCGCGATGCCGACCTTGGAGATCGCCATCGGCGCTTCACGACGCTCGATGCCGCCTTGCGGGTTTTCCTGGCTCGGTTTGCGGTGGCGGGTGATCACATTGGCACCCGCAACAACGATCTTGCCGTCCTTGGGAAGCACCTGCGTGACCGTACCGACATGACCCTTGCTCTTACCCGAACGGACAACAACGGTGTCACCCTTCTTGATCTTGGACGCAGCCATTACAGCACCTCCGGCGCAAGCGAGATGATCTTCATGAAGCCCTTGGAACGCAGTTCGCGAACCACGGGGCCGAAGATACGGGTGCCGATGGGCTCTTCGTTCTTGCCGACGAGCACAGCAGCGTTGCTGTCGAAGCGGATCACCGATCCGTCAGCGCGGCGCACTTCTTTGCGGGTGCGAACGATGACAGCGCGATGGACGTCGCCCTTCTTAACCTTGGTGCGCGGCTGCGCTTCCTTGACCGACACCACGATGATGTCGCCGACGCCCGCAACCCGGCGCTTAGACCCGCCCAGTACCTTGATGCACTGGACGCGCTTTGCGCCGCTGTTGTCTGCGACGTCGAGGTTGGATTGCATCTGGATCATTGATCCGGTTCCTTCTCAACGGCTTACCGGGACTTGCCCGGCAGTTCCAAAAACGATTTCGACTTAAACGTCGGCTTCCACGGCGGCGGTCTTGCCCGCGGTTACGCGCTCGATCACCTTCCAGGTCTTCAACTTGGAGATGGGAGCCGTTTCCTCGATGCGAACAACTTCACCGGCCTTGAAGGCGTTGGTTTCGTCATGCGCGTGGTACTTCTTCGAGCGGCGGATGATCTTCCCGTAGAGGGGGTGCTTCACCTTACGCTCAACCTTGACCACGACGGTCTTGTCAGTCTTGTCGGAGACGACGGTGCCGACCAGAATACGCTTGGGCATTCGTCTGCTCCTTACTTGGCCACGCGGGCGCGTTCGCCCTGCAGCGTTTTGATCCGGGCGATGTCGCGACGAACTTCCTTGATGCGCGCGGGGCGCTCAAGCTGGTTGGTCGCAGCCTGGAAACGGAGGTTGAACGCCTCGCGCTTCAGGTCGTGCATCTGCTCGCCCAGCTGGTCATCGGACTTGACGCGCAGGTCCTCGACGCGGGTGGTCTTGTTCTTGCCGGCCATTATTCGGCTCCCAGGTGCGAAGTGTCGCCAAGGCGGGCAACGACCTTGACCTTGATAGGCAGCTTCATCGCGGCGCGGCTGAAGGCAACTGCCGCCAGCGGACCGGGAACGCCATCGAGTTCGAACAGGATGCGGCCCGGCTTTACCTTGGCTGCCCAGTATTCGACCGAGCCCTTGCCCTTGCCCTGGCGGACTTCGGCGGGCTTCTTCGACACCGGCACGTCGGGGAACACGCGGATCCACAGGCGTCCCTGACGCTTGATGTGGCGCGTGATCGCACGGCGGGCCGCTTCAATCTGGCGAGCGGTGATCCGCTCAGGCTCAAGAGCCTTGAGGCCGTAGGAGCCAAAGTTCAGATCCGAGCCGCCCTTGGCGTCACCCTTGATCCGGCCCTTGAACTGCTTGCGGAACTTATGTTTTTTCGGTTGCAGCATGGCTTAGTTCCTGCGGTCATCGCGCGCGGGGCGCACGCCGGAGGTCTGGGCCTCCAGCATCAGGCGGTCCTGGGCCATCGGGTCATGGCCAAGTATTTCACCCTTGAAAATCCAGCACTTGATGCCGATGATCCCATATGCGGTCAGCGCTTCGGCTTCGGCATAATCGATATTGGCGCGAAGCGTATGTGCCGGCACGCGGCCTTCACGGTACGATTCAATGCGGGCGATTTCTGCACCACCAAGACGGCCGCCGCAGGTGATCTTGATGCCTTCGGCACCGAGACGCATGGCGGACTGCATGGCGCGCTTCATCGCACGGCGGAAAGCCACACGGCGGATCAGCTGATCGGCAATGCCCTGGGCAACAAGCTTGGCATCGACTTCCGGCTTGCGGATTTCAACGATGTTCAACTTGACGTCGCCGGCGGTCATCTTGGCCAGCTGCGAGCGCAGCTTTTCGATGTCCGCACCCTTCTTGCCGATGATGACACCCGGGCGGGCGGCATAGATCGACACGCGGCAGGTCTTGGCCGGACGCTCGATCACCACCTTGGAGATCGCGGCCTGGGGCAGCGTTTCCATGATGAACTTGCGCATCTTGAGGTCATCCTCAAGCAGCGTGCGGTAGTTCTTGCCTTCGGCGTACCAGCGGCTGTCCCAGGTCCGGTTGATCTGGAGGCGCAGGCCGATCGGATTGCTCTTGTGACCCATGATCAGGCCTCCCCAGCTTCGTCGGAAACTTCACGGACAACGATCCGCAGCCGGCTGAACGGCTTCAGGATGCGGGTCGACTTGCCGCGACCACGGGTGTGGAAGCGCTTCATCGTGATCGACTTGCCGACCGAGGCTTCCGCCACGACGAGCGAGTCGACGTCCAGGTTGTGGTTGTTCTCGGCATTGGCGATCGCCGAAGCGAGTACCTTGCGAGCGTCAACCGCCATGCCCTTCTTCGAGAAGGCCAGGATGTTCATCGCGTCTTCAGCGCGGCGACCACGGATCAGCGCAGCCACGAGGTTCAGCTTCTGGGCCGAACCGCGGATCTGCGTGCCGACCGAGAGGGCCTCGTTGTCACCAACGCGGCGGGGAGCTTTCTGCTTGCTCATCAGCGCTTGCCCTTCTTGTCAGCGGCATGGCCGGGGAACGTGCGCGTCGGCGCGAATTCACCAAGCTTGTGGCCGACCATCTCTTCAGAGACGGAAACAGGGATGAACTTGTGGCCGTTGTAGACGTTGAACGTCAGACCAACGAACTGCGGCAGGATCGTCGAGCGACGCGACCAGGTCTTGATCGGCGCGGCGCGGCTGCCCTGATCCTGCGAGGCTTCCGCCTTCTTCAGCAGGTGCAGGTCGACGAAAGGGCCCTTCCATACGGAGCGTGCCATGGTCGCTTACCTCTTCTTCTTGGCGTGGCGCGACCGGATGATCATGCCATCGGTGCGCTTGTTGTGGCGGGTACGGGCACCCTTGGTCGGCTTGCCCCACGGGGTAACCGGATGACGGCCACCCGAGGTACGACCTTCGCCACCACCGTGCGGATGGTCGACCGGGTTCTTGGCAACACCGCGGGTCAGCGGGCGGATGCCCTTCCAGCGGTTGCGGCCAGCCTTGGCGAGGTTGGTGTTCTGGTTGTCGGGGTTCGAAACCGCGCCAACCGTACCCATGCAATCGCCGCGCAGGTAACGCTGCTCACCCGAGTTAAGGCGGACGATAACCATGCCGCGGTCACGACCAACGACCTGGACGTAAGTCCCTGCCGAACGGGCGATCTGACCGCCTTTGCCCGGCTTCATCTCCACGTTGTGGCAGATGGTGCCGACCGGCATGGTGCTGAGCAGCATTGCGTTGCCCGGCTTCACGTCCGTCTTCTCACCAGCAACAACGCTGTCGCCAACGGCGAGGCGCTGCGGCGCGATGATGTAGTTCTGTTCGCCGTCTGCATACTTGATGAGGGCGATGAAAGCCGTGCGGTTGGGATCGTACTCGAGCCGCTCGACGGTTGCGGGAGCATCCCACTTCCGGCGCTTGAAATCGATGAAACGATACGACTGCTTGTGACCGCCGGCGATGCCACGCGAGGTGACATGGCCCTTGTTGTTACGGCCGCCAGTCTTGCTCTTGCCTTCGGTCAGCGCCTTGAGCGGCTTGCCCTTCCACAGCGACGACTTGTCGACGAGGATCAGGCCGCGCCGTGCGGGGCTGGTCGGGTTATAGTTTTTGAGTGCCATTGTCCGCGCCTCAGATACCGGAGGTGACGTCGATCGACTGGCCTTCAGCCAGGCGAACTACGGCCTTCTTGAAATCCGAACGGCGATAGGGCTTGCCCTTCCACCGCTTGGTCTTGCCCTTTTGGTTCAGCGTATTCACGCTCAAGACCTTCTTGCCGTAGATGGCCTCGACGGCCGCCTTGATTTCCGGCTTGGTGGCATCGTTAGCCACCTTAAAAACCACAGCGTCGTTCTCGCTGGCCAGCGTCGACTTCTCGGTGATGTGGGGAGCCACGATCACGTCGTAGTGACGCGTATTGATTGCGTCCTTAGCCATTGAACCGTGCCTCCAGCTTTTCGACAGCGGCGCGGGTCAGCACCAGCGTGTCATGCTTCAGGATGTCATAGACGTTGGCGCCGACAGCCGGGAGGACGTTGACGCCGATGAGGTTACCGGTGGCGCGGGCAAAGCCCTCGTTCACCTGCTCGCCATCGATGACCAGCACCTTCTTGCCCCAGTTCGCCTTGGCGAGCTGAGCGGCCAGGACTTTGGTCTTGGCGTCGGTCACGTCGAGTGTGTCGACGATCACGAGGCCCGACTGAGCCTTGCTGGACAGAGCCATCTTCAGGCCCAGAGCGCGGATCTTCTTGTTCAGCGAAGGGTTGAAGTCACGAACGCGGGGTCCGTGCGCCTTGCCGCCACCGATGAAGATCGGAGCAGCACGATCGCCGTGACGAGCCGTACCGCCGCCCTTCTGATTGCCGAACTTCTTGCCGGTGCGGGCAACGTCCGAACGCTCGCGGGCACCGCGGGCAGTGCCGCGGCGATTTTCGAGCTGCCAGGTTACGACGCGGTGCAGGATGTCAGCGCGCGGTTCGAGGCCGAACACGGCATCGGACAGCTCGACTTCACCCTTGCCGGCGGAACCGTCGAGGTTGGAAAGCTTGACTTTCACGACTTAGCCCTCCTGGCCTTCGGTCGCTTCGACAGCCGCCACGTCTTCCGCGGGGGTGTCGGCAGGCGCCGAATCGTTGCTGTTGGCGACCTGCTTGAGGCCGGCGGGATAAGGCGCTTCGGCGTGGCGCGAGACCTTCACCGAATCCTTGACGGTCAGCCAGGTGTTCTTCGAACCCGGAACCGAACCCTTGACGAAGATCAGGCCACGCTCGTCATCCACGCGAACCACTTCGAGGTTCTGCTGGGTGCGCTGGCGATCGCCCATGTGACCGGCCATCTTCTTGTTCTTGAAGACGCGGCCCGGATCCTGGCGGTTACCCGTCGAACCGTGAGCACGGTGGCTGATCGACACGCCGTGGGTGGCGCGCATACCGCCGAAGCCCCAACGCTTCATGGCGCCGGCGAAGCCCTTGCCCTGCGTGTGACCGCCGACATCGACCAGCTGGCCAACCGCGAAATGCGAGGCAGCGATCGTCGATCCGACTTCAAGGGTAGCGTCGTCCGCAACGCGAAATTCGACAACCCGCGCCTTCAGTTCGACTTCAGCCTTGGCAAAGTGTTCACGTTGCGGCTTGGCAACGTTCTTCTGCTTGGCAGAGCCGGCGCCCAGCTGAACAGCGACATATCCGTCGCGGTCAGCGGTACGAACCGAAACCACCTGGCAATTCTCCAGCGACAATACGGTAACCGGCACGTGCCGTCCGTCGTCCTGGAAAAGGCGGGTCATCCCCACCTTTTTAGCGATCACGCCGGTGCGCATGATCCATTCTCCTACAGAGGCCTATGAGGACCATCCCCAAAGGCGTGCTCAGCCCATTTGTGATACGAGCCCCGTCCGGGCTGAATGCCCCTTGCAAGCAAGGAGCGAGACGGGGGACGCATGCCCGTTTCTTACCCAGACTGGGCAAGCTCCGGAGGTATCCCTTGTGTCCGCAGCAATTGTGCTGTGGCTCTGTCTCGTCGCAGGCGAGGCCTGCTAGGAGCCGAACCGAAGTCCGGTAGGACGCGGACCCGAAGGTCCGAAACTTTGGCTGATTTAAGGTCTTGCCAGACCCCCGCCACCCCCGCCTTCGCGGGGGCTAAAGGCAAACTCGCTTATGCGAGTTTGATTTCGACGTTCACGCCAGCTGCGAGGTCGAGCTTCATCAGCGCGTCCACGGTGGTGGCGTTCGGCTGCACGATGTCGAGCAGACGCTTGTAGGTGCGAACTTCGAACTGCTCACGCGACTTCTTGTCGATGTGCGGCCCGCGGTTCACGGTAAACTTTTCAATTCTCGTCGGCAGAGGAATGGGGCCCCGGATCAGCGCGCCAGTGCGGCGTGCGGTCTCGGCGATTTCGCCGGTCGCCTGGTCAAGCACGCGATGATCGAATGCCTTGAGGCGAATGCGGATATTCTGAGCTTCCATGTCCTGATACCGATGAGAAAGAGCAAACAAAAAACCGACCGCACCGCCGAGCTTCCCTTTTCGGGAGAGCGGTCCGATCGCTGAAAACCTACCCGCAGGGGGAGCGAATCCCCCTGCGGAGCGCGGCCTATATTACTTAGTGATCTTGCTGACAACCCCCGAACCGACGGTGCGGCCACCTTCGCGAATTGCGAAGCGCAGACCTTCATCCATCGCGATCGGAGCGATCAGCTTGACCGAGAGACCGATGTTGTCGCCCGGCATCACCATTTCGGTGCCCTCGGGAAGGATCACTTCGCCGGTCACGTCGGTGGTGCGGAAGTAGAACTGCGGGCGGTAGTTGGCGAAGAACGGCGTGTGACGGCCGCCTTCATCCTTCGACAGCACGTAGACTTCAGCCGAGAATTCGGTGTGCGGCGTGACGGTGCCGGGCTTGGCCAGAACCTGGCCACGCTCAACGTCTTCACGCTTCAGACCACGAACCAGCGCGCCGATGTTGTCGCCGGCTTCACCCTGATCGAGCAGCTTGCGGAACATTTCGACGCCGGTGACGACGGTCTTCTGGGTGTCGCGGATCCCGACGACTTCAACTTCTTCGCCAACCTTGACGATGCCGGTTTCGACGCGGCCGGTAACAACCGTACCACGGCCCGAGATCGAGAACACATCTTCAACGGGCATCAGGAAGGGCTTGTCGGTCGGACGCGGCGGCTGGGGGATGGCGGTGTCGACAGCGTTCATCAGGGCGATGATCGATTCCTTGCCGATGGCATCGTCGCGGCCTTCGAGTGCGGCAAGAGCCGAACCCGGGATCACAGGAATGGCGTCGCCGTCGAAGCCATAGCTCGACAAGAGTTCGCGGATTTCCAGCTCGACGAGCTCGAGGATTTCAGCGTCGTCAACCTGATCGACCTTGTTCATGTAAACAACAAGGGCAGGCACGCCGACCTGGCGGGCAAGCAGGATGTGCTCGCGGGTCTGCGGCATCGGGCCGTCAGCAGCGTTCACCACGAGGATGGCGCCGTCCATCTGCGCCGCACCGGTGATCATGTTCTTCACATAGTCAGCGTGGCCCGGGCAATCGACGTGCGCGTAGTGACGGGCAGCCGTTTCGTACTCGACGTGAGCGGTCGAGATGGTGATACCACGCTCGCGCTCTTCGGGAGCCTTGTCGATGTTTGCGAAGTCAACAGCGGTGCCGCCGTTGATTTCAGCCATGATCTTGGTGATCGCGGCGGTCAGCGTGGTCTTGCCATGGTCGACGTGACCAATGGTGCCGATGTTGCAGTGCGGCTTGTTCCGCTCAAATTTTGCCTTGGCCATTGTCTCAAACCTTCTTTCAGATGATCTCGAATCTACGGGGGGAAAGGACGGCGCCCGCTGAATCAGGCGCCGCCGTTAGTATCATCTTGCCACTTAGGCAAGCTTCTCCTTGATTTCGGTTGCGACATTCGCCGGAACCTCGTCGTAGTGGGAGAAGAACATCGAATAGTTTGCCCGGCCCTGGGTGAACGAGCGCAGCTGGTTCACATAACCGAACATGTTTGCCAGCGGCACCAGAGCTTCAACAGCCTGTGCGTTGCCGCGGGTGTCGGTGCCCTGAATCTGACCACGACGGCTGTTCATGTCGCCGATGACGTCGCCCAGGTAATCTTCCGGGGTAACGACTTCAACCTTCATGATCGGCTCGAGCAGCTTGATGCCGGCCTTCTGGGCGACTTCACGCATGGCACCACGACCGGCGATTTCGAAGGCCAACGCCGACGAGTCGACGTCATGGTAGGCGCCGTCGTAGAGGTTGATTTCGAAGTCGATGATCGGGAAGCCGATGAGGCTGCCGCCTTCAGCGGTTTCGCGCATGCCCTTTTCGATCGCGGGGATATATTCCTTCGGAATGTTACCGCCCTTGATTTCGTCCTTGAAGACGAAGCCCGAACCGCGCTCGCCCGGCGTGACCTTGATCTTCACGCGGCCGAACTGACCGGTACCACCCGACTGCTTCTTGTGGGTGTAATCGACGTCCACCGGCTTCGCCAGGTATTCGCGGTAAGCCACCTGCGGCGCACCGACGTTGGCCTCTACCTTGAACTCGCGGCGCATACGATCGACGATGATGTCGAGGTGCAGTTCGCCCATGCCCTTGATGATCGTCTGGCCCGATTCATGATCGGTCGAGACGCGGAACGAGGGATCTTCGGCCGAGAGGCGATTGAGCGCGATGCCCATCTTTTCCTGGTCAGCCTTGGTCTTGGGTTCAACCGACAGTTCGATAACCGGCTCGGGGAATTCCATGCGTTCAAGCACGATCGGCTGACGTTCAGCGCAGAGCGTGTCGCCCGTGGTGGTTTCCTTCATGCCGGCCAGCGCGATAATGTCGCCAGCGAATGCCTCGTCAACGTCCTTGCGGTCGTTGGCGTGCATTTCGAGCATGCGCCCGACCTTTTCCTTCTTGTCCTTCACCGAGTTCAGGTAAGTGCCCTTGACGAGCGTACCCGAGTAGATGCGAATGAAGGTGAGCGAGCCGACAAACGGATCGTTCATGACCTTGAAGGCAAGCGCGCTGAACGGCGCGTCATCCGTAGGCGGACGGCTGTCCTTCTCATCGCTGTCCATCTTGACGCCCTGGACGTCAGGAATGTCGAGCGGCGAAGGCAGGTAGGCTACGACCGCGTCGAGCAGGGGCTGGACGCCCTTGTTCTTGAACGCCGAACCGCAGCAGACCGGAACGAACGACTGGTTGAGCGTACCCTTGCGGATCAACGCGCGCAGCTGATCGGCATCCGGAAGGTTGCCTTCCAGGTACGCTTCCATCGCGTCGTCGTCCTGCTCCACGGCCAGCTCGATCAGCTTTTCACGGTATTCCGCAGCTTCGTCGACCATGTCGGCGGGGATTTCTTCGAAGAAGAACTCTGCACCGAGCGCTTCATCCTTCCAGATGATCGCACGGTTCTCGACCAGGTCGACCAGACCCTTGAGATCGGCTTCGAGACCGATCGGCAGGAACAGCACGGCAGGCTTGGCACCGAGGCGGTCGATGATCGACTGCACGCAGTACTTGAAGTTGGCGCCGGTGCGATCCAACTTATTGATGAAGCACATGCGGGGTACGCCGTACTTATCTGCTTGACGCCAAACGGTTTCTGACTGCGGCTCAACGCCGGCAACGCCGTCGAAGCAAGCCACGGCACCGTCAAGCACGCGCAGCGAACGTTCGACTTCGATGGTGAAGTCGACATGCCCGGGGGTGTCGATGATGTTGATCCGGTGATCGTTCCAGAAGCAGGTCGTGGCGGCCGACGTGATCGTGATGCCGCGTTCCTGCTCCTGCTCCATCCAGTCCATCGTCGCGGCGCCGTCATGGACTTCGCCGATCTTGTAGGACTTGCCGGTGTAGTAGAGGATACGCTCGGTCGTCGTGGTCTTGCCAGCGTCGATGTGCGCCATGATACCGATATTACGGTACATGCTGAGCGGATGGCTACGTGCCATGGTCTTAGTGTCCTTTTACCAGCGGTAGTGGCTGAATGCGCGGTTGGCGTCGGCCATGCGGTGGGTGTCTTCGCGCTTCTTCACCGCGTTGCCGCGGTTGTTGGCAGCGTCGAGCAGCTCGCCCGAAAGGCGTGCCGCCATCGTGGTTTCGCTGCGATTGCGCGCGGCGGTGATCAGCCAGCGGATGGCCAGAGCCTGGGCGCGCTCGGGGCGAACCTCGACCGGCACCTGGTACGTAGCACCACCGACGCGGCGCGAACGCACTTCGATCTGCGGCTTCACGTTGTTCAGGGCATCGTGGAACAGCTGGATCGGATCGGCCTTCGCCTTGGTTTCCATGGTATCCATGGCGCCATAGACGATGCTTTCCGCAACCGACTTCTTACCATCGAGCATGAGGTTGTTCATGAACTTCGACAGGATGTGATCACCGAACTTGGGATCAGGCAGGATTTCCCGCTTCTCGGGACGACGACGACGTGACATTTTCGAAACTCCTTCGGAGTGCGGCAGCCATGTCCATGGCTGCCTTGCGGCTCCGGCCCACTCGCATTTTCAGGTTTGACAAAAATGCAGAGATTTCTGTCTGGCCCGACCACCCGTCACCGAGTGAAAGCGTAGACCGTTTCCGCGTGAAACTTACTTCGGACGCTTGGCGCCGTACTTCGAACGGCTCTTCTTGCGGTCCTTGACACCCTGGGTATCGAGAACGCCGCGCAGCACGTGGTAACGCACGCCGGGAAGATCGCGGACACGGCCACCGCGGATCAGCACGACCGAGTGCTCCTGCAGGTTGTGGCCTTCACCCGGAATGTAGGAAATCACTTCGCGCTGATTCGTCAGACGGATCTTGGCAACCTTGCGAAGCGCCGAGTTCGGCTTCTTCGGGGTCGTGGTGTAAACACGAGTGCAAACGCCGCGCTTCTGCGGGTTCTGCTCCATCGCAGGGACCTTGCTCTTGGCCTTCTGCGGAACGCGGCCCTTGCGGACCAGCTGGTTGATTGTGGGCATGAAGTACTCTTCACCTTGGTTCGTGGTCTTGCCGACAAGATGAAGGGAACAAAATCGCGGCGCACCTGCCGCAAGCGAATCGCCTGCGGAAACTTGGCACTGCGAGTCTGAAACGCTCCACCCTGGCGAAAAACCGGGTTACTTTGACGGATTACCGCGAATTCGCGACGCCCCGGCAATGTTCAGCTCTATCCAGGGAGACCCCGGAAGTGGCGGCCCTTAGGGAGATTCTGGGGTGGGGTCAAGCTGGATCGGCCGGTTCAGGCCGGTGCCAAGAAACATATGACTTGCCTGCGAACCTGTTACTACGCCAAGCCTATAACCGCACAAGACTTCATTGCCAAATGCGACGCCATTGAATCAACACCCAGCCAGCCACGCAAGCAATTTAATAGGTCCTGAGCCTAGTCGTGCGCGAGCCCGGGGTTGTCCTCGGGTATCCCGACCGCATTTTGCCCAAGGACGAATCGGTAGCGAAGGAACTGGCCAAGAGCAAGCTCACTAACCTCGACAACGCCCGCCCCGCATGGCTCGACCACGCCCACCGAGCGCTCGATGAAGCCGTGGCCGAAGCCTATGGCTGGGGCGGAGATTTCCGCGCCGGCACGCTCACCGACGATGCAGTGCTGGCCCGCCTGTTCCGCCTCAATCAGGAAAGGGCAGCCTGAAAAGCATTTTCCTACAGCCCCCGCTCCATGCGATACCCTCCATCAAGGACGACGAAAAACCTGCATGGAGCCGCTCTTCGCAGTGACCGTTTGCCCCTTATCGCTCGCCCCTGTTCCGCCCGCCCCTTTCTCGCTCTCCTCCGCCCAGCGCCCGGCCCTTGCCTGCAAGTCCGCGCGCCCTTCGCGGCGGACCAGCCGCACCGCCTTTACCGCTGAACCGCCCGCACCGGATGATCCGTTGCTGGGCTTTGCCCCCTATGTCCACAAGCAGCCCCGGCGCAATTCGATCACGCCGGACCTGCAGCGTGCCTTTATCGCGGCGCTCGCTGCGACAGGCATCGTCACTCAGGCCGGGTTGGCGATCGGGGTGAGCATGAAGACGCGCTATAAGCTGCGGCAGATGCCGGGGGCCGAGGGCTTTGCCGCGGCGTGGGAGGCGGCGATTGATCGGGGGATTGCCCGGCTGGAAGATTGCCTGCTGGCGCGCGCGATCGAGCGGGAGGAGCGGCCGATCGTCTCGGCCGGACGCCTGCTCGGCACCGGGCGGCATTTCGACAACAGGCTCGTCATGTTCCTGCTGCGCCAGCGCCGCTGTGCGCGGTGGTCGGGCGAGGATGACGCCTTTGCCGCGCTGCGCCCCGGCCATCCGGTCTATGAACGCCAGCGCGCCGAGTCGCTGGCCCGCGACGCGGAGGATGAGGACGCCATCATGGCCTCGATCAATGCCAAGCTGGATGCCATGCAGGCCCGCGAGAAGGCCATCCACGCGCTCCTCGCCGCGCCGGCTGGGGAGCGCCGGGGACGACGGAGCGGGCGGCTGTCCCCCTCAGTTGTGCAGCAGTTCGGCGGCGCGGCGGGCGATCGGATCAAGCGCGCTTTTCGTTTCGGGAAGACGCAGCGCCGCGCGCATGCGGGGGTCCCAATAGTCCTTGATGTGCTCCGCCGTGGCCTCGGCGGCATGGTCTTCGCCAAGCGCGGCGAAATTGCGGACGATCTGGTTGGCCATATAGGCGAGGCGCTGCGGGTCCATGGCGCTACTCCGCCGGCTCGGCAGCGATACGGCGGTGACTCTTGGACAGGGCAGCATAGGATTCCTGCCATTCGCTGGGGCCGTTGCTGGGGCTGACCTGCACCGCGGTGACCTTGTATTCGGGGCAACTCGTCGCCCAGTCGGAATGTTCGGTGGTGACGACATTGGCCTGCGTCGTCGGGTGGTGGAAGGTGGTATAGACGACGCCGGGGGCGACCCGGTCAGTCACAGTGACGCGCAGGGTGGTCTCGCCCGTCCGGCTCGCGAGGCGGGCCCAGTCGCCATGCTTGATGCCCCGGTGCTCGGCGTCTGAAGGGTGCATTTCGAGCAGGTCTTCCTCATGCCACACGGTGTTCGCCGTGCGCCGCGTCTGCGCGCCGACATTGTACTGGCTGAGGATGCGCCCGGTGGTGAGCAGTAGCGGATAGCGCGGGCCGGTGCGTTCGTCAGTCGGCACGTAGTCGGTGATGATGAAGCGGCCTTTCCCCCTCACGAAACCATCCACATGCATGATCGGGCTGCCGTACGGCGCGGCCTCGTTCACCGGCCATTGCAGTGAGCCTTCGCGATCCAACCGGGCGTGGCTGATGCCGGCGAAGGTGGGCGTCAGGCGGGCGATTTCGTCCATGATCTCGCCGCTGTCCGCATAATCCCAGCCGAGGCCCATGGCCTTCGCCAGTTCCTGCGTCACCTGCCAGTCCTCGTATCCGTTGGCCGGCTCCATCACCATGCGTACCATCTGCACGCGGCGTTCGGCATTGGTGAAGGTGCCGGTCTTTTCCAGGAAAGTGCTGCCCGGCAGGAAGACATGCGCGTAGTTCGCGGTCTCGTTCAGGAACAGGTCGTGAACGATCACAAGGTCCATCGCCGCCAACCCCGCCGCGACGTGGTGGGTGTTGGGATCGGACTGCAGGATATCCTCGCCCTGGATATAGATCGCGCGGAAGCTGCCATCGAGCGCGGCGTCGAGCATGTTGGGGATGCGCAGGCCCGGGTCAGGATCGAGCGCAACGTGCCAGTCCGCCTCAAAACTGGCGCGCACGTCATCGCGGGCGATGTGGCGGTAGCCGGGCAATTCGTGCGGGAAAGAGCCCATGTCGCAGGCGCCCTGTACATTGTTCTGCCCGCGCAAGGGGTTCACGCCCACCCCGCGACGGCCGATGTTGCCGGTGGCCATGGCGAGGTTGGCAATGGCCATGACCGTGGAGGAGCCTTGCGAATGTTCGGTGACGCCAAGGCCGTAATAGATGGCTCCGTTGCCGCCAGTCGCGAACAGCCTTGCGGCTGCGCGCAAGTCGGCGGCAGGCACGCGGGTGACGAGTTCGAGTGCCTCGGGCGAATGGCGCTCCTGCGAAACGAACGCTGCCCAGTCGGCAAATTCATCGAACTCGCAACGCTCGCGGATGAAGGCCTCGTCGGCCAGACCTTCGCTGACGATCACGTGGGCCATCGCAGTCAGTACCGCGACATTGGTGCCGGGCTGAAGCGCCAGATGATGCGCCGCCTCGATGTGCGGTGAGTGGACGAGATCGATCCGACGCGGGTCGATGACGATCAGCTTTGCGCCCTGCCTGAGCCGCCTTTTGAGCCGGCTGGCAAACACCGGATGCCCGTCGGTCGGGTTCGCGCCGATCACCAGGACGACATCGGCGTCCATCACGCTGTCAAAATCCTGCGTGCCGGCGCTGGTGCCGAAGGTCTTCGACAAGCCATAACCCGTGGGCGAATGGCACACCCGCGCGCAGGTATCGATGTTGTTGCTGCCGAAGCCTGCGCGGACCAGTTTCTGGACCAGCCAGACTTCCTCGTTGGTGCAGCGGCTGGAACTGATCGCGCCAAGCGCTCGTGCGCCGTACTGCGCCTTGATCGCGTTCAACTTGCCAGCAGTATAGGCCAGCGCCTCGTCCCAGCTGACCTCGCGCCACGGCTGCTCGATGGATTCGCGGATCATCGGGCGGGTCACGCGGTCCTGGTGATTGGCATAGCCCCAGGCGAAGCGGCCCTTGACGCAGGAGTGGCCTTGGTTGGCCTTGCCATCCTTCCACGGCACCATGCGGACGAGTTGCTCCCCGCGCATTTCAGCGCGGAAGGTACAGCCCACCCCGCAATAGGCGCAGGTGGTGATGACCGCGCGTTCGGGCAGGCCGATCTCCTTGACCGCCTTTTCCTGCAGGCTCGCGGTCGGGCAGGCCTGAACGCAGGCCCCGCAGGACACGCATTCGCTCGACAGGAAGGTATCACCCGCCTGCCCCGCGCTGACCGCAGAGGCAAAACCGCGCCCGTCAACGCTGAGCGCGAACGTCCCCTGCACCTCGTCACAAGCACGCACGCAGCGCGAGCAAACGATGCATTTAGCCGGATCGAAATCGAAATAGGGGTTCGAGCTGTCGGTCGCCGCACCAAGGTGGGTCTCCCCGTCGTAGCCATAACGCACATCGCGCAGGCCGACTTCGGCCGCCGTGTCCTGAAGCTCGCAATCGTTATTGGCAGAACAGGTCAGGCAATCGAGCGGATGGTCGGAGATATAGAGCTCCATCACCCCCTTGCGCAGCTTCGCGAGACGCGGCGTCTGGGTGTGAACGACCATGCCCTGTTCGGCAGGCGTGGTGCAGCTGGCCGGAGTGCCGCGCCGCCCGTCGATCTCGACAAGGCACAGGCGGCACGAGCCGAAGGCCTTCACGCTGTCGGTGGCGCAGAGGCTGGGGATCGCGCCGCCGCATTCCTTTGCGGCGCGCATGACGCTGGTGCCAGCGGGCACGGAAACTTCGCGGCCATCGATGGTCAGCGTCACCTGCGTGTCGGAGCACACTGCCGGTGTCCCGAAGTCGGCTTGCGGTTCATAGCCCATCGGCAAAATCCTCTGGCCAATACTTCAGCGCCGAGCGCACCGGATAGGGCGTAAATCCGCCCAGCGCGCAAAGCGAGGCGTGCTGCATCGTATCGCACAGGTCCTCGAGCAATTGCAGCGCCTCTTCGCGGCTGCGCCCGGTCTTGGCAGCATTGTGCATCTGCGGCAGCCCCTCGACCCTGTCCGCTGCCCGCGTGCCGCCCGCGCGTATGCGGTCGACCAGTTCGACCCCGCGCGTCGATCCGATGCGGCAGGGCGTGCACTTGCCGCAGCTTTCTGCGGCGCAGAACTGAAAGGCGAAGCGGGCCAGCGCGCCCATGTCAGCGCTGTCGTCAAACACCACCACGCCTCCGTGGCCGATCAGGGCGTCATTGGCGGCATAGGCTTCGTAATCGAACGGCAGGTGGAACTGATCCGTGTGGATATAGGCGCCGAGCGGCCCGCCGACCTGCACCGCCTTGACCGGCCGGCCCGATGCCGTGCCGCCGCCGATGTCGTTGATCAATTCATGCAGGGTGATGCCGAAAGCCGTCTCGTAAATTCCGCCGTGCCTGATGTTGCCAGCCAGCTGGATCGGCTTGGTTCCGCGCGACCGACCGTGGCCCAGCTGCGCATAGAGCGATGCCCCGCCTTCGCTGAGTATGTGCGGCACGGCCGCCAACGTCAGCACGTTATTGACCAGCGTCGGACGGCCAAACAGTCCTTCCAGTGCGGGCAGCGGCGGCTTGGCGCGGACCTCGCCACGCTTGCCCTCGATCGAATTCAGCAAGGACGTTTCCTCGCCGCAGACATAGGCCCCTGCCCCGACACGCACTTCCAGCGCGAACGGCGCGATGTGTGGCTCGGCAAGGGCAATGGCCGCGTTCAGCTTGGCGATGGCGTGCGGATATTCGCTGCGGACATAGATGTAGCCCTGACCCGCGCCCACCGCGTGAGCGGCGATGGCCATGCCCTCGATCAGCTGAAAGGGATCGCCCTCCATCAGCATCCGGTCGGCAAAGGTACCGCTGTCGCCCTCGTCGGCATTGCAGACGATATACTTTCGCTCACCTGCAGCCTCGGCTACGGTGCGCCACTTGATGCCCGCCGGAAAGCCCGCACCGCCGCGCCCGCGCAGGCCCGATTCGAGCACTTCGGCGATGACGTCAGCGGGGGACATGGCGCGTGCGCGGTTCAGCCCGGCCCAGCCGCCGGTCGCGGCGTAGTCTTCAAGGTTGAGCGGCCGCGTCCGTCCGGCGCGGGCGAAGGTCAGCCGCTGCTGGCCGGCGATGAAGGGGTGGCGCTCTATCCTTTCGCCCCAGATCCCGTCGCCCCCATGCAGGCGGGGGTCCATCGAGTGTGCCTCATCGCGCTGATCGGGCGCGGATGGATCCCTGCCTTCGCGGAGATGAAGAATTATGGAAGCGACATCGGCGGGCGTAACGGGGCCAAAACCAAGGCCATCGATCTCCACCAGCGGTTCAAGCCAGTGCATGCCGCAGGAAGATACCCGCTGAACCTGCCAGCCCAGCCGTTTGAACTCGGCGGCCACGGCATTGGCACCGCAGGCCAGCGCCAGCGCGTCATCAGAGATGCGGACGGTAATCATGCCGACTTCACCAGAGCAACCAGCGCCGCTTCATCCAGCCGCGCGTGGACCTGATCGCCCACCCGCGCGGAAGGCCCCGCGCTGCACAGGCCGAGGCAATAGACCGTCTTCAGCCTGACGCGGATTCCGGCAGCTTGCTCCGCCGCCGGGACTAGGGCCTCAACACCGCGCGCCTGACAGGCCTCGGCCCGGCACAATTCAACGCAAGGGCGCGGATCGGGCGTTGCAGTGAAATCGTGGTAGAAACTGACAACGCCGTGCACTTCGGCGCGGCTCAGATTGATCGCCTTGGCAATTGCCGCCTCTGCCGCCGCATCAACGCAGCCGAACGCCGCCTGCACATCGTGCAGGATCGGCAGCAACGCGCCTTCGCGGTGGGCATGGCGCGCGAGGATATCGGCAAGGTCGACTTGCATGAAGCGATCCTACACCAGTCCTTGAGGGGCGAACAGACCGCCGACGGCCATCGGCTGTCTGATATCACTCACCGCTCGAACACCACCGTCCTCGCGCCGTTGAGGAACACCCGGTCCTCGAGGTGCGCCTTCACCGCCTTGGCGAGTACGCGGCGTTCGACATCGCGGCCCTTGGCGACGAGTTCCTCCGGCGATTCGCGGTGGCCGATCGCCTCGACGTCCTGCGCGATGATCGGCCCTTCATCGAGATCGGTGGTGACGTAATGACTGGTCGCGCCAATCATCTTTACACCGCGCGCATGGGCCTGGTGATAGGGTTTGGCGCCCTTGAAGCCGGGCAGGAAAGAGTGATGGATATTGATGCAGCGGCCGGAGAGAAAGCCGGCCATCTCGTCCGATAATATCTGCATGTAGCGCGCCAGAACGATCAATTCGGCGCCGGTTTCCTCGACAATAGCCCGCACCTGTCCTTCCTGCTGCGGCTTGGTATCGCGGGTGACTGGGCAATGGTAATAGGGCGCCCCCTCCAGCATCCCGGCGCTGCCAGCCCCGCGCTCGTGGTTCGAAACCACCGCGACCACGTCCATAGCAATTTCACCGATGCGCTTGCGGTAGAGCAAATCGACAAGGCAATGGTCGAACTTGCTGACCATCAACAGCACCTTGGGCCTGTGGCCGGGCGCGCGGAGTTTCCAGTCCATGCCGTTTTCCGCCGCGATCGGTGCGAAGGCGGCGCGCAGGGCATCGGGCGAGGCAATGCCGGGATCGAATTCGACCCGCATGAAAAAGCGCTGCGTCGCGGGGTCATTGTACTGCTCGGCATCGGTGATGTTGCCGCCCTTGGCCGCAAGAAATCCGGCCACTTGGGCAACAAGGCCGGGTTTGTCACCGCAAGACAGGCTCAGCACGCAGGTAGTGTTCACCGGATTCTCCCAGACCATTCACCGCACAATCAACGATTGCAGTTCACCGAAGCGGTTAATGCATGGAAATCGCAGCGTCGATAGGCGTTTGAGCGCGCAAGTTGATTTAAGATTGGCAATGGCTTTCCTTGTCCGCTCTACGATTGAGTATTGTTCGCGAAACAAAAGATACGAATCGGGTCGAAGCAAAATGAATTGTGGGCAACAATCCGCTATTTTGGCGTAATATTCATACTGCGGAGGCTTAATGATTCGTGACACCGTCTCGCTGGGAAAAACTTCCGGCATCGTAACGGCCTTGTCCCTTGGCATCGCTCTCTCTTCCATCGCCAATGCGCAGGCCCTTGCCGGCAGTGTCGCGCCATCGCGCGACCAGGTCGAGACCAAGATCCCTGACAGCACGCAGCCAAAGGCGGAGGTCTTCGCCAAGGAATTCAAAAAGGCCTACGAGGACGAGGCGGCCAGACGGCGTTGACCGCCAGCCACCTTCGGCACGAACATCACTTCGTCGTCCGGCTTTAACGCCGTCGTCCAGTCCCCGGCCACCACTCCGCCAATGGCGATTGCCGCCCGGCCTTCCACCGCCTCGGCAAAGCCCGGAGCCTCAGCATCAAGCGCGCGGACCAGCGCGAACAGGCTGCCCGCATCAACCTCCATCTCGCCGCGCCCGCCGAAGAATTCTCCGGCGAACGGCGGCAGCAGGATGACGCGGGCCAAGCGACTCAGTCCCCCACGCTCAGGCCGACGCCTTCAGCCCCGCGTAAACCCGGTCGGGCGTCAGCGGCAACTGGGTGAACCGCTTGCCGGTGGCATCGCGCACCGCGTTGGCTACGGCGGCGAGCGGCGGCACAATCGGCGCTTCGCCCACGCCCTTCACGCCATAGGGATGGGCCGGGTTTGGCACTTCGACAAGCACGGTGTCGATCATCGGCAAGTCCGAGGCGACTGGCATGCGGTAATCGAGGAAGCCGGGGTTCTCGATCCGGCCCTGCCCGTCAAACAGGTAGGCTTCATTCAGCGCCCAGCCGATCCCCTGCGCCGCGCCGCCCTGAAGCTGGCCTTCGACATAGTCGAGGTGGATCGCCGTGCCGACATCCTGCACCGCTGTATAGCGCACCACGGCAACCTGCCCCGTCTCGGCATCGACTTCGGTGTCGCAGATGTGGACAGCGAACGCCGGCAGGTAGTCGAGCGGATTGACCGCTGCTTCGGCCGAGATCGGCCCGGAGAACTGGCCAGCCTTGCCGGCGATGGCGGCGATGGTCAGCACTTGCTCGCCCGGGCCATGCGCCGCGCCGTCGCGCCAGACAATCTGGTCTTCGGTCACGCCCATCAGGCTCGCCGCGCGGGAGACCAGAGTGGCGAGGACTTCGCGCGCCGCCACGACCACGGCCTTGCCCGTGGCGAAGGTCACGCGGCTGCCGCCGGTCACCATCGAATAGCCGATCGAGGCGGTGTCGGCGATGGTCACCCGAACGCTTTCGTAAGGCACCTGCAGCGTTTCCGCTGCCATGATCGCCATCGACGCGCGGCTGCCGCCGATGTCGGGGCTGCCAGTCGTTACCTGCACTGATCCATCCGAAGCGAGCGCCACCGAGGCGGTCGATTGGCCGCCATAATTGCCCCAGAACGCGCCCGCGACACCGCGCCCTTGATTGGGCCCGAGCGGAGCGGACCAGTGCGGGTGCGCTTTCGCTGCCTCAAGGCATTCAACATAGCCGATCTTGCCGTGCGGCAGGCGAACCGGGCCGGGATCGCCCGGCACCACGGCGTTCTTCAACCGTAGGTCGATCGGGTCCATGCCAAGCTTAAGCGCGAGATCATCGAGGCAGCTTTCGACCACAAAAGCGATCTGCGGCGCTCCCGGCGCGCGGTAGGCCTTGGTGCCGGCGAAGTTGGACAGCACGTCCCATCCCCGCGCCCAGAAGGCCGGGAGGCGGTAGGCGCCCAGCGCAGTCATCACGCCAGGATGGATCGTCGATCCGGGATAGGCGCCCGACTGGTTCCAGAATTCGAGCTTGAGCGCAGTCAGCGTGCCGTCTTCGCTCGCCCCGATGATGATGTCCGCCACCACGCCCGGCGCGGGGCCGCTGCCGGCGAAGACTTCTTCGCGGCTCATCGTCAGCCGTACCGGGCGGCCCGACTTTTTCGAAAGCAACATAGCGACCGGTTCAAGGTAGATCCCGGTCTTGCCACCAAAGCCGCCGCCGATCTCGAGCGGATAGGTCCGCAGATCGCCGATCGGCATGTGCAGCACGGCGGCGGTCTGGTTCCGCAGGTCGAAATGGCCCTGGCTCGAAATCCACAGCTGCCCCTGCCCGTCGGCATTCCAGCTGGCGACGCAGGCGTGCGGTTCGATATAGCCCTGATGCACCGGCGCGGTTCGGTATTTGCCCGTCGCCGTCACCGCCGAAGCGGCCAGCGCGGCATCAACATCGCCATCATGCAACGTGAAGGAGGCCGAGGCGTTCGACGGCTTCGTCGGCGCGGGTTCGATGCCCTTGGTGATCATGCCTTCGTGCAGGATCGGCGCGCCATCGGCGAGCGCCTCTTCCACTTCGATGACATGCGGAAGGACTTCGTAATCGACCACGATCAGCTTGGCCGCAGCCTCGGCAATCGCCTTGGTTGTCGCGGCAACGGCGGCGACGGCGTGGCCGATGTACAGCACCTTGCCCTGCGCCATGCAGGTCGAGGCGATGTGCTGGAGGTTGCTGCTGGTCTCCCCCGCGGCGACGACTTTCGATTCCTGCCCCGGAAAGTCGGCGCTGGTCACCACCGCCTTCACCCCCGGAAGGGCCTCGGCCTTGCTGGTATCGATAGAGATGATGCGTGCATGAGCGTGCGGGCTGCGCAGGATCGCGCCATGGATCATGCCTGCCGTGGTGAAGTCAGGTCCGTAGACCGCCTTGCCGGTGACCTTGTCGACGCCGTCCGGGCGCACCGGACGCGTACCGATAACCTTGAAGGTCTTAGGATTTTCAGGCGCGTTCATGCGGTGGCACCCTCTTGGCGCATCTGCGCGGCGGCGGCCTGAACAGCGCGGACGATCTTGTCATAGCCGGTGCAGCGGCACAGGTTTCCGGCGAGCCAGTAGCGGATCTCGCTTTCGTCCGGATCGGGGTTGCGTTCGAGCAATGCCTTGGCCGCGACGATGAAGCCCGGCGTGCAGAAACCGCATTGCAGCGCACCGAATTCGAGGAACTTGTCCTGCACGGGATGGAGCACGCTACCCTCGGCCACGCCTTCGATCGTCGCGATGGTCCGGCCTTCGGCCTCGGCTGCAAGAACGAGGCACGAGCAGACCATCTGGCCGTCGAGCATTACCGTGCAGGCTCCGCAATCGCCCGAACCGCAACCTTCCTTGGCCCCGGTCAGCCCAAGGCTGGACCGCAGGGCATCGAGCAGGGTTTCGCTCGGATCACATAGGAATTCCGCCGGATCGCCGTTGACCGTGGTGCTGATCGCCATTCTGCTCATGCCTGCTCTCCCTTGGCCCGCGAGAGGGCAATTATTGTAGCCCGGCGCGCCAGGACGCCGGCCATGTGGGTACGATATTCGGCGCTGCCGCGTTTGTCGCCGATCGGACGGCAAGCCGCGCGCGCGGCCGCCTCCATGACATCGAGCGCCGTGTCATCGACCCGCGTGCCGACCAGCGCCGCGCCCGCCTCCGGGACGAGAATCGCTGTGGGCGCAACCGCACCAAGCGCCACCCGCGCTGCGATGCACACGCCGTCAGCGCCGATTACCAGCGAGACGCCGACGCCGACGATGGCGATGTCCATCTCGGTGCGCGGGGTGGCGCGCAGGTAAGCGTCGCCGCCGCCAACGGAACGCGGCGGCAGGCGCAGTTCAGCGATGAATTCGCCCGCGCTGAGCGTCGTCTTGCCGGGAGCGGCGGGGATCTCTTCGACCGGCACCAGCCGCTCGCCTTGGGGACCAACCACCAGCGCGGTGGCTCCGGCCGCGATCAGTGCCGGGACGGCATCGGCGGCGGGCGAGGCGTTGCACAGGTTGCCAGCCATTGTCGCGCGGTTGCGCACCTGCACCGAGCCGATCAGGTTCGCCGCCTCGACCACGCCCGGCCATGCGGCGGCGAGGTGCTGCGACTGCTTGAGGCCCGTGCACGGCATTGCCGCGCCGATGGTGAAGCCTTCATCGTGGCCCTGCACCGCCTGCATCGCCGAAATCCGCTTGATATCGATGACGGCTCCGGGAGCAACACGCCCGCTGCGCATCTGGACGATCAGGTCGGTCCCGCCGGCCAGAATACGGGCGGATGGATCGGCGGCGAGCAGCGCGGCAGCCTCTTCGCGGCTGCGCGGCTGGTGGTATGTCATGGTCATCTTGCCACTGTGGCGGGCCGTGAAGACTCCCGCAAGTCGGAACGCGGCAATTTGTCCTGCCGCTGCAAGCAAGCGGACCCGCGATGCCGTCAAGCCGCCGCTGGACCTTGGCCTGCACGTCAGACTAGGCTGCGCGCCAACGGAGGATGCCGATGGGCAAATATGTAATGATCGCGCAGTCGGCACCGCTGCCGGGGCGCGAGGCTGAATATGACGCGTGGTACGATGCGGTCCACATGAAGGACATCTGCGCCCTGCCCGGCGTCACCGGCGGTCGCCGCTTTACCGCCACGCCCTTCGCCATGCCCGAACCCGGCGCACCGCGGCTCGCCATCTACGATATCGAAACCGACGACGCGGCGGCATTCATGGCCGAAATGGGCCGTCGCAGCGCCGATGGCATGATTACCCGCTCCGATGCGATGGACCGCTCCGCCGCCAGGATGTGGATTTACGAGGAACACCCCAGCTCATGAATGCCGAAACAAACGTCACCGCGCAGGCGTGGTCGATTCCGACCGAGGCCTACCTCTCGCCGGACTATGCCCGCGCCGAACGCGACGCGATCTGGCGCAAGGTCTGGCAGGTCGCCTGCCGCGAAGAGGAGATCGAGAAGCCGGGCGATTTCGTCACCTATGACATCCTCGACGATTCTATCATCGTTACCCGGCAGGACGATGGCGCAATCAAGGCCTATCACAATGTCTGCCCGCACCGGGGGCGCAAGCTGACCGAAGGCTGCGGGCATGCCAAGGGCTTCAAGTGCGGCTTCCACGGCTGGACCTGGGCGCTCGACGGGCGCAACCTCGGCGTCACGCGCAAGTCCGGCTATGGCGACAGCCTGAGCGCGGACGACATCCGCCTGAAGGACGTGCGCGCCGAGACCTGGGGCGGCTGGGTGTTCATCACCATGGACCCGGACGCTGTGCCCTTGCGTGCATACCTCGGCGAGGTCGCGCCGCTGCTCGACCCGTTCGAGATGCAGAATATGCGCTATCGCTGGCGGCAGTGGCTGCACTTCCCGTGCAACTGGAAGGTCGCGGTCGAGGCGTTCAACGAAGGCTACCACGTCATCGGCACGCACCCGCAGCTGGCGGTCTATTCCGACAAGCCGACCTGGAGCCGCTCACTCGGCATCCATGGCAATTTCGGCGCACTGCAGCGTGAAGGCGTTGGCGGCGGCACGGCCGGAGCGGCGGGGGCGCCGGACATGCGCGTCGGGCTCGCCACCAGCCTGAACCAGGTGTGGAAGGAAGTCTGGGCAACGACCACGCAGACCATGGTCGATGTTGCCAACAAACTGGTCGACGAATTGCCCGAGGGCACCAGCGCGATGGAAGTGCAGATGCATTTCATGCGCCGCGTGATCGAGGAGGATGCCAGGAACGGCATCACCTGGCCCGCGCTCGATCCCAAGCACGCGGCGGAAGCAGGAACCGATGTCCACATCTTCCCCAACACCGTGCTGATCTATGGCCCTACTTTCGCCCTTTGCTACCGCGCACGGCCCAACGGCTATGACCCCGATTCCTGTATTTTCGAGGTCTATACGCTGGAGAAATTCGCCGAAGGGCAGGAACCGAAGCCGGAGAACCTCTACAAGCCCGAGCAGACGCTGGACCACTGGCCGGTGGTGCTGCTGCAGGACTTCTCCAACATGGGCGCGGTGCAGCAGGGGATGAAGTCGATGGCCTTCAGCTCCGCCCGCCCGCACCCGACCGAGGAGGAAGCCGTCGTAGGCTTCCACCGCGCGCTGGCTGGGTACATGGGGACTGGCGGACCGGTGGAGGTGGGTTAATCCAACCGCGGATCAACCACCACCCGCACCGGCGCACCTGGCCCTGACATCGCCGCCAGCGCCTCGGCCACGCCTGATCGTCCGATGCGCGCGCCGATCCATGGGGCGACGTCGATCCGCCCGTCGCCGATCGCGCGCATGGCGAGGTCCATGTCCTGAGGCTCTTCCCCGCCGGCGAACTGGACGTTGAGCCGCTTGTTCTGCGCGGCGAAGACGAAGAGGCTTTCCTCTTCCATGCAATAGCCGCCCATGACGATGCGCCCGTCGAACGGCGCGGCCTCTATCAGGGACTGGAGCATCCCTGCACGTCCGACGCATTCGTAGATCAGGTTTGGCGCCCGGCCCACGTCGGGGAGCGGCGCGTGGGGGCTGACCTCGCGCGGATCGACGGCGTTATGCGCGCCCATCCGCAGCGCTTCTTCGCGCCGGGCGGGGTGGAAGTCTGCCGCGACAATCGGGGCAATTCCCATAAGCTTGAGACCGGCGATCACGCCGAGGCCGATGGCCCCGCAGCCCAGCACCAGCGCAACATCGCCCTTCTCCGGCCGGCCCCGCCGCGCGTGTTCGAGACCGACGGCGAGCGGCTCGATCATCGCGCCGTGATCGTCATCGAAGCTGTCCGGTAGGGAGAACATGATGTCCTCGTCGAGCAACATCAGTTCGCCGTAGCCACCTGGGCAGACGTGGTTGAAGCCCACTACCGCGTGGGCCCCGCCGGCCCTCATGATCGGCACCGAGGTGACCTTGCTGCCGACCGCAACCTTGCGCGCGGAACCGGGCCCGTAATCGATTACCTCGCCAACGAATTCATGCCCCGGCACGAAGGGCTGATCCCATTGCAGCGCAGCGTAGGGCCCGCCGAGTTTGCGCGACAGGTCGATGATGTTCTGCCCGGCGTGGAGGAAGTGCTGCTCGCTGGCGCACATGCCGCACGAATGGGTGCGCACCAGCGCCTGGCCCTTGCCGGGGACGGGATCGGGGACCTCGCCGGTGAGGACTTCGCCGTTCTGGATGTATGCTGCCTTCATGACGCAAATGCCGCCTTCACTTCTGGAATGACCTGTTCGAGCAACTTGAGGCACTTCCACCCTTCTTCCGGGTCCAGACCGCCAAGCAGCGGCTGCAGGCCGAGCGAGGTCTTGTCCTCCATGCGACCCGCCTGGGCCACGAACTGCTCCGGGGTCCAGCAGGCGAAAAGCCCCGCCTGTCTCAGCGCCGCCGGGTTATCCAGCCCCTTGAACGGCGAGTTGGAGGCATCGCCCTCCTGTTCGGCCCACTTGGCATATTCGGTGATGACGTGGACGGCGTGGCGCTCGATCGCCTTCCAGCCGGCTTCGGGGTCCTCGCACAGATGGATCGCCAGCGGCATGCCGCTCTTGGGCCGGGAGTACTGACGCGGCGCATGGCCGAGCCGCGCGCATTCCTCGAGATAGAGATCGACCAGCTCGCCCTTCATCGGCCCGAAACCCACGCCAAACCGCGCCGCGCGCCGCGCCGATGCGGGCACCCCGCCGCCGACAAGGACGATATCCTCTGGTTCCTGCACCGGTAGCGGGCGCACGAAGACGGGCTTGCCGTCCACCTCGAAGCGTTCACCATGCAGCGCGCGCAGGATCAAATCTATATTGTGATCAAGCAGTTTTGCCCGATCCTTCAGGCTCTTGCCGAACATCGCGAATTCGAACGGCACATAGCCCGCGCCGAAAATCACGTTGAGCCGCCCGTTCGAGATCAGGTCCACCAGCGCGATCTTTTCCGCCAGCATCACCGGATCATGCAGCGGCAGGATCACCGCGCCGAGCATGAAGCTGATCCGCTCGGTTACTGCCGCCATGGCGCTCGCCAGCACGAAAGGCTGCGGCAGGTAGCCGTCGTCCGAACCATGATGCTCCATCAGCCCGATACGGTCGACGCCGATCCTGTCGCAGAACGCCGCCATGTCGACAGCAGCACGATACAGTTCGGTCGCAGGCGTGCCCCAGTCGGGCGCGCGCATGTCAAAAGAGACGGTAAGTTTGGTGTCTTTCATGCTGACATTCCCATGTTTTTCAATTCGTCATCCTGAACTTGTTTCAGGATCCATTTGGCCTCTTGGCCCGGTTCATGCGAAAGCGTGCGGACGGCGCCGTTGCACCATCAAACCTTATCCGCGCGCAAGGCCTGATGGATCCTGAAACAAGTTCAGGATGACGCAGTTGGGCAAGATGGCCGTCATACCTTGAGAACTTGATAGGAGGGATCACTGCGGTCGCGCGTCCAGCCGGTGTGCTGTTTCATCGGCGTAACCTCGCGGATTTCGTCCATTTCCATCACCGCGCGCCGGTGATCGAGCGCCCAGCGGCCCTCGCGCCTGGACCAGCGATCGACATAGCGGGACAGGACCGTCATCTGCATCAACCGCCCCTCGCGCTCCATGCGCAGGGTGGCGGTGACATAGCTTTCGCTCCCCGCCCGGTCCCCGTCGAGCTCGATCAAGATGTTCGACATCTGGTGAGAATGTTGCAGCAAATAACTGTGCTGGCTGCAAACATGATCGATGAAGGCGCGCCCGGCGCCTTGGAAATTGTGCTCGTAATCGGCCGTGCCGTCGTCGTGCCAGATCGAATAGCCAAGTTCATGATCGATCCTGTCCATCGCGCGGCAATAGCGGTAAATCTGGTCAGTGATGGCTTGCCGGTCGGCCACCTGGGTGAGAAGATCGCTCATGACTTCTTGCCTGCATAGGCGCCCGATGCCTTCTCGATCATGAGGATACGCTCACGCCGCGCATCGGGTGATTGCGGCGCGAAACCGACTTGGTCATTGGGCGATCCCCAATTGTAGATCGGCCCGTGGGGCAGTTGCTCCAGCCCGACGCGGGCAACATCGGCAGAACTTGCCATGCCGGCTGTGTTGACCGTCTGACCACTGGCTTCCAGCGCCCTGCGATGCGCGGGCGTATCGGTGCGGCCAAGGATCAGGTTGAGCACGTCCACGCCGTAGTGGCGGAATTCGGCCCACAGGCCTTCGGCGAGGTTCATCACGAAGGCCTTTGATCCGCAATAGACGCCCATGCCGTTGAGCCCGCCATAGCAGGCACCCGAGCCGACAAGGATCATACCCCCGCGTTTCCGGTCGCGCATGCCCGGGCCAAAGTGGTGGGCCAGCCCCATGGTCGTCGTCACGTTCATCGTGACCAGCGCGTTCCAGGCCGCCAGGTCGCGATTGAGGAAGCGCGCCCCGTTGGTGTCAGCACCGGCATTGGCGATGAACAGTCCCACTTCGAACGGCGCGGCGATTTCGGCAATGCGGGCAGCGGCGTTCGGCTGGGCCAGATCGACCGAGCCGGTCACGACCTTGACCCCATGGCTCGCGCGGATCTCCTCGGCGAGTTCCTGCAGCGGACCTTCCCGGCGCGCGATCAGGACAAGGTCAAAACCCTGCGCCGCAAGCTGGCGAGCGAATTCGGCGCCGGTCCCTTCGGAAGCCCCGGTTATCACCGCGCAGGGTCCGTATCGGTCGAAGAATTCCGTAGCCATTCCATGATCCTCTGATTGCCCGCCAAACTTGGCGCTTGCCTTCTGTGCATAAATTCAGGAATCAGTGAATATGTCAAACACACCCCTGCCCGCATCGACCCGGCGATTTATGGATGAGATGGTCACGCTGATGGAGCCGTGGGGCTGGTCGCGCACGATCGCGCGGATTTTCGCCTATCTGCTGGTGCGTGAAAGGCCGGCCACGCTGGACGAAATCGCCGCCGATCTGGGCATCGCCAAAAGCAACGCATCGATGGCAACGCGCGAACTGGTCGATTACGGCAACGCCGTCCGCCTGCGGCAGCCCGGCACCAAGCAATTGTTGTTCGACGCGCCATCGGCGCAAACGGGTCCGTTCGCCCGCCGGTCGGAAATGCTGATCCACATGGCGAACCTGCTCGAAGCGCAGCGCGAAGGCATGGGGAATGCTGCGGTGGAGCGACTCAGCCGGCAGGCCGAATTCCTGCGCGCGATGGGCGAGGCGATCGACACGGTAATCCGCACTAGAGGCTCGCTTCCGCCCGAGTGATATCGCGGTTACAGGCGTTTCAAAGCATCCCGCCTGCTGGCAGCATGGCAGTGAAGCGAAGGACGCCGAATGACCTTGCCCCAATCCTTGAGCGACCGCCTTGTCCTGCCGGTCTTTGCCGCGCCGATGTTCCTTGTCAGCGGGACAGACCTGGCGATCGCCTGCTGCAAAGCAGGCGTGATTGGCTCGCTCACCCGCAACCACTGCCGCGACTATGACGAGATGGTGGAGCAACTGCGCACCGTGCGCGCGGCCCTCGATGCTTTCGCAGGCGAAGGCGGGCACGCCGGGCCGCTGGCAATGAACATTTCCCCCACCATGGGTCACGAGTATTTCGCCCGCCACCTTGCCGCCTGCCGCGATGCCGGCGTGGCGATCATCGTCACTTCGGTCGGCGATCCCACGGCCAATGCGCCGCTGGTCCGCGATCATGGCATGCTTCATTTCCACGACGCGACGACGGTCCGCTTTGCCGAGAAGGCCGCGAATGCCAGCGTGGACGGCATCGTCTGCATCGGCGCTGGCGGCGGCGGCCATGCCGGACAGATCAGCCACCTCGCCTTTGTGCCGCATGTCCGCAGCTTCTTTGACGGCACGATCGTCATGGCCGGGGCGATTTCCACCGGCGCAGCGATCCGCGCGGCCGAGGTGCTCGGCGCAGACCTTGCCTATATGGGCACGCGCTTCATCGCCACGCAGGAGAGCGACGCGCCGGCGGCCTACAAGAAGATGCTGGTCGAAGGCGGCGCGGCGGATGTCACCTATACCAGCGGGGTGAACGGCATGCCGGCATCGTGGCTCAAGGCCAGTCTGCGCGAGATCGGCCTCGATCCGGAAAACCTGTTCATTCCTGACGCCCGTTCGACGGAACACTTGCCCGAGGGCAAGACCCCCTGGCGCGATATCTGGAGCGCGGGACAGGGAATTGCCCTGATCGACGATTATCCATCGGTGGCCGATCTGGTGGCACAACTGCACGCTGAATACGCCGCCGCCTGCGCCGTGCCGGTATGGGAGGCGGCACGATGAACGACCGCGTCCTGCGCCGCGATGAGGGCGAAGTCTGCGTCCTCACGCTGAACCGCCCGGAAAGCCTCAACGCGCTCGATACGGCAACATTCGAAGCACTGGATGCGCACTTTGTCGATCTGGAAGCGCAGGCGGACTCGATTGGCTGCGTCGTGCTGCGCGGGGCTGGCCGGGCGTTCTGTGCCGGGGCCGATCTCAAGGCGATGGCGGGCGTTACGGTCGATCCGCGCTTCAAGCCGGGCATCGTCGAGCGGCTTGCCCGCCTGCCGCAACCGGTGATCGCGGCGGTCCACGGCGCCTGCTATACCGGCGGCCTTGAAATGGCGCTCGCCTGCGACATGATCCTTGCCGACACCACGGCGCGCTTCGCCGATACCCACGGCAAGTGGGGACTGATCGGCGCATGGGGCATGAGCCAGCGCCTGCCGCACCGCATCGGCCCATCGGCAGCAAAGCGCATTATGCTCTCCGCCCAGCCCATCGACGGCGTGGAAGCGCACCGCCTCGGGCTGGTCGACATACTGGCGGAAGAAGGCGGGCTCGATGCCACGGTAATGGATTTCGCCGCGCAGGTGGCGGACAATTCTCGCTACACCAACCTCTACGTAAAGCGCGCGCTGGCGGCGACCGAGGGCATGGCCATCGATGCGGCATTGCAGTGGGAGGCCGAGAATTATCCCGGCCGCTCGCCCGATCACAATGAACGGATCGCGCGGTTCGCGAAGAAGGGCTAGCGGCTCCGCACTTCCGCCATGGCCTGCCATTCAAGCAGTCCGGCCTTGCGGTTTGCGGCGAGGATCGGGCCGGGTTCGCCATTGCCGAGCGTCAGCGCAATGTGCGTGCTATCGAAGCTGCCGACCGAAATGTCGAAGCTCTCCCACTTTCCATCGACATGAGCGATCACCCACGAATGTGGCTGAAACGCGTTTTCGGACCCGAAATAGCGTTCGCGCATGAAGACCAGCCCGTTCGCCACCCGCGTCGGGATGCCTGCCGCGCGGGCAAGGGCGGCGTAAAGACTGGCGTCTTCGGTGCAGTCCCCAGCCCGCCGCTTCCAGGCCTGCCGCGCGGAATGGTGGCCGAAGAATTCCACGCGGCTGATCCGCGCGCGGGCCATGTCGCCCAGCATGCGCATCCGGGTGCGTTCCGATACCTTGCGCCCGGCGATGGCGCGGACTGCGGCGACCAACTCGGGGGCATCGCTCTCGATCCACGGCGAAGGCGTGCGCCAGCGGGCGAGGCGCTCGGCGTCATCGGGCAGGCCCGTACCACAGGCGCGGCACACATCGATCCGCAAGTTGCCGTCTGGCTGTTCGCGCACCCGCTGTTCGGCCGTTTCGGGAATGGCGAGCGGCGCACCGGCACGCGGGCGGAAGGTGTAGCGGATGTGACCGCGCAAAGCCGCTTCGGAGATGGCGAAGGGCGATTTGAACCGCAGGCTGGCAACCGCCCGGCCAGCTGAAAGGTCCGTCGCCCGCACCGGCTCGGCGCTGCGTTCGAAGACCAGCCGCCCGCCCGGGAGCGGTTTCTCGGCGCGCTGGACTTCGCCCTTGTCGTCCCGCGTGACCAGCCAGGCGTCGGCAAATTCGCCGTCGCGGTAATGGAGTAGCGCCTCTTCCGCTCCTGCCTTCGAACGTTCGATGCGACCGCGCGGGATCGTGGTTGTGCCGGGTTCGATCTCGGCAATATCGCCCGTCAGCGGCGCTCCGGAGAGCCACTCCCCGTCCGCCAGCCGCAGCGCCGGATCAAGCAGCATCTGCCGCATGGTCCGCGCCTTGCCGCGCTCACCCTCGACCAACATTGTCGTGCCCGCGACGGTCAGGCGCACCCGGCTTTTGCTGCCATTGCGATCGGTCTCGGCGAGCAGACCAAGCAGGCGTCCCTCCAAGTCTTCTTCACGCACCACACGCACGGTCAGCCGCGCGGCGGGGTGGTCCTTGATGCGGAAAGCCGTGACCCTTTCGCGGGTCAGGCGGCGGCCTAGGGGTAAAGCGTCGACGCTTTCGTGCTGCCAGCCGATCAGCTGGCCCTGCTCATCGGTGATACGGAACCATGTGTCCGATGCCAGCGCTGGCCCTGCCCACAACACGGTCAAGGCATAAACCAGACGCAAGCCGATCAGGACCCGAGCGCCACCACTCCGCCGGTCGAACCGAAGCCGCCCGCGCCTCGCGCCGTGTCATCCAGTTCGTCGACCTCAACCCAGCCAGCCTGCACCACCGGCGCCAGCACCAGCTGCGCCACGCGGTCTCCGCGGCGGATATCGAAAGCTTCACTGCCGAGGTTGATGAGGATGACCTTGAGCTCACCGCGATAGTCGGAATCGATCGTCCCCGGCGTGTTGGGCACGGTGATCCCATGCTTGAGCGCAAGGCCTGAGCGCGGGCGTACCTGCACTTCGAAACCCGGCGGAATTGCCAGGGCCAGCCCGGTCGCAACCGCATGGCGCGCGCCGGGAGCAAGGGTCACATCTTCGGCCGAAACCACGTCCATGCCAGCCGCGCCGCTGGTGGCATAGGCCGGAAGATCAAGCCCCTCGCCATGATCCAGCCGCTTTACGAGAACAGGCACGGCTTCACTCATTCCACGGTCTCCAGCGCCTGCGCGATGCGTTCCATGATCGCCATGGCCACGGCTTCCTTGGGCATTTCAGGCAGATGTTCGACTCCGGTCGACGTGATGATCGCCACCCGGTTGACCGCGCCGCCCATGACATCGCCCGATACGTCGTTGGCGACGATCCAGTCCGCGCCTTTGCGGGTGCGCTTTTCGGTCGCGTGTTCGAGAACGTGATCGGTTTCCGCCGCAAAGCCGACGAGCAGCTTCGGCTTGCGTCCGCCGGCTGCTACACTCGCCAGAATGTCCGGATTCTCGGTCAGCATGAGCACCGGCGGGGCCGATCCGCGCTTCTTGATCTTGCCCTTGGACACGTCCTTGGAACGCCAGTCAGCCACGGCGGCGACCATGACCGCGCAGTCGGCAGGGAGCGAGTGTTTCACCGCGTCGGCCATCTGCCGCGCGGTTTCCACGTCGACACGGTCCACTCCGCGCGGGGTGGGCAAGCTCACTGGGCCGGACACCAGCGTAACCCGCGCACCCAGCCGGGCGGCGGCTTCGGCAATGGCATAACCCTGCTTGCCCGACGAGCGATTGGCGATGTAGCGCACCGGATCGATGGGCTCGTGCGTGGGGCCGGCCGTCACCAGCACATGCTTGCCCGAAAGCGGGCCTTCGACCGGTTCGCCCGGATCGAAATCGGGCTGGCCGTCGAGGATGTCGACCCGCACGCCATGGTCGTCACCGGGGATCGGTTCGGGCGCGGACTGGTTAGCGTTGACTGTGTGGTTGATCGCCTGCGGATCGGTTGGCGGAGCAGCGCGCGCGCGGCCCTTTTTCGCCAGCGGGCCGCCTGCGGTGGGGACCGGGGTGGCCTCCTCCGAGGTGGCCGGCACCTCGGGAATCGCCGGGATCGGCAGCTCGACCGGATCGCTGGATGGCGGCGCTGGCAGGTAATCGATATCGTCAAGCGACGGCGCCTTGCCCTTGCCTTCGCGCTGGATCAGTTTGGATGCCATCGGTCCCAGCCCGATATCGCCGCTGCCATCATCGTCAGGCTCAAGCGCTTCGAGCACCGAGCCTGCAAACGGGGCGCTTGGGCCCTGCATTGGAAGTGCATCGGGTCCTTCGAACAGGCTCGCAATCCGTGCCCAGATCGCTTCGGGTTCGGGCAGGCGTCCAGGGCCGTATTCGCCGCAGGCCATGTCGCCTTCGTCGGGTTCGACGACGAGACAGCCGGCGCTGGCAAGCGTTTCGACATTGCGCTGGGTGGCGGGATGCAGCCACATGCGCACGTTCATTGCCGGGACTGCCATCACCGGCTTGTCGGTAGCGAGGAGCAGCGTGGTGGCAAGGTCATCGGCGATGCCCGCTGCCATGCGCGCCAGAAGGTCCGCCGTTGCCGGGCAGACCACGACAAGGTCCGCTTCGCGGCTGAGCCGGATGTGGCCCATCTCGGCTTCGTTGCGCAGGTCCCACAGGGTGGTGTGGACGGGATTTTCTGACAGCGCGGCAAGGCTCATCGCGGTGACGAACTGCGATCCGCCTTCAGTCAGCACGCAGGTTACCGAGCCGCCGCTCTTGCGGATCAGGCGCACCAGTTCGCACGACTTGTAAGCCGCGATGCCGCCGCCGACGACGAGGAGAATCCGGGGTCCGATCATGCGCCCTCGCTACTAGCCGCTGCTTTGGCCGAGGGAAAGGCCGCGCTTGCCAGTCCCTTGAGCGCCATCGGCACAAATGCGAGGCCGAGCCACATCATCGGCGCGATCATCATGCCCCAGTACCAGTTGTCGCCGCGCCCGCCGATCATGAAGGCGAGGCCATAGCCGAGGAACAGCAGCGTGGCGAAAGTGGCGATCGGGGTGCGCCAGCCGGCCCAGCCGAAGACCATCAGGACCATCAGCGGCCCTGCCAGCATCGCTGGGATCAGCCGCAGGTTGCTCGACAGCACGACCATCGACATCCAGCCGGACAGCCCCCGGAGCGTAAGCCACGAAGGCCCGACCGGATCGTCAGGCCTCACCAGTCCCGCGACAGTATGCAGGTGCAGTGCCATGGCGGCGATGAATAGTCCGACCAGCAGCGCCCAGGCTCCGAATTCCCTCCAGCGCCGGTTCCACAACGCAAAAGCACCGAGCAGCAGCACGAAAGGCAGCGCATGTTCGCGCAAGGACAGCGCGGCGGCGGCGGCGATCCATGCGCCAGTCCACTTGCCCTTCTCCGGCCGGTACAGCCCCATGGCGAGCGCCAGCAGCCCGCCCGACCACAATTCGTGCAGCACGAAGAAATAGCCGATCGACAGGATCTGCACGCCAAGGAACACCAGGACCGTCGCCCACAGGCGCACGCCTTCGCCGCCCGGTTCCTCACCAAGCCGCCGCCACCAGACGATCAGGATCGCAGCGATCAGAGCCAGCGCGAGCAGCGCCTCCACCTTGCCGCCATCGCTCGGATTCGCCGGCGGCGGCAGCTGCGCCTGGATCGTCGCCAGTGTCGGCAGGCGCACGGCAAAGCCGGGGCGCAGCGGGTAGCGGCTGGCGCGGTGTTCGATCGCCACCGCCTCGTAATAGTTCTCACCCCGGCGCAGGTGCTCGGTCACACGGTCGTAGAGCGCCAGATCCTCGTCCCGCGCCTTGGCTCCCTCCTCGACCTTGCGCCCTTCGGCAAGCGAGGTGTGTACGCCCTCGCCCGAGCGCATCGGCGTGATCGCGGCGAGGACGAGGAAAGTCAGCAGCAGCGCCAGCACCGCGCGCGCTGGCCCGGCCTTCCAGTGGGCGAAGCGGTTCCACTCGGGCGCGGTCATGCGCGTTGCTCCCGCGCGGCATCGATCAGGTTGCGTAAGCCGAACGGCATCCACGCAAGGCCCATGAACAGGAACGGCACGGCAATCACCCCCCAGTAGAAATTGTTCTGCCGTCCAGCGATCATAAACGCCAGCGCATAGCCCAGCGATAGCAGCGCGCCAAAGCGGCCCGCGTGGCTGTTCCACCCGGTCCAGCCGAACACGGCCAGCACGGCGAGCGGACCGGCAAGCACTTGCGGCAACAGGTTGAGCAGGCTCGAATGTTCGATCTTGTAGAGCCAGCCGCCGATCCCTTCGAGCGCCAGCCATGACGGCGACACGGCATCGCCGGGCCGGATCTGCGCTTCGGCAAGGCTGAGGTGCCAGGCGAGTGCGGCGGCATACAACGCAACCAGCAATGCCCAACCCAGCGCCTCACGCCGGTTCCCGCGCCACAGCGCCAGCGCGCCCATCAGCAGCACGAAGGGCAGCGCCAGTTCGCGCACCGCGAGGGCGGCAGCGGCAACCAGCAGGGCAGCGATCCACTTGCCCTGATCGGGGCGGTGCAGCGCGAAGGACAGGACCATCAATTCGGCGGACCAGACCTCATGCAGGCTGAGAAATTCGGCGGGCATTGACGTGGACAGGCCCACAAGCAGCAGCGCCGTACCAACCAGCTTCACCGCATCTCCGCCTGGCTCGGCCGCAAAACGCCGGTAAATGAAGGCTAGCGCGACGAAGACCAGAACAAGGTTCAGTCCGACCAAACCCTTCGCCCCCAGCGCCGCGGTAACATAGGCCAGCGTCGGCAACCGCACGGTCAAGCCCGGCGCGACCGGATAGCCGTTGGCGCGCTGCAATTCGGTGGCAGCGACATAGTAATCATCGCCCGCCGCGACGCGCTCGGCAATGCGGCGATAGAGCAGGAGATCGTTGTCCTTCTCGCCTTCGATGGCTTCTTTCGCGGCAACTGAGGCGACAGATAGAGAACCAGCAGTCTGCGGCGCAAGATCTGGCGCATCCGCCAATTCGCGCGGCATTCCGGGCGCCCATGCGGCAAGCGCCATGAACAGCAGCAGCACGGCAAGCGCGATCCGCGCCGGGCCCTGCCGCCAATGCGCATAGCGGTCAAAGGCCGGCGTGGCCGCTTGCGCCTTCACTTCCTCAACGCTCATGCGCCCCCCTGAGCCCCGGTGCTGCCGCATAGCTGGCACAGCCCCGCCGCGCACGCAAAGCTGGCTTTGCGCACTATGGGGGAAATCCTTAGGTTGCCATGGTTGCGATTTCCTTTCCGTGGGCCAGTTTGGCCCGGCGCTTTCGCTGGCGCAGTCAGGTGCTAAGGTCCGCGCCATGTCCGCCGGATTCGCCGCATCATGACCGCACCTGACCCGGCGATTGCCGCGATCAACAGCGACGCGGTGGACTGCGACGCCGATTTCAGCCTGCCTGGCTGGACCTATCACGACGCCGAATTTCACGCCGCCGAGATGGAGCGAGTGATCCGTCCGTCATGGCAGATCGTCTGTCACGACAGCGATCTTCCCGCCCCCGGCGATTTCCAGACGATCTATTATCTGGGCGAAAGCGTGATCGTGATCCGCGGCGACGACGGCCTTGTCCGCGCCTTCACCAACGTCTGCCGCCACCGCGCGATGCGGCTGGTCGAGGGGCCTGCGGGCTGCGCGAAGAAGCTCGTCTGCCCCTATCACGCGTGGACCTATGGCAGCGATGGCAGCCTGCAGAGCGTGCCGATGAAGGCCGACTATCCGGCGCTGCGGCTGGAGGACAATGGCCTCGCCCCCGTGGCGCTCGAGACATGGCAGGGCTTCCACTTCGTTTGCCTGAAACCCTCCGGTTTTCCCACGCCCGCCGAAATGATGGCCCCGTTCGAGGCCGAGATCGCGCCCTACCGCTTTGCCGAAATTCGCCGCATGGCCCCCGTCCGCCACCGCCCGCGCGGAGTGAACTGGAAGACCGTGGGCGACAATTATTCGGACAACCTGCACATCCCGGTCGCGCACGATGGGCTGACCCGGTTGGTCGGCGACTCCTACCGCATCGAGGCGCATGGCTGGGTGGACCGGCTGTCAGGCGAAGTCGCAGTCAGCGAAAAGCAGAATTTCTGGGAGCGCTTTTACGCCGCTTATCTGCCGCACGTGGAGCACTTGCCGGACGAGGCACAGCACCGCTGGCTCTACTTCAAGCTCTGGCCGAACATGGCCTTCGATATCTACGCCGACCAGATCGATTTCATGCAATGGCTGCCCACCGGGCCGACCTCTTGCCTGCTACGTGAGGTCGCCTATGCCCTGCCGGATGAGCGCCGCGAAATGAAGTTGGCGCGCTATGCCAACTGGCGGATCAACCGCATGGTCAATGCCGAGGATACCTGGCTGATTTCCCGCGTGCAGGCAGGGATGGAAAGCCGCAGTTTCACCACCGGGCCGATTGCGACGAGCGAAGTCTGCCTCCGCTCTTTCGCGCGCAAGATCCGCGCGCTGATCCCGCAAGCCCGCCTTTCCCATTCGCCCGCAGCGGGACGGAGCAAAGAATGACCAAGCACTACGACGCCCTGATCATCGGCGGCGGGCACAACGGCCTCACCTGCGCCTTCTACCTCGCCCGCGCCGGGATGCGGGTGCGCGTGCTTGAACGGCGCCATATCGTCGGCGGCGCGGCGGTGACCGAAGAGTTTGCGCCCGGCTTCCGCAACTCGACCGCCAGCTACACGGTCAGCCTGCTGCGGCCGAAGGTGATCGCCGACATGAAGCTGCACGATCACGGCTATCGCGTGGTCGAACGCAAGATTTCCAACTTCTTTCCGCTGGAGAATGATTACCTGAAACTGGGCGGCGGACCCGGCCGGACCGAGGCGGAATTTGCGCGCTTTTCCGCCAGGGACGCCGCGGCCTATCCCGCTTATGACGCGGCGCTGGAAAAGGTCGCCGGCGTGCTGCGTGACCTTTCCTTGCAGGCTCCTCCCAATGTCGGCGGCGGGCTGGCGGCGATTGTCGCGGCGGCGAAGCAGGGCTGGCCGATGGCCAAGCTCGACCTCGCCACCCAGCGCGACCTGCTGGCGATCTTCACCAAGTCCGCGCGCGATTTCCTTGACGGCTGGTTCGAGCATGACGTGGTCAAGACCGCCTTCGCCTTTGACGCGGTGGTCGGCAATTACGCGGGCGTTTCCACCCCCGGATCGGCCTATGTCCTGCTTCACCACGTCTTCGGCGAGGTCAACGGCAAGCTCGGTGCATGGGGCCACGCGGTGGGAGGCATGGGGGCGATCACGCAGGCGATGGCAAAGGCCTGCGAATTGCAGGGCGTGGAGATCAGCCTTGAAACGCCGGTCGAGAAGCTGCTGGTCAGCGGCGGAAAAGCACGCGGCGTGCGGCTCGAAAGCGGCGAGAAGATCGTCGCCCCCATCGTCGCGGCCAATGTCGGCCCGGCGCTGCTCTATCGCCAGATGATCGACGAGGCCGATCTTGATGCCGACTTCAAACAGCGGATCAAGACCTACAAGACCGGATCAGGCACCTTCCGCATGAACGTGGCCTTGTCGGAATTGCCCGATTTCGCCGTCCTACCCGGCAAGGAACAGGCCGAGCACCACACCGCAGGGATCATAATCGCGCCGGGCATGGATTACATGGATCAGGCTTTCATCGACGCGCAGCAGCACGGCTGGTCAAAGAAGCCTATTGTCGAGATCACGATCCCCTCGACAGTCGATGACAGCCTCGCCCCGCCGGGCTGCCATGTCGCCACGTTGTTCTGCCAGCAGTACGATCCCGCGCTGGATTGGGACACCCACCGCGAGACGGCGGCGGATGGGATCATCGATACGATCACCGACCATGCGCCCAACTTCAAGGGCAGCGTCATCGCGCGGCAGATCCACTCTCCGCTCGATCTTGAGCGCAAGTTCGGCCTGATCGGCGGCGACATCTTTCACGGTACGATGGGCATCGACCAGCTGTGGGCCGCGCGCCCGGTGCTGGGCCACGGCGACTATCGCGGCCCCATCAAAGGCCTCTACATGTGCGGCTCAGGCACCCACCCGGGCGGCGGCGTGACCGGCGCGCCGGGGCACAATGCGGCGCAGGCCATCCTTGCCGACCGGCCTCTTATCCGGAAGCTGCTGCGGTCCTGACCCCGCTCCGCCGCGCCAGCCAGTAGAGTGGCAGAGCCATGGCCATCAGCGCCAGGCTCAGCAGGAATATGTCGCGCCCGCCGCCATAGAACAGCCCGGCAGCGAACAGCAAGCCAAGGCCGGCAGCGATGCGCCGCACCTTCAGCACCAGCGCGGTGATGCAGGCAAAGGCATAGATCCAGATGCCCGAATCCGACGTCAGCCGGATCATGAAATCCATCAGCCCTGCCCCGTTGCCCCAGCTCGCCACCAGCATCAGCACGCAGCTGAGCGTACTGGCAAAGGCCAGCGGCTGCCAGGCGACGTCATGCTTGTTGGTTACTGCCAACCAGCCGGGAAGCTGCCCGCTGCGCACCAGTGCGAGTGGCACCTCGCCCTGCATCAGCACCCAGACGTTGAGGCAGCCGACCGTGGAGATCACCGCAAAGGCGGCGACCGCAAGCTTGGCCCAGCCGCCCCACTGCGCGCCGACAAAATCCGCCACTGGCGCGTTCGAAGCGGCCACCACGTCACCCGGCATGCCAAATGTCACGCCTGTGCAAACCACGAGGTACAGCAGGCAGGACAAAACCACACCGATGATCGTCGCGCGCGGGACGTTGCGCTTGGGATTACGCACCCGCTGCGCTGCCAGCGCCGCCGATTCAAAGCCCATGATCGCCGCGAAGGCGAGCGAGCTGGCGTCGAACAAGCGCGAGCCATCGAAGGTTGGTTGTTCATAGCGCGTCAGCTCCCCGCCCCCGGCAAACAGCATTGCTGCGACAATGGCGACCACGGCCAGTAGCGGCACCAGCTTGAGGGCGGTCGTTACCACCTGGAAGCGGCCCGAGGACTTGAGACCCGAGAGGTTGAGCAAGGTCAGCGCCGCGATCAGCACACTTGCCGATATGGCCTGCCGCTGCGGCGTGGCAGCGAGGTCGGGCCAGAAGGTGCCGGCATAGCGCACCGAAGTCAGCGCGATATAGGCATTGGCGCACCAGTAGCTGACCCAGGCGCCAAAGCCCGCGAGCACGCCCGCGACTGGCCCCAGCGTCTCGCCGATCACCGCGATCAGGCCGGGCTCCTCAGGCTTGGCTTCGGCCACGGCGGAGAGCACCATTGCGAGCAGGATTGCTCCGAAGCCGCCGAGTAACCAAGCCCCCACGGCGGTCCAGCCATAGGCCGCAAGTTGGCTTGGCAGGACGAATATGCCCGCCCCGATAACGCCGCCAACTACCAGCGCGGTCGCGGTCCAGAAGCCGAACGGCCTCTTTTCGGTGTCTTCCATCGAAGTCTCCCCGCGTCCCGGCAAGGAGTGCAACACGAAATACGCGGGCTGTCGAGGTAATCCGCCTCAGTCAGGCAGCTTGCAGATATCCACCCAGGTGCCGCCGACCAGTTCGGCCAGCCGCTGCGGAGCGATTTCGACCGACGATGTGTGCGATCCCGCCGCCGGGAACACTGTCTGGTAATCGAGCAAGGACCGGTCACAAACGATAGCCACCGGGTTCGCTAGCCCGAAGGGACAGACGCCGCCGACGGCATGGCCGGTCAGTTCCAGCGTGGCATCGGGATCGAGCATCCGCGGCCGCCCGCCAAGCGCCGCCTTGCACTTGGCATTGTCCAGCCGCGCATCGCCGCGCGCGACGAGCAGCATGGGCGTGTCCCCCACCCGGAAAGCGAGCGACTTGGCAATCCGCCCCGGTTCCACGCCGAGCGCCAGCGCGGCTTCAGCAACGGTGGCCGTGCTCATGCCCTGGTCGATCAGCGCGATGTCAGGCGCGTGTTCGCCCAGCCAAGCGCGTACGGAGGCCTCGCTCATTCGTCAGGATCGCCGAAGCGTCCGAGGTGGAATGCGGCCTTGAGGTATTCCTCAGCAGCCGCTTTCAGCTGCGGTTGCTTGGCAAAGGCATCGGCCGGCAGCGGCGCATGGCCAAGTCCGTCGAGCAGGGTCCACAGCGCAAACTTGCGGCCCTCTTCGCGTTCCAGCTCGAAGCCCAGCCGCAGCCGCTCAACGCCCAGCGAGAAGTCCTCCTGAGTCAGGGTAGATGGATCTTCGGTTGCGAAGAAATGCAGGAACAGCGCGTCGAGGTCCATCGCGTCAGAGCCAGCCGAGCGCGCCTGCGCCCCAGACCGCCGCGCCGCCGATGGCCAGCGCCAGCGCGTAACCCGGCCAGCGCCGCTCGCCATTGCGCTCCCATACCAGCGCAATTTCCGGCAATTGCCGCTGTTCAGGCGCGCCGCCCTTGGCCGGGAAGCGGTCTTCAATCCGCCGCAACAGCTCGGGCAAGCGCAGCAGCGTTTCCGCATCGGTGCGAAGGCGATCTGCCAGCGCCGCCTCGGGGCCAAGCTCGTCGCGAATCCAGTTCGTCACAAAGGGGCCGGATACGTCCCACATATTGATTTCGGGATGGAGCGAAGTGGCCAGCCCTTCGACCATGACCATGGTCTTTTGCAGCAGCAGCAAGTGCGGCTGGACCTGCATATCGAAATCGCGGGTGATGGCGAATAGGCCGTCCAGCATCCCGCCGACCGAAAGCTCGCTCACTGGCTTGCCGCGCATCGGTTCGCCGACCGCGCGAAGAGCCGTAGCGAATTCGTCGATGGAGTGGTGCGAGGGCACGTATTGCGCCTCGAAATGGATCTCGGCAACGCGGCGGTAATTGCCGGTCGTCAGACCATAAAGGATCTCCGCCAGCCACAGCCGCGCGCGGCGGTCGATCCGACCCATGATGCCGAAATCGATCGCGGCAATCGTGCCGTCTGCTTCGACGAACAGGTTACCCTGATGCATGTCGGCATGGAAGAATCCGGCGCTGATCGCTTGCGTCAGGAACGAGAGCACCAGCCGCTGCGCCAGTTCGGGCAGGTCAATCCCGCCGGCACGCAGGGCATCGAGGTTCGACAGCTTGGTGCCGTCGATCCAGGCAATCGTCATGATCGTGCCGCAGGTGCGGTCCCAATCGATGTCGGGCACGCGGTAGCCGGCATAGCCGTTCATCGCATCGGCCAGTTCGGAGGCGGAGGCCGCCTCGCGCCGCAGATCGAGCTCGCGCGAGGTCCAGCGCTTGAAATTGTCGATCACCGCGCGCGGGCGCAGGCGTGTCGCCTCGCCGCCCATCGCCTCAAGGTGCGCGGCGGCCCATTCGTAGGTTTCGATATCGCGGGCGAATTTTTCGCGGATGCCGGGGCGCAGGACCTTTACCGCCACGTGCCGCCCGTCGGTAGTGATCCCGCGGTGCACCTGCGCAACCGATGCCGAGCCGACGGGATCGGTATCGAGCGACAGGAACATCTCGCTCACGGGCTTGCCGAAACCCGCTTCGATCGCCTGTTCGATGACGGCGAACGGCAGTGGCGGAAGGCTGTCCTGCAAGGTCAGCAAGTTGCGCGCGGCCTCTTCGCCGACAAGGTCTGGCCGGGTGGCAAGGCTCTGCCCCAGCTTGATTGCCGCCGGACCGATGGCCTGAAAGGCACCGGCATAGTCAGGCACTTTCGGCTGGAACGTGCCGAGACGCGCCAGCCGCACCAGCCGCTTCACCTGCTTGGGCGCATTGCGATCATTCTCGATCCCGCGCAGCGCCCCGTGCCTGGCCAGCACGCGGCCCCAGCGCAGCAGGCGCAGGATGTGGGTAGCGGGTGAGGTCACGTTGCTAGATCTTCCACCCCGAGTGAATCGCGACCAGCCCGCCAAGGATCGGCTCCACCTTGGTCCGGGCAAAGCCGGCCTCGCGGATCATGGCTTCGAATTCGCGCATCGGTGGGAAGCGGCGGATCGATTCGATCAGGTAGCGATAGGACTCCGCGTCACCGGCGATCTTCTCACCCAGCCACGGCACCAGCTTGTGCGAATAGGCATCGTAGACTTCCTTGAAGCCGGGCCATTCGGTGGTCGAAAATTCGAGGCAATAGAACCGTCCGCCGTGCTTCAGCACACGGTGCGCCTCGGCCAGCGCCTTGTCGATGCGGGTGACGTTGCGGATGCCGAAAGCGATGGTGTAGGCATCGAAGAAGCGGTCCGGGAAGGTCAGTTCCTCGGCATTCTGGCGCGACCAGACGAGATCATCGAAACCGCGCTCCATCGCGCGTTCGATGCCGACATCGAGCATGTCCTGGTTGATGTCGGACACGGTGACTGTCGCCCCGCGCTCGGCCATGCGAAAGGCAATGTCGCCGGTGCCGCCCGCCATGTCGAGGATCTGCTCACCCTCGCGCGGTTTGACCCGGCGGACGAACTGATCCTTCCACAATCGGTGCATCCCGCCCGACATGGCGTCGTTCATCACATCATACTTCTTCGCCACCGCAGAGAAAACCGCGCCAACACGGGCGGTCTTTTCCTCGATGGGCACGTCTTCGTAGCCGAAGGAAACCTGATCATTCATGCGCCGTGCCTTAGGGGAGTTTGTCGCTCAGGCAAAGGCTGTTAGGTGTAGGAAATATGCCTGAATTGCCCGAAGTCGAAACCACCGTGCGCGGCCTTGCCCGCTATCTCGAGGGCGAGCGCATCGCCCGCGTGACGCTCAACCGCGCCGACCTGCGCCGGCCATTTCCGGAAGGGCTTGTACAAAGCCTGACCGGCGCAACCGTCACCTCGCTGGGCCGGCGGGCGAAATATGGCCTGATCCATACCGACCGCGAACAGACCATGGTGTTCCACCTCGGCATGAGCGGGCGCTGGCGGATCGAGCCGGAAACGCCGGACAAGCACGACCATCTGGTGCTGGAGACAGGCAGCGGCCACATGCTGGCGCTGAATGACGCACGCCGGTTCGGCTCAGTCGACATGGTATTTACGCCAGGCCTTTATCAATGGCCTGCCTTCGCCGCGCTTGGCCCAGAACCTCTGGGCGAGGACCTGACCGCCCAGCACCTTGCCGCCGCGTTCAAAGGCCGCGCCGCACCGGTGAAGCCGCTGCTGCTCGACCAGAGAATCGTTGCGGGCCTTGGCAATATCTATGTCTGCGAAGCCCTGCTGCGCGCCGGCATCCGGCCCGACAAGGCTGCAGGGGCAATCAGCCGCAAGGCGATTGACCGGCTGGTGCCCGAGATTAAGGCCGTGCTTTCCGAATCGATCGAGGCGGGCGGATCGACGATTCGAGACTACGCCCAGCCCAACGGCGAACTCGGCTATTTCGCGGCAAACTGGCGGGTCTATGGCCGCGAGGCACAGCCCTGCCGGCATTGCGGCACCCCGGTACAACGCATGGTGCAAGGCGGGCGCAGCACGTTCTGGTGTGCCAAATGCCAGAAATGAAGCATGGTTTGGCAAGACTCCCGCTTGACGATTCGGGGGCCGCTCGCTAAGGGCCGCGCTTTCCCGGCGGGCTTCGGTTCGCCTTCCTTGCAGTTTTTCCAGCATTCCGGCTGCTCCGGCGGCCCCCAGAAGACGAGAGTCAGACACACATGGCCAATACGCCGCAAGCCAAGAAGCGCATCCGTCGCAATGAAAAGCGTGCCGAAATCAACGGCAACCGCATCGGTCGTATCCGTACCTTCGTGAAGAAGGTCGAATCGGCGATCGCCGGCGGCGACAAGACCGCTGCTGCGGACGCTCTCAAGGCGGCACAGCCTGAACTGGCTCGCGGCGTTGCCCGCGGCGTGCTTCACAAGAACACTGCCAGCCGCAAGCTGTCGCGTCTGACCAAGGCCGTTTCGGGCCTCTGATCCGGCCTGCGCCGCGGCCTTGTCCGCGCGTACCGAAACAGACCAAAATTCGATCAAGGCCGGGGCCAAAACCCCGGCCTTTTCGTTTGCCCGCAGAAGGCGTCACAAGACCGCCATGAAAGTGCTTGAATTCTTGTGATTCGGGGTCCGATAGAGCCAAAATCGACGTAATTCAGCCAGTTTCAATTGTTACAGTTGCATTTCAGCGGGTCCTTCAGAGTCAAGGCGATTATTATTATTTTTTGGCTTTATCCCCCCTTGCCCTGAAGGCCGTCACCGAGTTTAATCCTGCTTGTCTGACGGAGAGATTCTCTCTTTCCGAAGGGCCCACAGATTCGGAACGAGACTGCATGAACGCTTGGGGCAAGCTGCCTCAACGGTCGTCGGTTTGTGTCCGGACGCCCGGTCGCTGGGGAGCCCGGGCACGTTACCTTCGGGGGAGGGTGCGGTCTCTGTGTCGCAATGGGGTGGGGGCAGCGCGCTTTTCGCGATGGTCCAGTATGTTATTATGAGTGGAGACCAGGCCGTGAAGGGCAAAGCAAACGGATCGCGCATCGAAGACCAAGACGCGCTCGATCTGGCCGCCGACTGGGCGGATATCAGCCAGGGTCTGCGCAAGGACCTGGGTCACCAGCTTCACAGCCAGTGGATCAAGCCGATTCAGGTCGGCACCTTTTGCAAGGAAACCGGCACGCTGGACCTGTTCTTGCCGACCGAATTTTCCGCCAACTGGGTGTCCGACCGCTTTGCCGACCGGCTCTCGCTGGCTTGGAAGATCGCCCGGCCCGACGTGCGCCACGTGCGTGTTGCCGTACACCCCGGCCGCCGCGGCATGCCCGACCTGCGCCTCGGCGATTTGCGCCGCCCGGCCAATGACGGCGCGCCTTCGGGTTTGATGCCGCAGGGCGGCCAGCTCTCGATGGCGAGCGGCGATTTCGGCGGAATGGCCAATGATGCGCTCGGCCTCGGCACGATGGGCCTCGATCCGTCGCTGACCTTTACAAGCTTCGTCACTGGCGGCTCGAACGTGCTGGCCTGCAACGCAGCACAGCGCATGGCGGCCACCGAAACGCCGCAGTTCGCGCCGCTCTATCTCAAGGCGGCGACCGGTCAGGGCAAGACTCACCTGCTCCACGCCATCGGTCACGCCTTCCTCGCCACGCATCCGCGGGCGCGCATCTTCTACTGCTCTGCCGAACGGTTCATGGTCGAATTCGTCCAGGCGCTGCGTCAGGGCCAGATGATCGAGTTCAAGTCGCGCCTGCGCGGGTTTGACCTGCTGATGGTCGATGACATCCAGTTCATCATCGGCAAGGCTTCGGCCCAGGAAGAGCTGCTTTACACGATCGATGCCCTGCTTGCCGAAGGTAAGCGGCTGGTCTTCGCCGCCGACCGCGCCCCGCAGGCGCTCGACGGAGTCGAACAGCGCCTGCTCTCGCGCCTGTCGATGGGGCTTGTCGCGGACATCATGCCCGCCGACATCGAACTGCGCCGCTCGATCCTCGAACATCGCCTCGCGCGCTTCTCCTCGCCAACCGAAGTGCCTTCGGACGTCATCGAATTCCTTGCCCGCACGATCAACCGCAACGTGCGCGAGCTGGTGGGCGGACTGAACAAGCTGATCGCCTATGCCCAGCTGACCGGACAGGCCGTTTCGCTGCAACTGGCAGAGGAACAGCTCACCGACATCCTCTCGGCCAACCGCCGCCGCATCACCATCGATGAAATCCAGCGCACGGTCTGCCAGTTCTACCGCGTCGACCGCACCGAAATGGCCAGCAAGCGCCGCGCCCGAGCGGTCGTCCGTCCACGCCAGGTGGCGATGTACCTCGCCAAGGTCCTTACGCCGCGCTCGTACCCGGAAATCGGCCGCAAGTTCGGCGGGCGTGACCACTCGACCGTGATCCACGCGGTGCGCCTGATCGAAGACCTGCGCACCCGCGACGCCGATATGGACGGCGACGTTCGTTCGCTGCTGCGCCAGCTCGAAAGCTAAGCCGTAATCGCCAGTTCCACCGGATCGAGCCCGTCGATCCCGCCATGCAGGCTGTCGCCCGGAACCACCGGGCCGACACCCGCTGGCGTGCCGGTGTAGATCAGGTCGCCTGCTTGCAGGTGATAATACTTTGACAGGTCTGCGATCAGGTCGGGCACGCTCCACACCAGATCGGCAAGCGTCTGGTCCTGCCGGACCTCGCCATTGACGCTGAGCCAGATGCGCTGATCGGCAAGTCCGCAAAACTCCGCCGCGCGCGTGATCGGCGCGATGATCGCCGCGTTTTCAAAGTCCTTGCCAGTATCCCACGGCCGGCGCTTGTCCTTCGCCGCGTTCTGCAAATCGCGCCGCGTCATGTCGAGCCCGCAGGCATAGCCGAAGACATGGTCCATCGCGCGGACCGGGGCAATTTCGAAACCGGGAGCGCCGATAGCGACGACCAGTTCCATCTCGTGATGCAGGTCCGCCGTGCCCGGCGCATATGGCACGCTTGCCCCAGACAGCGTCAGCGCCGCCGGGCTCTTGGTGAAATAGAACGGCGCCTCGCGATCAGCCGTGGTGCCCATTTCCTGTGCGTGGGCTTCGTAATTCCGCCCGACGCAGAAAATCCGGTACACCGGGAACCGCGCATCGGTTCCGCGCACCGGCACGGCAAGAATGGCGGGCAGGTTGAACAGAAGATCAGGCATCGCTTTTCCCTGGAACAGAGCCCCTTCGCTGCCCCCTGCCCTGCGCCCTGTCAATCCCGACCTGACAAGTGCTCCGTTCCCCTCTAGGCTGCGCGCCATGCCCTTCACCGACTCCCCAATGCTCGAACATATCAACCAGCCGGTCATGCTGCTGGAGGATGACATCGTCCGCTTTGCCAATGCGGCGGCGCGCGCCATTCTGGGCGGCCATGTCGTAGGGCAGGACGTGCGCATCGCGGTGCGCATTCCGCAGGCCCTGGCCGTAATCGCCGCACCGCAGGGCGGATCGGCGCGAATCGAGGGACTTTCGGGGCGCGGCAGCCAGTGGGACCTTGCCTGCCATCCGCTGAGCGCGCGCCGCAAGATGGTGGTGCTGGAAGACCTGTCGGTCCGCGTCAGCGTTGCCCGCGCCCACGCCGATTTCGTCGCCAATGCCAGCCACGAACTGCGCACGCCGCTCGCCGCGGTCTTGGGCTACGTCGAGACGCTGGAGGATGACAAGGCCGGCGGTGATCCCGATACGCGCAAGCGTTTCCTTGGCATCATCCGGCACGAGGCGCAGCGGATGCGGGCGCTGGTCGAGGACCTGATGTCTCTCTCGCGGATTGAAGCGGTCAAGCACGACGCGCCGACCGATCCGGTGGATATTGCCGCGCTGGTGCGCGAGGCAGCGGGCGAAGTCCAAGACCGCGCCAAGGTGGTGATTACCGGCAATGGCGACAGCGCCATTGTCGCCGGTGATCGCGGCCAGCTGGCGCAGGTGCTCCGCAACCTCGTCGATAACGCAATCAAATATGGCAAGGCCGACAGCCCCGTGCGGATCGAGGTTGATAACAGCGGTTCGGGCCGGATCGCCATTTCCATCTCCGACGACGGCGAAGGCATTGCCCCTGAACACCTGCCGCGCCTGACCGAGCGCTTTTACCGAGTAGATGCCGGGCGCAGCCGCGCCGCGGGCGGCACCGGGCTGGGCCTTGCCATCGTCAAGCACATTGCCGAGCGCCATCGCGGCTGGTTCGATATTTCCAGCCGGCCAGGCCAGGGCACCACGGCAACGGTCATTTTGCCGCTAAAAAAAGAAATTTCACCCTCTGAATGACGACGGAACTCACGGATTTCTGTGACTTTTGGCATTGTCACAAGACTGTCACGGAAGCGCAATATCTCTACCGGCGATTCGCAAGAAAGGTTCCCAAAATGCGCTTTAAGACGCTGGCATTTGCCGCCATTTCCTCAGCCGCTCTCACCGCCTGTGGCGGCGGTGGCTCATCCTCCAGCCGTGATGCCGCTTGGGCTGTCGGCTCCTCGACGCTTTACCCCTTCGCCTCGGCTGTTGCGGAAGAGACGGCCAAGTCAGGCGTCAAGGCCCCCAAGGTCGAACAGAACGGCACGGGCGCAGGCATCAAGCTGTTCTGCGCCGGCGTTGGCGCAACCCATCCCGATATCGCCAATGCCTCGCGCCAGATCAAGAAGTCCGAGTATGAGGACTGCCTGAAGAATGGCGTCAAGGACATCGCCGAAATCCAGATCGGCATTGACGGCATCGCCTTTGCCGAGGCCAAGGAAGGCCCGGCGATGAAGCTCACGCCAGCAGATGTCTACAAGGCGCTGGCAGCCAATCCCTTTGGCAAGCCCAACACTGCCAAGAACTGGAATGAAGTGAACCCCGCCCTCCCGGCGATTCCGATCCTCGTCTATGGTCCGCCCTCCACCTCGGGCACCCGCGACGCGCTGGCCGAGCTGATCCTGACCAAGGGCTGTGACAGCGATCCGGCGATGAAGGCGCTGAAGGAAAAGGACAAGGACGCCCATAAGAAGACCTGCACCGAAGTCCGCGAAGACGGCGCCTATGTCGATTCGGGCGAGGCAGATAACCTGATCGTCCAGAAGATCGCCGCCAACCCCAAGGCCATCGGCATTTTCGGATTCTCCTTCCTTGAAGAGAACACGGACAAGCTGAAGGGCGTACCGATGAGCGGCATCGACCCGACCTATGCCACCATCTCGGACTTCTCCTATCCCGGTGCCCGCCCGCTCTACATCTATGTAAAGCTGGCGCACCTGAACGCCATTCCCGGCCTCAAGGAATTCGTCGCCGCCTGGGCCAAGTCGTGGGGTCCTGATGGCCTGCTGAAGAGCAAGGGCATGGTCATCTCGCCAGAGGATGTTCGCACGAAGAACGCCGAACTTGCCGCCAAGCTTTCGCCAATGGACGCCTCGGGCCTCAAGTAAGACCGATGCATCCGGCAATAGTCTTGGCAATGATCCTTGCACTCGGGGGCGTGTCCTGGTGGACCGCGCGCTCCCGGGCGCAAGCCCTGTACACGGGCCGCGGCTCGCTGAAGGCCATGCCCAATTACCATGGCTGGCACATGGCCCTGTGGGTGCTGGTGCCCGCCCTGCTGGGCTGGGCCGTGTGGAATGGCGTCGCCCCCGGCCTCGTCCGCAGCGCGCTGCTCGCCGATCCCGCCGCCTCGATCCTGCCCGCGATGGACATGGAACGCGACGCCATCGTCAACGAAGCGCTGGCCGCCGCGCGCAATGGCGGCTTTGGTGCCTTCCGGCCAGAGACGGCACAGCTTGTGCCTGCTGCGACATCCATCTTGTCCCGCTTCGACCTGATCGGCGCGGCGCTAGTTGCCGTGCTGGCCTTCGCTGGCGGCGCTTTCGGCTTCACCCGCGTGCGGGCTGATTTCCCGGCGCGCACCCGCGTGGAGCGCGGCGTGCTCGGATTGCTGCTCGCGGCAAGCTCGGTCGCCATCCTCACGACTGTCGGCATCATCGGATCGCTGATCTTCGAGGCAGGCCGGTTCTTCACCTTTGTCAGTCCGATCGACTTCCTGTTCGGAACCAACTGGAACCCCGATCCCTTCGCTCCGATCACGCCCGAAATCGGCGAGAAGCTGGGCGCATTGCCGCTTTTCTGGGGCACGCTGTTCATCGGGGCAGTGATCGCCATGATCGTCGCAGTGCCGCTCGGCCTGATGAGCGCGATCTTCCTCACCCAATATGCCAGCCCCCGGTTTCGCCGCTGGGCCAAACCGATTCTCGAAATTCTCGCCGGCGTTCCGACCGTGGTCTACGGCTATTTCGCCGCGCTCACCGTTGCGCCGTTGATCCGCGATTTCGGCACGGTCATCGGCATTGGCAACCCGACGACCGAAAGCGCGCTTGCCGCCGGCCTTGTCATGGGCGTGATGATCGTGCCGTTCGTCTCCTCTATGGCAGATGATGCCATTACTGCCGTGCCGCAATCGATGCGCGATGGCAGCCTGGCGATGGGCGCGACCACATCGGAAACGATTAAGAAAGTGCTGATCCCCGCAGCCCTCCCCGGCATCGTTGCCGGCGTGATGCTGGCGATCAGCCGCGCCATCGGGGAAACGATGATCGTGTTCATGGCCGCCGGTGCCGCCGCGCGCCTGTCCGCCAATCCGTTCGAATCGATGACCACGGTGACCTACCAGATCGCCCGCCTGCTGACCGGCGACGGCGATTTCAGCCACCCGTCCACCCTCTCCGCCTTTGCGCTAGGGCTGGTGCTGTTTGTCGTCACCCTCATGCTCAACATCGTCGCGCTTCGCGTCGTCAAGAAGTACCGGGAAGCGTATGACTGAGCCCGCCCTCCCCCCTCAGGTGTCAACGTGGAACAGTCCGGAAATGGCGAAGCGGCTGCAAGGCCGCTACGCCGCCGAACGCCGCTTCAAGGCGATTGGCGCAGGCGCGGTCGCACTCAGCCTGTCGTTCCTCGCTTTCCTGCTGTTCATCATGCTGCGCGACGGTCTCGGCGGGATCGATTGGGCGTTCCTGACCGGTTCCGATTCGACCGACGCGGACACCGCAGGGATCTGGGGCGCGTTCAAGGGATCGCTGCTGACCATGGGCGTCACGCTGGCGCTGTCGTTTCCGCTTGGCGTGCTGGCAGCAGTCTATCTCGAACAGTTCGCGCCGCGCAACCGCTGGGTCGACTGGATTGAAGTGTCGATCAACAACCTTGCCGCCGTGCCCTCGATCATCTTCGGCCTGCTCGGCCTTGCCGTGTTCATTCAGGTGATGGGCCTGCCGCGAAGTTCGGCGCTCGTCGGCGGCATGACCCTGGCGCTGATGACCATGCCGGTCATCGTCATCGCCGGACGCAACGCGATCAAGGCCGTGCCGCCGTCAATCAAGGACGCCGCGCTGGCCGTCGGCGCAAGCCCGGTTCAGGCCGTCTTCCACCACGTTCTGCCGCTCGCGCTGCCGGGCATCCTCACCGGCACGATCATCGGCATGGCCCGCGCGCTGGGCGAAACCGCGCCGCTGCTGATCATCGGCATGCGCGTCTTCGCCGCCGCTCCGCCCGAGGGGGTGACCGATACGGCAACGGTGCTGCCGATGCAGATCTTCCTGTGGTCCGATGAAATCGACCAGGCCTTCGTGCAGAACACGTCGGCCGCGATCATCGTGCTGCTGGCCTTCCTGCTCGCGATGAACGGGCTGGCCATCTACCTCCGCAACCGCTTCGAAACACGCTGGTAAACATGACCGAAACCAACCGAATTTCCGCCCGCAACGTCAAGGTCTTCTATGGCGAGAAGCAGGCGATCAACGATGTCTCGATCGACATCGCCAGCGAGCACGTGACTGCCTTCATCGGCCCATCGGGCTGCGGCAAGAGCACCTTCTTGCGCGTGCTCAACCGCATGAACGACACGATACCCGGCTGCCGGGTGACGGGCGAGATCAAGCTTGATGGTCAGGACATCTACGGCCCCGACATGGACGTGGTCCAACTGCGCGCCCGCGTCGGCATGGTGTTCCAGAAGCCGAACCCGTTCCCCAAGTCGATCTATGAAAACGTCGCCTATGGCCCGCGCATCCACGGCCTTGCCAATGGCAAGACCGAGATGGACGCCATCGTCGAAAAGTCGCTGCGCCGCGCCGGGCTGTGGGACGAGGTCAAGGACCGCCTGACCGACGCCGGCACCGCGCTTTCGGGCGGCCAGCAGCAACGCCTGTGCATCGCCCGCGCCATCGCCGTCAGCCCCGAAGTGATCCTGATGGACGAGCCGTGCTCCGCGCTCGACCCGATCGCCACCGCGCGCATCGAGGAGCTGATTGACGATCTAAAAGGCCGCTACGCCATCGTCATCGTCACCCACTCGATGCAGCAGGCCGCGCGCGTTTCGCAGCGCACCGCGTTTTTCCACCTCGGCACAATGGTCGAATATGGCCCGACCGAGCAGATCTTCACCAATCCGCGCGAAGTGCGCACCAAGGATTATATTACCGGACGGTACGGGTAAGGAACCGCAGAGATGGCCGAACATACAGTCAAGGCATTCGACACCGAGATCGGGCAACTGCGCGGACTGATCGCCGAAATGGGCGGCATTGCCGAAGTGATGATCCGCGATGCGGTCGATGCGCTCGCCAACCATGACGAGGCACTGGGCCTCGAAGTGATCGAAACCGACGCCCGGCTCGACGCGCTTGAGGCCGAGGTGGATCGTCTCGCCGTACGCGTTATCGCGCTGCGCGCGCCGATGGCCGACGATCTGCGCGACGTGATCGCCGCGCTCAAGATCTCGGGCGTGGTCGAACGCATCGGCGACTATGCCAAGAACATCGCCAAGCGCGTCACCGAGATGGAGCACAGCAAGAAGCTGGGTCCTTTGACGCTGGTTCCCGCGATGGCCGACATCGCGCAGGGCATGGTCCGCGACGTGCTCAACGCCTATGGCGCACGGGATGCTGACCTTGCCGTCGAAGTGATCAAGCGCGACGAAAAGCTCGACAATTTCTACGACAGCCTGTTCCGCAACCTCGTCGCGCACATGATGGAAAGTCCATCGACCATCAGCAGCGCCGCACACCTGCTGTTCGTCGCCCGCAACCTTGAACGCATTGGCGACCATGCGACGAACGTGGCCGAAATGGTCTATTTCGCTGCGACCGGGCTCTACTATTCGGAACGCGAAGGCGGAAAGAAAGACATCTGATGAAAGCTTCAGTGCTAATTGTCGAAGACGATCCGGCACTGTCCGAACTGATCGTCTGGCACTTCGCCAACGAGGGTTGCAAGGTGCGCGTTACCGCCGATGGCGAGGAAGCGCTCGAACTGGTGCGCGAGGATATTCCCGATCTCATCGTCCTCGACTGGATGATCGAGAACGTGCCCGGGATCGAGGTCTGCCGCCAATTGCGCAAGGCCAAGGAAACCGCCACCGTCCCGGTCATCATGCTTACCGCCCGCGGCGAGGAGGAAGACCGGATTCGCGGCCTCAAGACCGGCGCCGACGATTACGTGACCAAGCCTTTCAGCCCCCGCGAACTGCTCGCCCGCGCCGAGGCGCTGCTCCGCCGCAGCCGTCCGGCGTTGACAGGCTCGTTGCTGATCCACGGCGATATCGAGCTTGATCCCGCCGCCCACCGCGTGCGCCGCGGCGGTGAGGCACTACATCTGGGGCCAACCGAGTTCCGCCTGCTGCGCCACTTCATGGAACGCCCGGGCCGCGTCCACTCGCGCGCACAATTGCTCGATGCGGTCTGGGGCCAGGATGCCGAGATCGACGAACGCACGGTCGACGTCCACATCCGCCGCTTGCGCATCGCCATTGCCGTGGCGGGCAAGGAAGACCCGATCCGCACCGTCCGCTCGGCCGGATACGCGCTGGGCGACTAACTCCCGTCGGTAATCAGGGTGCCGCCATCGACCACGAGGTTGTGGCCGGTGACGAAAGCCCCTGCGCTCGAGGCAAGGAACACTGCCGCCCCCGCCACTTCCTGGGGGTTGCCCGGCCGCCGCAACGGCGTCTGGGCCATGCGCCGCGCCATGAAGGCCTCGTCGGCCAGCAGCGGCGCTGACAGTTCGGTGGCGATGAAGCCGGGCGACACCGCATTCACCCGCACGTTCCTTGGCCCCCATTCGACCGCAAGATTGCGTGCCAGCTGCGCCACCCCTGCCTTGGCGAGCGCATAGGCATTGATCCGTCCATTGCCGCGCAGGCCCGAAAGGCTGGCGATCAGTACCGCCGCTCCGCCGCCGCGCGCCGCGATATGCGGCAGGGCGAGGCCGGTCAGCACGACCTGACTGCGCAGGTTGATCGCCATGACCCGCGCGTAATCGTCCATGTCGATATCGGCGAACGGCCCCGCCTGCCCGGTGATCCCGGCGTTGCAGACAAGCACGTCGATGCCGCCCAGCTCGGCGAGTGCAAAGTCCACCAGCCGCGCCAGCGCCGCATCGTCGGCCACGTCGCAGGCGATCCCCGGCTGGCCGAGTTCCGCCGCCGCGCGGGCGGTGTCCTCAGCATCCTCGCTGGAAATGACCACCCGCGCGCCTTGCGCCACCAGCGCCTCGGCAATTGCGCGGCCAATGCCCCGCGTGGAGCCTGTAACGATCGCGCTTTTGCCGGACAGGTCGAACATCAGTGCGGCTTGTCTTCCGGCAGCGGCACGCCATTATGCAGATAGGCCGGCGCCTCGATCAGCACGAAGGCAATCCGGCAGACCTTGTCGCTGGTATTGCGCCAAAGATGGTTCGTCCCGCGCTGGACGATGATGCCGCCCTGCCCGATTGTCCGCTTGGCGCCGTCTTCCAGCTCAAGCTCGATCTCGCCTTCCATCACGATGCCGTAATCGATCGAATTGGTGCGGTGCATCGGACTTTCCTTGCCCGGCAGCATATCAACGACGCGGATCACCGATCCCTGATTGAGCGTGAGGCCCGCATCACGCTCGCGCCCGTCGGTTTCGTCGTTGTTATCCGCCGGGACGGTCGCCGTCGTCCAGACCAGCAGGAATGAAGCATCGCCAGAGGGGATCATCTTCGTCGGCGTGACGTCTTCGGATTTGAAGATCGCGCGGCCCTTCGCGTCGTGACCGGTGACGACTCGCTGGACCGGAGGCAATCCTGAATCGCTCATCCGGCTCACGCCGGCACGACCTTCTGGTCGATCGCACCAAACGGCGTGGCGCCATCGGCGGTGCGGGCTTCCATGCGGACAGTGTCGCCGAACTTCATGAATTCGGTCTTCGCCCCGCCCTCATCGACAATCTCGATCCCGCGCCGCTCGGCGATGCAGGACGAACCGACTTCGCGGAAGTTTTCGTTCGATACCGTACCCGAACCGATCACCGTGCCCGCCACCAGATCGCGCGTGCGGGCAGCGTGGGCGACGAGGGCGTCGAAGCCATAGCCCATCGCCTTGCCATGCGCGTCGCCGAACTGCTTGCCGTTCCAGTGAACCCGCAGGTTCATGTTCGGCTGGAAGTCCTGCCAACCGTCACCCAGTTCATCAGGGGTCACGGCAAACGGCGCCATCGAGCACGGCGGCTTGGCCTGCACCCAGCCGAAGCCGGTCTTCATTTCGGGGCCGGCCAGCGCGCGAAGTGACCAGTCGTTGATCTGCACGACAAGGCGGATGTGCTTGGCGGCATCGACGACGCTGGTGCCCATCGGCACGGCATCGGTAATGATCCCGAATTCGCCCTCGAAGTCGATGCCAAGCGCCTCGTCGGCCATGCGCACGTCTTCGGTAGGGGCGTAGAACTTGTTCGACACGCCCTGGTACATCAGCGGCCAGTCGACCGCCGGCTTGTCGATGCCGATCACCTTGTCCATCAGCGCGCCGTGGCTGGCATAGACCGATCCGTCGAGCCACTGCCAGGCGCGCGGCAGCGGGGCCATGACCTGCGCCATATCCAGCGCTTCGGGATAGTCAGTGACGGCGGCAAGCTGCGCGGCGACCGCGTCCCAGTTTTCCAGCGCTTCCTGCAAGGTCTTGACCGGCGCCGGCGCACAGGAAGTGCCGTCCGGCGATACCACCACCAGCCGCCCGTCGCGGGTGCCGTCGTTCAATGTTGCAAGGCGCATTCGCATGTCTCCCGATTAGCTTTGCCCAATGGCTTTGATCGCCGGTTAAGGCCTCACCGGGCCGAGAACAACGGAATAGGATCGATACCAACCCATCGACACTATGCGATGGTCGCGCGGGGTGCCTTGGGGCATTGGCGGACCCAACAGACAGCAAATTTGGGGAGTATCATGGCAATCTGGCTCAAGCGCGGCGCGACCGCTGAGGCGAAGGCTGACGCCGACCGCAAGGTCCGCGACATTGTCGAGGCGGCACTGGCGGACATCGAGAAACGCGGCGATGCTGCGGTGCGCGAGATGAGCAACAATTTCGATGGCTGGGACCGCGAGGACTACCGGCTCAGCCAGTCCGAAATCGACCGCTGCGTTGACAGCCTGACCCCGCAAGAACGCAAGGACATCGAGTTCGCGCAGACGCAGGTGCGGAACTTCGCGCAGATCCAGCGCGCATCGATGCAGGACGTCGAGGTTGAGACCCTGCCCGGCGTGGTGCTGGGCCACAAGCACGTGCCGATCAACGCCGCCGGCTGCTATGTTCCGGGCGGCAAGTACCCGCTGCTGGCTTCTGCGCACATGAGCGTGATCACCGCCAAGGTCGCCGGGGTTTCCCGCGTCATCACCTGCGCGCCGCCGTTCCAGGGCACTTTCGCCCGCGCCATCGTGGCGGCGCAGGCCATGGCCGGAGCCGACGCGATCTACGCGCTCGGCGGCATTCAGGCGGTCGGCGCGATGGCGCTGGGGACCGAGACGATCGATCCGGTCGATATCCTCGTCGGCCCGGGCAACGCCTTCGTTGCCGAGGCCAAGCGCCAGTTGTTCGGCCGCGTCGGCATCGATCTGTTCGCCGGCCCAACCGAGACGCTGATCATCGCTGACGAGATCGGCTGCGACCCGGAAATGGCCGCGACCGATATCCTCGGCCAGGTCGAGCATGGTCCGGACTCGCCCGGCGTGCTGCTGACCAACTCCGAAAAGTTCGCCCGCGCCACCATGGCCGAGATCGAACGCCTGCTGCAGATCCTCCCCACCGCCGACCATGCCCGCAAGGCGTGGGAGAACTTTGGCGAAGTGATCGTCGCGGACAGCTATGAGGAAATGGTGGCAATCGCAGACGACATCGCCAGCGAGCACGTGCAGGTGATGACGCAGGACCCCGATTACTTTCTGCAGAACATGACCAATTATGGCGCGCTGTTCCTCGGCAACCGCACGAACGTATCCTACGGCGACAAGGTCATCGGCACCAACCATACCCTGCCGACGAAGAAGTCGGCGCGCTATACCGGCGGGCTGTGGGTCGGCAAGTTCCTCAAGACCTGCACGTACCAGAAGGTGTTGACTGACGAGGCGAGCACGCTGATCGGCGAATACTGCAGCCGTCTCTGCGCGCTCGAAGGCTTTGCCGGCCACGGCGAACAAGCCAACATCCGCGTGCGCCGGTTCGGCGGGCGCAACGTCCCCTATGCCGGACAAGCCGAGCCGAGCGAGCTGACGCGGGCATGAGCCTGCCGGTAACACCCAGCTTCCGCCTCGATGGCCGGCGCGCGCTGGTCACCGGTGCGGGACGCGGGATCGGGCTGGCTGCGGCGAAGGCGCTGGCTGACGCCGGGGCCGAGGTAACGCTCGCCGCGCGCACCGCGAGCGAGATCGAGGCCGCTGCCGAGGCGATCGGTCAAGGCGCGAAGGCCGAGGTGCTCGACGTGTCCGACCTCGCCGCAGTCGCCGCCTTCTTTGCCGCGCAGGAACCGTTCCACGTCCTCGTCAACAACGCCGGGACCAACCGTCCCAAGCCAATGTGGCAAGTGAGCGAAGACGATTACGACGCGGTCTTCGACCTCAACGTGAAGAGCGCTTTCTTCGTGGCGCAGGCCTGCGCGCGGCGGATGATTGAGAGTGGCACGCCGGGCAGCCTGATCCATATGGGCAGCCAGATGGGCCATGTCGGCGGGCCAAACCGCAGTCTCTATTGCGGCAGCAAATGGGCGCTCGAGGGCATGAACAAGGCCTTCGCGCTCGACCTCGCGTCCTATGGCATCCGCTCGAACACCATCGCGCCGACCTTCATCGCAACCCCGATGACCGCGCCGATGTTCGAGGACGAGGGCTTCAAGGCGAGCGTGCTGGCCAAGATCAAGCTCGGCCGCATCGGCACACCCGAAGACCTGATGGGCGCGGTGCTGTTTCTGGCGTCTGACGCCTCCGCGATGATGACCGGCACCAGCATGATCGTCGACGGCGGCTGGACCGCAGATTGAGGGAAAACAGCATGGGCCAGTTCCTCCGCAATTGCTGGTACATGGCTGGCTGGAGCCATGAATTCGGCGAAGTGCCGCTGCGCCGCAAGCTGCTGGGCGATCCGCTCGCGCTGTACCGAAAGCAGAACGGCAGCGTCGCCGCGCTGCTTGATCGCTGCCCGCACCGCTTCGCGCCGCTCTCGCTGGGCACGCGCGAGGGTGATGCGCTGGTCTGCCCCTACCACGGCCTGACTTTCGACGCCGGCGGCACCTGCATCCGCAACCCCTATTCCGAGACGCTGCCCAAGGGCGCCAGCGTCCGCAGCTTTGCCACCGCCGAGCGCGATGGCATCGTGTGGTTCTGGGCGGGCGATGCTGCAGCGGCGGACCCGGCCGCAATCCCCGATTTCGCGATGCTCGAAGTCCCCGGCCACGGCGCGCCGCTCAGCGGGTGCACGGTGATGACTGCGCCCTACGAGATGGGCATCGATAACCTGCTCGACCTCTCGCACATTGAATGGGTGCACAAGGGCAGCTTCGCCGGCAACGGCGTGATCTTCTCCGGCGAACACAGCCTGAAGCAGGACGGCAAGCGGCTGCATTCGAACTGGTGGATGACCGATGTCGCCGCCCCGCCGCATACCTTCGGCCTCTACGATCCGGCTATGCGCTGCGACCACTGGCTCGAAATGCGCTGGGATGCTCCCGCCGCGATGTACCTGCAGGTCGGCGCCTGCCCGCAGGGCGCAGACCGCGAGGATAACCCCGTAGTGGCGCACCAAGCGCATATCCTGACGCCCGAGAGCGCGACCTCAACGCACTATTTCTGGGCGACCACGCGCGGTTTCCCACCCTCCGAAGATGGCGACGCCATGCTGCGTTCGCTATTCGGACAGGCCTTCGATCTTGAGGACAAGCCGATCATCGAGGCGACTTTCGCCAATATGGACGGGCACGATTTCTGGGACCTGAAGCCCGCCTATCTCGGCATCGATGCCGGCGGCACGACCGCGCGGCGCATCCTTGCCAAGCTGATCGCCGCCGAGACCTCAGACTGATGCCGGAATTCACGTTCCACCACGGCGGCGTATCAGTGCCCAGCCTAGACGAGGCGATCGCATGGTATGGCCGCGTGCTGGGTTTTGCCGAGGAAAAGCGCTTCTATATCCCCCCTGCCCGCGCCCATGCGGCGATGATCCGCAAGGGGCCGCTGCGCTTCGAACTTTTCGAACCCGAGGACGGCAATCCCCTCCCCGAAGGCCGCAGCCACCCGCCGAGCGACATCCGCACCCATGGCAACAAGCATGTCGCCTTCCGCGTCGAAAGCCTTGACGCCTTCATCGCGGAAATGGCCGAGAAGGGCGTGGACGTGCCCTTCGTGGTACGCGAAGAGTTCGGCAAGGGCTGCTTCATCCGTGACTGCGCGGGCAACCTGATCGAATTTCTCGAGGAACCGGACGCATGATTTTTCATAGTGCTGATGCCCAGCCGGTGTTTGAACGATACGAAGCCCGCGCCGCCGCCGATGCTGCCCGCCAGAAGGAACTGGGGCCGGCCGTCCTTGCCGTGCGCGACGAATTCCTGCTGCCGGTCGGCAAGGAAGTGGGGGCGCTGCTCCATGCGCTGATCATCGCCCGCCGCCCGCGCCGGGTGCTCGAACTTGGCACGAGCTATGGCTATTCCACGCTGTTCCTCGCCGATGCAGCCAAGGCTGTCGGGGCGGAGGTCGTGACGATGGAACTGGCCGATTACAAACAGGCCCACGCGCGCGCCGAACTGGCCGATGCAGGCCTCGCCGATGTCGTCGAGTTCCACTGCGGCGACGCACTGCAATTGCTCGCCGCCGATCCGGGACCGTGGGATTTCGTCCTGCTCGACATCTGGAAGGAACTGTACCTTCCCTGTCTTGAGGCGGTCTATCCCAAGCTGTCCGAGGAAGGCGTGATCGCTTCGGACAACATCATCGATCCCGCCATGTGGCGCGAGGATGTGCGCCGCTTCCGCGCGGCGCTCCACGCCAAGCCGAACCTGCAATCGGTGCTGCTGCCAGTGGGCAGCGGGATCGAGCTCTCGGTCAAGTGGAGCGCCGGCAACCCGAAGCTCTGACCGCGCCTAAATTGCCGCCAGCCCCTTGCGCAGCCACAGCGCCTGCGGGCTGCGAAAGTTCGACGATGGCACCCACGACAGGGCGGCATCCACCCCGTGGAATTCGGGCACGGCCTTGAGGAATTCCTCGAAGACCACCTGGCAAGCGACCCGCGCCAGCATCGCGCCGAGGCACGAATGAACGCCGCCCCCAAAGCCCAGGTGCCGCTTGGGCCGGCGTGTGATGTCATAAGTGTCGGGATCAGCGAACTGGCGCTCGTCGCGATTGGCCGAGCCGTAACACAGCATAACGAAATCGCCGGCCTTCATGGTCTGCCCGTGCAGTTCGGTATCGACCTGCAGACATCGCTTGAAACGCTGCGCCGAGGTGTTGAAGCGCAGCGATTCCTCGATTGCATCGGGGATCAACGCCGGGTCGGCAGCCAGCGCGGCCCGCGCCTCGGGATAGTCGGCAAGGTTCAGCGCGAACATGCCCATGAAGCCCGACAGGCTTTCAATCCCTGCCATGATCAGGGTTGTGACGGTGAGTTGCACTTCCTTGTCGAGCAGCTTCTCGCCGTCGATCTCGGCGGTGATGAAGTTGGACAGCAGGTCCTCGCCAGGGTTGTTCTTGCGCTCCTGCACGAGGCGTTCGGCAAAGTCAGCCATCCACTGGAACGCGGCGAGGTGTTCGGGCGATTTCTGCCGGGTTTCGGCATCGGTCTGAACCATCAGCACGGCGTTGTCGCGCACCTCTTCGGCCTGATCGCGCGGCATGTCGAACAGATAGAACAGCAGGTCGACGGTGATCTTTGAACCGAATTCGGAAACGAAATCGAACGTGTCCTTGCCCTCGATTTCGGCAAGGTGCGCGGCGACCGAGGCGCGAGCGGGCTCAAGGATATGGTCGAGCGCACGCTTGGTCATGGCAGACTGGATCAGGCCGCGCAGGCGGTCATGGCGTGGCGGGTCACTGCTGCCGAGCGTCGACCCGGCACGCCCCGGAAACTCGTCGACGAGGTTGCCCTTGGCCGAGGAATAGGTGCGCCAGTTGCTCAGCGCGGCGAGCACATCATCGTAGCGGCTGAGCACCCACATGCCCGCTTCCTCGCACCAGAAGGCGGGGAAGTCGTCGCGCAAGACCTTGTAGGCGGGGAACGGATCGGCGTCGTTCGCCGGAGAGTAGGGATCGAAGCGGAAGCGGTCCGCAGTCAGGGTCTCAGAGGCCATGGCATCGCTCTCCAACGGGGCCGGCGGGCATCGCCGGATTACTATGTCTGATAGCTATACCGATAATGCCCGCCCGGCGAATTGATCTGGATCAGACTGGCTCGGCCAATTTGCGGCGGATCATGTCGGTCAGCGCGACCGGATCGCCGGCACTTTCAGGGTGCATTTCCCATTCGCCGAGCTTGATCGAGCTGGTGCCGACCAGCTTGGCGCGTTCGAAGCGGCGGTCCATGAAGGCCCGCAGCGCTGATTCCACGTCCTTCGCCGCCAGTTCTTCAGCCAGCACCACGGCGTCTTCGACCGCCATGGCCGCGCCCTGCCCCAGATGCGGCGTGGCGCTGTGCGCGCTATCGCCGATCAGCACTACGCGGCCCTGATACCAAGGATCGGGCATGATGCAGGCTTCGAGCGGGCGGTAGACGACTAGCGAGGGGTCGGTGATTGCCTTTGCCGCCTCACCCAGCAGGCCGCCATAGCCTTGGAGCCGCTGCTGCATTTCGTCGGCCAGAGACTCTGGGGCGAACCTGGGATTGCCCGGCTCTTCGCAAACCACGAAGATGTACATTTCTTCCGGGGTCAGCGGACAATAGCCGGCCTTGCCGTGGAAATTTGGCTTGCCGATGTAGAGGTCCGACCATTCGAGATTGGCCGGGCGCGGCACGTTGTAGCGCCACACGCCCTGCCCGGTGAACGCCGGCTTCGCCTCGCGCCAGAGCACCTTGCGCACGGCGGAATAGTTGCCGTCGCAGCCGATCATCAGGTCATAGGAGCCGCTGGTGCCGTCAGTGAAAGTGACGTTCACGCCCGATCCGGTGTCCTCGAATGTCTCGAACGAAACGCCGAGCCGCACCGGGATGCCGAGTTCCTTGACTTTGCCGGTCAGCACTTCGTGCAAGGCCGGACGCGTCAGGCCGAGGTCGCTCGGCAGGCCATCGACTTCGGACACACCGGGAAGCTCGGCGATGATCTCGCCGCCAGTACTGAGGAAGCGCGCACCCTTGTAGGGGAAGCCGGCCGCGACCGCTGCCTTGCCGCAGCCGATCTGGTCGAGCGCGCGGATGAAGTTGGACTGGACGATGATGCCGACGTGATAAACCGACCAGTCGGCGTTTTTCTCGACCACTTCCACGGCCACACCCTTCTGGTGCAGCGCGATGGCCACGGCGAGACCAGCGACACCGCCGCCGATGACGAGAACGTTCTGTGCCTTGCTCATGATGGGTTCCTCTTGCAGTTCGTTGTCCTTGAGCCCTTCCCGCCATCCCCGCGCAGGCGGGGATCCATCCGACGTCTCGCAACTAATTGAGCGGAGATAGATTCCCGCCTTCGCGGGAATGACGGAGAGGGGGAGATTACTCGGCGGCCTCGGCCATCGTCGCCGTATCCGCAGGGTGGTAGTGAAGCTGGTCCGGCCGGGCATAGGTGACGTCCCAGTTGGGCTCGTCCGCCATGAAGTCCGGCAGGTTGGTCATGTAGATTGCCGTGCCGAAGGCGCCGTCCCAGATGCGCGGTTTCCAGCCATCGTCGACGCAGTCGCAATCGGCGCCATACTCCGCATCGCCGCCCGCCGGACAGGGAACGTAGAAGAACGCGGCGCTGGTCAGGCGGTGGCGGCCAAAGCCCCAGTTCCAGTCGCCGTACTTGTAGCCGCGCCGGTCAAGGTAGTTCTTCGCCACCATCAGTTCGTCGATGTCCTCCACCTCCCAGTTGGCGTGGTGGAACTTCAGCGTGCCGTTGAAGCCGGGCATCGGCGCGTGGGCATTGGCGAGGAAAATGTTGTGATGCTCGTACGAGCCATCGGCGCGCATGTAGACGCCGAAGCCCTTCTGCATGTCGGTGATGCGGAAGCCGAGCTTGTCGCGGTAGAATTCGAGCGCCTGCTGGACGTCCGGAAAAGTCCAGACGCAATGATGCGTGCGCTTGGGCAGCGCGCGGTCGATCCACTTGCGCGGCTGGTTGAGCCGTTCGATCCGGCCGATGGTGTTCTGCGGCGTCGGCGCGCCAAACACGGCGCGCGGCTGCCAGACCCGAAGGCCGATCGCCTGCCCGAAGGGGGTGACGAAGTGGACCACGCCCTCATCGTCAGTGGTGAGCGTGATATCAGGCTCAAGCCGTGCCTTGATCCGCGCGAGGCCTTCCTCGCTATCGACCGCCCAGACGCATTCGAACACGCCCTTGCCGGTCTGCGCCGTGTCCTGCGGCAAGCGCGGGTGGCCGCGTTCAAGCAGAACCGTCTGCGAGCCATCGGGCAGTTCGAACAGAGCTTCGTTCGCCTGCTGGCTGACCAGTGACAGCCCGAAGTCGCTGAAGAACGCGGTGCACTGCGCCACGTTCTCGACCAGCCAGGTCAGGCGGCGGATGCCGATAATTGCCATTGCGGAACACTCCCTCATCAGATGAAGGGGAGATGCTCCGGCGGCGGCGCGGATTTCTTGATCCAGCGCAATTCCGACCCATGGATTGATCGGAACTCAGGATATCGACGAAACCGGATGGTCGCCGGTTTCGTCCTCGCCAATCAGTCGTCCTGCCAGGTAAAGGTCAGGTCGCCCTCGCGAAAGGCAAAGCGGTTGAGGTGGCGTTCCGCTGCGCCTTTCAGACCTTCGAGCTGGCCCGCCGAAGTGGCCTCGATCCGGCAGGTGAGCGCCATGTCGCCCGCCGCCATGGTGAACACGCCGTCCCCCGGCCAGTCCGCGCCGCGCGCGTCCTTGGGGAAGACGACGCGGCCGTTGGTCTCGTCGAATTCAACGGCGAGGTTGTGCGCCCAGTGCTTGCACAGTTGCTGCAGATAGCGGCTGCCCTTTTCGGTGGGCACGATTGCAGTGCTGGAATGGATCATGGCAACCTCTCGATCTTCTGAGCCACCTCATCAAGCAAGGCGGCGATGGACAGCGCAGTTTCACTGCTGGCGTCGCCGCGCATCATCCGCTGCATCGATGCGGTTCGCAAGTTCATCATGGCGCGCTTGATCGGCGCGGCATCGGCGCGGCCGGCCTGTTCGGCCATGGCAGCGAGGCGGGCAAATGCGCCGTCGATCACGGCGCGCTTCGCTTCGATCTCGGCGCGGCCGGCATCGGTCAGGCCATAGGACCGGCGCGAGGTGCCCTCGCCGCCAACTTCCTCGACCAGGCCCATATCAGCCAGCAGGGTGAGCAGCGGGTAAAGCACGCCCGGGCTGGGGGTATAGGCATCGCCGCTTTTGGCGGCAAAGCTGCGGATCAGCTGGTAACCGTGCTGCGGGGCCTCTTCGGCCAGCAGGCCCAACACCATCAGGCGCAGTTCCTCACCCGCAAAGCGCTTGCCGCGACGGTGACCGCCGCCCCCGCCGCCGCTCGGTCCGGGGCCGAAGCCGCGGCCGAAGCCTTCACCAAATCCGGCACCGAAACCCGGACCAAATCCGCCTTCGCCGCGCATCCGGGGACCTGGGCCCCGGCCTTTGTTTCCTCTGTCGAAATGCATGCGTTGTAACTCCTTCGCTATGTGCATGCGACGGAGATAGGCGGCTCAAGATACTATTTCAAGATATATCTTGTAACGATACGTATTATTTTCGGAACAACAGGGTCAGCAGGAAAAAGAACGTCTTGAAATCCAGCAATTTGAGCGCCGCCCGCGCCTCTGACGGGGTCAGCTTGGCAACCATCGGCATGGCGCCAAAGATCTTGCCGCGGATCACAAGATTGCCGTCCTCCCCGGAAATCCGCCGAATCGCCATCAGCTCCTTGTCATTGGCATCGAGAATCTTCGCCACGGGCACCTTGTTGCTGCGCATCACACCGGCCCTCCACAAACCTTGTCAAAGTCGATCCCCATGTCATCCATCATCTGGATCGCCGTGGCTCGCCCTGCCCCGAAGACGCCGCCGCCCGGATGCATGAACGGCCCAGCGAGGTAGAGCCCCTCCACCTCCGGCACACGGAAGCTGCCGAGATCGGGCGTCGGGCGGTGGCCCATCGACTGGTAGAAGAACGGCGCACAACCGTGGGCATCGCCCTCGACCATCGAATTGGGCGAGCCGCGCTCGTGATCGAGCGGTGAGCAGACCTTGCGCGCGATAATGTTATCGTCGTCCAGATTGACGAAGAACTTGCGGTACTGCGCCAGCGCCCGATCGGCGTGGCCTTCCTTGACCGCATCCCAGCTCGCCGCACCGCCATGCGCGAGGTGGTAGGGCGCGAAATTCACGCCGTAGAACACACCCGATCCCTCCGGCGCGCGGGTGGGATCAAACACCGTGTTGTCACCCCCGGCGATCAACCGCGAAGAGACCTCGCCTCGCCGCAGCTTGTCGTATTCGAGGCACATGTCGCGCACGGTGTAGAAGTCCATCAGCTCGGTCATCATGGCGTTGCAATCGTTGCCGACCTTGAGCCGCAGCCGCTCCTTCAGCGCCATGTGGGTAAGGTTTATCGAGAAGGTGGACTGGGTCACCCGCTCCGCCCGCGCCAGCACCGGTTCGGGCGTTTCGCTGACGAACTGGCGCAGTTTGTGCGGGTGGATCTGGCCGATCACGCCGTCCCGCGCCGTGATCGTTTCGCCGTCCTCCAGTTCAACGCCCACGGCCTTGCCCCCCGATACCAGCACGCGCTTCACCGGCGAACTGACCCGCACCTCGCCGCCGAAATGCTCGATCGCGCGGACGAGCGCGTGGCTCAGCTGGCCCGACCCGCCCTTTGGCATCGAGCAGCCGAAGGTATGGATGATCCCCGGCATGACAAATGCGCCCATCCCGGTGCCCAGTTCATCGGGCATCTGCAGGTTCTCTGTGACCATGCGAACGATGTGGATGCGCAGCAGATCGCTATCGAAATAGGCGCTGACCACATCGAGCGCCGAGCGCTGCATCAGATCGAGCAGGAAGCGGCCTTCGTCGGACTGGTCCATCATCGCCACGAAAGCGCCCAGCGGGAACGGCGGCGAATAGAGCCCGCTCATCAGCATCGGCAGTGCCGTCTGGCTCATCCCGACGAACTTGCGATAGGCCTCGGCGTCCTTTTCGGAAGTTACCTGCGCCAGCTCCGAGCAGGTCCGGTCGAGGTCCTTGTACGAGCGGATCACCGTGCCATCGTCCCAGATGCTGACGTGGACGAGATCGGGGTAGATGTATTCCAGCCCGAATTTTCCCAGCAGCCCCAGTTCGTCCTCGCGCAGCATCGGGTTGCCCTGGATCATGATGTGTACGTTGGAGTGCTCGTCATGCCAGAAGCCGGGGCGCAGCAGTTCGCGGGTCGAAACCCCGCCGCCGTAGTGGTCCTTCGCCTCAAGCACGAGCACGCGCTTGCCCGCCTTGGCCATATAGGCGGCGGCGGTGAGGCCGTTGTGGCCTGCGCCCATGACGACGATACCGTACTGGCTCATCCTTGGTCTCCGCGCCGATCCTGAACCTGTGCCACCACTTCACTCCCCTTGTGTTGACTGCATTGCCCAGCGTCATAATGTGCCAGCGAGAACGGGGAAGACGGCACTTTTTTGTGCCTTGCCAAAGGACGCAGCAGAGCGATGGGCGATGCCCGCAATTCGATCCTCGAACGCCCCGCCATCGCCGCGCTGACTGCGCAGATGCAGGCGCACGGGACTGACCGCGATGCCCCGGTGCGTGAGGTCATGGGGCTTCTGGGCGATCGCTGGACCACACTGATCCTGCTGGTGCTCGCCACCGGGGCCTGCCGCCATGCGGAGCTGCGCCGCGTCCTGGGCGGACTATCGGAAGAGAAGGCGATTTCGCAGCGGATGCTCACGCTCAAGCTGCGCGCGCTGGAGCGGGACGGCTTCGTCCTGCGTCAAGCGACCACGCACGTGCCGCCACAGGTCAGCTATGAACTCAGTGAACTGGGTGTAGGGTTGCACCAACAGGCGGCGAAGCTGATTGGCTGGATCGAGGAGAACAGCCCCGCGATTGGCGCGGCGCGGTCAGGCTTCTTGGCTGAACGCGATCAGGGCTTGCCTCTGCCGCGATAGACCGCCGTCAGGTCATCGCGCACGCCTTCGCGCACCATAGGATCGATCGGCACGACCTTGGGCGTATGGGCCGGAACTTCGGTCTTGGCATGGGCTGCCAAGCGCTCGATCACCCAGCGCAGCGCGGCATCGTTGTTGTTGGTGATGTGCCACTGCAAGGCTTCGCGGATCGGCGGAATGTCGAACGGCAGTTCGTGCGTGAGCAGCGGATGGATCTGCACCATGCGTTCGGCCATGCGGCGGTGCATCGTCGCGATGCGGTGATTGCCGATGATCAGGCGCGGCACCGACAGGAAAGTCGGCGCGACGATTTCCACCCGGCGGCCCTGCTTCTGGCGGCGCTGGAAGGCGTCCTCGAAGGCCGGAATGCGCGACTTGCCAAACCGCGAGGTGACATGGCCAGCCTCGAAATAGACCTGCTTGGTCATCGGCTGTTGCATGATCGGGTTCTGGTCCCAACCAACAACCACGTGATCGTCCTCGAACAGGATCTGGCTGGGATGGTCAGCCGAAATTGCAAAGTCGATGGTCAGCAGCAGGTCAATCTGGTTGCGCTCGATCAGGTCGACCGGGTGGTCGTTCATCGGCTGGATCTCGAACCGCATGTTCGGCGCGACGACGGCCAGTTCGTTGATAACCCGGGCGACCAGCACTTCGGTCGAATAGTCCGAAGCCATCAGGCGGATCTGCCGGTCCGACGTGGCAGGATCGAATTGCGGCGCCACCGCGATGGTCTGGCGCACCTGTTCGAGCACGGCGCGCACGGGATCGACCAGTTCTTCCGCGCGCGCGGTGAGCACCATCTGGCGGCCGCGCACGACCAGCAGGTCATCGCCGAAATAGTCGCGCAGCCGTCCCAGCGCGCTCGACGTGGCCGACTGCGAAAGGCACAGCCGGTCAGCAGCAAGGCTGACGCTGCGCTCGGTCAACAGCGCGTCGAGCGCCACCAGCAGATTGAGATCGAGCTTACCGAACCGCATGGCCATCTCCCCGAGTCCTAGTTACGACAGGGTCGCCAAGGCACTGGAGACGAGTATAGCAAGATCGCCGTCATGAGCAAAACCAGCCTTTTCGGCTGCCGGGGTAAACAGCGGTGGCTGCGCGGCGAAGGCGGCTTCGAGCGCGGCATCGGGGGCGTAAGTGACCAACGCCGGATCGACACCGCACTGGCGGGCGATCTCTGCGGCCAGCGCCCCCATCGACACGCGCTGCGCCGGCAAGGCCACCGCGCGTCCGGGCGGCAGAAGCCGGCTGTCGAGGCTCAGCGCATGGGTGAAATTCGCCGCGCATCGCGCCACCGACTGCGCCCAGATCATCCCTGCGGCCGAGACCGGGCAGATGAACGGCTCGCCCGCTTTCAGGGCATGGAACAGGTCCGACATGAACGCGCTTTTCATGCCGCTCGGGCCTTTTGGTCGGGCAAGGATCCCGGGCAGGCGCACCGTCACCCCGTCGATCAGGCCGCGGTTGGAGAACATGGCGACGGCATGTTCCATCATCGCCTTGTGCCCGCCGTAGATCATCTTCGGGCTGAGCGGTGTGTCTTCGTCGACCCGCGCGGGCAGCGGATCGCCATAGACCGCGATCGAGCTGGCATAGACGAAGCGCAGACCGGGCCGCACCGCTGCCGCTTCGAGCATCAGGTCATACATGGCATCGACATTGATGCGGCGCGAGGCGGCAGGATCCGCCTCCGCCGCGCCGCCGGGCACCGTGGCGAGGTGGATGATTGCTTCGACACCAGACAAGGCATCCGCCCGCACCGCCGCATCGCCAATATCGCCGGCAACGGCGCGCGCGCCCGCCGGGATGCCGCCGGTCATGGTATCAAGCCCGGTCACGGCCCTGCCCGCCGCGAGCAATCCGCGCACCAATTCACGCCCGACGAAGCCGCAGGCACCCGTCACCAGGATGGTCACCGGCAAGTCACTTCAAATGAAGAGAGGTCCTGCGCCACGGCAACCGGCCCGCTATAATTGCGGGCGATGTCGGCGCGGAACGGCTTGGCAAAGCGCGCAATTGGCCCCGGCGGCGTGGCGAAGTGGGTCAACACCACGCGCTCCACCCCGGCCTTCGCGGCCATCGTCCCGATATCGGCTGCAGTGATGTGGTGCGTGGACAAGTGCCGGCGCATCTGGCCGAACAGGTCCTCGCTCATGTCAGGCCGGCTCGCGCGGATCTGGGCGACAATAGGTTCGAGCGCGATCACTTCGCTGACAAGCATGTCACTGCCCTGCGCTAGCTGCGTCACGGCATCGCTTGGCCCGGTATCGCCGGTATAGGTGATCGACCGGGTGCCAAGATCGAAGCGATAACTGAACGACAGCGGCTCACTAGCCTGCTTCGGGCCGGGATGGTCAAAATGGCTGTTGGCGGCGGCAGTGACTTTCAGTCCGCCGATCTCCACCTGCGCGCCGTCGGTCAGTTCGATGACCTCGACCGAGGAAGCCGGCGGTGGTGATTTTGCGCCCAGCCCGAAGCCAACCCGCGCCTGCGGCTGCATGGCCAGCAGCGCGCCATCGACGATTTCACGCGTACCGGGCGGGCCATAAACCTTCAGCTTGCCGGGAATGTTGTTCATCCAGCGGAGCCCGATCACGGCGGGAAGTCCGCCGGTGTGGTCCAAATGATGGTGGCTGAGGAAGACGGCCGATATTCGCTGCTGGGTTACTCCGGCCCTTGCCAGCTGGTTGACCGCGCCGTCACCCGTATCGACAAGAACGTGGTGATTACCGGCAATCAGCAGATTGGACGGTTCGGCCCGTTCCGGTGTGGGGATTGGCCCGCCGGCGGTGCCAAGCGTCACCCAGCGCAGCACCGGGCAAGTCGGTGCGGCAAAAGCCGGGCCGGCCCAAAGGACCAGCCCGGCAATAGCCGCAAGGGATGAAGCCCGCTTCAAGCGATCAGAACTTGAAGCCGGCCGAGACACCGACCACTCGCGCGGTCAGGCCGGCCGCCGGCCATGCGCGGATGCCGCCATCGGACGTACCGGCGAAGTCGCTGGCAAGGTAGGCAGTCGGTTCGCGCTGCTTGGTCAGGTTGCGGGCGAAGACCGAGAGGGTCCACTTGCCGTCCGCATCCCGCAATCCGAAGCCGCCATTGATGATGGCGTGGCTGGGATAGCGATAGGCCGGATTGCCATATTGCGCGAGCAGGACGGCGCTCTTCCAGACGACGTTGGTATTGGCGAACAGTTCGAGGTTCCCACCCATCGGCTGCACAAATTCGCCCGAGAAGGTGAACTTGTGCTTCGGCGCATTGAGGAACTGGGTGCCGGCCAGGCTGACGCCATCATTGCCGACAAAGCCCGTGGGGAAGCGGACGTCGTTGAACTGATAGCCGGCGTTGATCGAGATCTGATCGGTCACCTGGCCGAAAATCCCCAGCTCGAAGCCCTTCGAGGTGACGTTTGAGATGTTCTGCGTCACCGAGATCAGGGCGCCGGCGGTGTTGAACACTGACGACTGCGTCTGGAAGTTGTTGACCTTCGAATAGAACGCATTGGCCGAAAGCTGCATACGGCCCATCTGCATCTTCGCGCCGATTTCAAAGGCATCGGCCTTTTCCGGCTTGAGCACGGTCACCGGGTCGGTCGCGATGGTCGGCACCACGATGGCCGGCGGCTTGTAACCGCGCGCATAGGACGCGAACAGCGTGGTATCTTCGCTGGGCTTGAAGCTCAGGCCGATACGGCCCGACAGGTTGTTGTCTTCCACCTTGGAAACGCGGGTGGCGTAATTGGTGTTGTTTCCGACACCGGTCGTGTTGCTGTAATCGGTGTAGCGGATGCCGCCGAACAGATCGAGCTGATCGGTGATCGAGAAGGTCGCATCGGCAAAGGCGGCGAGCGTGTTGTTGTTCGTGTCCTCATAGGTCAGCGCCACGGGAACGACGCAGAACGCGCCGGCGTTTTGGCAAACGCTGAAGCCGGTACGCTTGCCGAGCGCCGCAATGCCGAAGGGCAGCGTGTTGTCGATCGGCGTCGTGCGCAGGCGGAAGCCCGAATAGAGCCCGCCGATGACCAGCTTGAGTGCGTCACTGTCATAGGCGACGCGCAGTTCCTGGCTGAACTGACGCGATTCCGATTCCTGGTTTTCGGTGCGCGCACCAACGCCAAGCCGGCGCGAGAAATTGACCGAGCCGGTTTCGCGGTCGAGTTCGCGGTAGGCCGTGACCGAGGTGAGCGTGACGCTGTCGGAGATCTCCACGTCGATCGCGCTGGAAATGCCGGCCGCAGTGTTGATCAGCGAGGTCTGCGTGTCCTCGCAATAGAATTCGGCACGTGCATTAATCACGGGAATCTTGCAGCCCGCCGCATCCTTGAACGTATTGGTGGAATAGACCGACACCGGCAGGGTCGGAGCCGGCCCCGGACCATCGGGATCGACCAGCGTCGTCGCATTCGGCGCAATGGCAATCGCGAAGAAGTTCCATCCACGCGAATTCTGGCGGGTATATTCGCCGTTCAGCGTAATCTTGACCGTCTCGCTGAGCCGCAGCAGCGCGCGCAGGCGCATACCAAACTCGCGGATGTCGTTGTCGAGCCCAAGCGCGGTGTTGCGCTGCAGGCCAAGCTCACGCTTGTAATGGGTGGCGAAACGGATCGCCGCCTGCTCGCCAAGCGGCAGGTTGATCGCGCCGCGCGCGGTCAGTTCGCCCACTTCCGAACCGGCGGTGCCCTTGTCGGCAAAATCGACGCTGCCCGAGACCGAGATGCCCGATGTGGAGGGCTCGACGGTGGAAATGTTGATCACGCCGGCCGAAGCACCCTGACCGAACAGCGTGCCCTGCGGGCCGCGCAGAACTTCGACCTGGCCGATGTCGAACAGGATCGGGAAGGTCAGGTTGCCCTGCGGCACCTGATCTACAATGAAGGCCACCGAGGGCGAGACCGAGGCGTTGAACACGCCCGTGCCAAGGCCGCGCAGGCGCGCGCCGCCATTGACTTCGCCGCCTGACGTCTGGCTGATTTCAAGCGCGGGGGTCACGCGCTGCAGGTCGGTAACCGAATAGATCTGGTCGCGGCCCAGCTGTTCGGCAGTCGTGACTGACACCGGAACGGGTACGTCGACTAGCCGTTCTTCGAACTTGCGGGCGGTAACGATGATCTCGGAGCCGTTGTCTTCTGCCTCGGGGGCGTCTTGCGCCTGAGCCGGAGCAGCCATGGCAATCGCGACAAGCCCGGTCGTAGAGATCAGAAAAGAGCGCATTTGGTTATCCTCCCCATGCATGTTTGCACTTCTGGGAGCCGCATATTCTAATTTGGGCGCAAAACTCTCACCGAATTTATGGATGCAAACCTATCGATGCTTCGGGTTTGTCTCTGCGCCGCGCATCGCTAGGGGTAACTTATGAACGAACAAAAGATCGGGAGTATTGCCAGCGCGCTGATCGTCGGCGGCGGCATCGGGGGAATGGCGACGGCAATCAGCCTCGCCCAGCGCGGAGTCGCGGTTGATTTGATCGACCTCGATCCGGATTGGCGCGTTTATGGCGCCGGCATCACCATCACCGGGCCAACGCTGCGCGCCTACAAGCACCTTGGGCTGGTCGACCGGATCAAGGCGGAAGGCGCGGTCACTACCGGTGCTTCGCGCGTTCGCCTGTTCAACGGCCAGATCCTGCGCGTGCTTGACGAGCCCGAGATCGAGGAAGGCCTGCCCGCAACCGGCGGCATCATGCGCCCGATCCTTCACCGCATCATGCAGGACTGCGTGCGCGAACTGGACATCTCCGTCCGGCTCGGACTGACGGTGACCGCGCTGGAAACCGAAGGCGAAGGCGTCAACGTCACCTTCTCGGATGGCACCAATGGCCGCTATGACCTAGTCGTCGGCGCCGACAGCGTGTTCTCGGCCGTGCGCAAACTCGCTTTTCCGCACATGGCCGAACCGGTCGAAACCGGACAGGGCTGCTGGCGCATCTCGATCCGCAAGCCGCCCGAACAGGACATGGGCGAATTCTATTTCGGCAGCGACAACCCCTGCGGCATCACCATCTGCGGCGAGGACGCGGTCTATCTGTTCCTGCTGACCCCGCACGTGCCGCGCGAAAAGTTCATGGACGACGAAGAGCTGTTCACCACGATGAAGGAGCTGCTCGGTCCCTTTGGCGGCAATGCCGGCTGGATCCGTGACAACATGAGCCGCGCCAACTGGATCAATTACCGCCCGCTGGCCGCCGCGATCCAGCCGCGCCCGTGGTCGAGTGGCCGCGTCGTGCTTCTCGGCGATGCCGTTCACGCGACCACGCCGCATCTGGCATCGGGCGCGGGCATGGCCGTGGAAAGCGGCATCGTGCTGGCCGAGGAACTGGCGAACAACACCTCGGTTGAACAGGCGCTGGCCGCATACGAGGAACGCCGCTTTGACCGCTGCCGTGACGTCATCGAATCCAGCGTCGCCATCGGCCAGCTCCAGCTGGACCATGGCAATCCCGGCCAAATCGCCGGCATGATCGAAGGGGCGCTGGGGAGGCTCAACGCGCCTTACTGACGCCCGATAATGATGATGGCGTAACGGCTACCGCAAACCCGGGGCCGAAGAGAGAGGGACACATGGACAAGCACCGCGACCCCGGTTTCATGACCGGGCTATCCCTGCTGCTGCCGATCACGCTGTCGACCATGGCGATCGTCCTGCTCGCCCCGATCCTGCCGCAGATGCTGGCCGAATATTCGGCGATTCCCGGCTTCGATTACTGGGTGCCAATGATCCTGACCGTGCCGGCGCTCTGCGTCGCGCTGTTCTCGCCCGTGGCGGGGATTTTGGGGGACTGGTTCGGACGTCGGCGGCTGCTGTTGTGGTCGTTCGTTGCCTATGCGGTGGTCGGTGTCGCGCCGGTCTTCCTCACCGACATAAAGGCGATCCTGCTCAGCCGCATCGGCGTGGGGCTAGCCGAAGCGCTCATCATGGTGCTGACGACCACGATGATCGGCGACTATTTCGCCGGAGCGGCGCGCGACAAGTGGCTGGCCGGACAAACCGCGGTCGCCTCGATGTCGGCGCTGGTGTTCTTCAACCTTGGCGGACAGCTTGGCCAGTTTGGCTGGCGCACCCCGTTCTGGGTCTATTCCTCGGCGCTGCTGATGCTGGCGCTGGTCCTGCTCTACACCTGGGAGCCATCGGAGCGCGATGCCGGCGACGTGGCGAAAAAGGCCCCGCACCACGCCAGCTGGGCCGGGTTTCCTATGGCCAAGATGCTCGGCATCGTAGCGGTCACCGTCTTCGGATCGGTGCTGTTCTATACCGTCCAGATCCAGTCGTCGGTCGGGCTGCACGAACTGGGCGTGACAGACCCGGCGCGCGCCGGCTTCCTCACTTCGATCGCCAGTATCGGGGTTGTGCTGGGCACCTGGATCTATTCGCGCATCAGCCGCTGGCCGGTGTTCCGCCTGCTGGCAATTGAGTTTGCCATGCTCGCGGTCGGCTTCCTGCTGATGTCGCGCGCAGGAGACACCACGCCGTTCCTGATCGGCTGCTTCATCAACCAGCTGGGCGCCGGCATGTTGCTGCCCACGCTGCTGGTCTGGGCGATAAGCCTGCTGACCTTCGAAATGCGCGGACGCGGCGCTGGCATCTGGACGGGGGCTTTCTCGATCGGCCAGTTCATCAGCCCGATCGCAGTCACCATCGCCACCAAGCTGGTGGGCGGCTTGCTCCCGGCCTTCGGCGTGCTGTCCGCCGCCGCGCTGATCGGCGCGCTGCTCGCCGGGTTCGGCATGACGCGCAAGGCCCCTGCCCTTGCCTGACCGGCTCGCCGGAAAGGTGGCGGTCGTCACCGGCGCGGCAAGCGGGATCGGACGCGGCTGCGCAGACACTTTTGCCGCCGAGGGAGCAACGGTGATCGGAATCGACCGGGCCGAATGCGACCTGCTTGACGAGGCATCGGTGAACGCGCTGTTCGCTGCGATCGGGGCGGAACACGGCCGCATCGACGTGCTGGTCAACGCCGCCGCCTTTGCCGTGTTCGACTGGATCGAAGAGCTGTCCTACGCTGACTGGAAAGCCACACTGGCGGGCGAACTCGACATCGTCTTCCTTGCCACCCGCGCGGCATGGCCCCTGCTCAAGGTGGGCGGCAACAGCAGCGTGATCAACTTCGCCTCGGCCAATGCAGCCCACGCACTCGAAGGCTCGCCCGCACTCGCGCACTGTGCCGGCAAGGGCGGCGTGCTCGCCATGACGCGGCAACTGGCGATGGAAGGTGCCCCGCACGGCATTCGCGCGAACACAATCTCGCCCGGCTTCATCCGCACCGCTGCGACCGCGCAGCATCTCGCCGCCGACCCGGCGTTCGAACAACGCGTGCTGGCCAGGAACATGCTCAAAATGCTCGGCGAACCGCAGGACATTGCATGGTGCGCGGTCTGGCTGGCGAGCGACGAGGCGCGTTACGTCACCGGTGCCGATTTCCCCGTGGACGGCGGTGCGACCGCTTGGTAGCAAGCTGGTAAGGCCAATCGGCCACGTTAGTTTGTGAGAGGGTATAAAGCATGATGCACTTCAATCGCCGCGAATGGCTCGCAGGCAGTGCTGCGCTGGCCGGCCTAGCAGCAATGCCCTCGCTCGCCCGCGCGCAGGCTGTTGCCGGACTGCCCGAAGCCATGATCCACCCTGAACTGCGTGCCATCGCCCGCCAGTTTTCGGGCATGATGAAGAACATGCCGGCTTGGACACGCGCCAACCTGCCTGAGCTACGCAAGCCGTTTCCCTTCGGCGACTGGCGCTCGCTCCCCAGCGTTCCGCACGAGCGCAAGGTGATCCCGGTGGGCAAGCCGCATCCCGATGTCGCAATCTACGTCATCAACGCCAAGCCCGGGACCAGTCGCCCGGCCATTTTGCACACCCACGGCGGCGGCTATATCACCGGATCAGCGGAAACCTCGGTCCGGCAGATGCAGGAATTGGCGGTCAAGCTGGATTGCGTCATCGTCACCGTCGAATACCGGCTCGCGCCCGAAACCACCTATGCAGGGTCGATCGAGGACAATTACGCGGGACTGAAATGGCTCCATGCCAACGCTGCATCAATCGGCGCGGACCCGGCGCGGATTGCCGTTATGGGCGAAAGCGCCGGCGGCGGTCATGCGGCGATTCTGGCGCTGGTGGCGCGCGATCGCGGCGAAGTTCCTGTCTGCTTCCAGTGCCTGATCTACCCGATGCTCGACGATCGCACCGGTATCACCCGCAAGGTCCAGCCGTGGGTCGGCAGGATGGTGTGGACGCCCGAACAGAACCGCTTCGGCTGGGAGGCTTTCCTTGGCGCCATGCCCGGCGGTGCGAAGGCTCCGAAATATGCCGTGCCGGCGCGCATGGCCGACCTCAAGGGCCTGCCGCCCGCCTTCATCGGCGTCGGCACGCTCGACCTGTTCTGCGATGAGGATATCGATTACGCGCAGCGGCTCAACAATGTCGGGGTACCTGCCGAACTGATAGTCGTACCGGGAGCATTCCACGGCTTCGACGGCATTGCGCTGATGGCCAAGGCACCGCTCGGCACCTGGTTCGAGAACGTCAAATTGAATGCCCTGCGGCGGGGATTTGGCATCCCCGCCGCCTGACAGAAATCAGTCCTCGAAGATCGCCACGGCCCGCGTCCAGCCGGCGCTGGCGCCCTTGATCTTGTGCGGGAAGCAGCTGATCATGAACCCGGTTGCCGGGATGGCTTCTAGGTTGTGCATCTTTTCGATGTGGCAATAACCGATGTCGACGCCGGCGCGGTGGCCTTCCCAGATCAGTTTCGGATCGCCGGTTTCCTTGACCTTTTCCGCGGTGTGACTGAACGGGGCATCCCATGACCAGGCATCGGTGCCGGTAACCCGCACGCCGCGTTCAAGCAGGTACATGGTCGCCTCATAGCCGACCCCTGCACCGATCCCGACATAGTTCGGATCGCGGTTGGCGAGCGCCATGCCGGCCGCGGTGTTGACAACGACGATGTCGAGCGGCTTCAGATCATGCCCGATGCGCGCGAGTTCGTCCTCGACGTCCTGCGCGGTGACGACGTAGCCGTCGGGCTTGTCGCGGAAATCGAGCTTCACGCCCGGATTGAAGAACCATTCGAGCGGCATCTGGTCGATCGTCTGGGCGGGTCGCGAACCGCCCGGGAGCGCGGCATCCTGGGTCGGGTGATAGTGCCACGGCGCATCGACATGGGTGCCGCTGTGGGTGGTCAGCTTGACCCATTCCGCCGCACAGAACGGCTGGCCGCCACGCATGCCCTCGGCCTCTTCCGGATCGAACCAGTGAGCCAGCTCATGCTTGGTTTCGGCATGGACTTCGTAAGTGATCGTCGGCTTGAGGAACGGCGGATCGCTGATGATATCGTTCTCTAGCGTCATCGACAGGTCGACGTAACGGCGGGTCATGCGGTTTTTCCTCCAAGCGTCTCGGCGAACCAATCGGCAATGTAATCAATGGCAAAGGCGTGGTTATCTGCGCCGACATGCTCGACCCCGCCTTCGCGCGGCGTGAACCACTTGAGTTCGCGGCGCGGCGAATTGACCAGCTGGTCATAGGCTTGCTGCGCATAATCGGGTGAGATCTGGCGGTCGCTGACCCCATGGGTGACGAGGAACGGCACCTTGATGCGGTCCATGTGGCCGTTGAGGTTCATGTCCTTCGACTTCTCGAGGAAGTCCTCCATATTCGTCGCGCCAAACACCCAGAACACGTGGCCCCAGTAATGCGGTACGGGGTTCTCGCCCTCGCGCTGCATGCGCTTGTACTGAACTTCGTGCCAGTTGTGGTTGGCCCCCCAGGCCGCACCGCTCTTGAAGCGCGGTTCATAGGCCACCGCGCGCGGAGCGAAGTGCCCGCCGAGCGAGATGCCGGTCATGCCAATCGCGTCCTTGTTCACATCGGCGCGCGTCTCAAGATAATCGACATAGGCCGAGGCCCAGCGCTCCGAATAGGGCGTGGCGGGCAGGTCCTGCAGGCGGAGCGCCTCGCCGGTGCCCGGCTGATCGACGCAGAGCGTGTGGATGCCGCGCTTGGCAAGCGCATAGGGGATGCCCCCCATCCACAGCATTTCCTTCATCGAATCGAGGCCGTTGCAATACACCACGACCGGCGCGGGGCCTTCCACCGGGGCCTTGTGGAACAGGCCAGTGATCTCCTTGCCTTCATAGGGAATGCTGATCCGCTCGACCGGATCGCCGGCAAACTGAATGCCCTTGAGGAAGTTCTTGATCGCCTTGTCATAGGTTTCGGCGCGGCCTGGCGAGCCGTGGGCCTGCATACGTTCACCCGTCAGGTAATAGATCGACGACCGCTTGAGCTTGTTGCCGGCAGAAAACATGCGGCCCGCCGCAATGTCTTCCTGCGCGAGTCCGGTCAGCTTGTCGGCCATCTTGACCCATTCGGCCATGAAGTCCTGCGTATTGGCATCCGCGCCAGCCTGGGCCTTGGCCTTCAGCGGCTCGATAATGTCGATGATCTCGCCGATGCGGCCGCCATTTTCCATGGCGATCGAGACCGAGAGGTTCCAGATGTAATTCGGGAACGGTTCAAACAGCGCCATCGATCAGGCCTCCACAGCTTCGAACAGGCCCGGATTGGGCGCCGGATGTGGCAGAGTCTGCGGACCGCCGGTGCCGATGCCCCACTGGTCCATGATCAGCGGTGCAGGCACATAAGTGGTCGGCTGGTGCGTATCGAAATCGACTTCCTCAAGCTCCGAGGTGAATTCGGTGACGAAGCCGCTCGGCGTGACGAAATAGGAGAAGGTGTTGTTGCCTGCCGTGTGCCGGCCCGGACCCCAGCCAATGTCGTTGCCCGACTGCTTCATGCGCAGGATGCCGCGCATCATGCCGTCAACGCCGGTCATGTCATAGGCGACATGGTTGAGGCACGGCGGCCCGGGCAGGATGGCGATGCGGTGGTGCGCCGAATTGCAGCGCAGGAAGCCCATGAAATCGCCCAGCCAGTCGGACACCTTCATGCCCAGCACGTCGGTGAACCAGGCCATCAGGCCGTGATGGTCGGGCGAATGGAAGACAATGTGGCTGATCTTCACCGGAACGCCGTCCCAGCGGGCCACATCGGCGACTTCGCCGCGCGCGACGTCGCTCGAAATCTCGAACATCATGCCGTCGGGATTGAAGAAGCGGAAACCATAGCCGCCGCCCGGCGTCGTCAGGTCACGCGGCGGGTGGACGATTTTGCAGCCCGAAGCGGTCACCTTGTCGGCGAGTGCATCGACATCGGCGCGGCTATCGGCGGCAAAGGCGATCACGTCGACGCGGTTCGTGTCACCGCTGCGCAGGCGGACAACATGATGCTCGTCGTGCCCGCGCGCCTTGAACCAGGCAGTTGTTGAATCTGGGCCATCATCGGACGGGACCGGATCGAGGCCCCATTTTTCGGTGTAGTACGCCTTTTCCGCCTCAAGGTCGGTAACGGCATATCCGACATAGCGGATTTCGCTGATGCGGCTCATAGGTCTCCCTCTCAATTCCTCTGGACAGCCGCCGCCGCCCAGCCACGTCTGCGCTGGGAGTTCGATCGACGGCCCCTTGCCATCGACCCTAGCAGATCGGCAAAACGCTGCTGACGATTTATTGGCATGGTTCCAATCGACGTGGTCGATAGCTGCGACAATGCTGGCACAAATGCAAAGGGGCGGCCATTCCCAGCCGCCCCTCAACTTTGCGAACGAAAACGAAAATCAGAGCTTCGCGCTGGCCATGATCGCTTCGGCGCGGGCGCGGTCGCGGTCATAGAAATGGATGGCCGGTGCGGTGAAGCTGATCAGGCAAAGCTAGCCCCTGACCAGCGAGGCCTGGGCCACGCCCTTGTACTTCATCGGATTGCCCTGCACCGCGTATTCAAAAGTGAAGCGCACCCCGTCTGATCTGATCCCGGGAAACTCTAGCCCGGGGTGGTCCAGAGAATGGTGTCGGATCAGAGGTTGTCCCAACCTTCACGTTCAGTTGGACATACCCTGAGTCAGAGGGCTATGTGGTCTATTGAGTTGCGCCTTCTCACCCGCTTGAGCAGGCAATGAAGCAATCGCGATAACGAGTGCTGCAAAGTATCGCATTACTGGTCTCACACGGACCATAAAAAATTGAAAATGCAACAATTTAGCGTGTGGTTCAGTTCAGCGCCTTCTTCAGCAGGTCGTTGACCACGCTGGGGTTCGCCTTGCCCTGCATTGCCTTCATCGTCTGGCCGACGAAGAAGCCGAACAGGGCTTCCTTGCCGCCCTTGTACTGCTCGACCTTGTCGGCATTGTCGGCGAGAACATTGGCAATTGCGGCTTCAATCGCGCCGGTATCGGAGGTCTGCTTGAGTCCTTCGCGCTCGACGATCACCGCTGCGCTGTCACCGGTTTCGAACATCTTTTCGAGCACCTGCTTGGCGATCGTGCCAGAGATGGTGCCATCGGTGATGAGGGCGAGCAGGCCGGCGGCGGCTTCGTGGCCGACCGGGCTGTCCTCAAGGCTCTTGCCCAGCTTGTTGAGCGCGCCGAAGAATTCCGAGATCAGCCAGTTGGCCGCCTGCTTGGCCACGTCGGCCTCGCCCTTGCCGGATGCCTTGGCGGTCTCGGCGAGCAGCGCCTCGAACCAGCGCGCGGTTTCGACGTCGTTGGTGAGCACGTTGGCGTTGTAGGGCGACAAGCCCAGCGCGTTTTCATAGCGGTGGCGCTTGGCGTCCGGCAGCTCGGGCAGCGACGCGCGGCATTCCTCGAGGAAGGCATCGTCAAGCTCGAGCGGCAGCAGGTCAGGATCGGGGAAGTAACGGTAATCGTGCGCGTCTTCCTTTGATCGCATCGAACGGGTTTCGTTCCGGTCGGGATCGTAGAGCCGGGTTTCCTGCACGATCTTGCCGCCGCCCTCAATCACGTCGACCTGACGGTTGGCCTCGCTCTCAACCACGGCCATGACGAAGCGCACCGAATTGACGTTCTTCGTTTCCGTGCGCGTGCCGAATTCCTCACCCGGGCGGCGCACCGAGACGTTGACGTCGGCGCGCATCGAGCCCTGGTCCATGTTGCCGTCGCACGATCCGACATAGCGCAGGATTGAGCGCAGCTTTGCCAGGTAAGCCCCTGCTTCGGCAGGCGAACGCATGTCCGGACGGCTGACGATTTCCATCAACGCCACGCCCGACCGGTTCAGATCGACATAGGACATGGTCGGGTGCTGATCGTGCATCAGCTTGCCGGCGTCCTGCTCGACATGGATGCGCTCGACGCCGATGACCTTCACGTCTTCGGGGTTCTTGGGATCGAGCGCAATCTCGACCTGACCCTCGCCGACGATGGGGTGATAGAGCTGGCTGATCTGGTAGCCCTGCGGTAAATCGGCGTAGAAGTAGTTCTTGCGATCAAACCGCGACCATTTGTTGATCTGCGCGCCGATCGCCATGCCGGTACGCACCGCCTGGCGAATGCACTCGCGGTTCGGCACGGGCAGCATGCCGGGCATGGCCGCATCGACGAGGGAGACCTGGCTGTTCGGCTCGGCCCCGAAAGCGGTCGCCGCGCCGGAAAACAGCTTCGAATTTGACGTGACCTGCGCATGGACTTCAAGGCCGATCACGACCTCCCATTCGCCCGTTGCGCCCTGGATGCGATATTCGCTCATCTTACCACCACTTTTCCGGCTTGGCCGAGAACTGCGCCCTCTGCTCGATCGCCAGACCTGCGTTCAGCACGCCCTGCTCGTCAAACGCCTTGCCGACGATCTGAAGCCCGAGCGGCAGGCCCTCGCGGTTGAGGCCCGCGGGGACACTCATTGCCGGCAGGCCGGCCAGCGATGCCGGCACGGCGAACACATCGTTGAGGTACATCGACAGTGGATCGCTCGTCTTTTCGCCGAGGCCGAAAGCGGCAGTCGGCGCGGTAGGGGCGAGGATCACGTCGACCTGCTTGAACGCCTCGGCAAAGTCGCGACTGATCAGGGTGCGGACCTTCTGCGCCTGCGTATAGTACGCATCGTAGAAGCCGGCCGAGAGCACGTAGGTGCCGATCAGGATGCGGCGCTTTACCTCAGGGCCGAAACCGGCAGCGCGGGTGGCGGCGTACATGTCCTGCAGGCCGGCGCCCTCGGGCAGTTCGCGCAGGCCGTAGCGCACGCCGTCATAGCGCGCGAGGTTCGAAGAGGCTTCGGCCGGAGCGACGATGTAATAGGCCGGCAGCGCATATTTGGTATGCAGCAGGCTGATCTCGACGATTTCGGCGCCCGCGTCCTTGAGCCAGGCAATGCCTTGTTCCCACGAAGCGAGGACGTCCGCGTCCATGCCGTCCATGCGGTATTCGCGCGGGATGCCGACCTTCTTGCCGCGCATGTCGCCCGAAAGGCTGGCTTCCCATTCGGGGACCGGCATGTTCAGGCTGGTCGAATCCTTGGGATCGAACCCGGCCATCGCCTCAAGCATGATCGCGCAGTCGCGCACGTCGCGCGCCATCGGGCCGGCCTGATCGAGCGAGCTGGCGAAAGCAACGATGCCCCAGCGCGAGCAGCGGCCATAGGTTGGCTTGATGCCCGAAATGCCGGTGAAGGCCGCCGGCTGGCGGATCGAGCCGCCGGTGTCCGTGCCGGTTGCCGCCGGGCAGAGCCGCGCGGAAACAGCGGAGGACGAACCGCCCGAGCTGCCACCCGGAGCCATCGCTGCGTTGCCGCCATCGTTGCGCTTCCACGGGCTGATGACATTACCGAAATAGCTCGTCTCGTTCGACGAGCCCATGGCAAACTGGTCCAGGTTGAGCTTGCCGAGCATGCCCGCGCCGGCATCCCACAGCTTCTGGCTGACGGTGCTTTCATACTCGGGCGTGAAGCCTTCGAGCATGTGGCTGGCCGCGGTGGTCTGCACGCCCTTGGTGGCGAACAGGTCCTTCATGCCGATCGGCACGCCGCCCATCTTGCCTAGAGCCTGTCCGGCAGCGCGGCGCGCGTCGGTGGCCTTGGCGGCTTCAATGGCCTTTTCCGGCGTGGTGACGATGAACGCGTTGAGCGCGCCGGCAGCCGCGACGTTGGCGTTGAACGCCTCGGCCACTTCGAGGGCGGAAAATTCGCCGGATGCGACGCCGTCGCGAATGGCGGCGACGCCGAGATCGGTAAGGTCAGTCATCTTATTCAATCACCTTGGGCACGCCAAAGAAGCCGTGTTCCGCCGCCGGGGCATTGGCCAGCACGGCATCGCGCACGCCGCCGCCGGTGAGCGGATCGGCTCCGACAACGTCATTGCGCAGGCGCTGGTGGTTTTCGATCACGGCCGTCATCGGCTCAACGCCGGTGACGTCGACTTCGCCGAGCTGTTCGACCCAGGCGAGAATGCCGTTGAGTTCGGGCACCATGGCCTCGATCTCGGCCTCGTTAACCTTGATGCGGGCCAGCGAGGCGATCTTGGCCACGGTGGCGGTATCGACCGACATGATCGGACCCCTTGGTTTGAAATTACTGCGCTTGGAAATTACTGCTGCGGTTCGGAACCGGGTGCGCCCGGCGGCAGCGGTGCGCGTTCGCCCCTACCGGGACCACCGCCCGGACCACCGGGACCGCCACGCTGCTGCTGCATCTGCTGCATCATTGCCTGCTGCATCTGGAATTGCTGGAAATCCATGAAGCCGAGCAGATCGATATCGAAATAGAGATCGCTGTTCGCCGGAATCGGACCGTTGTCCTTGTCACCATAACCTGCGGCGGCGGGGATCATGACCTGATACTTGCCGCCCTTCTGCATCGATGATAGCGCGGTGGTGAAACCGGGGATCACGCCCTGCAGCGGCATGGGCACCTGCTTGTTCTCATCGAACACGGTGCCGTCCTTGAGCGTGCCCTTGTAGTTGACCAGCGCCACATCGCTGGTCTTGGGCGAATCGCCCTCACCCGCCTTGAGCGTGATCACCTGCACACCGCCGTCGAGCGTGTTGTAGCCGCGGGTTGTGCCCCAAGCGAGCCCGGCGCCGGCCAGAACCAGCGCCAATACGCCGAGCCAGATCTTGGTCACCGAGCCCTTGGCGACGGGCTGGAGCGGAACGCGGGTAATCTCGGTCATGGGCAGATCCTGTGTGCAAGATGCAAAAAGGGCGCGGTATTGCTCCGCGCCCCTTTGGCGGAACGCTTAAAAGCGTTCAAGTCCATTGTCTGCCTGACGGCAGAAACGGTTCCGGCCCGCTCCCCTCCCGGCCACCCAGCGATAGGTTACCCTATGGGTGGCCGGGAGGGGAGCGGGCCGGAACCGCCAGGCCAAGCCGGAAGGCTTGGCCAACTTCAAGACTCTTACTTTACGCCGTCGCGTTCCAGACGCTTACGCTCCATCTTGCGGGCGCGGCGGACAGCGGCAGCCTTTTCACGGGCGCGCTTTTCCGACGGCTTTTCAAAGTGACGGCGCAGCTTCATCTCGCGATAGACGCCTTCGCGCTGCAGCTTCTTCTTGAGCGCGCGAAGTGCCTGGTCGACGTTATTGTCGCGGACGAGAATCTGCATAAAAACCCATACCTCACAAACGGTGGCGAGAGCCCGCGACCTGCGGGAATCACCAAAACCGGAAAAATGCGAAAACGTGCCGAATCCCTTACAGGATCGGCTCGAACCGGCGGGCGGCTAGCAAAGAGTCGGGGTATTGGCAACCCATTCGACAACCTTTGCGCGTTTTTCCGCGCCCGGAACGGCTCAAGTGAGCCTCGGCGGGGGTGAGCCTGATTGCGGGCCAAGTCCAGCCCTATCCCTGCCCTCGTCGTCCTCGCAAGTTGAATATGCATCCGGGCTGTGGTCTTTGCGCCTCGGAAGGGGTTCCATGCACACCAGTTTCACGCCCACCGACTGGGCCGTTCTGATCGGTTATGTCCTGCTGCTCGCGCTTGCCGGTTGGCTGACAACGCGGCGCGGCATGGACAGCGAGGGCTATTTCCTTGCCGGGCACCATGCGCCGACCTGGCTGGTGGCGATATCGGTGCTGTCTACCGTGCAATCGGCGGCGACGTTCCTTGGCGTGCCGGACAATTCCTATCGCGGCAACTATACCTACATCGGCGGAGTCTTTGCCGCGCTGGTCGCCGCGTGGATCGCCGGCAATGTCCTGATCCCGCGCTTTTACGCGATGCGGGTGACAACGGTTTACGAACTGCTCGAAAGCCGGTTCGACGCGACCGCCCGCCGCGCGGCCGGGGTGATGTACCTGCTGGGACGCATTCTCGCGAGCGGGGCGCGGCTCTATCTGGCGGCGATTGCCGTCTCGATGATCCTATTCCTCGACATAGAACCGGGCCACATCGTCATTGCATCGGGGCTGCTGCTGGTTTTCGGGCTGGTCTTCACTTTCATGGGCGGACTCGAATCGATCATCTGGTCCGATCTGGTGCAGGTGGTGCTTTATGTCGGCGCAGCACTGGTCGTGGCGATCACGCTGTGGGCAAGCCTGCCGATGTCCATGAGCGAGGCGATTTCGGCGCTGGTAAATGCGCCGGGCGGTAGCAAGCTTGCTCCGATAAACGCCACGCTGGATCTTTCCGCCCCGTTCGGGCTGTTCGCGGTGCTGACGGGCGTGGTCCTGCTCAACCTTGCCTCATCCGGGCTCGATCAGGACATCACCCAGCGCCTGCTGGCCTGTGAGGATGCCGCCAAGGGCCGCCGCGCGCTCTATGCCTCGGTGATCGTCTCGCTGCCGGTGATCGCCCTGTTCCTCGTGATCGGTTCGCTGCTGTGGCTGCATTATCAGGGGGCCGCCGCGAGCAGCTTCAACGGCGAGAAGGTGACGGTGTTCATGCACTATATCCTGACCGAGATACCGCCCGGACTGCGCGGGCTGGTGACTGTCGGCGTAATTGCGGCAGCGGCGATCAATTCCGGCCTGATCTCGATGGCCAACGTGCTGGTGAACGATCTCTACCGCCCCTTCGCCGGTGAGCGGCAAGAAGCCCACTTCGTCCGCGCCGGCCGCGCGGCGAGCGTGGTGCTCGGCCTCGCGCTCTTCGCCATGTCGATCCTGTCCTATTACTGGCAGCGCTATTCGGATGCCGCCCTGCTCGATTTCGTGCTGGGGGTGATGAGCTTTGCCTATTCAGGCCTGCTCGGCGTTTACGGCGTGGCGCTGTTCACGCGTCGCGGAAATTCGGGCTCGGTCATCGCCGCTTTCGTCGCCGGGTTCCTGACCGTCCTGGCCTTCCAGCCCTATGTGATCGACAGCCTCGCCCTGCCCGCCGGCATGAAAGCCATCGCTTTTCCGTGGCAACTGGTGCTCGGCACGGCAATCTCGGCGCTGGTTTGCGCGATGGGCAAGGCTAAAGTGGCAATCGCGGGCAACCCCGGCTAAGGGCTGGGTCATGACATCCCCATCCTTCCTTGCAAGTTCCGCGCTGGTCGCCCTTGGCGGCGGCCTTGGTGCCTGGCTGCGCTTCCTCACCGGCGTGGCCTGGACCCGCGCCATTGGTCCTGCTGCAGCCACGGCATTTCCCCTCGCCACGCTCAGCGTCAACGTGATCGGCAGCCTCGCCATGGGGCTGCTGGCGGGCTGGCTGGCTCGCTCGGGAACGGCGGGCGAGTCCCTGCGGCTTATGCTCGGCGTTGGCGTGCTGGGCGGCTTTACCACCTTCTCCGCCTTCAGCCTTGAATTCGCCCTGCTGGTCGAACGCGGGGAACTGGGCACGGCCATGGCCTATGTCGCCGTGTCGCTGATTGCCGGTTTCGCCGCGCTGTTTGCCGGACTGTTCGTAATGAGGGCCGTAGCATGAGCACGCACCACGCTCCGGACGAAAAAGTCCGCCAGTTCACCGTTCAGGCCGATGATGACGACATCCGGCTTGACCGCTGGTTCAAGCGCCACTTGCCGCAGGTCAGCTTTGCCATGGTCAGCCGCTGGGCGCGCACCGGGCAGATCCGTGTCGATGGCAAGCGCGCTGCGGTCGATGACCGGCTCGCCAAGGGCCAGGTCCTGCGCGTACCGCCGGGCGGTGCCACGCCCGAACGCAGCGGCGCCCGCGTCCGCAAGCCGCTGACCGAGGAGCAGCTCGAACAGGCCGATGCCATGGTCATCCACCGCGACCGCGCGGCGATCGTGCTCAACAAGCCGCCGGGCCTTGCCACGCAGGGCGGATCAGGCACCTTCGAACACGTCGACGGCCTGCTCGATGCCTATGCGCCGAGCGGCGCGCGTCCGCGCCTCGTTCACCGGCTCGACAAGGATACCTCGGGCGTGCTGCTGGTTGCGGCAACGCCCGGCAGCGCGGCCTATTTCTCGAAGCGGTTCTCCACCCGATCAGCGACCAAGATCTACTGGGCGCTGGTGGCCGGCGTGCCTGACATCAGGGAAGGCGTGATCGACCTGCCGCTCGCCAAGCAGCCGGGCAGCGGCGGCGAGAAGATGATGGTCGACAAGACCGATCAGGGCCAGCCCGCCAAGTCCCGCTACCGCGTGATCGACCGCGCCGGCAACCGCGCCGCCTGGGTCGAACTGCAGCCCTTCACCGGGCGCACGCACCAGCTTCGCGTTCACATGGCGGCTATCGGCCATCCGATCATCGGCGATGGCAAATACGGCGGGCCAGAGGCGTTCCTCTCCGGCTCGATCAGCCGCAAGATGCACCTCCACGCGCGGCGTCTGCTGATCGACCATCCCGATGGCGCGCCGCTCGACGTGACCGCCGAATTGCCGCCTCACTTTGCCGCCTCGCTCAGTCAGCTTGGCTTTGACGAGGCCGACGGCGAAGCGGTGATCGAAGTGCCGATCCGCGCGCCCAAGGAAGAGGAAAAGGCCTTAGCCAAGGCCCACGCCAAGCAGTACCGCAAGGAACGCCGGGGTGAGCGCCATGGCAGAAAGAGCGGTCAACGCGCGCCTGCCGGCAAGGCGGGAACGCGCGAGGAAGCGCCGAAGAAGCGCGGCCCGACCAAGGGCAAAGGCTCGCAGGTTCCCACCACCAAGCCGACTACTCGGCCGCCCGCCAAAGCGGCTGGCAAGCCCGGTGCAAAACCCGCCGCCAAACGCCCCGCCCCCGCCCGGCCCAAAAGCCCGGCCAAGCCCGGCGCACCCCGAAAGCCGCGCTGATGCATCCCAATGCCTTGTTCCGCAGCGAGAACCGCGCCCTTTTCGAAACGCTGATCGAAGAGATCGGCTTCGGCATGATCTTCGCCCAGACGCCCGATGGTCCGCGGGTGGCGCACACACCGCTGGTCCACACCGGTGACGGCGCGGTGCAGTTCCACTTGTCGCGCGGCAATGCGCTGACCAAGCACCTTCCGGGCATGACCGCGCTTGCCGTCGTCAATGGGCCAGACGCCTATGTCAGCCCGCGCTGGTACGACGACGCGGCGCAGGTGCCGACATGGAACTACATTGCCCTTGAAATGGAAGGCCCCGTGCGCCGCATGGATGCCGAGGGACTCGAAGGCCTGCTCGAAACGCTGAGCGAGCGGCAGGAAGCCCGCGTCATCGGCGGCGCGCCGTGGACGATGGACAAAGTGCCGGCGTACAAGCTGCGCGCCATGATGGGCGGCATCACCGGTTTCGAAATGGAAGTGCGCGGCTGGCGGCCGACGCTCAAGCTCAGCCAGAACAAGCCTGCCGAGGAGCGCGCCCGCGTCGCCGATGCACTTGAAGCGCAGGGCGCAATGGCATTGGCACAACTGATGCGGACGCTGCTCGACGACAAGGGCGCGGCATGAGCCAGCGCCTCGCCGTGTTTGACTGCGACGGAACGCTGGTCGATGGCCAAGCCTCGATCTGCGAGGCGATGGAAGCTGCCTTTGCCGAAGCCGGCCTTGCTCCGCCCGATCGCCACGCCGTTCGCCGCATCGTCGGCCTGTCGCTGCCGCAGGCCGTGCGGCGGCTGGTGCCTGACTGCGCGCCTGACGTGGAAGCGCTGGCGGTCGATGCCTATAAGCGCGCCTACCGCACCGCGCGCGATGAAGGCCGCATTGCCGAACCGCTGTTCGATGGCATCGCCGAACTGATCGAGAAGCTCCACGGGGCCGGCTGGCTGCTCGGCGTGGCCACCGGCAAGAGCGACCGGGGCCTGTCGCACTGCCTCGCCGCCCATGGCCTGACGCACCGCTTCGCCACCTTGCAGACCGCCGACCGCCATCCGTCGAAGCCGCATCCGGCAATGATGGAAGCCGCGCTGGGCGAGACGCTGGCCGACCCGGCGCACACCGTGATGATCGGTGACACGGCCTTCGACATGGGCCTTGCGGTCAATTCGGGCGTGCGCGCGATTGGCGTGACCTGGGGTTATCACGAGGCGGCGGAACTTGTCGCGGCGGGGGCCGAATGGGTCGCCGATACACCGTTTCAACTTGGGGAGTACCTGCTGTCATGACCACACCCGAACAAGAGGCGCTGGCCAAGAAGCGCTTCATGGCGATCAACCTTGTCCGCATGTCGGGCGTGGTTCTGATCCTCGTCGGCCTGCTTTGCGCTGGCGACAAGATCGACATCCCGATGGCGCGATTGATCGGCGTTACGCTGATCCTGATCGGCATGGTCGACGTGTTCCTCGTTCCCACCCTGCTCGCCAAGCGCTGGAGAAGTTGATCCCGTGAAGCGGTTCTGGAAGGAAGTTTCGGCAGCGCTGGTGGATGGCGGCTGGCAAGTCATGCTTGATGGCCGCCCACTGAAGACGCAGGGCAAGCGCCAGCAGATCGTCCCCGGCGAGGCTCTTGCCCGCGCGCTGGCGCAGGAGTGGACCGATCAGGGCGAGGAAATCGACCCCGCCGGCTTCGTTCTGCGCGACATGGCCGACTATGCCATCGACGTGATCGCCGGCGACCGCGCCGACACCGTGCGCGCGCTGCTGGCTTACGGCGAGACCGACACGCTGTGCTACCGCGCCGCGCCGGGCGAAGTGCTCGCGCGGCGGCAGGATGCGGCATGGGAGCCGCTGCTGGCGGCTGCCGAGGCGACATGGGGCCTCAAATTCGCGCGGGTGAGCGGCATTATGCACCAGCCCCAGCCGCCCGAAACGCTGACGAAGCTGCGCGCACTGCTGGAAGCCAAGGACGACCTGACGCTGGCAGCGCTGCGATCCCTCTCGGGCATTTCCGCCTCGCTGATCATCGCACTGCTGTCCGTCCACGGTCAGCACGATACGCAAGTGCTGTGGCAAGCCAGCGAGCTAGAAGAGCTGTTCCAAGAGGAAATGTGGGGCCGAGACGCCGAAGCCGAAGCACGGCAGGCCAAGCGGTTGCGCGATTTTGAGGCAGCGATCCGGTTTGCGGGGTTGGTGAGGGTTTAATCGACCTCACCCCACTCACACCGTCATCCTGAACTCGTTTCAGGATCCATCTTGCCGCAGGCGCATTGCTCGCCTTGGACAGCAAAACGGCACCGTTATTCTCCCCTTACGGAGATCCGAGCGGGAGGCGAAATGGATCCTGAAACGAGTTCAGGATGACGAAATGGGGTTAAGTTGGGCGCGTTGGCCTCGACTCTCACCCCACCCAGTCGGCAACCTCGACAGCAACCTGATTTGCCGCGCGGTTGAGTGCCGGGGCAATCAGTTCGGGCTTGGCGGCCACACCGGGCACCTTAGCCTCAAACCTGCGCGTGGACACCGCTCCAGCCGCTCCGTTCAGCACGGCATCGAAGCGGACAATCACTGCTTGTTCGCGCGCATCATAACCAAAGGCGGTCAAGCGTCCGCCGAGGCGATTGCGGCTGGTGTTGATGCCGTCATCGCCGACAAAGACGATGCGCTTGCCGCCAGCGCGGATGGTTTCGGCCATCAGCGTGCCGAACAGGCGCGCCGGGCGTTCGACCCAAGCCGCCTTGGCGAGGTAGGCGACATTGCTCTGGTCAACCTGCACCGCGATACGGGTGTTCGACAGGTTCTGGTCGGTCTCCGGATCGAGCACGATCAGCGCCTGCGCCGAATTGCCCGACAGCACCGTTCCAGCCGGCAGCGTCTTGTCCGCCGTCAGCGTGAACAGCGTCGGCGGCGGCTTGCCCCCGCCAAGGCCGAGGCAGCCCGACAGCGCCAGCACCAGTCCGATCGCGGCGATCTTGGCGAAGTGCGCCTTCCCGGTCCCGCCAATCATCGTTCGATACTTCATGGCAGAACTCCTCATGGCTTGTAGTCCGGCAGCTTCTGCCCGCCCAGCAGTGCGCCGGCGCCTTGTTCGTCGATCTTTTCGGTCACGCCGCGCAAGGCCTTGGTCGTCGCGCGCAGGTCGCGGATCGCGGCTTCGGCTTGCGGCAAGGTGCTCTCGGACAGCTGGTTGAGCCCCGGCCGCGCCTCGCTGAGCGCGCCTTGCAGCGAATCCGCCGCGAGTTTGGCCGAACCCAGCGTCTCGCGAAGTTGCCGCGCGAGCGACTGACCATCGCTGCCCAGCAGGGTGTTGGCTGATCCAGCGACCTGTTCAAAGCTCGCCAGCGTGGCGCTGGCCTGCTTGAGCGTGACTTGCAGTTCGGCCAGCGTGCCCTTCACCTGCGGTGAGGCATCAGCGAGGTTGGCGGTCAGTTTATCAGTATTGGCGAGAATGCCCTTGATCGAGCGCTGGTTCTCATCCGACAGCAGGGTGTTGAGCCGCTCGGTCACCGTCGCCAACCGCTCGATCAGCATCGGCGCGTTGGACAGAAGTTCGCCCAGCCCGCCGCGCTTGGTAGGGATCACCGGCACGCGGCCCGGTCCAGGTCCCGGCTCGGTAATCGGTGCCGCGCCGCGGATGCCACCATTGAGCTGGATCGTCGAGGTGCCGGTAAAGCTGCCCTGGATCGTCGCCGTCGTGCCCTGAAGAATTTTGACCTTCTTGTCGACTTCGATGCGCACGCGCACGAAGCTGGGGTCGGCTGGCCACAGCTCAATGTCGGCAATCTGCCCTGCGGGAACGCCAGCATAATTGATCGTCGTGCCAGACGTCAGCCCGTCAACCGACTGCTTGAAGAAGATGTCGTATTCCTGACGGTCGCCCTTGCCGAGCTGCGCGATCCAGATCACGAAGGCCGCGACGACTGCTAGCAGGAACAGCGTAACCGCACCCACCCAGACGTGATTTGCCCTAGTTTCCATTGGTGGTTTCCATTGGTCTACCTATGCCCCCTTGCCCAGCGACTTGTCCACCTTCGCCGCCTCGCCGCGTTCCTGACTAGCCTGCGCCGCCCGCCCGCGGGGGCCATTGAAGTATTCCTGAATCCACGGATGGTCAGTGGCGAGCAGTTCGGGGATCGTACCGACTGCAATCACCTTCTTGTCCGCCAGCACGGCAACCCGGTCGCAAATCTCGTACAGCGTGTCGAGATCGTGCGTGATCAGGAATACCGTAAGCCCCAGCGTCGCCTGAAGCTCCTTTGTCAGATGGTCGAAGGCCGCCGCGCCGATGGGGTCGAGTCCGGCAGTCGGCTCGTCAAGGAACAGCAGGTCCGGATCGAGCGCCAGCGCACGGGCTAGGCCGGCGCGCTTTTTCATGCCGCCTGACAATTCGGACGGATACTTGTCCGCCGCAGCGGTCGGCAGGCCGGACAGGCGCACCTTGTAATGGGCAATCTCGCGCCGTAGCTGGTCGCCGATCTCGGGGTAGAATTCCCGCAGCGGCACTTCGACGTTCTCAGCCACGGTCAGCGTGGAGAACAGCGCTCCGCCCTGGAACAGCACGCCCCAGCGGCTGCGGATGTCGATATCGTCATCGTCGTGCGCATCAGTAATCGATTCACCGAGCACGTCGATCGAACCTTCCTCGGGGATCTGCAGGCCGATGATCGAACGCATCAGCACCGACTTGCCGGTGCCGGAACCGCCGACCACGCCAATAATCTCGCCCCGGTTGACCGTGAGGTCGAGATTGTCGTGTATCACCTGATCGCCAAAGGCATTGCGCAGGCCCTTCACGACAATCGGGTGATCGTCCTTGAACCGCGCATGCACCACGTCAGTGCGGATATCGTTGGGGATCTCGTTCATCCCCAGCCCACTTCGGTAAAGAACACGGCGAAGAACGCGTCCATGACGATGACCATGAAAATCGCCTGGACCACGGCCATGGTCGTGCGCAGGCCCACTTCTTCGGCATTGGCCTTGACCTGCATGCCCTGGTAGCAGCCGGTCATGGCGATCACGAGGCCGAAGAACGGCGCCTTGACCAGCCCGACCCATACGTCATGCAGCGGCACAACTTCCTGGATGCGGGTGAGGAAGGTCATGAACGGGATGCCCAGCGTGAACGAGGAAATCACCGCGCCGCCGACAATCGCCATGATCGCGGCATAGAACCCCAGCAGCGGCATCATCACCACCGAGGCGAGGATGCGCGGGATCACCAGCGCTTCGATCGGGGAGACGCCGATGGTGCGCATCGCGTCGATTTCCTCGGTCAGCTTCATCGTGCCGATCTGCGCCGCAAAGGCCGATCCCGAGCGGCCCGCGACCATGATCGCGGTCATCAGCACGCCCAGTTCACGCATGGCAATGCGGCCGGTCAGGTTGACAGTCAGCATCTCCGCGCCGAACTGCTGAAGCTGCACCGCGCCCTGCTGGGCAATGACGATGCCGACAAGGAAGCTCATAAGTCCGATGATGCCGAGTGAGTTGATGCCGACCAGTTCGAGCTGGTGGATCATCGCCTTGCCGCGCACGCGCCCGGGGTGGCGGAGCAGATGGCCGGCATCGACGAGAATCTCGCCAAGGAAGCCGGTGATCTTGACCGTGCCGAGCCAGGTGGTGACCGAGAGAATGCCGGTCGCCTCAAGCACGCGGGTCACGGCATTGGGCCGGGGCGGCCGCGCAGTCTCCTCCGGTTCGTCGGTTTCGATCGCGGTTATGAGCCGCTTGGCCTGCCCGCTGGCGCCGACGACCGGGGCGCTGAATTCCTGCGACAACCGGTGCAGCAACCAGGCGCCGACCGTGTCAATCTCACCAATGCTGCTGACGTCGAGTTCGCTGACCGGACCTTCGAGGGTGCGCAGGCGCACGTCCGCCGGCCCGATCGAGCTGACGGTCAGTGGTCCCGAGAAAACGATGCGCTTCGCGCCGCCATCGCCTTCTTCAGTAGTGAAATCAGCCCAAGTTCGCATCTCGGCGTGTGTCTGCAGGTAAATTGTGGCGGGGGCAAGGTGGGTTGCGCGCTCGCCCCCCCGCTGGCAAAGGCCCGGCATGGCTCTAGACAAGACTTTCGATCCCGCCGCCATCGAGGCGAAATGGTATTCCCACTGGGAAACAAACGGCCTGTTCCGCCCGGAACGTCCGGACGCGACTCCCTATACCATCGTCAACCCGCCGCCGAACGTGACCGGCAGCCTGCACATCGGCCACGCGCTCGACAATACGCTGCAGGACGTGGTGATCCGCTATGAACGTCTGCGCGGCAAGGATGCGCTATGGGTGGTCGGCACCGACCATGCCGGCATCGCCACGCAGATGGTCGTAGAACGCCAGATGGAAGCGCGGCATGACAAGCGCACCAATTACAGCCGCGAAGCCTTTGTCGACAAGGTCTGGGAATGGAAGCACGAGAGCGGCGGCACGATCACCTGCCAGCTCCGCCGCCTTGGCTGTTCGATGGACTGGAGCCGCGAACAGTTCACCATGGACCCGCACTTCACCCGCGCCGTGGTGAAGGTGTTTGTCGACCTCTACAACAAGGGCCTGATCTACCGTGACAAGCGACTGGTGAACTGGGACCCCAAGCTCAAGACCGCGATTTCCGACCTTGAGGTGGAAACCCGCGAGATCAAGGGCGGCTTCTGGCACTTCAAGTACCCATTGGCGGACGGCGTAAAGCGCGACGATGGCCTCGACTATATCGAAGTCGCCACCACGCGCCCCGAAACGATGCTGGCCGACATGTGTGTGGCGGTGAACGCCGATGATCCGCGCTATGCCAGCGTGATCGACAAGGAGATTGTCCAGCCGCTCACCGGCCGCCGCTTCCGTATTGTTGCCGATGAACACGCCGACCCCGAACTGGGAAGCGGCGCGGTGAAGATCACGCCGGGGCACGATTTCAACGACTTCGAAGTGGGCAAGCGCGCCGGGATCAAGCCCGCCGACATGCTCAACATGTTCGATGCCGAAGCGCTGGTGGTGCAGGCCGCCGATGGCCTGATCCCCGAAAAGTACCTCGGGCTCGACCGCTTTGTCGTGCGCGATATGATCGTTGCCGACATGAAGGCAGCGGGGATGCTGATCCCGCACATGACCAAGGATAAGGACGGCGAGCCGGTCGAGGTCGACGCCGAACCCCGCACGATCCAGACCCCCTTCGGCGACCGTGGCGGCGTAGTGATCGAGCCGTGGCTGACTGACCAGTGGTATGTGAATGCGGCTGAGCTGTCGAAGGCACCGCTGGAGGCCGTACGCTCGGGCGCGATCGAGATCGTCCCGAAGAGCTGGGAGAAGACCTTCTTCAACTGGATGGAAAACATCCAGCCTTGGTGTGTCAGCCGCCAGCTGTGGTGGGGCCACCGGATCCCGGCTTGGTTTGCCGATGACGGCGAAATCTACGTCGCGGAAACCGAGGAAGAAGCGCAGGCCCTTGCCGGCAACAAGACGCTGAGCCGTGATGAAGACGTTCTCGACACGTGGTTCTCCTCGGCCCTGTGGCCCTTCGCCACGCTCGGCTGGCCGGAGGATACCACCCTCGTCCAGCGCCACTACCCCAATGACTTGCTCGTCTCCGGCTTCGACATCCTGTTCTTCTGGGATGCCCGCATGATGATGATGGGGCAGGCGATGACCGGCCAGAACCCGTGGCCGCGGCTCTATCTGCACGGTCTGGTCCGCGCGCCGGATGGGCAGAAGATGTCCAAGTCCAAGGGCAATGTCGTCGATCCGCTGGGCCTGATCGACCAGTACGGTGCGGATGCACTGCGCTTCTTCATGGCGGCGATGGAGAGCCAGGGCCGCGACATCAAGATGGATGAGCGCCGGGTCGAAGGCTATCGCAACTTCGCCACCAAGCTGTGGAACGCCGCGCGTTTCTGCGAGAGCAACGGCATTGCCGCCAGCACATCGATCGCTGCGCCCAAGGCCACCAGCGCGGTCAACAAGTGGATTATCGGCGAAGTCGTCGAAACGCTTGGCCAACTGGATCAGGCCATGGCCGACCTGCGCTTCGACGCGGCGGCCAATGCGATCTACCACTTCGTCTGGGACCAGTTCTGCGACTGGTACATCGAACTGATCAAGGGCAACTTCGACGAGGAAACCAAGGCCGTCGCCGGCTGGGTGCTCGACCAGATCCTCGTCATGCTGCACCCCTTCATGCCCTTCGTCACTGAAGAGCTGTGGGGCGCGCTCGGGGATCGCCCGCACTATCCGCTAATCACCGCCAGCTGGCCCGATCCGCAGGCGAGCGTCGATGCAGAGGCCAAGGCGGAGGTCGACTGGCTGATCGCGCTGATCGGCAACCTGCGCACAGCAAAGAACGAACTCGGCATTGCGCCGGGTGCCAAGCTCGAGGCCTATCTGCCCGAGCCATCAGCCCAGACGCGCGGCGTGATCGAGCGCAACCCCGGCGCGATCGAACGGATCGCCCGCCTCAGCGCCGTCCGCTTCGAAGCTGCGCCAGCGGGTGCCGCCATGCAGATCGGCGCGGGCGATGCCAGCCTGATCGTGCCGTTGGAAGGCGTGATCGACATTGCCTCCGAAAAGGCCCGCCTCGCCAAGGCGCTCGAGGTTTCGCAGAAGGAAGCCAAGTCGCTCGAAGGCCGTTTGAACAACCCGTCCTTCGTCGAGAAGGCCAAGCCCGAAGCCGTCGAAAAGGCCCGCGCCGACCACGCCATGCACGCCGCTGAGGCCGAGCGGCTCAGCGCGGCACTGGCTCGGCTGGGGTAAATGGCGCTCGCTCTCGCCACGATAGCGCCCGGCGAGCCCGAGATTTTCGCCTCGGTCCAGGGCGAAGGCCCATCCGCTGGCCGCGCCTGCACTTTCGTGCGCCTGTCGCGCTGCAACCTCGCCTGCGAGTGGTGCGACACCGCCTATACCTGGCGCTTCCAGGGCGATAACCGCCCGCACCGCGACGGCTTGGACTTTGACCGCGCCGCCAATCAGGTGACGCTCGACGAGGCTGATGTCGCTGCACAGATTGCCGCCTTCGGCCGGCGGCGCTTGGTCGTGACCGGGGGTGAGCCGCTGCTGCAGGCCCCTGCCCTTGCCCGTATGCTGGCGCTGCTGCCGGGAATTCATGTCGAGGTCGAGACAAATGGCACAGTTGCGCCGCCCGCCGTGCTCGACGCCCTCGTCCACCAGTGGAATGTGTCGCCAAAACTCGCGCACAGCGGCAACCCGCGCGACCTCGCGCTGCGGCCCGATGCCCTGCGCGCCTTCGCCGCCGACCCGCGTGCAACGTTCAAATTCGTCATCGCCAGCGGGCAAGACCTTGCCGAGGTCCACGCCATCACCGCCGAACACAGCATAACCGGCCAGCGCGTGTGGCTCATGCCCGAAGGCCGCGACAGCGCGACGATCCGCGAGCGTAGCGTCTGGCTCGCCGATTATTGTTCAAACAATGAACTGAATTTCTCCGACCGCTTGCACATCCACCTGTTCGGCGACACGAGGGGAACATGACCGAACTGTCCCCCGAAGAGCAGTCCATCGCCGAAGAGGTCGTGGCGGAAACGCCGCAGCGCATGGGCGACCTGACCAGCGGGCCGATCCTGAAGACGCTGATCGCGTTTTCGATCCCGATGCTGATCGGCAACCTTGTCCAGACGATCAACGGCTTCGTCAATGCCATCTGGGTCGGCCGGCTCATCGGTGAGGACGCACTGGCGGCGACGACCAATGCCAATGTCGTGATGTTCCTGTTCTTCGCGCTGGTCATGGGATTCGGCATGGCCAGCACCGTTCGCATCGGCCAGCATTACGGCGCGGGTGACGTGATCGCGGCGCGACGCAGTTTCGGCAACGGGGTGGGCTTTGCCATGGCGCTCGCGCTGGCCAGCGCGGTTCTCGGACTGATTTTCGCGCCGACCATGCTGCGGCTGATGTCGATTCCTGCCGACAGCATGGACCTTGCAGTTACCTATCTGCGGGTGATCTTCATCTCGATCCCGTTCGGCACGGCCAACATGGTCCTGTCGATGGGCATGCGCGGCGTGGGCGATGCCAAATCACCGATGTATTCGATGGCGATCAGCGTGCTGCTCGACGTCGGGCTCAACCCGCTGTTCATCCTTGGCTGGGGTCCGATCCCGGCAATGGGCATCGGCGGATCGGCCTGCGCCAGCTTCGTCGCGGGCCTCGGTGGCATGGCGTTCCTGCTGTACCAGCTATACAAGCGCGACTTGCCGCTGCGCCTGCGTGCCCGCGAGTTCGCCTACCTGATCCCGGCCGGCAGCGAGCTGAAATACATGATCAGCAAGGGCCTGCCGATGGGCACGTCGATGCTGCTGATGTCATCGGCGCAGATGGTGATCGTCGGCCTGGTCAACCGCGAGGGTTCGCATTCCACCGCCGCCTACGGCGCTTCGATGCAGCTGTGGAACTTCCTGCAGATGCCGGCCTTTGCGATCAGTTCGGGCGTCAGCGCCATGGTCGCGCAGGCAATCGGCGCGGGCAAGCATGAGCGGGTGGCCAAGGTGTCCAACGCCGGAATGCTGAGCAATGTGGTGATGACCGGCGTGCTCTCCGCGCTGCTGGTCCTGTTCTCGCGCCCGCTGCTGGGGCTGTTCCTCGGTGCGCAAAGCCCGGCTGTCGATATCGCGGTGCACCTCCAGTACATCATTACCTGGAGCTTCATCGTGATGGGGGCATCGATGGTCGTGGGCGGCACGCTGCGCGCTTACGGCGTCGTCTGGCTGCCGCTGATCATCCAGACAATCGCGCTGTTCCCGGTGCGGTTGGGCTTCTATTTCGGTGCCTATCCGCAGATGGGCAGCGACGCGCTGTGGTGGTCGTTCCCGATAGCGTCCTGCGTATCGGCGGTGGGATCGTGGTGGCTCTATATACACGGCGATTGGCGGAAGAAGCGCGATCAGGCGTATTTGTCCGCCTAGGAGCAGCATGAGCCGTTCCGTTTGTTTCTGAACCGTGCCGAGTTTCGGCTCAGTCCGAGGCGAAAATGGTGGAGTTCGAGAACCGGCGCGCAGCGTACGTCAGTACGTGAGCGCGGGAAGCGCAGAAATCTGCCGTTTGCAGCCCGGAATGGGCCGGAAATCGGTGCGGTTCAGCGACCCTGCGCGCGCCAGCGCATGACCGTGCGCTGGACCGAGGCTTCCTCGCCGCCGGTCTGGCGCCACAGTTCGGTGATGCTCGGATCGGCAGAGGCCGGGCGCTTCATTTCTTCCAGGTCGTCGAAGGTCACGCGCATCGGAATCGACACGCCTTCGCCGCACATGATCGCCTCGCGGTTGCGCAGCGCCGGGATCGAATCGAGGAACCCGCGCGAACCTTCGGGCATGGCCCCGCGCACAAAGGCCTGATCGCGGTCGTTGTTGAGGCGCATCGAGATGATCGTGCCGCACTGTGACAGCACGCCTTCGGCAAGGTCGGACGGGCGCTGGGTAATCAGGCCGAGTGCCACGCCGTACTTACGGCCTTCCTTGGCGATACGGCTGAGGATGCGGCCAACCGACGAGCCATCGGAATTCTTCTCGTTCGGCACGTAGCGGTGCGCTTCTTCGCAGACCAGCAGGATCGGGCGCTGCTTTTCATCGCGGCTCCAGATGGCGTGGTCAAACACGAGGCGGGCGAGCACGGCGACCACGGTCGAGGTGATTTCGGACGGCACGCCTGACACGTCGATGATCGAGATCGGCTTGCCGTCAGCCGGCAGGCGGAAGATCCGGCCGATGAAGTCTGCCATGGTGTCAGTCACCAGCATCCCTGAGAACATGAACTGATAGCGCGGATCGTTGCGCAGTTCGTCGATTTTGTTCTTGATGCGGACGTAAGGCGCAGAGGTCGTCGCCTTGTCGAGCTTGCCGGCCTCGTTCTGCAGGATCGTGGTGAGATCGGACAGCACGTAGGGGATCGGTGAATCGACCGTGATGCGGCCCATCTGTTCGGCCAGCCGGTTTTTCATCCGCGCCTGCAGCACGCAGCGGGCGAGGATGTCGGCATCTTCCTGCCGCTGTTCGCCGGTCGAGGTGAGCATGGCTTCGCAATGCTCTTCGAAGTTCATCAGCCAATACGGCATGGCGAGGTTCGACACGTCGAACACCATGCCGGTGGTCTTGAACGCCGCGGCATATTCGCCGTGCGGATCGACCATGACGATGTGGCCCTGCGGCGCCGCCTCGCAGATGCGGTGCAGGATCAGCGCGGCGCTGGTCGATTTGCCGGTGCCGGTCGAACCGAGCAGCGCGAAGTGCTTTCCGAGGAAGGCATCGATATAGATGCCGGCGCGGATGTCGCGCGTGGGGAACACGGTGCCGACCTGAATGGTCGAGCGGCCATCGCTGGCGTAGATCTGGCGCAGGTCGTTGGTCGTCGCAGGGTAAACCAGCGCGCCGGGGATCGGATAGCAGGTGACGCCGCGGCGGAAGCCGTGGATGCGGCCGGTCAGCCGTTCCTCGTCACCTTCGCCAAGGAAGTCGATGTGCGCCGTGATACCGCCCGGACTTCTTGTGTCCTGCTTTTGGGTGCGGACCGACGCGAGCAGCCAGCCGCGCCCGACACGGATCTTGATCTGGCTGCCGACTTGCCCGGCCAGCGCCACCGACGGATCGGCATCTTCCGAACATTCCTGCAGGCGGGTCAGGTCAAGCGCGATTGACGAGCTGGAACCGGCGATTTCCTGGATGATGCCGATCGGTTCGAGCGCATTGTCGACCTGTGGCACACCACTCCCCCCGGCAAGGTCCTGCGGACTGGCCGGATGTACGCTGTGAAAACCCTTCGAACTCATGTCCGACATCATGTGTCGCCCCGATCACACCAATTGATGGTCCGGGCTTAGGGTTAACTCGTTAATTTACACTAAAACCTGGCGAAGATACGCCCTGCGGCGAGCCCCATGCCCACCGCGATACCGACCGCGAGCAGGCCGTAGAGCAGGCCGAGCTGGTCAGCGAATTCGGCAATGCCGCGTTCGAAGCCGCGCTTGCTGACATTGACGTGGGCTGTGGCGGAGGCAACCACGCGCCCCCGGCTGATGGCAAGCGTTTCCGCGGTATAGCGCCCGACGGGAACCGAGGATGGCAGGCGGATGCGCGCCTGATACAGCACCTGTTCGCTGATCGTCACTGCGCCGTCGTTCTGCTGGTAGAGCCCGTCGGCCGCCATCAGGCCGACCAGCCCGTCGGCAAAGCGCCGCTGCTTGTTCGGATCGATCGTACCGATGGGGGAGAGCTGCAGCGAAGACAGCCCCATCTCGTAAATTGCCGCCGTGCGCGTATCGACAATCTTGTCGATCGGGCGTGAGGATGCGACCGCATAATAGCCTGGCGCAGAACGATATTCGCCGCTTGCGCCGTTGATCCAGATGCCGGCGAAGCGCTGCTTTTCGCGCACGATGATCGACCGTGTCGGCCCCTTGAGGATGACGACGATATCATAATCGCGTCCGGCGCGGATGCCGCTGGGATCGAGGATTGCACCGTAAAGCAGCAGTTCGGTGCCAGTGAAGCCCTGCCGCACCTCAACCTCGTGCTGCGACACTTCGGGCACGAGGATCGGGTCGGCCGCGCCGGTCAGCAGCCAGAGGCACAGCAGCGAGAACAGCCGCCTCATAGCGGCGCCACCGTGAACAGCGCTTCTGGCCGATAGGTCAGCCCGATCGCCATGCGCAGCGCAACCAGCAGGACCAGTGCCGCGAGTGCCAGTCGCAGGCGCTCTGCCGGAATCTTCAGCGCTAACCTGGCCCCCAGTTGCGCCCCCGTCACCGAACCCAGCAGCAGCAGGGCGGCCAGAACGATGTCCACCGCCTTGGTGGTCACCGAATGCATCAGGGTGGTAGCCACGGTGGTGAAAAGGATCTGGAACAGCGAGGTGCCAACCACGACATTTGCACTCATGCCGAGAATGTAAAGCATCGCCGGGATCAGCACGAAGCCGCCGCCGATGCCCATCAGCATGGTCAGGATGCCGGTGAGCACGCCCAGTAGCAGCGGCGCGAGCGGCGAGATGTAGAGGCCCGATCGATAAAACCGCCAGCGCAGCGGCAGGCTGGCGACCAGGGGATGGTGCCGCCGTTTGCGGGCGGGCAGCGCGACGCCGGTGCGCTGCGCCTTGAGCTCCGCCCAGGCGTCGCGCGCCATGACCGCGCCGATCCCGCCGAGCAGCACGACATAGAGGATGTTGATCAGCGTATCGATCTGGCCGAGCGCGGTGAACAGGTTGAACAGCAGCGCCCCCAGCCCGGTGCCAAGAATGCCGCCAACGACCATCACGCCGCCCATCTGGTAATCGACCCCGCCGCGCCGCGAATGGGCGATCACGCCCGACACGCTGGCCCCGGTGACCTGGCTGGCGGCTGATGCAGCGGCCACGGTGGGCGGCACGCCATAGAAAATCAGCAGCGGGGTGGTGAGGAAGCCGCCGCCAACGCCGAACATGCCCGAGAGCACACCCGTCAGAACCCCCAGCCCGACAATCACGAGCAGGTTTACCGCGAGGTTGGCAATGGGCAGATAGACATCCATGGGATTGCCCCATGCCTAGCCCGGATGGCCAGCGGTGTTAAGGCAAAAGCCCAGATATCCGGATCAGAATCCTGCGGACAAGGTGATTGCCGGCCCCGATTGCGGTGCAGCCTTGCCGGCGATGCGGAATCGCCAGTCCGCCGCGACCCGCACGGTCGACTGCCGGGTGGGATGCAAGGTCAGCCGCGCAGATGGCCCGGCATCAAACCGCGAGGCATCCTTTTGCGCGTCGCCCCACAGGTCGCCGCCAGCTGACAGGTCGCCGCTAGCGAACTTGGCCAACGGTTTTTCCACGCGCAGATGCCCATCGACAAAGCCGGTCGCACCCGTGCCGCCAACCCAGGCAGCCTGCCCGTAAGCCTCGGCACGAAAGCCGAGCGGGAGCGACGCCACGGGCAGTTCGGTGACGAGTGCCGCCGCGGGACGCAGGCGCGTTCCGGTGGGCGTACGCGTTGCCCGCGCCTCGGCCATGGCGAGCACGGGCAGGCGCGAGATCGGACGCGCGGCAATGCCCAGCGCGGCTTCCTGCTCACGCGAACCATCCAGCGCAGCGCTCGCCCGCAGGTAGAGCGAAGGGCGGTTGGGCGAAGTCCGGTCGATCCGGTAGCGCAGGACCATGCCGGCCTGGCTCGCGCCATAGGAGCCACCGATTGCCGCCAGCGCCGGCGCGCCACCGCCGCGCCGCAGCAGCAGCCAGCCGTCACCCGACCAGCGCGATGCCTGCGGTGCTGCAGCCTTGGGCGGTGCAGCGCGGGCAGCGAGCAAGCCTTCGGGCAGCGGGACCTGGCTGAGCGCGGCGAGGAACAGGAGCTGGTGTCCGCCGAATAGTGTCGGGTTGGGCCGCATGGCTGGCGGTATTGGCGAGGGCTCTGGCAAGGCGGGCGCAACTTTCGGTGCGGTTGCCGGGGTTGCAAGCGGTCCCGTTTGACCACCCGGTTCGGGGGTCGCGAGCAGCGGCGATGCGGCGGGCATCGGCAGCGGCTGCGCAAAAGGTGAACTGGCAGTCGGCAAGGCTGAGGTAGGATTGCTCTTCCGCGCCTCGACTGTCGCTGCAGCATTGGGAGCCAGAACAGCCGCCGAACCCTCGCCAATAGCGGGCGTTGCCAGCCATTCCGGTGCCCGCACTTCGGGTGCGGCAATCGGCAGCGACACGGCGATCACCCGCCCTGCCGTCCACAGGCAGAGCATGGCGCCAAGCGCGATGATCGGCTGGCCACGCCGGCGGGAGGGTGCCCGCTTCACGACCGCGACTCCCGCACCAGGGCAGGATGACCGTAATGCGTGGTCTTCTCCCAGACCGGCATTTCACCCGACAGGCTGCGCCAATAGGCGACGAAGGCCCGGCGACCGGACATAATCGTGATGATATTGGCCACCGGAATCCGCGCCACGGCGCGCAGGCCTTCGGCCCAGCCGTATTCGCGGGCGGTAAAGGCAAAGCGCATCACTGCGCGCCAGATCAGCCCGGCAAAGCAGAACCAGACCATGCCGAGGAGCAATGGCGAGATTTCGCGCGGCGCGATGAGCCCGTACCGCTGTGCGATCGCAAGGGTCGGAGAGACAAACAGCAGGACATAGGCAATCGCCAGTAGCAGTGCGGACAGCGGCCCGCGCCGGTCGCGGATCGCCATCCACCAGTCAACCGGGCGGCCTTGCCAGCCGAGCCGCTCCCACCCTTGAAAGGCGATGCCGTGGACCCAGCGGGTCTTCTGGCGCACGGCTTCGGGCAGGGTCGAAGGGAAATAGCTGCGCGTGGCGACGAGGTTTCCGTCATGGTCGCGAAGGCGGAGAAAACGCCCGAGACCGCCGCGCCGGGTTACCAGCAGGCCAAGTTCGTAGTCCTCGGTCAGGCATTCAGCCTCGAACGGGCCATCCGCCCCGGGGCCACGTTCCTTGCACAGGTCGCTGAGAATTTTGCGCCGTAACGCACAGCCGACCCCCGCCGATGGCAGCGCGGCGCGCAGTCCGTCGCGCACCACCATGGCCTTGGCATGGGCCTCGGCGAATTCATCGATGTAGTGCCCGGCGATCCAGCGCGCGGCGGGCTGCGGTTCGGGGCGCACCGGCAATTGCACGAAATCGGCATCGCTGAGCGCGGTATCCATCAGCGCCAGCGCGGCGGGGTGGACCATGTCTTCAGCATCGTGGACGATCACCGAGCGGAACGGCACTCCAGCCCGCACTTCATCGTCAGCCAGCGCGCGGTAAAGCCGGTTGAGGCAATCTGCCTTTGTCGTCGGCCCCTTGCTATCAAGAATGACCAGACGGACGCGCCGGTCCCCCTCGATCGCGGTCATCGCCGCAACCAGCGTGGCCGTGTCATTGGCATAGCAGCCGATATAGACCCGCAAGTGCGCCTGCTTCCACGCGGTCAGCATGTGCCGGATCGTGGTGCCGATGACGCCGGCTTCATGCCATGCCGGGATCAGCACGGCCGCGCCGCCGATCAGCACGCGATTTTCAAGATCGGGGACCAGTCGGTGCGTGCGCCGCTTGTTGACCAGCCTCTGCCACAGCCACAGGCAATCGATCGCGATTTCATCCGCGATGCCCAAAACGAACCAGAAACCGGCAAAAAGCAACAGCTCCCGCTCAAACATGCGCAGGCCGCCAAGGATCACCTCGACCACTGGAGATACGGCAACAATCGTACTCAATACCTGCAAGTCATCACCCCCCGGCGAATCCTTTGAAAACAGGCATATTCCCGTCCTGTTACGCTTGCAACGCGGCATTTGCTTTCTGTAAGAGAACGCATGAGCAAAAGTAGGCGTCTTCCCGGCCGGATCGCGGCAAGATTGATCAAGCTGGCCCACGGCGATGCGGGTGCGGGGCTGATCCTGCTGGGCTGCGCCGCCCTTGCCCTCGTGCTGGCGAATTCACTGCTGGCAGAGGCCTGGCACCACCTGCTTCACGGGCAATTGCCGCTGATCGGGCAGAACCTGCACTACTGGATCAACGACGGGTTGATGGCGATTTTCTTCTTCGTCGTCGGGCTGGAGATCAAGCGCGAGGTGCTCGACGGCGAACTGGCCAGCGCGGCGCGGCGGCGGCTGCCGGTGATCGCTGCAGCAGCGGGAATGGCCATGCCGGCCCTCGTGTTCCTCGCCGTTGCAAACGGCACTCCGGGAATCGCTCCGGGCTGGGCGATTCCGGCGGCGACCGACATCGCCTTTGCCGTTGGCGTGCTGGCTCTGGCGGGCAAGCGCCTGCCGCCCAGCCTGCGCCTGTTCCTGCTGACCGTCGCCATCGTTGACGATCTGGGCGCAGTGGCGATCATCGCGCTGTTCTATACCGCCGGCATTGACCTTGTCTGGGGCGCTGGTGCGCTGGCGGCGCTTGCCGCAATGCTGGTGCTAAACCGCGCGGGGGTACGAAGCGGCGCGGCTTACGTGCCGCTGGCGGTGATCGCCTGGTACTGCACGCTCCATTCCGGTGTCCACGCGACCATCGCCGGCGTGTTATCAGCCATGACCATTCCCATGCAACTGGACCGCCGGGGCGACAGTCTGCTGCTGCGCATGGAACACGCGGTCGCGCCGTGGAGCGCTTACGTGATCGTGCCGCTGTTCGGGCTGGCCAATGCCGGGGTCAAACTGGGCGCGGGCGTCAGCCTGTTCGCCGCCCTGCCGCTGGCCGTGGCGTTCGGACTGTTTGTAGGCAAGCAGGTGGGCATCCTTGGCGCAATCCTGCTGGCGGAAAAGTTCGGATTGGCCAAGCGGCCAGCCGGAGCCTCGACGCTTCAGCTCTGGGGCCTCGCGGCACTGTGCGGCATCGGCTTCACCATGAGCCTGTTCATCGCTGCGCTCGCGTTCCCCACAGCGCCGCTGCTGGTCGAGGAAGCCAAACTCGGCGTGCTTGCCGGATCGGCGCTGTCAGGGCTGCTCGGCTTCGTACTGCTGCGACTCGCCAAGCGCTGAGCCTTACCAGGAGCCGGTGTTCTCCATCGACGCCCAGGGTTCCTGCGGCGGCAGATCGCCTTGCTGGAGCAGCTCGATCGAGATGCCGTCGGGCGTCTTGACGAAAGCCATGTGGCCATCGCGCGGCGGACGGTTGATGGTGTGGCCCGCCGCCATCAGCGCGGCGCAAGTGGCGTAGATGTCGTCCACCCGGAACGCGAGGTGGCCCATGTTGCGCCCGCCGGTATAGTCACTTTCATCCCAGTTGTGCGTGAGCTCAACCTCGGCAATGCCTTCCTGCCCCGGCGCGGAGAGGAAGATCAGCGAAAAGCGGCCTTTCTCGTTATCGATCCGGCGGGTTTCCTTCAGCCCGATCAGTTCGAAGAAGGCGATCGTGGTGGCGGGGTCCGAAACCCGGATCATGGTGTGCAGGTAGCTGGTCATGGCCTGAACATAGGCCGCTAGCGCCGGGCTTTCAAATCCCCAATCCTGCATATCGCAGTCGTTCAAACGGAAACGGCCCGCCCCAGTGAGGGGGCGGGCCGCCATTCCGTCCTGCGGAAAGCAGAATTAGAAGCTCAGCTTGACCGTGCCGACTACGGCATCGTTCGAGAAGCTGTTGATCGAATTGCCGTCCACGCCGACGTAGGAAACGCCGACCGAGAGGTTCTTCGTGACACTGGCCGTGGCGCCGACCGAATAGTCGAAGCCGCCGTCAGTGCTCTTGGCGGTGAGCAGGTTCGGCGAAAGCGCGCCGCTGGTGTAACCAACGTGGGCGCTCAGCGAGAGAGGCGTTTCCGGGATGGCAACGCCGAGATCGGTGTAGACATAGAGGTTGTCGTCACCGCCCAGCGAGTCCTGCTTCCAGGCATAGGCCATGCCGACCTTGGCCGAAACCGGGCCCATCGTGGTCGAAAGCGAAGCGTAAGGCTCAAGCACGTTGCCCTTGCCGAAGCTGCCCGACGGATAGACGTACATCAGCAGGCCGACGTCAGCCGTCAGGCCAGGGGTGACTTCACCGGTCCAGCCACCGAACACGTCGATTTCGCTGTTGCCATAGATGTCGAGCGCGTCCTGTTCGAGGTTCGAACCCCAGACGCCGACGTAGAAGCCGCTCGAATGGTTGACGTTGATGCCGCCCTGAACAGCCATGTCACCGCCTGAAAGCGAGAGGCCGCGGAAGCGGTAATCGGTCACGAAAGCGACGTTGCCGGTGATCGTGACGTCCTTGGGCGGATCGGTCTCGTCGGCGAATGCCGGGGTCGCAGCGATAAGAGCGCCCGTAAGGGCCGTTGCGGCGAGAACACCGCGAATGGACGTAAGCATGACAAATCCCTCAGGTTGTTAAATTTGCTTCGTCCCACCTGCACCTTCAGGGGGGACCTCATTTTTTGGGCCCCGCTCAATCCGGTGACACCTTGGTGACATGGAATTGCTGCATTGCACAAGAGTAAAACGCTAGTACTGTGCAGACATGCTTCCGCCATGTGTCCTTTGTGCAACTATGGCCGTCAGGGCAGATCAGTTCATCGCGCGGCAAAGTTGCCTCGCTATGGCGCAAGGCTTATAGGCCCGCCCATACCCAGCCATGATCAAAGCGCTACGCAACCTCTTCTCCGCTCGTCCGGAGCCCGTGAAGGCCGCCATCCCCGCCGGGCAGCGTGTCTATGCGGTTGGCGACATACACGGACGGCTGGACCTGCTGGTTACCCTGGCCGAAGCGATCGAGGCGGATGACCGGGCACGCGGCCATGCCGATACAACCGTCATCCTGCTCGGCGATCTGGTTGACCGCGGACCTGACAGCGCCGGAGTGATCAAGGCGGCGCGCCTGTGGGCGCAGCAGCGCCACGTGCGCTTCATCGCCGGCAATCACGAGGAAATGTTCCTCGATTCGCTGGATAGCGTCGAATCGCTGCGCCACTTCATCCGCTATGGCGGCCGTGAGACGCTGCTGTCCTATCCCATCGCCCCAGCAGATTACCTCGCCGCCGAGGTTGAGGACCTGCAGGCCATGATGCGCCAGGCCGTGCCGCAGGATGATGTCGATTTCCTCGCCGGCTTCGAAGACACTATCCAGATCGGCGACTACCTTTTTGTCCACGCCGGCATCCATCCGGACCTGCCCATCGAACAGCAGCGCACCGGGCACCTTCGCTGGATTCGCGAGCCGTTCTTGTCGCATGTCGGCGATCACGGCTTCGTGGTCGTCCACGGCCATTCGATCACCGAAGAGGCGCAAGTGCTGTCCAACCGGATCGGCATCGATACCGGGGCCTACCAGTCCGGCCGCTTGACCGCGCTGGGATTGGAAGGCAGCACCCGCTGGTTGATCGAAACCGCCGAAGACGGGGGCGATCTCCGCACCCGCGTCCGTGATGCTGCCTAAGGCCCGGCTGGGGCCGAACAAGGAACGTTTCGCATGAAGATTGCCATGGTCGGATCGGGCTACGTCGGCCTTGTTTCGGGCGCGTGTTTCGCCGATTTCGGTCATGACGTGGTCTGCATCGACAAGGACCCGGCCAAGATCGACAGCCTCAATGCCGGCGTGATGCCGATCTATGAGCCGGGGCTGGCCGAACTCGTCGCCAGCAACGTCAAGGCGGGGCGGCTGACCTTCACCACCGAATTGCCCGAGGCCATCCGCGATGCCGGCGCGATCTTCATCGCCGTGGGCACGCCCAGCCGCCGCGGAGATGGCCATGCGGACCTGTCCTACGTCTATGCCGTGGCCGAAGAAGTCGGCGCA